>CACZHK010000047.1 GCA_902780915.1 Pseudoselenomonas ruminantium | reverse complement strand
GCGACATGACAAGCACCTCCTCACTCCAGTGAACTCCTATATGTCTATTGTATCTTATGACAGGACATTTGAGAAGAGCGGCAATAAATCAGTATTTCCTTAGATTACAAGCAGTGGGTTCAGTCTCTGAGCAAGAAATTTCGGCAGAGCCAGATCAAGGCCGCGGTGAAGGTCAACCGGGAAATGCTGGCCTTTTACTGGGAACTGGGCAGGGACATAGTGGAGATGAAGGCAGAGAGCCGGTGGGGAAGCGGGTTTATGGAGGCGCTTAGTCAAGACTTGCAAAGGGAACTGCCAGGGGTGAAAGGTCTGTCCTCCACCAACTTGCGCTATATTAAGAGATTTTATCTCTTGTACAGTCAGTTATTTCAGGCACAAGCTGTGCCTGAATTGGGCACGACTGAAATTTGCGCACAAGTTGTGCCTGAATTGGATATGGAGAGTCTTTTTAGCATTCCATGGGGACACCATCGTAATATTATCTCGAAAGCTTATCTGCAAGACCAAGGATGAGGTACTGGCAAAATACGCTACCGCAGGGGTGAGCCTGCCCATAGGGATTTCTGAGTATGAGCTGTCCAAATTGCTGCCCGAGGAATACAAGGGGACTTTGCCCACTATCGAGGAGATAGAGAGCGAGCTGAGATAGGTATGCTTCGTAGCTATTGAAATGAAATTGTCAGGAGGTGTTCTCTTGTCTGTATCCGATTTTCATTGTATTGGCTTCCGTCCCAGTATTGACGAAAACTGCACCCATCTCATTCTGGGTTCCATGCCCAGCGTGGCCTCGCTTGGAGCCCGGCAGTATTATGCCCATCCCCAGAACCGCTTTTGGCCGCTGATGGCTGGCATTTTGGAACAATCACCTCCGCCTGCTGAATATCAGGAACGCCTGGATATGCTCCTCCGCCATCATATTGCCCTGTGGGATTCCATTGCCGTCTGTGAGAGAAAAGGCAGTCTTGACGCAGACATAAAAAACGAGCAGGGCAATGACTTCACCGCCCTGCTTGATGCTTACCCCCATATCCATACCATCTGCTTCAATGGAGGCAAATCTTATCAGTGCTTCAAGAAATACAATAAGTCCCTGCTGAGCCGCCCCGATATCCACTTTCACCAGCTGCCCTCCACCAGCCCAGCCAACGCTCGCTGGAAGATGGAAAAACTGGCAGAGGCATGGAAAATTCCCTTTTTACCCTAGTTCATTTCGGCATCACCTTTCCAGCTTCAGGCAGGAAGGATTTTCAAGAAGGTTGAAGAAAATGTATCATGGACATGTTTTTGGAAGAGAGGAGTGTTTGTATGACGAAGGAAGAACTTTTGACTAAGGTACAGGCTGTCATTGATGCGCCAAGCTGCTATGCGGGGCTGCGGGAGGCAGCGCAGGCTTATCTTGCGGCAGTGGGGACGGCAGGAGAGAAGAAGGCTGCCGAGGCGCTGTTGGCCCGTCTGCGTGAGGATGTGCAGAGCATTGACGAGGTCATGCCCTTCTTTGCTTCGGACAAGGCCAAGGAGCTCTTCGGTCCCGAGCAGGCAGAGGCCATGCTGAAGCAGGCCCGGGAGGTCAAGGCAAATGGCGGCGACACCTGCTTCTGCCCGGCCTGTATGGCGGGCAAGACAATCCTGGATCATGCGGAACTGCTGGGGTAAGGCAAACTGGATGCGAAAAAGCCGCCTCCTTTTGGGGGTGGCTTATGTTACCACGGGCATGGGCACTGAGGCTCCGGACAAGCACTTCTATGACCGCCACAAGGAAAAGGTGGTGCGCTCAGATGTGTTCCTGGGTGAGAACGGCAACTGCAACAAGATCTTCAGCATCTTCACCGAGATAGGCAAGCGCCCGGTGCTGGCCTTTGGCAACAGCATGGGTGACAGCGGCATGCTGGAATTCAACCTGCAGAATGACAAGTACCGCACCATGTCTTTCTATGTGCTTTGCGATGACACGGAGAGGGAACTGGGCAATCTCGCCAAGGCCGCGAAGCAGGAGAAGATAGATTCATGCTATACTATTTTTGCCGCTACCTCTAACCATGGTAATCCCACGGCAGCGAGGGAGGTGAAACCCGTGGTTGATAACCTGCTCTTTTCGTTTGTTGTAGGCATTGCCAGCAGTCTTGTGGCTGCATGGCTCTACGACATGATACGCCACAGCGGCAAAAACTAAATCTGTCCTCCGTTCGGCCTCACCAACCGAAGGGATGACGCAAAAACGCGCCAGTGCATCAAAGCATTGGCGCGTTTCCTTGTATAAGCAAAAATAAAAGAGCCTCACAGGTCACCATCCCGAAGGCTCTCCTACCGGTGTAAACTCGTGGTCTACCCCGCTCTTTTCTGTTTGTAGACTAATTATACCATTTCAGTTATACATTGGCAAGGACTTTTATGTGTGATTGCCGCCAAACTATCATTGGCTTTTGCATCTGCTAAATATCTCAAACTCACAGCAAATTTGAAGTATAGTCATGCTTTATCAGCTGTTCGCCACATGGGTATTGTGCCTCTTTTTGATTGCAGCGCCTTTCTATGTCGTCTTTCCTTTCAGCGTGAATACTGCTCCCTGTCCCTCGTGACTCTCGCAGGTCAGCTCTATGTCATGGCGCAAGGCGATTTCTCTGGCGATGGCCAGCCCCAGTCCAGTCCCTTGGGGGTTGTCTTCGCCGCCTTTCTTGAAGCGGTCGAAGATATGGGGCAGGTCCTCCGGGGGGATGCCGGGGCCTTGGTCGGCGACTTTGAGCTGCCAGTTGCCGCCACTGAGCTTGCAGGCAACTTCCACGGTTGCTCCTGCAGGGGAGAATTTGACGGCATTGTCCAGCAAGGCCAGCAAAAGCTGCCGCAATCTGCCGTAGTCGCCGGTGAAGGGCAGGGGGGAGGGGAGGCTGGCATTGATGGCAACGCCTTTCTGCTCTGCCAGAGTGCGGGCGCTGCGCAGGGCTTCGCCAAAGGGCTCCGCCAGGTCAAGCTGCTCTTTCTGCACTTCGAAGCCGGGGCTTTGCAGGCGGGTGAGTTCCAGGAGGTCACGGACAAGCCTCTCCAGCATGGCAAGGTTTTCCCCTATCCTGCGGCGGCAGTCCATGAGTTTTCCTTCTTCCTTCACAAAGCCGGATTGCAATAGTTCCCAGGTGCCCTTGATGACCGTCAGGGGGGTGCGTAGTTCGTGGGATACGGCGGCCAGGAATTCCTGCCTTTGTTTTTGCAGGAGGTTGCGCTCGGCTTCGGCTTCTCCCAGACGGCGGCCCAGCTCGTCCAGGCTGCCTGCCAAAAGGCCCAGCTCATCGTCCTGGGTGAGTCCCGTGCGCCTTTCGTAGTGGCCTGACCGAAAGGCTTCGGCGGTGTCCTTCATGGCGTAGAGGGGGGCGATGAAGCGGCGGGCCAGGGCGGTTGCCAGCAGGACGGTTATGATCAGCCCCAACAGCAGCGAGCCTGCAAGGATTTTCAGCCCCGTGTATTCCGCTTCCTGCAAATCCGCAAGGTGGCGGTGTACCAGCACTGCGCCCTGTATATTGCCTGCGCTGTCCCTGATGGGGGCGCCTGCCGTAATCATGGGCTCGGCAAAGAGGGAGGAGAAGGAATCTGCCACGGGGGTTCCCCCTGCCAGCACTTCATGCAGGACTTCCTCCACAGGGGCGGGCAGCCCCGTAACCATCTGGCTGCTTTCCTCCCCGTAGGCGCTGATGGTGCGGCTCCTTTCGTCCACGATCCACACGGTTCCCTGCACCAAATGGTTCATTTCCTGCAGGAAGGCGGCCCGGTGGCCTTCTTTGCCAGTGCCGGAATCTTCAAGGTTGTAATTGTGCCTGCACCACTGCCCCATGCCGGGGGTGGAAGCGTGGTCATTCCGTATCATGCCGTGATGCGGGCCATGGCGGCCCGGGGAGAGTTCTGCGTCAGTCTGGTTTTCTTTTGCCAAGAAGCCTTCCTCTCTGAAGGTGGGCCAGGCTTCTGCCAGAGTCTCTGCCTGACGGCGCATTTCCTCTTGATGGGACTGGCGGTTGTATTCCACGAAAAGCAAGGCGAAGACAGTTCCCATAATCAGGGAGAAGATAAGAAGGCTCAGGGCGAAGTAGCCCCAGAGCTTGCGGGTGAGTTTCTTCGGCTTCAGCATGTGGTTTCCTCCAGCCGATAGCCACGGCCCCAGACGGTGGCAAGGGCAAGGCCCTGGGCGCCGCCCTTTTCCAGCTTGGCCCTGAGCCTGCGCATATGGGTGTCCACCGTGCGGGTGTCTCCCGTGTAGTCATAGCCCCAAAGCCTGTCCAAGAGTTCATCCCGTGAAAAGACCCGCCCTTTGTGGGCCAGGAATAGCAGGAGCAGGTCATATTCCTTGCGGGTAAGGGACAGGGCTTTTCCGGCCACCAGTGCGGTCCCTTTAGCCTTGAGCAGGGTGAGATTGCCTAGGGAAATCTTGTCTTCATCCCCCATATTCTGGGGCAGCCTGCGGAGCACGGCCTTCACCCTAGCCATGACTTCGGCAGGGGAAAAGGGCTTCACCACATAGTCATCAGCCCCCAGCTCCAGTCCCATGATGCGGTCATAGTCCTCGCCTCGGGCGGTGATCATGATGATGGGCAGGTCGGAAATCCGCCGTATTTCCTTGCAGACCTCAAAGCCATCAAGCTCAGGCATCATCACATCCAACAAGAGCAAGGAAACATCCCCCTGCAAGGCCAGGTCAAGTGCCTCCCTGCCATCAGCAGCGGCAGCAACCTCGAAGCCGGCCCCCTCTGCAAAGGACGCCAATATATCGCGGATATCTTCATTGTCGTCAGCAATCAGGATTTTCACTTTCATCACCTCTTGCCAGTAGTTTAGCAAAAAAATTTTCAAACCGTAACACTTTTGTCACAAACCTGTGAGATAATACTATTACAAGATAGAAAACACCTTAGGAGGTATATATCATGAAAAAGAAAATCGCATCGCTTCTGGCTGTGGCCGCTATGCTTGCAGCCGTCCCCGCTTTTGCCGCCACACCCGATGTGACGGCAGGCCAGCTCTGCCAGAATGTCCGTCACCTGTCCGACAATGACAATAACGACGGCTGGTACTGCGGCCGTGGCCATGGCCGCGGCAACGGCCCCGCTTGCGGCCGCCACGATGGTTCCTGCTGGAACAACGACCAGAACCAGTAATGACATTCAATATGCCAAAAGCGGGCCTTTCCGAAATTTCCTTCGGAAGGGCCCGCTGCTTTTATGTAGTTTTTTTCTCCAGCAGCTCCTTCACCTTATCCCAGTCCGGCACGGCGGCGGCGGACTTGATTTCTTTATACAGCGCGGCTTCTTTTTCCGGCAGCTGGTATTCGTCCAGTGATTCGAAGATGAACTGCAGGGAGTCGTAGTCGAAGGCGGTGGCCATTTCGCTCATGGCTTCAAAGGCTTCGGTTAGCTCGGCGGGGTCGATGGGGGGCTTGTCATGCGTGTCTTCCTCCTGGGGGAGCATGGGGGATAGCTTTTCGGCGTAGGTGAGGTAGAGCTCCATGAGGGCGCGGTGGTCCTGGCGGATTTCGTCGATGTAGCCGGCACTCCCAGCATCCTCCAGGCGGCGGGCTCTTTCGGAGAGCTCGTCAGCGCCGATGATCTTGGCAGTGGATTTCAGGGCGTGAACCTTGGTGGTGTAGCTCTTCCAGTCCTCGGCCAGGAAATAGCCCTCGATTTCCTGGGCTGTCCTCTGGATAGAAGTGGCAAAGACTGACAGCACATCAAGGTAAGCCGAGGCAGAGCCGCAGTGTCTGAGGCCGGCTTCGCTGTCCAGTCCTTCTGCAGACATCAGCCAGTCGGGCAGATGGACTTCTTCTGCCGCTTCTGCCTCCAGGGCGCTTTCCTCCGCCGTGAGCACGGTGAGCTTGTCCTGGGGCAGGTACTTGATGATCATTTCTTCCAGCTTGGCGCAGTTGATGGGCTTGGTGAGATAGTCCTGGAAGCCTGCCTCCAGGTATTGCTCCCGCGCCCCTCTGATGGCGTTAGCTGTCAGGGAGATGACGGGAGTCCCTTCATTCAGGTTGCCTGTCAGCTGCACCATGGCTTTCAAGGTTTCGATGCCGTCCATGTTGGGCATCATGTGGTCAAGGAAGATGAGATCGTATTTTTTCTTCTGCACCAGTCCCAGGCATTCCAGCCCGCTCTGGGCTGTGTCAATCTGCAGTTTGGTCTGCTTTAAGAGGCCCTTGACCACGGTGAGGTTCATCACCGTATCGTCCACTACCAGGATTTTGCCCTCCGGGGCACGGAAGGACACCTGGTAATCCTTGTGGCAGGAGAGGACTTGGTGGCAGGCGGTTTCAAAATCTCCCAGGGGGGCGGGATTCATCACCTTCTGGACAATCTGGAAGCTGAAGGTGGAACCTTTGCCGTAGACGCTTTCTGCCTTCAATTCGCCGCCCATCAAGGATAGCAGCTGCTGGGCGATGTTCATGCCCAGCCCTGTGCCCTCGATGTTGCGGTTGCGCTTTTCCTCGATGCGCTCAAAGGAGGAGAAAAGCTTGTCCATGTCCTCAGGCTTGATGCCGATGCCCGTGTCGCTGACGCTGATCTTCAGGTAAATCTGCTCCTCGTCTATGGGGGAGAAGTCCACTTTCAGTTGTGCGCCGCCTTTTTCCGTGTACTTGATGGCATTGGTCAGGAGATTGGTTATCACCTGCTTGATGCGCATTTCGTCACCGAACAGGGTGGTGGGGAGATTGGGGTTGGCTTCCACCTGGAAGGAGAGGCCTTTGTTTTCCGCCCGCTTCCGTATCATGTTCGCCAGGTCGCTCAGAAGGGAGCCCAGCTGGTACTCTGCGGGGATGATCTCCATCTTGCCCGCTTCTATCTTGGAGAAATCCAGAATGTCGTTGATGAGTTCCAGCAAGGTCTTGGCTGCTTGCTGGAGATTCTGGGCGTATTCCAGGATGGCGGGATCCTTTGACTCCCGCAGGATCATTTCGTCCATGCCCATGACGGCGTTGATGGGAGTGCGGATTTCGTGGGACATGCGGGAGAGGAAGTCGCTCTTGGCCCGGTTGGCGGATTCTGAGATGGCGGTCTTATGCTCCGAGTGCTTCAGCTGCTGGGTGCGCATATGGTAGCACACCAGCACGAACAGCAGGATGAGCATCACATAGAACACCATCTTCATGAGGGTGTAGATGTAGTCTATGCCCACCACCACATCGTCCCATTCTACATAGCCCGCCAGCAGCAGGTGGTCCTCTTTTGAGATATAGGTGCTGTGGAAGAAGAAGGCGTATTCCTCGTCCTCGTCGTAGATGGAACTGGTGTTTTGGGGCAGGACTTCCACACGCTGGATTTTCTGCCAGGTCGCGTTGAAGTTCGTCATCTTCCCTGCCGTCACTTCGGGGTACTGCCCCTGGGACAGCAGGAGCCAGTCATTGAAGTCCGAGGCCAGCACCAGGGTGCCCTTGCCGTTGTAGCTCATCATCTTGTAAAAGATCTGGACGGCAGCATCGTCGAAGACCTCGTAGTAGGTGCAAAGCTCTCCGTCCAGTACGAAGGGCACGGCAAAGATGAGGCCGATGCCCTGGCGGTACTCAATGGCCTGCCGGCCAAGCCAGACCCGGCTGATGGCGGCAGCGGCCGAGGTGGGCAAGGGGGCACCTGCCACGACGGTGTTGTCCCGGCGCAGGATGCCCCGCGTCCTGCCTTCCTTGGTGCCGATGGTGTCAATCTCCACTGCATCCTCGGCGGAAATCCTGCCCTCCTGCAGGAGCTCTGCCCGGCTCTTCAACTCGTCCAGCTTGTGCTGGAATCTCTCCCCCAGCGCATAGGCCGTGCTCTGGCTCTGCTGGGCCACGGACTCCTTCAGGGAATCAATGAGCAGGATGTCCATTTTGTCGTAAACATACATGCCCAGGAAGCTGATCACAGCTGCCAGGGCCACAAACTCGGCCAGAGCTTGCAGCAAAAACTGGTCAAAGAAACTCTTGACCTTCGCTTTTTTTCCGTTCATGATGCCACCTTGCTCCTTCTGCCATCTAGGGGCGTGACGCAATCGAATATGCTCTTGTTGTACATTCGACAAGAGGGGGAAAAATCCTTGAATTTATGCAAATTTCCAGGCAGGATATCATCGGTTGACATACCTTGGCCATTTGCTGCAATTGAGGCAGAAGCATTACTATTCTGAGAGCTAAAACAAGGGCAGGAGCGTTTTGGCTCCTGCCCTTGCTTTAGCTGCTGAGGTGCGGCTATTTATAGCCATTCACGACTACATCCACCTTGCCGCTGCGGGGATGGAAGATCAGGCCGTGGACATAGACATCGGCGGGGATCAGGGGATTCAGGCGGATGCGCTCCACCGTGTCGGTCACGTTCTGCTCCGGGTGGTGGAATTCGTCGGCCCATTCGATGAGTTCTTTCTTGATCATGTGGATGGCTTCCTTGGCAATGCCCCGTTCCAGCATGGCCTTTATCAGCCCTTCGGAGGTGGTCCCCGCCATGCCGCATTCGTGGTGGCCGATGACGAAGATTTCTTTCACTCCCAGTTCATAAATGCAGACCAGGAGGCTCCTGATGGTGCCGTCAAAGACACCGGTGATGCCGTTGCCTGCGGTCTTGATGACCTTGGCTTCGCCCCGGCCTATCCCTAAGGCCGGCTCCAGAAAGTTCACCAGCCTGGTATCCATGCAGGTGATGAGCGCTACCTGCTTCTGGGGCAGCTTGCTTTTCTTCAGATCCTCGGTGGTGTAGTCGGCGGGAGGATGGGCGCAGAAAGCGGCGTTGGCATCCAGCATATCCTGAAGTTTGGACATAAAAAATCCCTCCTGTTCTTGACGCTTAGTGGCACGTTTGCCCCATACTTCGCCAAGCGGGAGGGATTTTCCTTCTATACTTGATGTCCGAGAGCCAGGGTTGTCTTCTGCATGGCTGCGGCGTTTTCTTAATTTTAGCCATAATTGTCAATTCGCACGCCGTAGATTTCTTTCGGCAGGAGTGCTGCCGCTTCTTTATCCAGGATGATGGTGACATCCTGATGAAGCTGCAGGATGGAGGCGGGGGCTTTGGGGGTGACGCTGCCGCAGAGGGTTTTGCTTACGGCTTCGGCCTTGGCTGCTCCGCTGGCCAGCAGGATGACCCGGCGGGCCAGCATGATGGTCTTGATGCCCATACTGATGGCGTAGCGGGGCACGTCTTCTTCCCGGTCGAAGAAGCGGGCGTTGGCTTTGATGGTCTCCTCGTCCAGCGCCACCTTATGGGTGGTGGCTTCGAATTTCACGTCCGGCTCGTTGAAGCCGATATGGGCGTTCCTGCCAATGCCCAGCACCTGCAAATCTATGCCGCCTGCCTTGGCAATCATATCCTCGTAGCGCCGTCCCTCTGCTGCCATGTCCTCGGCTGTGCCGCTGGGGAGGTGAATGTTCTCAGGGGCGATATTTATGTGGTCAAAGAAATGCTCATGCATGAAGTAGTGGTAGCTGTGGGGAGAATCGGGCTCCATGCCGATATACTCGTCCAGATTGAAGGTAGTCACGCTGGAAAAGTCCAGTCCTACGGTCTCATGCACGGCAATCAGCCGCCGGTAGAGAGAAAGGGGCGTGCTGCCCGTGGCCAGCCCCAGCACGCTGTCGGGCTTCAGGTAAATCTGCCCCGCCACGATATTGGCGGCCTCCAGCCCCATGCGTTCGTAGGAATCGGTGATGATGACGCGCATATGTATCTCTCCTGACTGTTTTTAAAGGTTGGCTTCCAGCATTTCCCCCACGGAGGCAAAGGCGCCGCGGGCCTTCTCCAGGACCAGCGGATGGCCGCTGGCCATAGCAAAGCCGTGGAATTTTTCTATCATGGACAGGTCATTGAGGTCATCGCCGATGACGTAGAGAGGATAGTCCTGCCAGCCCATGACCTCTTGCAAGTGTTCCAGTCCCGTGCCTTTGTTGTTGCCTGCGGCGCAGACGTCCACAAAGGCGAGGTTGGCCTCAGCGGAGAGCTGCCCGGCGAAACGGCTGCTGATGTCGGCGGCAAGCTGGGCAGCCCGCTCGGGGGAGGCGGCCACGAAGCACATCTGCAGGATATGGGGGAGTGCCTGGGCCTCCTCGGGGGTGACTTCTGGGGTGTTGGCATGGATGACGGGATCGATGCAGCTGCGGTCATTCCACTTGCCGAAGCTGTCATAGCCCCGCAGGGTCATGACGTAGGGGCTTTCGCCGGCAATCTCGTGGGCCCAAAGGCCCATGACTGCCTCTTTGGGCATTTCTCTGCTGAAGATTTCTTTTTCTGCTTCATCGAAGATCACTGCCCCGTTGAGGCCCACACAGAAGTCCAGTTTGATATCGTATTCTTTGAGCCCGATTCTTACCAGATGCATATTTCGTCCCGTGACCAGTCCGAACTTGTGTCCTGCTGCCTGCCATTTTTTGATGGCAGAGAGCGTCTTTTCGCTGATGCCTTTACCCTCATGGTAGAGGGTGCCGTCAAAATCGCTTGCTGCTATTTTCATGGAAAACCTCCTCGCGCAGTTCTGATTCCAGCTATATAAGCAGGCTCAATGGCCCAGGGCCAGGGGGACCTTCTGTACCGCCACGGCCTTTTCCCGCATGGCAGCAGAGGTCAGGCACTGCCAGATGCGGTGTACCTTTTCTGTGTATTCTTTGGGGGAAATCCTGGCGGCCTGCTGCCCTTCGATATAGTTCCGGATGACTTGATGGAAGCCGTCACCTAACTGCACCTGCCGCAGGGAGAGCAGCACGGAGAGGTTGCTGTCCACCAGATAAAGATGCAGAGTCTTGTCCTGGAGGATTTCCTCTGTGGGCCATTCCTCCGGCTTCAGCAGGGTCATTCCCAGAGGGGCATCCCCCCAGCCTTCCTTGAAGATGCCGTCTATCTGGTAGAGGAAGAACAGCACCCCGTCCTCCTCGTAAAGAGCGAGCTCCATCTTTCCGGTGCGGAAGGCTTCCCAGGCGATGACATCCGTGCGGGAAAGCTTTAGGATGAACATGAGGCCGTTCACATCTGCCTGGAAAAGTCCCCCGTCCCCCTGCTCCCTGATGGGCAGGGGGAATTTTTGTCCTACTTCGAAATTTGTATAGTCCATGTTTGCACCTTCCTGTTATGATTCTTCGCACCTGCGTACGGCGCTGACAATGCCTTCCATATAGAGTGAGGTGTTGTCCCGCAGCTTGTCCAGAGTCCCTGGGTGAGGGGCGGCGATGAATTTGAAGCCATTATACTCGTAGATGTTGAAGTAATAACCATAGCTTTTCTTGAAGGACAGACCCAGCAGGGGCAGTAAGTTCAGGTAGACGCCTTGGCCCAGCATCAGCACACCATGGGGGCGGTAGACCTCGATTTCTTCCAGCAGATGATGGAAACAGTTCATTATTTCGTAGCGCGTAGGTTTCCGCGGGATACCATTGGTGAGGGGCGGGCATTTCAGGAGATAGGAACCGTAGAAGCTGTAGCCGAAGCGTGCGAGATCTTTCAGCGCAGGTTCCAGCATGGGCCCTGCGGGGAAGCAGCGGTCAAACTCCGGCATGTTATTGCGTTCGCTTGGGGGCAGCAATGGCGCGGTGTAATCCACACACATGATGACTTTATCGCCCTCAGGTGCTTCGTCGAGTATTGGCAGCTGGTATTTCTTGGTGCCGCAGCTGTGGCATGATCTGATGTTATCCCCTAAAGACACGTGAATCCCTCCCTGTTGTGCTATGTCTAGTATAGCATTTTTGACCACCCAAGGCACAGGAGAAATTTAGAAGGGAGGAACTTTGGCAGTGGCAAAGAATTAAGGAAGTAGATTTAAGGTCATATGGAAAGGCAGATGGAGTGCGTGACAGCGGAGGAAGCAAGAAAAATACTTACGGGGCAGGGACTGGAGCAGCCGCTGCTGCAGGAGGCGGAGGCTTTTCGGGAAAAATATCCCTGGCAGGGAGCGCGGGAGGTGACTGTGCCCCGTTATCCTTATTTTGGCAAGGAGATATTAGCAAAGGCGCTGGCGGCGCTGCTCTCCGGGGCCAACCTGCTGCTGGTGGGGCCCAAGGCGGCGGGGAAGAATATCCTGGCTGAGTGCCTGGCCCTGCTCCTGGGGCGGCCTGCCTGGAATGTTTCTTTCCATATAGATGTGGATGCCTCTTACCTCATAGGCATGGATACCTTCAAGGAGGGAGAGGTGCGCTTTCGCCCGGGGCCGGTACATGAATGCGCCTCCCAGGGAGGTGTCTGCATCCTGGACGAAATCAATATGGCGCGAAACGAGGCGCTGGCGGTGCTTCACTCCCTGCTGGATCACAGGCGGCGGCTGGAGGTGCCGGGGTATGAGGAGCTGCGCCTGCATCCTGCCACCCGCTTCATCGCCACCATGAATTACGGCTATGCGGGAACCAGGGAACTGAATGAAGCCCTGCTCTCCCGCTTTGTAGTGCTGCGCCTGCCTGTGCCGGGGGAGAGGGCGCTCTTGCAGCTGCTGGCTTACGAATTCCCGGACTTGCAGGAAAAGGCCGCCCGGATGATGGCGGAGTTGTTCATGGACATTCGCAAGAAATACGAGGAAAGGGAAATCTCCGGCAGGGCCCTGGACCTGCGGGGGCTCATGGATGTCTTGCGGCTGATCCGCTTGGGGCTGACTGCCGGGGAGGCACTCTCCATGGGCATTGCGGACAAGTGCTTCGACAGCCAGGAGCGTGCGCTGGTGGAGGACTTGCTTGCTTTGCGGTTGCCAGGTGACTGGAGGCGAAAGGAGTTCTTTTCGTCATGCTGAGGCGTTCGGGACAGGGGCATAGCAACGCTTCACTTGGACTTTTACCATAGAATCTAAGCTCCCACTGCACCGCCTACGGCGGTTTGCGCTCGCTAAGATTTATGGTAAAATTCCACACGTTCCGCTTATGCTATGCCCCTGTCCCTTACTGGCTTTGGGAAAGGAAGAAGAGTTTTTGACTTATGAATCATTGAGAAGCCAGCGGCAGAAAAGGGCCCTCAATATGGTCTGGACGGCGGCGGGGGCTTATGGCTTCCGGCCGGAATTTCTGGCCTTCCATCAGGACGGGGAGCCGGATATTTATCTCAATTCCATCGTGGGCTTTGTGCATCGGCACTATGATGGGGCAAGGCTGGCGGCCTATTTTCGGGAGCTTGGCCAGTCACTTTTGGGAGAGCTTTTCACGGAGCTTTTCTGGTTGGGGCTTGAGGAGGCGGCCTTTCGGCGGGAGGAGCCTCTGCGACCTGTGCTGGCAGACCTGCGCCGCCGCCATGCGGAGCGGTTCCTGGCAGATGATACCGACCTTGCCATGCAGCAGCTGATGATGCGGCAGGAGTTGGCCCACACCTTGAAGTGTGTCCGCTGCCGGGAAATCCTGGGGGAGAAGGTGCGGCTGCTGAATCTTTGGGACAAGCGGCTCTATGAGGCTCTGCGCTTTTCTGGGGCATGGGGCACGGAGGAAGTCATCTCTGCTATGGAAGGAATCATTGAGAAGTTTTTCCGCTTCCATTGGCAGAGCCCGGGCAGGAAGATAATGCATCTGGCGGTGTCTCCCAGGCTGGGGGCGCTGCTGAGGAAAATCCTGCCCCGCCAGAGCCGCTGGGGCAAGGGCGGGGAGTTTGCTCCCTGGCAGTCGGGGATGGAGGCCAGGGAATTCTCCCTGCCAGGGCTGCAGGAGAGCCGTTTCAGCGAAGGGGAAAGGGAGCGGCGTTTTGGCGCTCCGCTCTTTGGCCTGGCGAGACTATCCGAAATCGAGGCAGAGCTTTGCCGGGGCCCCCATACTCATGTGCGCCTTTGGTTCACGGGGGAGCGGGGGGCGGCCAGGCCTGAGAATCTGGAGTTTTACCAGCGGGAACAGGCGAAGTTCCGTACGGAACTGAAGGAACTGGCCAGAAGGCTCAGGAATTGCCTGCTGGTACACCGCCAGCCCCTGGAACTGCCTGCCCGCAGCGGGCGGCTCGCGCCGGGACGGGTCTGGCGGGGGCGTTATCTGGGAGACGAGAGGGTATTCTCCGCTGTGGAGCCTGCCAGCTGCGGGGAGATTTCCGTGGTGCTGCTGCTGGATGCTTCCGCATCTCGCGAAAGCAGGCAGGCCCTTATCGCCAGCCAGGCGTATCTCATGGCCGAGGCCTTGCGGCAGGCAGGTGTGCCAATGCTCGCCCTGTCCTTTTTCAGCGAGGGGGGCTGCACAGTGCTGAGGCGGCTCAAGGACTTCCACGAAGAAGATGCCAAGGGCATCTTCTCCTACCACGCCCAAGGCTGGAATCGTGACGGCCTGGCTCTCCGCGCCCTGCCGGAATTCCTGCGGGGCAGGAGGGGCAGGACTCTCATGCTCATCCTCACCGATGCCTGTCCCAGCGATGACCATGCCCTGAGCAGGGAAGGCCTGCATCTGAGCCAGACCTACGGTGGCGAGGCCGCGGCAGAGGATACGGCGGAGGCGGTGAAAGAACTGAGGAAACAGGGGTTCAAGGTGCTGGCCCTGGTGAACAGCGTTCTGGCGGCAGACTTGGCCGAGGACTTTGCCAGAAGGATTTACGGGGGCAGCTACCTGCGCTTGCAGGAGCTTGACCGGCTGGCGGCGACGGTGGGCGGTCTGCTGGCCGATGAAATCGCCAGGGGATAGTTATGGTATAATAAACTCAGAAACTTAGATTGGAGGGGATAGCATGAAGGAAGAAAGAAGACTACCCATTGGGGTGCAGAGCTTTGTCAGCCTGAGGGAAGGCGGATTCCTTTATGTGGACAAGACCCGCTATATTTATGAACTGGCTCACGGCAGCAAGCAGTATTTCCTCAGCCGTCCTCGGCGCTTTGGCAAGAGTTTATTTCTGTCTACGCTAAAAGCCTATTGGGAAGGAAAGCGGGAGCTTTTTGAGGGGCTGGAGATAGCGGAGTTGGAAAAGGATAAAGAGGGCGCCTTTGAGCCTTATCCTGTGTTCTACTTTGACTTCAATGGGCAGAACTATCAGGTGGATACGGCGTTGGAGGATGTGCTGGACATGATGCTCAGCCGCTGGGAAGCTGAGTATGCTTGCGATGGTCAGGGGACATTAAGTGACCGTTTTCAAACACTGCTGATAACAGCCAGGAAAAAGACTGGCAAAGGCTGCGTGGTGCTCATAGATGAGTACGACAAGCCTCTGCTTGAAGTATTGGAAAATGATGTGCTGGAGGAGCACAACAAGGCTGTCTTCAAGGGCTTCTTCGGCACGCTGAAAAGCTATGACGAGTATCTGCGCTTTGTCTTCATCACCGGGGTGACGAAGTTCAGCAAGGTGAGCATTTTCAGCGACTTGAACCAACTGCAGGATATTTCCCTCTATGAGGATTACAGTGCTGTCTGCGGCATGACTGAGGAAGAAATTCGCCGTTGTTTCCGGCCAGAACTCCAGAGAATGGCGGCGAAGCACAAGCTGGACGAGGAAGGCTGCCTGCAGAGACTGGCGCAAATGTACGATGGCTACCACTTTTTTCCCGACAGTCCCGGAGTGTATAACCCCTTCAGTGTCTTGAATGCGTTGCAGCAGAGGGAGTTTGAGGCCTATTGGTTCGCTACGGCTACCCCTACTTTTTTGGTGCGGCGCCTGAAAAATATGCATTTCAATATGAGGCAGCTGGGCAACGGGGAAATACATGCTACATCTTTTTCCCTTACGGATTACCGGGCAGAAAATCCGGACATTGTCCCCTTGCTCTACCAGACCGGCTATCTGACCATTTGGGGCTATGATGCCCGCAGGCGGCGCTATACCTTGGGCTTTCCCAATGAAGAGGTAAAATATGGCTTGCTGGAAAGCCTGCTGCCTGTCTATAGCAGGGATGCCATTCCCGGCAGGGGGGCGGATATCTTCTCATTGGATGATTGTTTGGAAGCCGGTGACACCGAGGGCACGCGGGACATCCTCACCGCCCTCTTTGCCAGCATACCCTACACCACCGATGACCACAGCAGCAAGGGACGGGCGGACTGCATTCTGGAGACGGATGAATTTGTCTATATCTTCGAGTTCAAGGTGGATAAGAGCGCCCAGGAGGCTTTGGCTCAGATAGAGGAAAAGGGCTACGCTCTCCCTTATGCCGCAGACAAGCGGCAGCTATTCAAGATAGGCGTGAGCTTTGACGGCGAGGAGCGGAAGCTGGCTGAGTGGGTTGTGGCAGGCAGGTGACATTTTGGGCTGTTTTGGCGTGCCTTAATAAAGTTGTGGCCGAGCGCGAGAATGAGAATGGAGGTCAATTGGCATGAAGGATGAAAGAAGATTGCCCATTGGGGTGCAGAGCTTTGTCAGCCTGAGGGAAGGAGGGTTCCTCTATGTGGACAAAACCCGCTATATCTATGAACTTGTTCATGGTAGCAAGCAATACTTCCTCAGCCGTCCCCGGCGCTTTGGCAAGAGCTTGTTTCTCTCCACGCTGAAGGCTTACTGGGAAGGGAAGCGGGAACTTTTCGAGGGGCTGGCTATTGAGGGACTGGAAAAGGGGAACGAGGGAGCTTTTGAGCCTTATCCTGTGTTTTACTTCGACTTCAACGGGCAGAACTATCAGGTGGATACGGCGTTGGAGGATGTGCTGGACATGATGCTCAGCCGCTGGGAAGCTGAGTACGATTGCGATGGACAGGGGTCATTGAGTGACCGCTTTCAAACATTGCTGATAACAGCAAAGAAAAGGACGGGGAAAGGTTGCGTTGTGCTGGTGGATGAGTATGACAAGCCTTTGCTTGAAGTTCTGGAAAATGACACGCTGGAGGAGCACAACAAGGCGGTATTCAAAGGCTTTTTCGGCACCTTGAAAAGCTATGACGAGTACCTGCGCTTTGTCTTCATCACCGGGGTGACGAAGTTCAGCAAGGTGAGCATTTTCAGCGATTTGAACCAGTTGCAGGATATTTCCCTCTATGAGGATTACAGTGCTGTCTGCGGCATGACTGAGGAAGAAATTCGCAGCTGTTTCCGGCCAGAACTCCAGAGAATGGCGGCGAAGCACAAGCTGGATGAGGAAGGCTGCCTGCAGAAACTGGCGCAAATGTATGATGGGTACCACTTTTACCCAGACAGCCCCGGGGTGTATAATCCCTTCAGCGTCTTGAATGCGTTGCAGCAGAGGGCGTTTGAGTCCTATTGGTTCGCTACGGCTACCCCTACCTTTTTGGTGCGGCGCTTGAAAAATATGCATTTTAACATGAGACAGCTGGGCACCGGGGAAATTCATGCCACTTCTTTTTCGATTACAGATTATCGGGCAGAAAATCCGGATATTGTCCCCTTGCTCTACCAGACAGGTTATCTGACACTCTGGGGTTATGACGCCAGAAGAAGGCGTTATACCCTGGGATTTCCAAATGAAGAAGTAAAATATGGCTTGCTAGAAAGCCTGCTGCCTGTATATAGCAGAGATGCCATTCCCGGCAGGGGGGCGGACATTTTCTCCTTGGATGATTGCCTGGAAGCCGGTGACACCGAGGGCACGCGGGACATCCTCACGGCCCTCTTTGCCAGCATACCCTACACCACCGATGATGCCCCCTTCGAGCACTACTTCCAGTCGGTGCTCTACATCGTCTTCACTCTGCTGGGGCAATAT
>CACZHK010000046.1 GCA_902780915.1 Pseudoselenomonas ruminantium | reverse complement strand
GCTGGCTCCCTTCTATAAGTAAGAATGAAGCCTAAGTGTAACACGACTTGGGACAATATCTCAAACAATACAATGAGACTTTATCATATCTCAATCACAGGCAAGGGAAAAGCTGAAAACTTTTCCTTGCTAAGGCTCTTTCTTTATGGTAAAATGTTTCTGTTATGTTTGAAAGCCATACCACTCACGGTTTTCGACACACAAGTAAGGAGGTGTAGCGATATGGCAAGTGTTTGCGAGATTTGTGCAAAGGGTGAGCTGTCCGGCAACAATGTCAGCGCGCTGTGGTTGAGGGTGAGGTCAAGCGTGTTAACGTCTGCACCCGTTGCCTGCGTTCTGGTAAGGTTCAGCGTGCTCTTTAATCTATGCGCATAGATGGGAACTAAATAAGCTGATATATCATAAAAGAAGCTGCCTAGCCAAGTGTTAGACAGCTTCTTTTATATGTTTTTATCAAATGTCCCAATGCAGCAAGTCCGGGTTCGGCGTGGCCTTGTCTATCTCCGCCAGGATAAAGGGCGTGTTGTCATGGGTGGCGGCGAAGGCGTGGTCGAGGGCGGCTTTGTTTTTCTCGGGAATCTCCATGGCGTGGAGGGCCATGTGCATGTAATCTTTGGCAATGAGGGTGCCATCGCCCCTGGCGGCAGCCAGGTGGGCTTTGAAGCGGTAGCCGTAGTAGACATAGCTGTTGTGGGGGATGGGCAAATCCTTATAGGCTTCCAGGCGCTCGTCCGCTTCGGCTTCAGCCTGCTCGGTCATCTCCATCTTGTGCATGAGATTCCAGCGGTCTGCCCAAAGCTCGCCCCGCAGGATATACTTGTAGAGAAAGTCTGTGTTCTCTGCCGTTTCGATGGCCAGATTGATGTGGTTCAGGGCTTTTTCGTTTTGGTTCAGGCCTTTCTCCAGCTCGCTGAGCTTCTGGAGGGCAAAAACCTTTTCCTCCACTTCTTCGGCGTTTTCCTCGTCGAAATCTTCCTCTACGACGCTGCGGAATAGTTCCAGGGCTTCCTTTTCCTTGTCGATGCCCTTCATGGCCAGAAAGTGCGCCAGGCGCGCCCTGGCTCGCCAGTTGTCCATGCCGCCTGCGAAAAGCGTCTCGGGGGGATGGGCGGGGGAGTCCATCACCAAATGCACGAGTTTGTGGAATTCTTCTTGTGTCATGATAACCTCCAAATCTAATCAAAAAGCCCCAAGGCATGGCCTCGGGGCTAAATTTTCAAATGGTGCCGGAAATCGGACTTGAACCGATACGTTGTTGCCAACGCCAGATTTTGAGTCTGGTATGTCGGATTTGCAAATTCGCTCCAATAGGCACCAATCGTTGTTTCTCGGGGCTTTGCCTTAGCGCGCTTTAGCCTTTTTAGTTCATTATGAAGCGTAAAAGTTCATCTAGTGACTAACTGCTGACTAACTGAAATTAGCAGTTATAATGAAGACAGAAATTGGGAATGAGTTTTCAAAGTGTGGAAAGGTATGTTTTTCCTTCTTAGAAAATCTACCGCCACAATTCATTTTATTGGCTCCACACCGAGAAAGTTGCCTGCTCTCATGCAGCCCGTCCCGACATCGTGCCATTACGCTTTATAGTTGTAAAAAAATGCACCCTCGCCAAACTTAACAGGGGCGCAACACATCCGTATTGTAGCATATTTCTCTTTTTCTGTCACTATCAATACAACGTACGTACCAACCTCTCCCGCAAATAATATCGTACATTATACGCACAGCTTCAAGGAGATAAGCGATTCGCACGGTGCTGAAGCACAGGCTCTCTGCTTCAGGGATAGGGCCAAGTGTCACGCCATAGGGTCGTGCCCAGGGATGGGCACTTTCTATATTACGCGGTCACGGATGAGCGCAACCATCGAACCCCCATAGCGGGTACCGTTCCTGGTGTGGGACAGACTGCAGGGGAATCATTGGCTTTTTGGGGGAATTTTGGGTTTCACTAAGCTCATCTGCGTCCTTTGGGGTTGATTCGTTAAGATTTCGTAGTACAATAAAGACAAGAAACAGGAGGAATGGATATGGCAGCTTTTCGCATCAACCGCACCAATGACGCCGTTTTCAAGGCAGTATTTGCCAAGCACCCGGAGATTACCCTGGCCCTTATCAATGCTTTCTTTGAGTTTCAGGGCACAGAGCTTCTGACGGATATTGAGTTCATTGACAGGGAGCTTGATGCCGATGAGTACGAGGGCAAGGAATCAAGGCTGGATATCCTTGGGCAGACGGCTTCAGGTGTCAAGGTCAATATCGAAATGCAGGTCAATTCCCTGACCTCTATGGGCGAGCGTTCCCTGTACTACTGGGCGAAAAACTACGCTGATCTCAAGCGTGGAGAGGAATATGACCAATTGAAGCGCACCGTGGCCATCAATATTTTGGGTTTCAATCTCTTTGATGTGAAGGATTACCCGAATATGCACAGCTGCTTTGGCGTTTACGATATCAAGACCCAGTGCCAGCTGACGGACAAGCTGGAGATACACTTCCTTGAGCTTCTGAAGTTCAAGGGCAAGAGCGTGAAGGACATGAACCGCATGGAGAAATGGGCGGCCTACTTCTCCCCAAGCACCCCGGACGAGGAGCTGAAGGAGATAGCCGAGAGCGAGGCTGCCATTCGGGAAGCGATGGAGGTGGAAGATATGTTCACTAAAGACGAAGTAGCCAAAAGGGCCTATGAAAAAGCGGAGAAGTTCCGCCGTGACCAGGCGGCACAGATTAGCTATGCTCATTTAAGCGAACGGTTGGACAACATAAAAAATCTCATGAAGAATCTCCATCTGCCGGCAGAAAAAGCCATGGAAGCACTGGGCATACCGGCAGCTGATTTCCCGAAGTACCGCAGCCAACTTTGAGGCTGCCTGCTGGGACGTAATGGAGGCAGCGGACGTGTTCACAAAGGAAGAAATAGAAGCCAGGAGACAACTTTTGGAGGAAAAATTTGAACGTGACCAAAAGGCCATGCTTAGCTATGCAAGGCAGGAAGGGAAGGCTAAAGGTATGGAACCGGCTCTCAAGATGACCATTGAGGTTGCAAAGGAGAAAAATGTCGATAAGGATATTCTTGTGCCCTTGATGGTAAAAAATTTCGGGATATGTAAGGAAATTATCAATCAATATGTTAATAAGTATTGGTAATTTTATCCAGCAGGAGCTTTACAACGGCAGGATCTGATTCATGGCGGGGAAGATCTTCTGGTTGCTTTATGGTACAAAAATAGCGAGTACACCGCATAGTACACGCTATTTTTTGCCAAAGCCTTGCTCTTTCTTTCTCATTCTCTTTACCGACTAGCCTCCATCGTGGTATAATTCAGACAACAGGAGGTGGTAGTATGCATACCCTGTTCATTATCGCCTGTGTCGTATTCTGGATTCTGGCAGCAATCTGGCTCCTCGGTGAGTTCATAATATTGATCTTAAAAGCATTTGTCATGCTCATGACACTGCTAGACTACATCACCAGAAAACTATCCCGACTCTTCAGCAATAAGCCATACAACGAATGCCAAGACATCTAAGCCCGCAAGGGCTTTATTTTTTTGACCTTTCCCTAACCATCCAGCTCCACAAATAAGGGGGCCGCTGTATGGTTGCTCACGCCACATCAGTGACTGCCTATCCTTGCTCCGGTCTGCCACCGAGGCCTCACGAAGCGGTGCCAGCCTTCCCGCCATCATGCACCACACCCGCCACGGACGCACTGCATGAGAGCAGGAGCAGCTTTTCCAGGTGGTGGGCCGTAACTGTTCATAGCATGGACTGTAATAAGTCATGGCGGCAGAGGACATGTTCACCAAGGCCACAACAGCAGACAAGCTTATGGCCCGCTTCGGCCTCCAGCCCCAGGTGGCCCAAGGGTATGTGGAAGCCAACTGGTAAAAGATGTAAAGCTCCGGGAGACCGGGGCTTTTCTTGTATATGTGTGGCTGGCATAGGGGAGGAAGCGCTCATCGCCATTTCCACAGTGAGTTTCTTTATCGTGTTTTCTACCAGCCCTTAAGTTTTTTTAGAAAAATACGATATATGAATATGGAGGTTTATCTGTATGTGCTATTTGTCGGTTAGACTCTAATTGGTGTAAGCGATTAAAAGAGAGGATGGTGGGAATGCGTATACTAACTAATGTTACAAAGCAAGAGCTGGAATACTATGTTCGCAAGCCAACAAGTAAGGCAATTCACGAGCGTACCATTAAGGATTCCATTTTTATTCCCAAAGATGATAAATCTGCTGCGGCTACTTATGTTGCTAACCATAATACCGTAAAAACAAACAATACAGAAGATACGGTTGAGATTTCCTCATTAGGGCAAGAACTTAATCAAAGCGAAAACGAAAAGGCTACATCAAAAGCTAAAGATAACGATTATAATATTGCATTTAATATCATTCGTCGAGGCAATAAAAACAGCCTATCTATTTCTTTTGAAAATTCGGCTATGCTGAATCGTGCTGTGAAGCAAGGGTATATCGAGGTTGACGGTAGACAGGTGGAACTGTCTGACGATGTAAAAAAACAACTTCTGGCAACAAACGAACAGATTCAGAACTCTAAAAAGGCCATTTTTATGCACAACATGCTTTTACATGAAGCTGCCAATGCTCGTCAGTCTAGTGATGCCATGAGAGAAGCCAACGATAAAATGTCTCGTGCTATGACCACTGCGTCTCGTATTATGCATGGAAGAAAAGTTTCTCCAGCTGATGAAAAGGAACTAATGGAATTCAACAAAGATCTTTATGCTATGGCTAAAAGTGCCGCTGCTTTAGCTGAACATCAACGCAAGAGAGAGGACAGAGAAGACGAGAAAATTTCAGCAGAGAATGATGAAGCAAGAGCTAGAGAAAGCGAGCCAAAGGATTATAGTGTGGAAGAAATACCAATGCCAACAACAGAAGTACAGATGGATATATCCTTTGATAGTGAAAATCCACAAGTGACAGCTGTCGGTATTGGAGTTTCATCTTCTTGATACAAAAAAATGAATATCAACAATGTATTTATAATATGTAGTGAGGTGAATTATTGTGGATATTCAAGGAGTGAGCACATATAATAGTCAACAAACTTATCATTCTTCTCAATCTTCCTACAGCCCAACTGAAAAAATCAAAGTTGATGAATTAAAAAATAATGATGAAGAAATATGCATTGCTTCTACGGATAAGGTAGATGCAGAAATTGCACAATTGAAGGCAAGAGAAGCCCAACTATCCAAACGTCTAAGCAGCATTGCTAATCCTGAACAACAAGCAGCCTTAGAAGATGAATTATCAAAAATAGAACATGAACTTCGCCAAAAGGATAATGACACCTATCGTCGTCAAAATACAGAGTTTTCATCTGGTATAGATATTCAAGCGTAATAGTCGAAAAGCAGAAAACATGGGAGTTCGATGGTTGCCCTTGTCCTTGAGGGGCTATCATTGATAGTGCCCCTCCATGGGCAGTCCGTCCATGGAAGCAGAGTACCGACGCTTCAACGGCGTGTGAATCGCTCCCTGAGCGAAGCGGGTGGGGGGGGCACGCTGCCGCACACCGCCACGCCCAGACCTCAAAGCCAGCCCGCCTCTGTCCTCCGATAATGTCCCTACGGCTATCAGTGCCGGAAGAAGGGCTGGCACTTGGGTGTGGTGAACTGCCCGTCATGGGGGGCAAACTACCTTGCTGACACAGCGAAGATAAAATTACAGGCGGCTGACGTTCAAAGCGTCAGCCGCCTGTATGTTAGTGTTTGTTTATTTCCATCATGGTTCTGAACAATTCCTTGATGACGATTTTGGCCAGCGGCCTGAAATCTCCTTTGGTATCAGCCTGGGTAAGGGCTTCGTAGTAACGCTCCTTTTCCTTGTGCTTGATATAAATGGGCGGCAGGCCCTTGAGGCGCAGCAGCCAGTTCAGAAAAGCCCGGGAGCAGCGACCATTGCCATCGGCGAAAGGATGAATCTGGGTAATCTCGTGGTGGATTTTCACCGCCTCACTGATGAATTCGCTGACGGAGCAATCCTCCCGCCTTTCAAGGAGCTGGGCCGTCACCGGTGCCAGCTTTATCAGCCGGGGCATGATGTCCCGCCAATCGGAGGCCTCAAAGGAGGCTCCCTGCACCATCACATTATGACGGCGGGTGCTTCCCCCTGTGTCAGGGATGGGAGTGTACTGAAAAAGCAGCCTGTTCAGCTTGGTCAGCTTGTAGATATCCAAATTATCCTGGGTGGAGCAGATATAGTCATAAATAGCCGAGTGGCCTGTCACCTGAATGATGTTGTCATACTCTGCCCGGCAGTATTCGCTGTCACTGCCGTGGAGGCGCAGATCGGCCACAATCTCAGCCACCTCATCTTCCTCCAGGTCAACGCCCTCCATGCGGTTTTCATTGAAAATAAAGTTGTTCTTGAATATGTACCAGGCAATATCCGGGCGGATTTGATAGAAAAATTCGTAGGAGTCAGCGGCCTGGGCCAGCAGCTCCCAAGGCTCAAGTTCAATTCCCAGCTGGGCCTTCACCTTGTCGGGCTTGAATTTCTTTATACGCTGCCCAAGCTCCTTAGGATTTTCAAAGGGCAGCACCCGAAGAACATAAGCCAGCCTTCTGGCGCAGGCTCCAAAGCTGACCCCGAACTCCACCGAAAGGTGCAGGGCTGCCTGCAAGTCAAGCTGTTCGTCCTGCAAAAAACGGGCCGCACGCTGACGCAGGGATGGCAGGGGCATGAGCAGGGCAGAGGCAAACTGCTCCGCATATTTTTCCATGGCGTTCTGATTGGCGCCGATGGGGCAAATCTGGGAACTGCGGTCTTTCAGGTGATGGCAAAGCTCATGGGCCGCCGAAAAACGCTGGCGGGTAATGCGCCGGTGGCAGTTTATGCCCACCAGAGGCACGTCTTTTTCGTCCTCCGGCACCAGGTAAATGCCCTCCAGATTTTTGGCACCTATAAACTGATAGACAACACCGCACCTGCGCATGATCCTGAAGGGGTCAATAGGCAGGTGCGGATTTTCAATGTCTATTCCCTGTGACCTGAGAACGCTGGCAGCCAGCGCCTCTGGGCTCATGCCGTTTTGGTAAATATCCGTAAGCTTAGGCATTAAGGCTCTCCCGGTAACGCTTCTTGAACCGCATTAAGTTCATGATTTCTGCTTGGTCAGCCTCGGAAAGCTCGGCAAAGGTGCGGGCAAACATGGCTGCCCTGCCAGCAGGGGCCTCCTCACCGTGTATAAGCTTCTCCATAGGCACCCCATAAAGGTCGGCAAACTTTGACAGCTCCGTCGCCGTCACTTCACGTTTTCCTGCCTCAATGGCCACAATGGTAGTGCGTGACATGCCCATTTGTCGTGCCACATACTCCTGAGTAAGCCGCAGGGCCTTCCGGGCTGCTTTCATTCTTTCAAACATGATGCTCAACCTCCTGACTTCAGTGTAAGGGAGATTGTCAGCAATGTCAATATAGAATGTCAGGATTTGTGACATGACTAACCATGCGTGGGTTAATAATACGGTTCTTCTCTGCCCGTCACCTTCACATAGGCGTCTTTAATGCCCACGATATGCCGTCCCCCGACAATGAGGGCGTCTTTGTCAATCATGTGCTTCATCCAGGCGTGTACCTGCTCCTTGGTAGTCCCCGGGGAGAGCTCCGCAGGGAGGCTCATGGTGTAGCTATGCCCATCGTCAAGGCGGAATACTGTCATTAGCTCCTTCATGCCGTGCCCTCCTTATCAGTATTAGCCCCCAAGGGTGCGGCTCTGTACCCGCTCCACCTTGGTAAGCGTCCATTCATCCATCTGGGCAAGTTTCTGGCTCAGATTCCATACTGTCTGGTCGCTTGCCTCGGGACTGATGTTTTTGAGGGAAACTTGGAAGGACTGGGACGAGCTTTCAGGATTCGTGAAAGTCAAAATCAGCGTTTCCATGGTGCGCTCCTTTCATCAGCCCGCAGCGGAGGGAATTTCCTGCCGCTCATATTCTATGGCTTGACAGTTAAAAAGGCAAGGAAAATTGCCCCGCGTTAGTGTCAGTAAGGGGGGATTAGGGCACAAAAAAGCTCCGAGGAAACCCCTCGAAGCCTTAGACTTCAAATGGTGCCGGAAATCGGACTTGAACCGATACGTTGTTGCCAACGCCAGATTTTGAGTCTGGTGCGTCTGCCAATTCCGCCATTCCGGCATAACAGCGACCGTTTGTATCGCTAACAGATAGAAGTATATCATTTATTTATGTCTGCGTCAATATTTTATTGTGAAAATTTTCCAGGGAAGGAAATTGGCAGGCGGTGTTTTCGTGGAGAAGACAACAGTGATTTTCTTGTTTACAAGGTAAATGTTATCTGTTACCATAGGGGAAGATTTTGTAAAAAGAAGATTTTTAGATAAGGAAGGGTTGTGTTATGTTTCGACTGACTGAACAAGAGATGAATGCATTGGCAGAGCGTATACCTACGCCTTTTCTGGTGGCATCATTGGACCAGGTGGAGGAGAATTATCGCTTTATGCGGAAGCACATGCCTCGGGCGGGCATTTACTACGCCATGAAGGCAAATCCCACTCCTGGCATACTCAAACGGCTGGCCTCCCTGGGGGCCTGCTTCGATGTGGCCTCGGCGGGAGAGATGCGGGCTCTTCATGAGCTGGGCGTGGATGGCTCCCGCATGATTTACGCCAATCCTGTGAAGGATCAGCGCGGCCTTTTGGCGGCGGCAGAATGCAAGGTGCGCCGCATGACTTTTGATGATGAGTCTGAGATTGGAAAAATGGCTGCCGCTGCGCCGGGGGCAGATGTCTTGGTCAGGGTCAGTGTACGCAACAATAAGGCTTTGGTGGATTTGAATACCAAGTTTGGCGCACCTTTGGAAGAAGCCCTGCCTTTGCTGAGGAAAGCTAAGGCTGCGGGCCTGAATCCTGCTGGTATCTGCTTCCATGTAGGCAGCCAGTCCCTTTCTACGGCGGCCTATGAGGAGGCACTGCTGGTTTGCAGGGGGCTTTTTGACGAAGCGAAGGCTATGGGCATGGAACTTACAGATTTGGATATAGGAGGAGGCTTCCCCGTGCCGTCTGCAGAGGGGCTTTCCGTGGATCTGGCTGCTATGATGGAGTCCATAAATAAGCAGATTGACAGGCTTTTCCCCGATACTGCTGTCTGGACGGAGCCGGGCCGCTATATGTGCGGCACAGCGGTGAATCTGGTGACATCGGTTATTGGCACCAAATTTCGTGGGGAGAAGCCCTGGTATATTCTGGATGAGAGTATCTATGGCGCTTTCTCAGGCATTATCTACGATCATTGGACATATCCTCTTCATTGCTTCGGCAAGGGCAGGAAGCGCCCTTCCTTCTTTGGCGGGCCCAGCTGCGATGGCATTGATGTGCTCTACAGTGATTTTGAGGCTCCCGCCTTGGAGATTGGGGACAAGGTGCTGGTGACGGAAATCGGCGCTTATTCCACGGTCAGTGCTACTCGGTTCAATGGCTTCGAGCTGGCTCCCACCATCATCTGGGAGGAGCAGAGGGAAGCTCAGGCAACGGTGTACGAAATGGATAATACTGAGGCTGTGTGAGGCTGAAAGCAGGTTACATATGGAAAGAGAAATAGGAGAAATCAAGCATATGCTGATGCATGCCTTGACGGAGGATTCTCTGGCAGAGCGCATCGAGCAGGCAGTTTCCCAGATGGAAGTTTACAATTTAATGAAGGAACTGCCGTACTTTGACCTTAGCCTGGAGGAGTTTCAGGCCGGGATCATGGCTTTGCAGTCTGAGGATTGACTTGTTATAATTTACACGATAAAACGACAATTTTTATTATTTTGCTTTTCCGAAAAGCATGTGTTATAATGTAAACAGGCTAGCGATGTACTGCTTTTCGGGGAGGTGGTTGTTTGTTGCATGTAGGTGACAAGGTGGTCTACCCGATGCACGGCGCGGGGGTTATTGCAGGCATTGAGAATTGCGAGGTTCTCGGCGAGGGAAAATCTTATTATGTCCTCCAGATGCCGCTAGGCAACATGAAAGTGATGATTCCGACCGATAATGTGGATAATATCGGTTTGCGGGACATTATTTCAGAGGATAAGGTAGGTGAGGTCAAAGATGTGCTGGAGGATAAGCCGGAAAAGGCCTCAGGCAGCTGGAACAAGCGTTTCCACGCGAACCTTGACCGCATGAAGACCGGCAATATCTGTGATGTGGCCGCAGTGGCACGCAACCTCATACTGCAAGACCGTCAGCGCAAAGTATCAAGCGGCGAGCGCCGCCTGATGGATCTAGCCAGGCAAATCCTCATAAGTGAACTGGTTTATGCTTGTGACAAGACACCGGATGAAGTAGAGGGCTGGGTGGACGGCATCTTGGCGAAGAACGTCTGCACGCATTGAATTTTTGGACAAAGTCAGACAGACCTGCTATACTTATAGAGATGGTCTGTCTGACTTTTTTCTTTTTTTACCATGAAATCTCAGTGAGCACAAGCCTAAGGTGCAGCGGGAGCGTAGATTTCGTGTAAGGTTGTGTGGATACCGTAAGGTGTCCGGCAAGTTCAGATGGATGTATCTATTACCAGTGAAGGGAGGTGAGAATATGCTAGACAGGGTACTGAAGTTTTTCATCACGTCATTCCTGGCTATTGCAGGCGGGGCGCTGTTCCATCTGCTGGCACCCGTCTTGACGGACTTCCTCAGTACGGAGGTGCTGAAGACTGACCTGGGAATCTTCAAGCTGACACTGGCCAGCCTGCTGTGCCTGCTTACAGGTGCCATTCTCGGTGGCATCATAGGTTTTCTGGGTTCTCCGTACCTCATACGGCAGCTCAAGCTTTTTTCTAACTGGGTGGAGCAGCAACTCAGCAAGATGCCCATTCATGATGTGATTGCCGGTGCTGTGGGACTTTCTCTCGGACTCATTATTGCTAATCTCTTAGGTTATTCCTTTGCCAAGATTCCAGTCATCGGCGATTATATTCCGGTGATTTTCAGCATTGTGCTGGGCTATCTGGGCATCCATATCACTATCAAGAAGCGTCAGGAACTGACAGGACTCTTTGATTTCTTTCCCAAGCTCCTGAAGGAACTGGCCAAGAACCGTGAAGCCAAGCAGAATGCCGCCAAGCCTGCGGCAGCGGCAGAAAGCCCGGAGAAACCGGCGGGCAAGGATTACAAGCTCCTTGATACCTCGGTCATCATCGACGGGCGTATTGCCGATATCTGCGAGACGGGCTTCATCGAAGGGACGCTTTTGATTCCCGTGTTCGTGTTGGAAGAACTGCAGCACATTGCAGACTCCGCTGACCAGCTCAAGCGGGTGCGGGGACGCCGGGGGCTGGATATCCTGGCGAAAATCCGGGGAGAGTCCAAGAAGCTCAAGGTGGAGGTCACCAATGTGGATTATGACGATATCACGGAGGTGGACTCCAAGCTGGTGCGGCTGGGGCAGGAAGTAGGCGGCAAGATCATTACCAACGATTTCAACCTCAACAAGGTAGCCCAGCTCCGGGGCGTGGAGGTGCTCAACATCAACGAGCTTTCCAACGCCGTGAAGCCTGTGGTGATTCCCGGAGAGAACATGGTGGTTTCCATCGTGAAGTCCGGCAAGGAGCAGGGGCAGGGCGTGGCTTACTTGGATGATGGCACCATGATCGTGGTGGAGAACGGCCAGCGCCATATGGGCGAGACTCTGGAAGTGGAGGTCACCTCTGCCCTCCAGACCGCCGCAGGTCGCATGATCTTTGCCAAACCCAAGCATTGATCTTTTATCTGTTTGCAAGTTTTCGGGGCTGCCTGCTGGCAGTCCCTTTTTCGCAAAGGAGTTCTTATGGTAAGTGTGATTTTTCCTGCTGCGGGGCAGGGCACCCGCATGAAGGCGGGCAAGAACAAGGTGCTGCTTGAGCTTTTTGGGAAACCCATTCTCCTGCGGACTTTGGCAAGTTTCTCCCGTATGCCCGAGGTGGGGGAATTGATTGTAGTCACAGGCAGGGAGGAAATGGAAGAGGTGCGGGCCATGCTGCAGGGGGCTGAAGGATTGAAGCCCTGGCAGTTGGTGGCAGGCGGCAGCGAGCGGCAGTATTCCATCAGGAACGGCCTGAGCCATGTAGGAGAGGAAGCTGACCTGGTGCTAGTGCACGATGCTGCCCGTCCCCTCATCACTGCTGAGGTTATCCGCAGGGTGATAGAGGGCGCCAAGGCTTTCGGCGGTGCCATTGCCGCTGTGCCGGAGAAGAACACGGTGAAAATCGTGGATGCTGAGGGTCTGGTGGTCAGCACCCCGCCCCGCAAGTCCCTTTGGGCGGTGCAGACACCCCAAGGCTTTAAGAAGGATATCCTGCTGGAGGCCAATGACAGGGCCGAGATGGAGGGATTCCTGGGCACAGATGATGCCAGCCTGGTGGAAAGGCTGGGCAAGCCCGTCAAGGTGGTGGAGGGGGACTACCGCAACATCAAGATCACTACTCCCGAGGATATGGTAACCGCAGAGGCATTTTTAAGGCAGATGGAGGAGGAAGAAGCATGACGCGTTTTGGCATGGGTTATGATGTGCATAAGTTGGTAGAGGGCAGGAAACTCATCTTGGGCGGGGTGGAAGTGCCTCATACTCTGGGGCTTTTGGGCCACTCTGATGCGGACGTGCTCCTGCACGCCGTCAGCGATGCTCTTCTGGGGGCGGCAGCTTTGGGGGATATCGGCCGCCATTTTCCGGACACCGATCCCAAGTACAAGGGGGCTGACAGCATGAAACTCCTGGCTCATGTGGTGACGCTCATAAAGGAAAAGGGCTACAAGGTTGGCAATGTGGATGCCACCATTGTAGCCCAGAGACCGAAGCTCAAGGATTATATTCAGACCATGAATGAGAATATCGCCCGTGTTCTGGAGGTGGAGCCTGACCAGGTCAATGTCAAGGCCACCACCGAGGAGAAACTGGGCTTCACCGGCACGGAGCAGGGGATTTCTGCCTATGCCGTGGCAGGGTTAGAGCGGGTTTGATTCGGCAGCTTTGACGGCTTCCTCGTCTTCGTCGCTGACTTTCTTTTCTGCGGCCTGGGCGAACTTGGTCAGCATGACCCGTGTGAGGCCCTGCTGGGCCAGGGTGCCGGGTCCGTCCACGCAGCCGTTGGTGCAGGCCATGCCCTCGAAGTAGTCGATGGGGAGAGTTCCCTGCTTGACCAGGGTCAGCTTGTCCTGGCAGTTCCTGAGGCCGTCGGCGTATTCCATGATGATGTCCTCGGTATTTCCCTGCTTGTCCAGCAGGGCTTTCAGCGAGGATTGCACGCCCCGGTTCAGGGGGAAGCCGATGCCTCCGGCTGTGGCTGTGGTCTGGTAAGGCTCTGCTTCAAGGGAGGAGATATCAATGTCCAGCCCGTCGAAGATGCAGGCCAGTTCCTCATAGGTCATGGCGAAGTCCATGCACTCGGGATGATGGATGACTTCGGCTTTCTTGGCGATGCAGGGGCCGATGAAGCAGGTCAGGGCCTTAGGATCTTTGCCCTTGACCCATTGGCCGCAGGAGACCATGGGAGAGGCGGTCTCGGAGATATTCTGCTGGAATTCTGGGAAGTGCTTCTTGACGTGCTCTACAAAGGCCGGGCAGCAGGAGCTGGTCATGAACTCATTTTTTTCCGGTACTTTTTCTTTGAATTCTTCGGCTTCGCGAATGGTGGTGATATCCGCGCCTACGGCGACTTCCACCACTTCGGCGAAGCCGATTTTTTTGATGCCTGCAATGATCTGCCCGGGCTGCACCTTGGCGCCGAACTGCCCCACGAAGGAGGGAGCCAGCATGGCCACTACCTTTTTGCCTGCTTTGATGGCCAGCAGGATCTGGGCAATCATGCTGCGTTCATCCAGAGCACCGAAGGGGCAGCCCTCCCGGCAGTTGCCGCAGCTCACGCATTTGTCATAGTGGATGAAGGTGCGCTTGTCAGGCCCGGAGCTCATGGCATCCAGGGCGCAGGACTTGATGCAGGGACGGGTGATTTCGATGATGGCGCCGTAGGGGCAGGATTTGGCGCAGCGTCCGCATTCGATGCAGATATCCCTGTCGATATCCGCCCGGCCATTCTGAATGCTGATGGCGTGCTTGGGACAGTGCTCCATGCACTTGTGCTGGATGCAGTGGCGGCAGAGGTCGGTGACATAATACTTGTCGATGGGGCAGGCATCGCAGGCATCGGGCAGCACGTCCATGACAGGCAGGTTCTTCTCGAAGTTTCCTGAGAGTGCCCGTTTGGCCGCCTCCGCAATATGGATGCCCGTCTCCTGCCAAAGAGCCATCTGGATGCGGTTCTTGAGTACCGCCCGCTCTTTGTGGACGCAGCAGCGTACCCGGGGGCCGTCCTCCTTCACGATATTCAAAATGTTGTAGACTCCTTCCTCCAGAGTTCCGTCCCAGACATATCTGGCAATCTGTCGCAGGACATTGCGCCGGAAATTGGCTACTTGTGTCGTTTCCATAAAAGGTTCTCCCTTCGGTCATATAGCATTCGTCACAGCTAGGACTGGCTATTCATGCAGCCTGGGCCTGTTCGGCTGCTTCCACATGGAATTCTACCCCTCCGGTGAGAACAGGTTCGTTGCGGGGGGCCTTGAGGCGGAAGTAGTAGGTGTAGTCATCCGCCGGCAGAAGCGCATCCTCCAGATATGGTTCTTCCGTAAGGGTGAAGGTTTCTCCCTTCATCTCTTGCTCGTCTGCGCTATAGAAAAGCGGGGTCACGGTGTCACCCTTCTTGAGTGGCATTACCGTCCTGTCAATCTGCCCACTCTTTAGGATGCGGCGGGCACCCAGGATTTCAAACTCCTGTTTTTCCACATCAAAGGCAGAGGCCAGGTAATATTTCTTGCCATTGAGCAGTATGGTGGAGCCGAAGAGGTAGTAGTCCGGGTGGGCTTCATCCATATACATGGGCAGGACATGGCCGCAGAGCTGGGGCCACTCACCTTGGAAGTCATCGCGGAAGATGCCCTGTGCCCAGTCCTTGGTGAGTTTGTCATCTGTGCCAAGCACTATTTCCCTGCCATCCTTGTTGAAGGTCAGCAGGCATTCTACTTCACTGATGGCATTGGCATCCTCGGGGGTGAGCTTCAGCACGGCAGTGTCGCCTTCCAGCACTACTTCCTTGTCCTCCAGTTTCTTCAGATCAAAAACATAGAGCGCCTTGCCCTCTGCATCGGGAGTGAGCATCTGGCTGTAGAGCCTGGAGAAAGACGGGCTTACCTTAGGCAGAGTGCAGTAGGTCACAAGGGCACTGTCATCTCCGTCCAGGCTGTAGTAGCAGGACAGGCCATTGCCATAGCGGCGGTATTTTCCCGCCACCCGGTAGAGCACTGCATCAGAGAGCGCTTTCTGCAATTCATCTGCCTCGGGCATGTCCATTTCCTCTGCCAGTGAACCAAGATCTACCATGTTGTAGGTATTTATGCCATCCTCGTCCGTGACACCGTAGCTTTCCACAGTATTGCCAGCCCGGTCAAGGCCAGGGAAGAAGGTTTTGGGAGACTGGCTGGCTTTCTTCAGGGCAGCTCTGCCCAGCTTCTCATAGGCAGCGTTCAGGGCGGGCAGCTTGCCAAGATCCACCAGGGACATATTGGCCATTTCGTCACATTCATACTCCTGGCAGCGCTTCATGAAGGTGTCGCAGATGATTTGTCCCAACTGACGGCCCTCCAGAGCAGGATCCTTGGCCACGGCTCCGACCCAGCCTTGATAATCGGTGCCATAACCAGGCATGAGTTCCTGGCAGGCGGTCAGATATTTGCTGTAGCCCTGCAGGATATTGGCAGTCTCAAGGGTTGCCATGAGGCAGGTGTCAAAGGTCACCATTTCTAAGGGCGGTTCTGACGGATTTTTTCCAAAGGAATTTTCGAGGGCATATTGCAGGTCATTGAGACTCAGAGTTTCCTCGAATTTCTCATCATAGCAGAAGCCGCCTATGCTGCCGCCGCCGTGATCCCAGAAAATTACCATGCGCTTGTCGGCAGGGAAATGCTCTCCAGCAAAGGAGAGAAACTCTGTCAGGGTTTCCTTCTTGCCCATGCTGGCATCCGGGAGGATCTGCAATTCGCGGAAGCCCTTGCTGTCGTATACGAAACGTCCAATCTTATTTGAGGGGACACCCTTCAGATGCCACTTGCTGGCACCGCCCGTCTGGATGAAGAAGGTTACATTCTCCGGCAGGGGAACCTTGAAGAGTTCCGCCAAATTATTCGTAGCCGAACCGTCATCAGTTTCCAGGTCAGAGCCGCAGACATACATATAGAACGCCCAGGTTTGCTGGGCAGAAGCGGGGATAGCTTCTGCTATCACCAGCACCAAAGCCAGCAGCAGGACTGACACGATTCTCCATAGAATTCGTTTCTCCAAAATCATCGCCTCCTGTAAGTTTTTCATGTTCAAGCATTAGTGTTCAGCAGTTTCACGATATGCAATTAACGGTTTATCCCAAGATTTTGAGCTTTGCTGCACAATGCTTTTTTCTTATCATCAGATGGTGCCTGCCGTTCATCAGAATAAATTTCGAGAGACAGCCATGATTTACCTGCTTTTGTGGAGAATGCTTATGCACAAATATTGAGGGGCGGCATGGGGCGTGTGGTGGGGCTGTAGCCGCTCTTGCCAAATCACATAAGCGTTGATTGGGACGAGCATGGAGAGATCGTCTATACCTACACGCCGAGCAACGGCAGCCACAAGCCCACTGGCCTGCTGACCAGTGCGGCAACGGCATGGTGGGCTTTGTGATGAAGGAGCGCGTGGACGGCAAGCTGGTGCTGCCGGAGGCTGTGCAGACGCTGAAAATCAAGGGCACCAAGATGAGGTAGGCAATCTTATCGAGCAGGGCAGGACGGAGGTGGCCGCTGTCTGGGCTATGGTACTGCCGTATGCAGCCAAAATCTCGGATGGTTATGCCGAGGCATCCTATTGATAACAATACTTTAATCTGTTATTGCAGACTTTGTCAGACTACGATTGACAACTCAGAACAATATACAGTTATCAACCGAACGCTACAGTAGATGAGGTTACCTATCGTGTTGTGATATGTTGCAAAAATGTGTCAGCGAAAACGCCCGCATTGCCCAGGACCAGGCAGAATACCAAATGCGGTACAATGAACTGGTCAGCCACTACGATGACGTCAAGGGCAGACACACAGCAACGGAAAAAGCCATCAGGGAAAGGCAGGCCAAGGCAGAGCGTCTGGAGGCTTTTGCCGAGGCTCTGGAATCAGAGTCAAAAAGGCTGACGGAGTTTGATGAAGGCCTATGGGGAACACTGGTAGACTTCATGACCGTATACAGCAAGGAAGATATCAGCGTCACATTTAAGGACGGTACGGAAATTCAGATAGGGTAACAGTTGGCACGGGCAAAGTCCCGTGCCATCAATTATGGCTTTTCTATGTGATGGTGGTATGATATAGTGAAAGTAGGGATTTTCCTACCCTACGAAGGAGGTTTTTATCATGATGGCAATGAACGTGCCAGATACTTTTATAGACAATGCCAAAGTCATGGCCAAGGGCCAGGTAACTATACCAAAAGATGTAAGAAGCGTGTTGGGGCTTGACAGTGGAAGTCGAGTAACCTTTATTGTCGAAAAAGGATCTGTTCGTATGGTCAATTCCGCAGTGTACGCCATGCAGATGTTGCAGAATGAAATGGCGGGCGAAGC
>CACZHK010000045.1 GCA_902780915.1 Pseudoselenomonas ruminantium | reverse complement strand
TTTGTTTCAATGCTTGCAACCATCTGTAGCCCCTCCTTAATGGACTACAGATATTATAACATATTGTCACAAAATAAGATAGCTATTTCGTTACAATATATTCAATTTATTTTGTGACAAATCCTTATCAATCATGCAACAGCCACCTTGGCTTACAAGTAGATGAACTCCAATTTTTCTGTTAGCACATTGATATGCCTCGCTACCCGTTCGTCAAAGAAATTGCCAGAAGTGTGTTTGGAAATGGGCCTGTTCCCCCTTTTTTCCATATTGCTTACAGCAGGTAATCATCGACAGGTAACAAGAGCGTAGAGGTTTCGTCAATTGTAGCTACGTTGCTGCCTCCCTCATGTGTGAATTGAAGGCATAATTTCTTGGTGCTGTCTGAACAGATAATCTTTGTGTTATGGGATTGGAGAAACCATCAAGACCTCCGTCCATCGGCTCTCTCAATCAAAAGCCTGAAGTAGCAAAGGCGAGAAGTTCAAAGAGTGCACGCTGTTAGCGTCGGGTGAAAATGACCCTATTTACAGGCATAGCTGAGATAGTTATATAATGGCTGCGCTCCGTTAATTTATGGATGCGTTTAAAATTCATTGATTTAATTTACATGTATTATCGAAAATAAGAATGCCCATTTCAGAAAAACATGTACCCCAATATATTGAACTTAACTAGTGAATTTTCAACATTTTGTTCTGTAAAATCAAATATTTTATGATATAATATTTAATATGTGTATTTTGATTCGGATTGTTTGCCTTTTGCAAGGCTTTTAGAAAGAAGAGGAAATCAGTTTGGTTGAATTATTAGCACCAGCAGGCAGTCGTGAAGCACTGGTGGCGGCCGTGGAGAATGGTGCCAACGCCGTTTATCTGGCAGGGAATATGTTCGGTGCTCGGGCTTATGCCAGCAATTTTGATGAAGAGGGGCTGAGGGAGGCTATTCGCTTTGCACATTTGCGGGGTGTGCTCATCAATGTTACTGTCAATACTATTGTAGGGGACGAGGAAATCCCTGCGCTGCGGGACTATTTAAGGTTCCTATATGAGGCAGGGGCAGATGCGGTGCTGGTGCAGGATTTGGGCGTGGCTAAAATTGCCCGGGAAACTGTGCCAGGACTTGCCCTTCATGCCAGCACGCAGATGACTGTGCACAGCCTAGAAGGTGTGCTGGCCCTGCAGGAACTGGGCTTTACCCGGGTGGTGCTGTCAAGGGAGCTTTCTTTGAAGGAAATCCGCCATATTTGCAGCCATTGCCAGGTGGAGATAGAAGTTTTCATGCACGGGGCGCTCTGTGTGTGCTACTCCGGCCAGTGCCTTATGAGCAGCATGATTGGGGGTCGCAGCGGCAACCGCGGTCGTTGTGCCCAACCCTGCCGACTGCCTTATGACTTGGTAGATGAAAAGGGCAGGGATGTCTTGGGGCACAAGGCAGGCAAGTATCTTCTGTCTCCTCGGGATATGAATACCATTGATATCCTGCCAGAGTTGATTGAGGCAGGTGTTGCTTCCTTGAAAATTGAGGGTCGCATGAAGCGCCCAGAGTATGTGGCTACGATGGTGAGCACCTATCGCGGAGCCATTGACCGTCACTACGCAGGTGAGGGCTACCATGTGATCCAGCAGGAGCATGACAATCTTGCTCAGATTTTCAACCGCGACTTCACCACTGCTTATCTTATGGGGCGTCCCGGCAAGGCCATGATGAGCGACAGGCGCCCCAATAATAGGGGACTGATGGTAGGAAGGGTAGAAAGCTATGATTGCAATGGTGGCATGGTGACGGTGAAGCTCACCGGTGCTCTGGCTTTAGGAGACCAGGTGGATTTCTGGGTCAAGGTGGGTGGCAGGGTTACAGCCGAGATCAAGGAACTCTGGGATGCTAAGGGCAGGGCCATTGAACGTGGAGAAGCAGGGAGCCTGGTAAAGTTCGCCTTGTCAAAGGCCGTTCATGCCCATGACCGCCTGTTCAAGGTCTTTGATGCTGCCTTGATGAAGAAGGCCAAGGATAGCTACAAGAGCGGTGCTCCCATACGCCGTATTGGCATCACGGCAGAGATCTTTGCCGCAGAGGGCAAGCCCATGCAGATAATCTTCCGGGACGAGGAAGGCCATGCGGCCTCGGCAATGACTGACTTTATTGCCGAGAATGCCCAAAAAAGGCCTTTGACGGAAGAAATTATCCAAAAGCAGGTGGAAAGACTCGGCACTTCAGTTTTTGAATTGAAGAAACTGACCTGTCATATCATGGGTGAGGTCATGGTGCCCATGAGTGAAATCAATGAAGCCCGGCGCAAGGCAGTGGAGGTACTGGAAAAGCAGAGATTGGCAGAGTTTCCTCCTTATAAGTATCCTGCTAAGGTGCAAGGGATAGCCTGGCCGGTGGAAAAAAAACAGGCCGAAACTCCACGTCCTGCTCGCCTGATGGTCAGTGTAGAATCATTGGAGCAAATGAAGGCAGCCCTTGAGGGAGGTGCCGATGGCATACTCTTTGGGGGTGACAGCTACTGTCATCATGCCATCAGCGAGGAAGAGTATAGGCTGGCCTGGTCTCTTGCTCAGAAGGCCAGGGTGCGCTTTGACCTGAACACTCCCCGCATTGTGCGCATGAATGCCCAGAAGTCAGTGGAGAATCTGCTGAAGATCTGCCTTGAATGCAGGCCTGCCGCCATACATGTACATAATATCGCCACCCTTTCTTTGGTGAAGAAAATGACGGATGTTCCTGTGCATGCCGACTATTCCTTGATTTCTTATAACGGCACGGCATTGGAGGCACTGCAGGGGCTGGGGGCTGTTGAAGCCACTCTTTCCCCCGAACTCAGTGAGGGGCAGATAAGAAAGCTCGCCAAGGATAGCCCCCTTCCTTTGACATGTATGGCACACGGCAGATTGGAACTAATGGTGTCTGAGTACTGCGTTACCGGCAGTTTTATAGGCGGGGCAGGGGAGAAGCCCTGCAGCCAGCCTTGCCAACGGGGAAAATACTTTCTGAAGGACAGGAAGGAAGCTCTATTCCCGCTAGTCATGGATCAGTACTGCCATATGCACGTGCTGAACAGCAAAACCCTTTCCATGCTGCCCCATGCCATGAAATTCTTGCCTGCTGGCGTTGACACTTTGCGGATTGAGGGCAAATATTTCAGCCCTGGGGAAATTAGGCAGATTACGGCTGCCTACAAAAAGGCCATGAATTTGCCTGAGGAACTCGATGAAGCCCAACAGGACTGGCTTGCGAAGCAGGAGGGCAAGGATATTACAAGAGGGCATTATTTCCGCGGGGTCCTGTAAAATTTATGGAGATAGATCAACTTTATGGAACAAGAAGCCTTTAAGACACTGGCATACGATAAAATCAAGGAAATGCTTACGGGTTGCGCCAGCTCAAATTTGGGCAAGAGACTTGCCCGGGAGCTGTTGCCTAGTTCTGATTTTGAGGAAGTGGCAAGTCGGCTGGCTGAAACTGACGAAGCTGTGCTGATTATGGAAACTGCGGCTCCGCCCTTAGGAGGCATCAGGGATATCAGTTCCAGTCTTCATAAGGTGGAGTTGGGGGCCGTCCTTGACTTGGGAGAACTGGTTGAGGTGCGCAGCACCATGTATGCCATGCGCAATGTGAAGTATTTCTTCCGGGATCTGGCTTTGGACGTTCCCCTTTTGAAGGAACTGGCCCGGGGGACAGAAATTTTGGGAGAACTGGAGCGCCAACTGGAAAACATCATTGACGAGCACGGCAATATCAGAGAAGATGCCAGCGTGGAGCTGAGGCGCATCAACCGGGAGCTTCGCAGCACCCAGTCCCGTATCAAGGACAAGATTGCAGGCCTGCTGCACTCTGCTGAATACCAGAAATATTTTCAGGATGCCATTGTCACCGTGCGTGATGAGCGCTATGTCATCCCTGTGAAGCTGGAGTATCGCTCCCACTTCCCTGGCATTGTCCACGACCAGTCTGCCAGCGGCTCTACCCTTTTCATCGAGCCTATGGCGGTGGTGGATATGAACAACGATGTAAAGCAGCTGGTTCTCGCCAGGGAGCAGGAAATGAACCGATTGCTGAAGGTGCTGACCCAGCAGATAAGTCGCCACCGGGAAATCCTTGGGGCCAACTGCGATATTCTGGCTGAAATCGACTTCACCTTTGCCAAGGCGAAGCTGGCTCGTGAGATGGAGGCTGCTCGTCCCAAGCTCAATGATGAGGGACACACGGTTCTGAAGCAGGCTCGCCACCCTCTCATTGATAGGGAGAAGGTGGTGCCCATTGATATCGTGCTGGGCACGGATTACCGCATGCTGCTGGTCACAGGACCCAATACGGGCGGTAAGACTGTCAGCATGAAGACGTTGGGGCTTTTGGTGCTCATGGCTCAGTCTGGCCTCTATCTGCCTACGGCACCAGACTCCGAACTGGCTGTCTATCAGAATGTCTACGCTGACATCGGAGACGAGCAGAGCATTGAGCAGAGTTTGTCCACCTTCTCTGCCCATATGACTCACATTGTGAAGATTTTGGATCAGGTGGAGAGGGAAGACCTGCTGCTTTTGGACGAGTTGGGCGCAGGTACCGACCCGGAGGAAGGTGCAGCCCTGGCTATGTCTATTCTGGAGAGGCTTCTGGAAATGGGGACTACCACCGTGGCTACCACCCACTACTCGGAACTCAAGACTTTTGCTTACAGTCGTCCAGGGATTGAAAATGCCTGCGTGGAATTTGACGTAAAGACACTGCGGCCCACTTACCGGTTGCTTCTTGGTACCCCCGGTGCCAGCAATGCTTTTGCCATCAGCCGGCGCCTGGGGCTTTCCGAGGCTATTATCCTACGAGCCCGTCAGCTGGTGGAGGCCGATCATGCCCAGTTCGAGAAGGTTGTCAATGAGCTGGAGCAGGAAAAGATGATGTACGAGCAGCGCAATGCTGATATTATGGAACGCCAGCAGCGTGTCACCGCCCTGCAGCTCAAGGTTGAGCGCACTAAGGAGGAAATCTCCAAGCAAAAAGGTGAAATCATCCGCAAGGCACGGGAGCAGAGTGCTGCTATGATACGCCGTACTCGCCGTGAGTCTGAGGAAATCATCAAGGAGCTCAAGGAACAGTTCCAGGATATGGGGGTCAAAAAGCGTCAGCAAGCCATCCAGGAAGCCCGTGCCAAACTCACGGAGGCTTCTGCCAAGGCTAACCCAGGCATCATGGCCCAGAAGGGTGTGGGCAAGCCAGTGGATATCGAGAAAATCCAGCCTGGCGATACAGTTTATGTCAAGAGCCTGGATCAGAAGGGCACGGTGCTGGCAATGAGTGGCCGGGAACTGGAGGTGCAGCTGGGCAGCCTGCGCACTAAAGTAAAGGCTTCCAGATGTACTTTCGTATCCCATACCAATCCTGCAGAGGCTGTTCCTGCTTCCAGCGGCAATAAGCGCCAGAGCAGCAGTTACCTGCAGAAGACAGCCAGCATTGGCCGTGAAATCGATATCCGCGGCATGATGGTAGATGAGGCGGAGCAGGTCGTGGGCAAGTTTCTGGACGATGCTGTTATGGCAGGACTCAGCCAGGTGCTGGTGATTCACGGCAAGGGCACGGGCGCACTCAGGAAGGGTGTGCAAGCCTACCTGAAGGGGCACAGGAACGTAATGTCCTATGCTTTTGCGGATATTAATGAAGGCGGCACGGGAGCAACCGTGGTTAATTTGAAGTAAACAATGGTTTTCAAAAATATTTAACTTTTAATGCTTTGTCTTTGCTGACAGTAGCTTTTCCTTTATGCAGTGGTGTATAATAGAGAGCATATTGTTTAAGGAGGCTGCTTATGGATAAAAGTTCCAATACAAAACAGCAGAAACGCAGGCCCGTCAAGAAAAAGGGCAGTTCTGCCGGACGTATTTTCCTAGGCTTCATAATCGTGGTTCTGGTCATGGTAACCGGAATTGGCTGCGGTTTCCTCACCGCCAGCATGAATACCAAGCCTGATTTGGCCAGCGACATTCAGCCACCGGCTTCGTCCCAGATCTACGATATCAACGGCAATGAAATAGCCAATGTCCATGCCGCTGAAAATCGTCGGCCTGTGAAGATTTCCCAAGTACCGAAGGACTTGCAGAATGCCTTTGTGGCTGTGGAGGATAACCGCTTTTATGAGCATATGGGCGTAGATCCTCGAGGCATCATGCGCGCCCTGTGGTCAAATGTGAGAGGGCAGGCCATATCCGAAGGTGGTTCTACCATCACCCAGCAGCTGGCCAAAAATGCTTACCTTACCCAGGACCGCACATTGAAAAGAAAGGTTCAGGAAGTGTTCTTGGCCCTGCAGCTGGAACGCCAGTATACTAAGCAGGAAATTCTGGAGCTCTATCTCAACCAGATATATTTCGGTCAGGGTGCATACGGTGTCCAGGCTGCGGCCAAAACTTATTTTGGCAAGAATGTAGAAGATCTTGACCTTAATGAATGCGCTATGCTAGCAGGTATTCCCAAGAGCCCCAATTACTATTCTCCTACCAATAATCTCCAGGCCGCAGAGGAAAGGAAATCCGTGGTGCTGGATCAGATGGAGAAGTATGGCTACATCAATGCATCACAGGCTTCAAAAACGAAAAAAGAAGAATTGAAACTGGTGAAGCAGACCAAGAGTACTGAAACCAATGAAGCTTCCTATTTTATTGATTATGTTACTCAAAAGCTTATCGACAAATATGGGGCAGATGCAGTTTATAAAGACGGCCTGAAAATTTATACCACTATAGATATGGATATGCAGAGGGCAGCGGAAGCAGCTATGAAGAACCTGCCCACTTATAACAAGGATGGCAATGGCATAGAGCAGCCACAGGGAGCTCTAGTGGCCATTGATCCTCATAACGGCCATGTGAAAGCAATGGTAGGTGGTCGTGGCACTGATCAGTTCAATCGCGCTACCATGGCAGAAAGGCAGCCTGGTTCTGCTTTCAAGCCTTTTGTCTTCGCAGCAGCTTTGGAAAATAATTTCACTCCCAATACGGTCATTAACGACAGCCCGGTGAAAATTGGCGATTGGGAGCCGCAGAACTATGACCGCAGCTTCAGCGGTAAAGTTTCTCTTCGGGAAGTGGCCAGGAATTCCCTGAATGTGCCTACGGTAAAAATCGCTCAGAAACTAGGCATTGACAAGCCTATATATTATGCTCAGGAAATGGGCATCACCACCTTCGTGCTGGAAGGTGCGCAGAATGACCGCAATCTTGCTACCAGCCTGGGGGGCCTCACCAAAGGGGTCACGCCGTTGGAACTGACCAGTGCTTACGGCACTTTTGCCAATAAGGGGATTCATGTGGATCCTGTGGTTATTGTTAAAGTTCTGGACAGGAATGGCAAGGTCATAGAGCAGGCAGAGGAAAAGCAGCGTAGCGTCATCAGCGAAAATAGTGCGGCAGAACTCACCAGCATGCTTCAGACTGTCATCCAGAAGGGGACTGGCACTCACGCCAACATTGGCCGTCCAGCCGCTGGCAAAACTGGAACTACCAGTGATTATCATGATGCCTGGTTTGTGGGGTATACGCCTGACTTGGTAGCCGGGGTTTGGATAGGAAATGACAATAATGCTTCCCTACATAGCATGACGGGGGGGCAGACTCCTGCAGAAATCTGGAAGGCCTTCATGAGCAAGGCGCTTGCCACCACTCCTGCCAAGAATTTTGATGGCAGTGCTGCTGGCAAGAATGATGCAGTAGGAGAGCTTGAAGATGATGAAAAGACAGCCGTCAAACATAAGCCTTCGGAACTTAAAAAGGATACTCCCAAGGAAAAAGCAGAAGAAGCACCTCCTGTGAAGGGCGGACAGAATGCTCCTGTCCAGAACAAACCGGAACCGGAACCGAAAGCTGAATCGCCAAAACCGGAACCTGTTTCCGATGCTCCTGAGCGTGGCGGTGGTGTCGGCAAAGGCAGATAAATTGGTAACAATGTATGACCTCAACATAAAGGAGAGAGTTTGTTGGCTAACGTATTTGATACTTTGAAAGAACGTGGCTTTGTAGCCCAGTGTACTAATGAGGAAGAACTGAGGAAACTGTTCGACGAAGAGCAGGTTTCCTTCTACATTGGTTTTGACCCTACCGCAGACAGTCTCCATGCAGGCCATTTCATAGCCCTCATGGCCATGGCTCACATGCAGAGGGCAGGCCATCGTCCCATCTGCCTGGTAGGTGGAGGTACAGGCACTGTGGGCGACCCGTCTGGTCGTACGGATATGCGCCAGATGTTGACGGATGAAATCATCGAGCATAACTGCGAATGCTTTAAGAAGCAGATAGCCCGCTTTATTGACTTTTCTGATGACAAGGCCATCATGGTGAACAATGGCGACTGGCTCAGAAAGCTTAATTATATCGAACTCCTGCGCGAGGTAGGGGCTGATTTTACCGTCAATCGCATGCTTTCCGCTGAGTGCTACAAGCAGCGCTGGGAGAAAGGCCTGACTTTCCTGGAATTCAACTACATGATCATGCAGGCTTACGACTTCCTGGAACTGAACCGTCGCTATGGCTGCAAGCTGGAAATGGGCGGTGATGACCAGTGGTCCAACATCATCGCAGGTGTGGAACTCTGCCGTCGTAAGCTCAGCGCACCAGTTTACGGTCTCACTAACAAGCTTCTGACCAAGAGCGACGGCAAGAAGATGGGCAAGACTGCAGGCGGTGCCCTTTGGCTGGATGCAGAGAAGACCTCTCCTTACGAGTTCTATCAGTACTGGCGCAATGTGGATGACGCAGATGTGGAGAAGTGCCTGTCCCTGCTCACTTTTTTGCCGATGGATGAGGTGCGCCGTTTAGGTGCCATGAAGGGGCAGCAGGCCAATGAAGCCAAGACTGTGCTAGCTTATGAAGTCACAAAGATTGTCCATGGCGAGGAAGAGGCTAAGAAGGCCAAGCAGTCTGCCGAAGCTCTATTCGGCGGAGCAGGAAATGTTGCCGATATGCCCACCGTGGCAGCAACTGTCGGAGACAAGTTGCTGGATGCCTTGGTGGCAGGCGGCGTATTCGCATCCAAGGGCGAAGGCAAGCGCCTGATCCAGCAGAACGGTCTGAGCCTTAACGATACCAAGGTCACGGATATTGAGTATGTACTAACGTCTGAAGACTTCACCGATGGTTCTGCCATCGTGAAGAAGGGCAAGAAGAAATACTACAGACTGGCCAATTAAGCAAGACATAGAGGCTTTCGCAGAATGCAAAGGCTAGCATACTGAAGAAGGAGGTGGCACCACAGATGCAGGAATCCACTTATACCAAACGAATTATACCCTGTTTGGACGTAAAGGATGGCAGGGTAGTCAAAGGTACTAACTTCGTGGGCTTGCGGGATGCAGGCGATCCGGTAGAGTTGGCGGCCAAATATGATGATGAAGGTGCTGACGAGTTGACTTTCCTTGATATCACTGCCTCTAGTGACAAACGGGATACAATTGTGAACGTGGCACGGGATTGCGCCTCCAAGGTCTTTATTCCCTTTACCATAGGGGGAGGCATACGCACCACTGATGATATGAGGGCCTTGCTGAAAGCAGGAGCTGACAAGATTTCTGTCAATACGGCAGCCATAAAAAGACCAGAGCTTATTCGTGAGGGGGCGGAAAAGTTTGGTAGGCAGTGCATAGTACTGGCTGTGGATGCCAGACGCAACGGCGAAAACAGTTGGGAAGTTTACATCAATGGTGGCAGAACCCCTACGGGCCTTGATTGCCTTGAGTGGGTAAAAAAAGCTGTGGATTTGGGGGCAGGAGAGATACTTCTCACCAGCATGGATGCTGATGGAACCAAGGCTGGTTACGACATATCGTTGACACGTGCCGTTTCAGAGACAGTGTCCGTGCCGGTGATTGCCTCCGGTGGGGCAGGGGAACTGGCCCATTTCTATGATGTGCTCACAGATGGCAGGGCGGATGCTGTACTGGCTGCCTCGGTTTTTCATTATGGACAGTTTACCATTAAGCAGGTGAAGGAATACTTGCGTTCCAGAGGAGTGGAGGTACGATTATGATAGACGCAGCAAAGGTTGATATTTCCATGGTGAAGTTTGATGATAAAGGTTTGGTGCCTGCCGTGGTGCAGGAAGAAAACGGCCAGGTGCTCATGCTGGCTTATATGAATGAAGAGTCCTTGAAAAAAACGCTTGAGACAGGCTATGCTCACTATTTCAGCCGTAGTCGTCAGACACTTTGGAAAAAGGGTGAAACATCCGGCAATGTGCAGCAGATCAGGGAGATCTCGTATGACTGCGATGGTGATACGTTGCTTATGAGGGTACATCAGACTGGCGTGGCTTGCCATACTGGCAGTTATTCATGTTTTAGTGGCAGAACACTTGTTAGCACTGAGGAAAAAGGGATTGCTGTAGTGCCCCCGCAGCCGCATACATCTCTTGCTAAGGTCTTGAATGACCTCTACGATGTCATTCAAGATAGGCGTTTGAATCCTGTGGAAGGTTCCTACACCAACTACCTTTTCGAAAAGGGACAAGATAAAATTCTCAAGAAAGTGGGAGAGGAAGCAGTGGAAACCGTCATTGCTTCCAAGAACCAAGAGAAGAAAGAAATCGTCTACGAGATGGGGGATCTCTGGTATCACTGCCTGGTGCTTCTGGCTTACCATAATATCACTCCGGAGGAGCTTTTCAATGAACTTATGAAGCGTCGCAAAGGTGGCAGTTATCATAAATTCACAGGCAAGACTGGTATCCGTCCGAATATGTAATAAATTTGATTCTCTAAACCAACCCGTGAGCGATTCCTTTTGAGGGAGATTTCACGGGTATTCTTTTATTGTCAATATTATAGACAGGAAAGAACAAAAATGATAAAATATCAAAAGAACATATGTGCGTAAGGTAATGAAAGGATGTTCGCTTTGCAGAAGAAAAACAAGACATCTGCTGAGAGGCAGGAACAGATATATGAATATTTGAAGAAATTTCAGCGAGAGCATGGCTACCCTCCCTCTGTTAGAGAAATCGGAGCAGCGGTAGGCTTGAAATCTGCCTCTACAGTGCATGGTTACCTACGTTGTCTTGAGGAACGAGGACTTATTGAACGACAGCCTGACAAGCGACGTGCGCTAGATATCGTAGGTGAGAAGCACCGTCAGGATTTTGTGCGTGTGCCACTGGTAGGTACGGTAGCTGCTGGAATCCCAATCCTGGCAGAGCAGAATCTGGAAGATGTCTACGATCTGCCCAAGAGCATGGTTCATAATTCTGAGGATGTGTTCATGCTGCGTGTGCATGGTGACAGCATGATAAATATTGGCATTTTAGAAGATGACTTTGTCATTGTACGTCAGCAGTCCGATGCCAGCAATGGTGATATTGTGGTGGCACTGGTGAATGGAGAGAGTGCTACGGTAAAAAGGTATTTTCTGGAGTCCGATTGCGTAAGGCTTCAGCCGGAAAATGACAATATGGAACCGTTTTATGAGCGTGATGTGCGTATTTTAGGCAAGGTAATTGGGGTTTACAGGCAAATGTAAGATAATGATCTTTCGCAGCGGCTAACTGAGTCCCTTTTGGGGTGGTGTGCCGTTGCTTTTTTATTGTGGCGTGATGCAGCTGTTTGATTGACAAATGTTTTGAGTGCGGTAAAATTATACTTATACAAATTGGTGACTATATTAAAGAGGCGGGTGAAGATTTCTTTTGCAGCAGGCTTTAGAAAAAATCGTATACTTTCAAGACAGGTCAGAGGCATATGCTCTTTTAGGAGCCCAGGATGAGTTTCTGCAAATGCTGACGGAAGAGTTTGATTGTCAGATGGTAAGCCGAGGGGATCGACTGGAAATTCTGGGAGAGACTGCGGAGGTGCAGCGGGCGGCTAAAGTCATTGAAGAACTGCAGTACCTATACCGTCAGGGCACGGCTGTCACCAGTCATGAGGTGCGCTACAGTATCATGATGGTGCGTCGTGGTGAAGAAGGGCTGTTGCATGAGATATTCGGAGAGACTATTCTCGTGACGGCCCGAGGCAAGCAGGTGAGACCCAAGACCTTGGGACAGCGACTTTACCTTGAAACCATCAAGAAAAATTCCGTGACCTTGGGCATTGGTCCTGCGGGTACGGGCAAGACTTACTTGGCTGTGGTGATGGCTGTGGCAGCTTTGCGCAACAAGGAAGTCAAGCGCATTATCCTCACCCGCCCGGCGGTAGAGGCGGGAGAGCGTTTAGGATTCCTGCCAGGAGATTTGCAGGATAAGGTTGACCCGTATCTGCGTCCCCTTTACGATGCCTTGGAGGATATTCTGGGCATGGATGCCTATCAGAAACTTATGGCCAGGGGAACCATAGAGATTGCCCCTCTAGCCTATATGAGAGGGCGAACCCTGTCTGATGCTTTTGTCATTCTCGATGAAGCCCAGAACACTACTGCCAGCCAGATGAAGATGTTCCTCACCCGCTTGGGCTTCGGTTCCCGCATGGTGGTGACAGGAGATTTAAGTCAGGTAGACCTTCCCAGAGGCATATGCTCCGGTCTTCGTGAAGCTAGTAAGGTGCTTGCTGGGGTGAAGGGGATAGGGCTTGTGCGCCTAGCTCCGGTGGATGTGATACGTCATGAAGTGGTGGCCCGCATCGTGGAGGCTTATGGCAATTACGAAGCGGCCAGGAAGAATAGAGAGATAGACTTGAAAAAGCAGGAAAAGTAACGATGGAAATTATTATTAGCAACTTTCCGGAAGAATTATCTTTCCCAGAGGAAATAGAGGCTAATGTCAGAGCTGCAGCGGAGATGGTGGGCCAACTTTATGGGGTTGAAAACGGCGAAGTCAGCGTGACCCTCACCAATAATGAGTACATCCATACTCTCAACAAGGAGTATCGTGGCATTGACAGACCCACAGATGTGCTTTCATTTGCTCTCAATGAAAGTGAGGAACCGGATATGGTGGACGGCCCCGCAGTCAATGTATTGGGTGACCTGATCATTTCCGTGGAACGAGCAGAGGAACAGGCCGCAGACTATGGCCACAGTCTGCGGCGGGAAGTGGCTTTTCTCACAGTGCATGGTATGCTGCACCTTTTGGGCTACGACCATATGGAAGATGAAGAACGGGAAGAAATGGAAGCAGAGCAGCGCTTTGTGATGGAGAAGCTAGGGATTCCCCGTGAATGATAAGACCATTTGCTTAGCAGATGAAGGAGGCATTATGGATAATCTTTCTAACAAACAGCAGCACAAGTCAGGCTTTATTGCGGTGATTGGGCGACCCAATGTGGGCAAATCTACCCTGATAAACACCCTGATAGGCCAGAAAATAGCTATCATGAGCGATAAGCCCCAGACCACCAGGAACCGCATTCTCTGTATTCTGACAGAGCCTGACGCCCAGATTGTTTTTCTTGACACACCTGGCATCCACAAGCCCAAGCACAAGCTGGGAGAATACATGGTCAAGTCTGCTGAGGGCACACTGAAGGAAGTTGATGCCATTTTCTTTGTGGTGGATGCCACGGAAAAGATGGGGCCTGGTGAGTATTATATCCTGGAGAGGCTGCAAGCCACCCACAGGCCTGTAATCCTGGTGGTAAACAAGCTGGATCTCATTGAAAAGGAGCAAGCCCTGCCCATCATCTCTCATTACACTGAAAAATATCAGTTTGCCGGCGTTGTTCCTATATCTGCCAAGGAAGAAACCAATCTGGATGGTCTCCTGGCTGAGGCCAAGAAATACCTGCCGGAAGGCCCCCAGTATTATCCTGATGATATGGTGACTGACCAGCCAGAGCGCCTGATTGTGGCTGAACTTATCAGAGAGAAGGTGCTGCAACTTACCCGTGACGAGGTGCCCCATGCCATTGCAGTGGAGACTGACGAAATGACCACCCGTCCCAATGATGATGTGTATATTCGTGCCACCATCTATGTGGAGCGGGATTCTCAAAAGGGAATTGTCATTGGTTCCAAGGGAACCATGCTCAAGGAAATTGGCGGCCTGGCTCGTACGGATATCGAGACATTGCTTGGCTCCCGAGTGTTTCTTGACCTCTGGGTGAAGGTCAAGAAAGATTGGCGCAACCGCACGGGAGTTCTCCATAATTTTGGCTTTGGAGGCAAGGATAATGCCTGAAACTGATGAGCACCATACTTCCCTTTCCAAATTGGTGTCCCGCCGCTTCATCAACGGGTTGATACTCTTGGTGCCACTGGCCATCACCATATTTGTAGTGCTGGAGACGCTTAACTTCACTGAAGGGGTTTTGGGCAAGCATTTGCCTTGTTACTTTCCTGGCATGGGCATTGTCACTTTAGTGCTTTTTATCTATCTGACAGGCTGGCTTTCTTCCTACTGGGTCACCAAGCGTTTTATCAGCTATGGGGAGTGGGTGCTGGGGAAAATTCCTGTAGTGAAGTTTATCTACAATTCAGTCAAGCACCTGTCCACGGCAGTTTTTGAGTCCAATAGTATGTTTGAACATGTTGTGTTGGTACCTTTTCACCAATCTAAGGCCTTAGGATTTATTATGGCAGATGTGCCCCAGACTTTGAAGGCCGAACTGGGAGAGGATTATGTCTGCGTCTTTGTGCCCTGGAGCCTAAATATGACATCCGGCACCAATCTCTTTGTGCCCAAGAAGGACGTTATCTACCTGGATATCAGCAGCGAGTCTGCCTTGCAGTACATGTTGACGGCAGGGGCGGTTATGCCCAGAAAGGCGGATAATGGCTCTTTATCAGACTGAAGGTGTGTTGATTGGAAGCAGAAACTGGGGCGAGGCAGACAAAATGGTAACTATCTTTACCAAGGAAAAAGGACTGGTGGAAGCTGCTGCCTTTGGCTGCCGTCGCCCCAGAAGCCCGCTGGCGGCCAGTATGCAGCTCTTTTCCTATCTTGACTTGCAGCTGACTGAAGGAAGGCGTTTGGACACGGTCAAGCAGGCTCAGATGAAGGAACACTATAAAAAGCTCAGTGAAGATCTCACCGTTATGTCCTATGGAGCGTTGGTGGCAGAGGTCATGCGGGAGTTTATGCCTGTCGGTGTACCTGAACCGAAGCTCTTTCAGACGCTATTGGAAGTCATGGAAGCCTTTGAGAAGCGCAACCCCAGAGTCACAGCACTGGCAGCTGTCTTGCAGATTATGGAGTTTACAGGACTTCAGCTCCATTATGAGCATTGCGTGCATTGCGGCAAAGCCATCAAGGGTGATGGTGCTTTCAGCCTGCATGAGGGTGGCGCATTGTGCGTGGATTGCAAAGGGGAGGGGAGGATGGCTTTTCCCGAGACCTTGCGCAGGACTATTATTTCTTTGCGAGATTTTGACTGGCAGGATAGCGGTTCTTTGAGATTGCAGGGCAGCTTGCTCATGCAGGCAGAAAAAATTTCCATAAGTCATTTGCAGTACATACTGGGACACAGTTTGAAGGCCATGGATTTTATTAGTCAAATGTGAAAAGCCGAAAAAGCTGACAACTCGAGATTTTTATGTGGGTGAGGCAAATTTGACAGAGCAATTAGCTGATAAGTTGAAACTTCTGCCTGATAGCCCAGGCGTCTATATAATGAAAAACGAAGAGGGCAGGATTATCTACGTTGGCAAAGCTGTAGTACTGAAGAACAGGGTGCGGCAGTATTTCCAGAGTGGCAAGAACCATACTCCCAAGGTCCGGGCGATGGTTTCTCATATTGCTGATTTCGAGACTATCATGACGAGTTCCGAGGTTGAGGCTCTGATTTTGGAATGTAACCTCATCAAGAAGCACCGCCCCCGATATAATATCAGCCTCAAGGACGACAAGAGTTATCCATATGTGAAAGCTACCATACAGGAGGAATTCCCCCGGGTTTTTATCACCAGGCGGCTTATGAAAGATGGGGCGCGATACTTTGGTCCCTATACCAATGCTACGGCGGTGAAGGACAGCCTGAAGCTTCTGCGGCGGCTATTTCCTTTGCGTACCTGCAAGCATTTGCAGGACAGGCCCTGTTTGGAATACCATATCAAGCGCTGCCTGGGTCCCTGCGTGGGAAAGGTTTCGGCAGAAGATTATCAGGTCATGATTAGGGCTGTGCTGCTCTTTCTGGAAGGCCGTACCGAGGAAGTGGAGAAGGAACTTAATTTCCGCATGGAGGCAGCAGCAGAAAACTATAATTTCGAGTTGGCTGCCCGCTTGCGTGACCAGCTGTTGGCAGTGCAGAAGGTGGCGGAGAAGCAGAACATCATCACGGGAGCGGGAGATCAGGATGCTTTGGGCATGGCACGCTCTGAGCTGGGAGTCTGTGTGCAGGTATTCTTCATTCGCAGCGGCAAGATGATAGGACGGGAACACTTCCTGCTGCGGGGTAGCGAAGATGAAAGAGACGAGGATATCCTGCTGGCTTTCATGGAACAGTATTATCATAGAGCTGCTTTTATTCCCCGGGAAATCTTACTGCCTTTGGAGCTTGGAGCTGAGAGCCAAAATCTGCTTGAGGACTGGCTGTCGGAAAGGAAGGACAAGGCCAGGGTGCATTTGCTCTCTCCCCAGCGGGGGACCAAACATGATATCGTAGCTATGGCCGCCAGCAATGCAGAAAAGTATCTGCAGGATGAGGCAGCCAGGCTCAAGCAGGCCAACGAGCAGACTTTGGGGGCTGTGCGGGAACTGGGACAGTACCTGGGACTGCCGAAGCTGCCAAATCGCATGGAGTGCTTTGATATCTCCCATATCCAAGGTTCAGAAACTGTGGCCTCCATGGTAGTCTTCGAGGATGGCCTACCCAAGAAGGAGGATTACCGGCGCTTCAAGATTCAGAGCACAGAAGGCAAGCCGGATGACTTTCTTTCCATGCGAGAGGTCACTACTCGCCGTTATGTGGGACTGCCCGAGGAGGAACTGCCTGACCTCATTGTCATTGACGGCGGCAAGGGACAGCTTTCCTCAGCGCTGGAAATCATCAGGCAGCAGGCGGGGCATTTGCAGGTGCCTGTGGTGGGACTGGCCAAGCAATTCGAGCTGGTCTTCAAGGAAGGTGAATCTGAGCCTGTGGTGCTGCCGCGTCACAGCCAGGCACTTTACCTGATACAGCGCATTCGCGATGAGGCTCACCGCTTTGCCATC
>CACZHK010000044.1 GCA_902780915.1 Pseudoselenomonas ruminantium | reverse complement strand
TTTCTAATTAGTATAGCATATGTGGGCTGAATTTTACATTACGGAATATTTGTTCTGTGAATATTATATCACTTCATGATGTGAAAGGGAATAGAACTATTAGTGTTACTGACACGGCTCCCTGTCACCAGTTTGCTACGCATTGCTGTCGCCAATCGAGTATAAAAAAGCCCGGCCAGGCATCACTCTCATGAGTGACGCCCCGCCGGGCTTTTTGCACATGAATCACTATCAAACAATGCTGTATTTCTCATAAAGCTGATTTTTGAGCACGTCATTCTTGGTGGCCGACAGTATTTCATCGGTTTTTCCAAGAGATAAAAGGTGTGAAATCAGCCGGGAGAGCCTAGCTTCGCCCTTTGCTTCGCCCCTAGCTTCGTGTGGTAGGCAGCAGTCGGCGGCTTCTTGTACGGCGCGATCCGGTTCCATATGCAGGATATGCTTGTTACGGTCTATTTGCAGAAAATTTCAATAAAAAGTAAGGTGACCAATTGGATTGCCAGCCACAGCAGGTATATCGAGGGATTGTTCCAGGATTTATGATGGGAAAGTTGAGTTGAAAACTTTCATTACATCAAATCTCCTATTTATGGTATAATCACCGTAGAAGGGGGGCATCAGATGAAGGCCAAACGTACATACAAAGATTCACTCTTCAGAGACATCTTCAACAACAAGCACCGCCTGCAACGAATCTATGAGGCACTGACAGGCAAGCACGTTTCCTTGAGCGATATAACGATTACTACGCTACGGGGGACCTTTTTCGAGGACATCAAGAATGACATCAGCTTCATGGCTGGCAACCAGCACATCATACTCATGGAGCATCAGTCTACCCTCTCGGAAAATATGCCGCTGCGTATGCTGTGGTATATTGCCAAGCTCTACAGGCAAAGGGTTGATCCAGATGCTCCCTACAAGAAAACCCGCATAGCGCTTCCCGCACCGCATTTCTATATGCTCTACAACGGCAAGGACGATGCTCCTGCAAAATGGACTATGCGGCTCTCTGATGCCTTCGAGGAAAATGGCAATACCTTGGAGCTTGTCGTCACGGTGTTCAATATCAACTACGCCAAGAACAGCGAACTCCTGCAGAAATGCCATGACCTCAAGTGCTACAGCATCTTCGTTGACCAGGTACGTAAAGAAGTGGCTATCGGCAAGACACTGCGCCAGGCCATCGTCAAAGCTGTCAAATACTGCAAAGAACACGACATTTTGGCCGACTACTTCGCCAAGAAGGAACAAGAGGAGGTTTTCGATATGGTTAGCTTCAAATGGGATTGGAACAGGGCTATGGAAGTCAGGGCTGAAGAGGCTGCTGCCAAAGCCTCCGCGGAAGCTGCTGATGCAAAAACAACAGAGTTTGTTCTCAATATGCTGCGCGAGCATGAGCCCTACGAAAAAATATCTCGTCTCGCATCGACTTCCATGGAAAATGTCAAAAAAATCGCTCATACGAACAATCTCGCTTACAATTAAGATTGGAAAGACAATAATATGTTAACTTGAATTGAAGAATGGAGCAAAGCAATGGACAAGGCTCGCGAGACGGCTGTGAAGGTCTTGCAGGAGGTACATGAGAAAGGGGCTTATGCCAATGTAGCGTTGGCCCAGGCGTTGCGTCGGACTGAGCTTGCGGATAAGGACCGCCGCTTCGTGACAGAACTGGTTTATGGGGTAGTGAAAGCGGGGGACACCCTGGACTGGATTCTGCGACGTTATATCAATCGCCCTATCAGCAAGATTCCTCCCGTCATCAGGGAGATACTGCGTTTGGGACTCTATCAGATATTTTATCTTGACAAGGTGCCGCCCTCGGCGGCCTGCAATACTGCAGTTGACCTTGCTAAGAAATACGGGCATAAGGGCGTGGCGGGGTTTGTCAATGCGGTGCTGCGCACGGCGGTGCGGGAACCGGAGAAGGCTGCCTTTCCTCAGGGCAAGGGGCACGCTACGGAAGAACTGGCTTTGAGAAGCCAGCATCCCCTCTGGCTGGTGAAGCATTGGGTGAAAGCTTTTGGCTTTGAGGAAGCTGAGAGACTGTGTACTTTTGACAATGAAAGCGCCTTGCTTTGCCTGCGGACCAATACCCTCAAGGGCAGCCGCGAGGAACTGCTCAAAGAATTGTCGGATTGCGGTGCGGAGGCAGAGATTTCCCTTTGGGCACCCGAGGGAGTGACCGTGAAGTCCCATGGTTCCCTCAATGCTTTGGTGCCCCTGCAGGAGGGCAGGGCGCAGGTGCAGGATGAAAGCTCCATGCTGGTAGCCCATGTGGTGGCACCACAGCCTGGCGAGTTCGTTCTTGACTGCTGCAGTGCACCTGGGGGCAAGACCACCCATATGGCAGCGCTGATGGAAAACAAAGGCCGCATTGTGGCAGGGGATATCTATGAGCATAAGCTCACCCGCATAGAGGAAAATGCCCAGCGTCTGGGCATCAGCATCATTGAAACTGTGCTGCTTGATGCCCGTGAGGCAGGCGATAAGTTCACAGGGCAGGCAGACAGGGTGCTGGTGGATGCTCCCTGCTCCGGTTTGGGTGTCCTGCGCCGCAAGCCTGATGCCCGCTGGCACAAGCAGCAGGCAGAGCTCAAGGCTCTGCCCGACTTGCAGCTGGAAATCCTCAAGAGTGCCGCCAGAGCCGTCAAGCCGGGGGGGATATTAGTCTACAGCACCTGCACCATTGAGCAGGCTGAGAATCAGGCAGTAGTGGAGGCGTTCCTGGCTGAGAACAAGGAATTCGGTCTGGAAAAGACAGGCAGTTTCCTGCCCTGTCCAGGTCCGCACAGCGAGGACGAGATGGTGCAGCTCTATCCCCAGCGGGACGGAACAGATGGCTTTTTCATTGCCCGCATGAAGAGGTTTCGTTAGGAAGGAATAAGATTTTGAAAGATATTTTTGGCATGAGGCTGGAAGAGCTCCAGCAAGTTCTGGCAGAATTCAAGCTGCCCAAGTTCAGGGCCAGGCAGGTGGCCGAATGGCTCTATGTGCGTGGAGCCGGTTCTTTTGAAGAAATGACCAACCTGCCCAAGAGTGCAAGGGCAGAACTGGCGGCAGGCCTTGCCATAGGCCGCCCGAGACTCAAGACCAGGCTGGACTCTGCCGATGGACGCACTACCAAGTTCCTGCTGGAATTCAAAGATGGCACGGCAGTGGAAACAGTGCTCATGCGCCAGCCTTACGGCAACAGCATCTGCGTTTCTACCCAGGCAGGCTGCAACATGGGCTGTGTCTTCTGTGCCTCAACCCTCCATGGTATGGCCAGGAACCTTACGGCGGGGGAAATTGCGGGGCAGGCGGTCTATATCAACGATATGCTCAAAAGTGAGGATGATGGCAAGGTGGATACGGTAGTCATCATGGGGTCAGGGGAGCCGCTGATGAACTACGACAATGTGCTGGGCTTTATCCGTCTTCTGCATGAGGACTATGTGCTGGGCCTGGGCTATCGCAATTTCACCCTCTCAACCTCTGGCATTGTGCCCCATATGTATCGCCTGGCAGAGGAAGGGCTGCCCATCTCCCTGTCCCTCTCTCTCCATGCGCCCAACGATGAGCTGCGCTCCCGGATCATGCCCATCAATCGCAAGTACCATCTGCCGGAGGTCATGGCAGCGGCGAAGAACTATGCCGAAGCCACCAAGCGCAGGGTGACCTATGAGTATATCCTCATAGACCAGCTCAACGACAACGAGAAAGAAGCAGAGGAACTGGCAACCCTCCTCAAGGGCCAGCTGGCCAGCGTGAATCTCATCCCCATCAACCCGGTCAAGGAACGGAATCTCCTGCGGCCTGGCTTGTCTCGCATTGAAGCGTTTGAGAATTATCTCAAGGCCCGTCATATCAATGTCACCGTGCGCAAGGAAATGGGCACGGATATCCAGGCTGCCTGTGGCCAGCTGAGAAATAAGCATTTATAGAACGCAAAAAACCACTGAAGCAAAATGAAAATCATTTTGTCTCAGTGGTTTTAATTCTCAATGGTCGGGATGACAGGATTCGAACCTGCGACCTCATCGTCCCGAACGATGCGCGCTACCAAACTGTGCTACATCCCGCTATCTATATAGATATTCTACCCAAGCAGTTATCCTGTGTCAAGGAAATTGTTCTGACGGTCTGCGCTGGCTGTAAAAATTCCTTGTTGCGAAAAGGAATTTTGCCTTTCTTCAACGAAATATACTCTTAAGGAATTGATGGTGGCTTCGGACAGGAAAACTCTTTCTATTAGTACGAGGAGGTTTTAGCATGGGCAAGATAAACAAGATACTTGTGCCGGTGGATGGTTCTGTAAATGGCTGCAAGGCAGTAGATGAGGCGATTTTCTTTGCCGAGAAATGCAAGGCGGATCTTGATTTTGTTTACGTGGCCAGCAATATCAACAAGGATATACCCAGCCATATTGTGTTTGACCGCATCTGGGAAAAGCTTCCCGCTGACCTGCGGGCTGCCAAGCATGTGGAGACAGGCAGCATTCACAAGGCCATCTTGAGAGTGGCCGGGCAGGAAAAGAGTGACATGATCATCATGGGCAGCCGGGGGCTGGGGCTTTTCAAAGGTGCCCTCATCGGCAGCGTGAGCCAAAAAGTCGTGGAAGAGTCTACCATTCCTGTCATGGTCATCAAATAAAAAGTTCAATGGAGCTTGGAATTTCTTGCAAGAGGCGTCTGTAGGCTGCTTACAGGCGCCTTTGCTGCTTTTTGAGGAAATCCTTGCAACAAAAACGTCAAATGATATGACATATGTCCTATTTTGTCCTTTACAGGTCACCTAAATCGTCATATACTAATATCAATGGCTGTGAAGGCCAGGAAAAGAAGGATAACTTTATACGATGATTTGGAGGATTTTTACAAAATGGCTTTAGACACTGGAAACTTATGCATCCTGACCGGCAACGCGAACCCGGACCTGGCCAAGAAGATTGCCGACCATATAGGCGTGAATCTTTGCGATGCATATGTCGGTCATTTCAACAATGGTGAGACCCAGGTAATGATCAGCGAAAGCATCCGTGGCAAGGATATTTTCATCATCCAGCCCACGTCCTATCCTGTCAATGACAACCTCATGGAGCTGCTCATCATGGCTGATGCCTGCAAGCGCGCCTCTGCTCACAGCGTGACGGCAGTGGTGCCTTACTACGCTTATGCCCGCCAGGACCGCAAGACCCGTGGACGTGAGCCCATCTCTGCCAAGCTGGTGGCCAACCTAATGACCACTGCTGGTGTGACCCGTGTCGTGACTGTTGACCTCCATGCCGGCCAGATTCAGGGCTTTTTCGACATTCCTGTGGATCATCTGGCTGCTGCTCCCGTCATCGCAAACTACTTCCGTGCCCAGAAGCTGGACGATGTGGTGGTGGTTTCCCCGGATTTGGGCGGTGTTACCCGTGCCCGCATTCTGGCAGACCATCTGCAGGCTCCCATTGCCATCATCGAGAAGCGCCGTCCGAAGCCGGGCTGTGCCGAGGTCATGAATCTCATAGGTGATGTGGATGGCAAGACTGCCGTCATCATAGACGATATAGTGGATACCGCAGGTTCTCTCTGTGAGGGCGCCAAGGCTTTGGCCAAGCGCGGTGCCAAGCACATCTTCGCTTCCTGCTCCCATGCTATCCTCAGCGATCCTGCTGTGCAGCGCATCAACGAGTCTCCTATTGAGAAACTGGTCATCACCGATACCATCCCGCTGCCGCCCGAGAAGCAGTCTGACAAGATTATCACTCTCTCCATGGCAGCTTCTATAGGCGATGTTATCATGCGTATCCAAAGCCATCGCAGCGTGAGCCAGCTCTTCCGCTGATTGGACGATTGAAATCCCGCAGCCCTGGCCTTGTGGTCAGGGCTTTTGTGCGGGGAGAGTTTCCGTGCTGAGAAATGAACGCGCGCCACTTTTTCCTTGCATTTTCAGACATTACGTTATACAATAACATAAACGCAGACGAGATCTGTGCCACAAGAGAATATCGCCCTTTAAATGCGTCACAAGAGAATATCGCCCTTTAAATGCGTACTGTGATGCGCGTAAGAGGAGTTTATCTACGCTATGGAATATACAAAGCCAGGAGCTTTCTTATGCATACACGCATGAGGGAGCTCCTTTTTTGCAGCTTCTTTGTCAGCAGGGCACAGGGAATATTCTTCTTGTAAGTTTATGCATTTTATGTGTATAATTATTACATATCAGAGAAGGAGTGAACGGCTTGGATAAGAACAAGGTTTCCCTGCGGGGACGCAATATCCTGGGGCTGGAGGATTTTTCAACGGAGGAAATACGGCTGGTACTTGATACGGCGAAGGAAATGAAGAATATCATTCACCGTGATATCAAGAAGGTACCGGCTCTGCGGGGGAAATCTATCGTTACCCTGTTCTACGAGCCTAGCACCCGTACCCGTACCTCTTTTGAACTGGCGGGCAAGTACCTGGGGGCTGATGTGGTGAATATCACCGCCGGCACCAGCAGCATCGTGAAAGGGGAGAGCCTGCGGGATACTCTCTACACCATTGAGGCCATGGGCGTGGATGCCATTGTCATGCGCCACAAGGCAGAGGGAGCGGCAGAATATGCCTCCAGGATTGCTGCACCTGTTATCCTGAATGCCGGTGATGGTGCCCATGCCCATCCTTCCCAGGCACTCCTGAATCTCTTCACCATCGAGCAGCACAAAGGCAGGCTGGAAGGGCTGAAGGTGGCCATCCTTGGCGATGTGCTCCACAGCCGCGTGGCCCGCTCTGATATCCACGGCATGCGCAAGATGGGCATGGAAGTCCACATCGCAGGTCCCAAAACCCTGTTGCCCCGTTTCTTGTATGAGGAACCTGACGTGGTGGTGCATGAGCGGGTGGAAGATGCCATCGAGGCTGCAGATGTTATCGAGGTGCTGCGCATCCAGCTGGAGCGCATGCAGGGGGGGCTTTTCCCCACGACCCGCGAGTATGCCCGCATCTTTGGCTTGAATAATGACAGATTGAAGCTGGCCAAGGATGATGTACTGATCCTGCACCCCGGCCCCATGAACAAGGGGTGGGAGATTTCTCCCTTTGTGGCCTATGGCGACAATTCCGCCATTCAGGAAGAAGTTCAGAACGGTGTGGCAGTGCGCATGGCACTTTTCACCTTGGTACTCACGGGAGGTAAGCAGGCATGAAGATTTTACTGAAGGGCGGCCGGGTCATCAATCCGGAGAATGAATTCGACCAGGTGGCAGATGTGCTGATTGAGGATGGCAAGATTGCCGCCATAGGCAAGGACCTGGAGGCAGAGGGCGCAGAGGTCTACGATGCTTCCGGCAAAGTGGTAGCTCCCGGCCTCATTGATATGCATGTCCACTTCCGTGAGCCAGGGCAGGAGGCAAAAGAGGACTTTATCTCCGGCTCCAAGGCTGCTGCTGCAGGTGGCTTCACCCGCGTAGCTACTATGCCAAATACCAAACCGGTGGTGGATTCTGCGGCCCTTATCCGCAGCCTGAAGGAAAGAGCCAGAGAAGCGGGGCTTATCCATATCGAGCTTATCGGTGCGGTTACCAAAGGCCAGAAGGGGGAAGAACTGGCAGAGATGGGAGATATGCTCCAGGCAGGGGCGGTGGCCTTTTCCGATGACGGTCATTTCGATTCCTCTGCCAAGGTCATGCTGAACGCCTTTGACTATCTCCATGGCTTTGACAAGATTATCATCAACCATGAGGAGGAAACCACACTCTGCACCGAGGGTGTCATGAACGAGGGACACCGCAGCGCCATGCTGGGGCTCAAGGGGCGTCCTACGGTAGCAGAGGACATTGCAGTTGCCCGTGATATCCTGCTGGCAGAGTACGCTGATGCCAGGCTTCATGTGGCTCATATCAGCTCCGCGCGTTCTGTGGAACTGGTGCGGGAAGCCAAGAAGCGGGGCGTGAAGGTCACGGCAGAAGTTACGCCCCAGCACCTGACCATGACGGATGAGTGCGTAGAGCTTTTCGACAGCTCTACGAAAATCAACCCGCCTTTGCGGGCCAAAACAGACTGTGAAGCATTGCTGGCAGGTCTAAAGGACGGCACCATAGATGCCATTGTCACGGACCACTCGCCTCATGCCCAGGAGGAGAAGGACAGGGAATATGCTAATGCACCCAGCGGTTTCCCCGGACTGGAGACTTCCGTGGGCATTATGCTGACAGATCTCTACCATGAGGGCAAGATAGACTTGCCAATGATGATTTCTAAAATGAGCTATGAGCCGGCCAAAGTTTTTGGCCTGGAGGCAGGCACCCTGACGGTGGGTAAGGCTGCAGATGTGACAGTCATTGACCCGGAGCAGGAATGGACAGTCGAGGCAGAGAAATTCTATACCAAGGGCAGCCACAGCCCTTTTGTCGGCCGCAAACTGAAGGGCAAGGCTGTGCTGACCATTGTGGCTGGCCGCATCGTCATGCGTGATGGCCAGGTCATTGAATAATAGCCACTAAACAGCCCGGCAAGTTTGATTTACCGGGCTTTCAGAGTAAATGAGGTGACTTCTTTGGAGCAAAAAGGAAAACTTATCTTAGAGGACGGTACGGTTTTTTCCGGCAAATTGCTGGGGACAGCCAGAGCCACCGGAGAGGTGGTGTTCAACACCAGTATGACGGGCTATCAGGAGAGCCTTACTGACCCTTCTTACTGCCGCCAGCTTCTGACCCTGACCTATCCTTTGGTGGGCAACTACGGTACGGCGGAGCTTTTCATGCAGTCCCGCAAGGCCTTCGTGGGAGGCTTTATCATTGGTGAACTTTGCAGAGAGGGCAGCAACTGGCACTATGAGCACTCCCTGGCAGAGTTCCTGCAGGAGCAGGAAATTCCCTGCCTTTATGGTGTAGATACCAGGGCTGTCACCCGCCATATCCGCGCTGCAGGTACCATGAAGGGCATCATCGTGCCTGAGGACGCTTCCAAGGAAGAAATTGACCGGCTCTTGGCTGTGCCCATAGAGACCCAGGTAGTAAAGGAAGTTACTACCAAGGAAACCTACGAAATAGCGGCTGAGGGAGAAAATCCTCCCCATGTAGTTGCGTTGGACTTCGGTGTGAAGCAGAATATCTTGCGCTCCATGACTGCCAAAGGCTGCCGCCTGACGGTCATGCCAGCCGGCACCACTGCAGAAGAAGTGCTGGCACTGAACCCTGATGGCATCTTCCTTTCCAACGGCCCCGGCGACCCTGCCGATGTGGATGATATTGTGGCTGAGGTAAAGAAACTGCTGGGCAAGAAGCCCATCTTCGGCATCTGCCTGGGGCATCAGCTCTTGGCCCGGGCCATGGGAGCTGAGACTTACAAACTGAAATTCGGTCATCGCGGTTCCAATCAGCCGGTGAAGGATCTGCGTACGGGCAAGGTCACTATTTCCTCCCAGAACCACGGCTACGCTGTGAGGGAAGAATCCCTGAGGGATTTGCCACTGGAGGTCACTCATGTGAATGTGAATGACGGTACAGTGGAGGGCATGCGCCATAAGGAACTGCCTATTTTTTCCGTGCAATATCACCCTGAGGCTTCGCCGGGCCCTGATGACAATATGTACCTGTTCGATGAATTTATGGATATGATGAGAGGGGAATAAGCTGTGCCAAAGAAGGAAAATCTCAAAAAAGTCATGGTCATTGGCTCAGGCCCTATTATCATCGGCCAGGCAGCGGAGTTTGACTACGCAGGCTCTCAGGCCTGCCGTGCCCTGAAGGAAGAAGGGCTGGAAGTGGTGCTGGTGAACTCCAATCCGGCTACCATCATGACAGATGCCCATATTGCCGACAGGGTTTATATCGAGCCCTTGACCGTGGATTTCCTGGAGGAAATCATCTCCAAGGAAAAGCCGGACGGCCTGCTGGCTACCCTGGGTGGCCAGGCAGGACTCAACCTGGCTGTGCAGCTGGCAGAAAAGGGTGTGCTGGATAAATACGGCGTGGAGCTTCTGGGAACTCCCCTTAAGGCAATCGAACAGGCCGAGGACAGGGAGCTTTTCAAGGAAACCATGCAGAAGCTGGGAGAGCCTATACCGGAAAGCACCATTGTGGAGGATGTGCCCTCTGCCGTGGATTTTGCCAATGGCATCGGCTATCCTGTTATCGTACGCCCTGCCTATACCATGGGCGGCACAGGCGGCGGCATTGCAGAGAACGTAGAGGAGCTCATTGATATCGTCATCAAGGGCCTCAACTATTCCATGATTGGCCAGGTGCTCATTGAACGCAGTGTGGCTGGCTGGAAGGAAATCGAATACGAAGTCATGCGTGACGGCAATGACAACTGCATCACCGTCTGCAATATGGAAAACTTTGACCCTGTAGGCGTGCACACAGGCGACAGCATCGTGGTGGCACCCTCACAGACCCTTTCTGACCACGAGTATCAGATGCTGCGCTCTGCCAGTCTGCGGATTATCCGCGAACTGGGCATCGAAGGTGGCTGCAATGCTCAGTATGCGCTTGATCCCAACAGCAACCGCTACTATGTCATCGAGGTCAACCCTCGGGTAAGCCGTTCCTCGGCCCTGGCTTCCAAGGCTACGGGCTATCCCATCGCCAAGGTTTCCGCCAAGATTGCCATCGGCTATACCTTGGACGAGATAACCAATGCTGTGACCCAGAAGACCAAGGCCTGCTTCGAGCCTGCTTTGGACTACTGCGTGGTGAAATTCCCTCGCTGGCCTTTTGACAAGTTTGTCTATGCGGATAAGACCCTTGGTACCCAGATGAAGGCTACCGGCGAAGTCATGAGCATTGACCGCAGCTTTGAGGGTGCATTGCTGAAGGCTGTTCGTTCCCTGGAAATCGGCGTTCACAGGCTCAGTATGGAAAAAATCGCCGCCTGGGATGATGGAAGGGTGAGGAAGAATCTGGCCCGGGTCAATGACGAGCGCATCTTCGTCATTGCCGAGGCTTTGCGCCGCGGCATTGCCACGGTTGAGGAAATCCATACCATTACCAAGGTGGATAACTGGTTCTTGAACAAGATCAAGAATATCACCGACATTGAAGTGAAACTGGCAGGGGAGCCCCTTACTCCCAGCCTGCTGGCTGCTGCCAAGCAGGTGGGACTGGCTGACCGCTCCATTGCAGAAGTCAGTGGCAAAACTGCTGATGAAATCCGCACCCTGCGCAAGACACAGGGACTGCTGCCCTGCTACAAGATGGTGGATACCTGCGCCGCCGAGTTCGAGGCAGCCACCCCGTATTATTACTCTACTTTCAATGCGGAGCAGGACGAAGTGCAGACCAGCAATGCCCGCAAGGTCATCGTGCTGGGTTCCGGCCCTATCCGCATCGGCCAGGGCGTGGAGTTTGACTACTGCTCGGTACATTCCGTCTGGGCGTTGCGTGAAATGGGCATTGAGGCCATCATCATCAACAACAACCCGGAGACGGTCAGTACGGACTTTGATATTTCTGACCGCCTGTATTTCGAGCCGCTGACCACGGAAGATGTACTGAATATCATCGACAAGGAACAGCCTGAGGGAGTTATAGTCCAGTTCGGCGGCCAAACCGCCATCAATCTGGCAGCTTCCCTGCAAAAAGCCGGCGTGAAGGTCTTCGGTACCGCCGTAGATGATATTGACAGGGCTGAAGATAGGGAACGCTTTGACGAAGTCCTCACCCAGGTGGGCATTCCCCGCCCCCAGGGCATCAGCGTCACCAACCTGGAAGATGCGGTGAATGGTGCAGCAAATATCGGCTATCCTGTTATGGTACGTCCTTCCTATGTGCTGGGGGGCCGGGCCATGGAGATTGTCTACAATGAAGCAGAGCTCAGGGACTATATGAGCCGCGCTGTAAAGGTAACCCCGGATCACCCGGTGCTGGTAGACCGCTATATGCAGGGCACCGAGGTGGAGGTTGACGGCATCTCCGATGGAGTAGATGTAATGATACCCGGCATCATGGAGCACATTGAAAGGGCAGGGGTACACTCCGGCGACAGTATCGCAGTTTATCCTCCCCGCACTCTGTCTTCCAAGGTTATCTATACCATCATCGACTATACCAAGCGGCTGGGCACCGCCCTGCATGTCAAGGGCCTTTTGAATATCCAGTTTGTGGTGGTAGATGGTGAGGTCTATATCATTGAGGTGAATCCCCGTTCCTCCAGAACCGTCCCCTTCCTTTCCAAGGTCACGGATATCAAGATGGTGAACCTGGCCACCCGCATTGCCATGGGAGAGACGCTCAAGGGCATGGGCTATAAGTCCGGTCTGGCAGATCCCAAGCCCTATGTAGCGGTAAAAGCGCCTGTCTTCTCCTTTGCCAAGATGACGGATGTGGATATATCCCTGGGACCTGAGATGAAGTCCACCGGCGAGGTCATGGGCATCGACTACCATTACGCCCGTGCCCTGTACAAAGCCATGGTAGGCTCCGGTCTCAATGTGCCTGTCAAGGGTTGTGTGCTCTTCACGGTAGCAGACAAGGACAAGGACGAAATGAAACAACTGGCCAAGGCTTTCTCAGATTTGGATTTCCGCCTGGTCGCTACGGAAGGTACTGCCAAGGCCATCAAGAGCATGGGCATAGATGTAGATGTGGTAGGCAAGGTCCACGAACGCAGCACGGATATTATCCAGATGATCAAACAGGGGCAGATCAACATGGTCATCAACACCCTGACTCAGGGCAAGCATTCCGCCAAGGATGGTTTCCGCATCCGCAGGGCTACTGTGGAGCATGGCATTGCCTGCCTGACCTCCCTGGATACTGCCTGGGAAGTATTGCGGGTGCTCTCCTTCATGCGTGAGCGCCGCCTGGTGTATTCCCTGGCTGTGCAGGATTATGTAGGGGGTGGCGATGACCTTGCATGATAGACAAAAAAATCTGACAGAAATAGTAGCAGGCAATACGGGGTTGCCTGCCAAAGTAGATGTGGTGGCACAGGTAATGTCTCAGACACGGTTGAGTGCAGATGTATGCAAGCTGGTATTGCAAGCTCCCAGCATAGCCCTGCGCTCCCAGCCCGGTCAATTTGTGCAGGTAGGATTGCAGCAGGGAGGAACATTGCTTCGCCGTCCCTTGGGGTTGGCAGAGGTTGACAATAGGCAGGGGAATATCAGCCTCATTTATCGGATAGTAGGCAAGGGAACTGATGCCTTGTCGAATTTGCGAGAGGGGGCTGTGGTGAAGGTATTGGGCCCGTTGGGCCATGGCTTCAGCAAAGAGACCCAAAAACCTTTGCTGGTGGGAGGCGGCATGGGCTTGTCTCCTTTGCTGTACTGCGCCAAGTGGCTGTCAGCACATAATATCAAGGTGGATGTGCTGATGGGGGGCCGCACTGCAGAGGAACTTTTCTGGCAGAGGCTTTTTGCAACTTGCACCGATAACATATATCTGACCACAGATGATGGCAGCTTGGGCCTTAAAGGGTTTGTAACGGATTTGTTGCCGCAGATCCTTACCAAAAGCGATTATGACAAGGTGATGGTCTGCGGGCCTGAGATTATGATGAAAAATGTCTACAAGGTGTGCAGGGAAAAAATCGTGCCCTGTGAAGTATCTTTGGAGCGCCGCATGGGGTGCGGCCTGGGGGCCTGCCTTTCCTGCTCCATAGATACCTTGTCCGGCAGGCGGAAGGTATGCAAGGATGGCCCGGTTTTTCCTGCTGAGGAGGTGTTTTTTTGAAGAAGTTTGAACGCCTTCACACAAATCTTCTGGGCATAGAAATGAATGCACCGGTGCTCACCGCTTCCGGCACTTTCGGCTTTGGTGAGGAATTTGCGGATTTCGTAGACCTGTCTCTTTTGGGCGGAGTTATGGTGAAGGGCACTACCTTGAAGCCACGTCGTGGCAATGAAGGCGTGCGCATCACGGAAACGGCGGGAGGAGCAGGCATGCTGAACTGCATCGGCCTGGAGAATCCCGGTGTGGATATCTTCCTGAGCGAAACCCTGCCCCGCATCGAAAAACATGGCATGAATGTCATTGTGAATATCTCCGGCAGCACCGTGGAGGAATATGGCATATTAGCCCAAAAGCTGGATGTGCCAGGCGTGGCGGCCCTTGAACTGAATGTTTCCTGTCCCAATGTAAAAGAGGGGGGCATTGTCTTTGGCACCGACCCTGCTGCGGCAGCAGACGTGGTGAAGGAGGCTAAGGCACATACCTCAAAACCTGTCATTATCAAGCTTTCCCCTAATGTTACGGATATTGTGCAGATGGCCAAAGCTGTGGAAGCAGCGGGCGCAGATGCCATTTCCCTCATCAATACCCTTATGGGCATGGAAATAGACATCGAACGCCGCAGGCCTGTGTTGGGCAACATTACAGGAGGCCTTTCCGGCCCATGCGTGAAGCCGGTGGCCCTGCGCATGGTTTACCAGGTATCAAGGGCAGTGAATGTGCCTATTATCGGCATGGGAGGCATTTCCTGCTGGCAGGATGCTGTGCAGTTCTTCCTGGCGGGAGCAGATGCCATAGCTGTGGGCACGGCAAACTTTGCTGACCCGGCAGTGACCATGAAAATCTGCGAGGGACTGGATAAATATCTGGAAAGCCACGGACTGAAGAATATTGCTGAACTGGTAGACGGGCTTGAAGAATGACGACAAAGGGGCTTTGAAGATGGCAGATGAGCGCTTGATAGCAGCTCTTGATTTTCATGATATGGATGAAGTCAAGGCATTGGTGAATAAGCTTGGAGATAGCGTAAGCTTCTATAAAGTGGGCATGGAGCTTTATTACAGCGTGGGCAGGGAGTCTGTGACCTGGCTGAAGGAAGAAGGGAAGAAAGTCTTTCTTGACCTGAAACTGCACGACATTCCCAACACCGTCGGCAGCGGCCTGTGCTCATTGATGGATTTGGGCGCTGATATGCTGAATGTCCATGCCGAGGGCGGCTATACCATGATGAAAACTGCCGCCGAAAGGCTTCATAAGGCAGCGGAAGAAGCCAATGTACCATGCCCGAAACTCATTGCCGTGACGGTGCTCACCAGCATCAGCGAAGACGAATGGGCAGGACTGGGCTTTTCTGAAAATGTGCAGATAAGGGACATAGTTGTGCATCTGGCCAGGTTAGCACAAAAGGCAGGCCTTGATGGTGTGGTAGCCTCTCCGCAGGAGGCGGCTCTGATACGAGAAGCCTGTGGCAAGGATTTTCTCATCGTTACACCTGGGGTGCGTCCGGCAGGCAGTAGCCTTGACGATCAGAGCCGCATTGCTGCACCTGCCTCAGCGCTAAGAGCAGGTGCTACGCATCTGGTAATAGGGCGTCCCATCAGGGCGGCAGAAAATCCCGTCAGGGCAGCTCAGGATATTATTGAAGAAATGGAGCAGGTAAAATAAATGACTGAAGCAGAAGTAAAAGAACTCTTGATCAAGACCGGTGCCATCATGGATGGCCATTTCCTGCTGACCTCAGGTCTGCACAGCCCCCACTATGTGGAAAAGTTCAATGTGCTGCAGCAGCCTAAGTACACTCAGCAGCTCTGCGAAGCTATGGCGGAAAAGTTCAAGGATGCCAATATCGAGACAGTGGTTGGCCCTATGACCGGCGGCATCCTGCTGGCCCATGAGACAGGCAAGGCTCTTGGCACCCGCGCCATCTTCACCGAGCGAGTTGATGGCAAAATGACCTTCCGCAGAGGTTTCTCCCTGCATGAAGGTGAGAGGGTGCTGATTGTGGAAGATATTGTCACCACTGGCGGCTCTATCAAGGAAGTCATCGAGGTAGTCAAGGCCCACGGCGGCGTGCCCGTAGCTGTGAGCATGCTGGTTGACCGCAGCGGTGGCAAGGCAGATTTTGGTGATGTGCCCTCCACGGCGCTTCTGCATATGGATGTGGAGACCTATCAGCCTGAGGAATGCCCTCTTTGCAAGCAGGGAATTGAAATGACTAAGAGAGGGAGCACAGGAAAGGCGAACGCGTAGTATTTCAGTAGAGGAATATGTGAATATCCTTATAGGTTTGTACAAAAAAATCAGCTGGCGCATTTACCAGCTGATTTTTTTATGAAATCTTAGCGAGTGCAAGCCGAAAGGCGTAGCAAAAACTATGATTTCGTGTACGGGAGTGGGCATGGAACTTATTTTTTTCTGATCAATTTTCCAGAACGGTTTCCAGTTCCTCCAGGGTCTTCTGCTTGCTCTCATGTCCCAGGGCAAGCACAACCGCTGAGATGATGACAAAGACAGAGGCGAACATCAGGAAGATGGTGTTCATGCCGAAACTGCCGGCAATCATCACGCCTACCAGCATGGGAGCCAGCATGCCGCCGATGCGGCCGAAGCCTGCGGCCCAGCCGCTGCCCAGGGCGCGCATGGCTGTGGGGTACTGCTCTGGGGTGTAGGTGTAGATGACGCCCCAGGCACCGAGGTTGAAGAAGCTCATGGCAGCGCCCCAGGCGAGAAGCGTCTCGGAGGAAGAGGCATTGCCGAAGAAGAAGCTGCAGACACCGCTCATCAGCAGGAACAGGGAGAGGGTATACTTGCGGCCAATTATGTCCACCAGATAGGCGGCGGCAAAGTAGCCGGGCAGCTGGGCCAGAGTCATGATGAGCACATACTCGAAGGTCTTGACCACGGCAAAGCCCTGGGCAAAGACGATGGAGGGCAGCCACATGAAGATGCCATAATAGCTGAAGACAATGCCGAACCAGGCCAGCCAGAGCATCAAAGTTCTCATGCGGAACTGACGGTTCCAAAGTTTGAGGAAGTGAGGAGTTTCTTCCTTGACTTGTCCCTTTTCTATGGGAGTAAGTTCTCCCTCGAAAGGCCGGCTCACCACTGCCAGCTTTTTCTCAAGCTGGAGAATTATCTCCTTGGCTTCATCTACTTTGTTGTGAGAAAGGAGGTAGCGCACGGATTCTGGCATATGCAGGCGAATCAGGAAAACATAGAGGGCAGGCAGGGTGCCGATGACGAAGGCAATCTTCCAGCCAAACATGGGGATGAGCAGGTAGGCAATGCAGGCCGCCACCAGCCAGCCCAGAGCCCAGAAGCTCTCCAACAGCACGATGAAGCGTCCCCGCAGGTGGGAGGGAGCGTATTCGCTCATCAGCGTAGCCGCCACCGGCAGTTCGCCGCCCAGGCCGAACCCAACTAAAAAGCGGAAAAACAGCAGGGACTCATAGCTCCAGGACAGGGCGCACATGCCTGTGGACAGGCTGTAGAGCAGCACCGTGATGGAAAAGACCTTTTTGCGGCCGATGCGGTCAGCCAGGGTACCTGCCAGCACTGCGCCGAGAGCCATGCCAATCAGGCCGATGGAGCCAATCCAGCCCATCTGGGCAGGAGTCAAGCTCCAGTCCTTGGCCAGCACCGGCAGCACGAAGGCGATGAGCCCCGTGTCCATGGAATCAAAGAGCCAGCCCAGACCGGTCACGGCTAACAGTTTGTACTGGAAAGAGCCCACCGGGAGCTTTTCCAAGCGTTCAAGAATCATGTACCAAGACCTCTTTCTGTGATATAAAATGGATGATGACTGTTCTGCTGTCTTGACACCTAAATAAACAGCATGCCTGCATTTTACTTGCACAGAAAAAAATTGTCAAGTCATTTTCCTGGGCGTATACTAAATCATATAGGTGCAAGTGATGGAGCTTTTCAGTAAAGTGAGGGATTTACAAATGGAGATAAAAGAGATCAAGCCAGGCATGAAGCATGAAGTGACGGATAGGGTGACGGAAGCTAAGACGGCCAAGGTCATGGGCAGTGGCAGCTTGCCGGTCTATGCTACGCCTGCCATGTGCTGCCTGATGGAGAAGGCAGCAGCAGAACTGGCCACCAGTCTGCTGCCCCAGGGGTATACCTCCGTAGGAGGTTCCCTCAATATCCTGCATAAAGCTCCTACACCCTTGCGAGGACGCATCAGGGCTGAGGCTATAGTAGAGTCCGTGGAGGGAGCTAAAATAACCTACAGGGTGGCAGCCTATGACGAAGCGGGTCTGATAGGCGAGGGCAGACACGAGCGCTTTGTGGTGAATGAGGAAAAGTTCATGGGCAAAGCCTCTGCCCGTCTTCAGTCTTGAGAGAAAAGACCGGCCATACATTGACGGCAGGACGGGGAAATGATAAACTAATGTAGGTTTTAGTAATAAAAAAGGAGCGGTGTTCTTTTATGTCAGGACATTCTAAATGGGCCAACATCAAGCGGAAGAAGGGCGCTAATGACGCTATCCGTGGCAAGATTACGACGAAGATTGGCCGTGAAATCACTATAGCTGTGCGCATGGGCGGCGGAGATCCCACCGGCAATATGCGACTGAAACTGGCTCTTTCCAAGGCCAAGGCCAACAATATTCCCAAGGACAACATCAACCGTGCTATCCAGAAGGGCCTGGGCGCTACTGAGGGCAGCAACTACGAAGAACTCATGTACGAGGGCTATGGCCCCGGCGGCACGGCTGTCATGCTGGATATCCTCACGGATAACCGCAACCGTACGGCTGCAGATGTGCGCCACCTGTTTTCCAAATATGGCGGCAACCTGGGCCAGGATGGCTGCGTGGCTTGGATGTTCAAGAAGAAGGCTGTCTTCCTTGTGGAGAGAGAAACCTTCGATGATGAGGATGCCCTGATGGAGATTGTCCTCGAGGCCGGTGCCGATGATATGAAGGTGGAGGACGAGGTCTTCGAGATCACGGCTGAGCCTGAGGCCTTCGATGCCATCGAAGCAGCTCTGGGAGAGAAGGGCATTGAGACGGCTTCTGCAGAAGTCACCATGGTGCCTGACAATACGGTTCATCTGGAGGGCAAGGATGCGGAGAAGATGCAGACCTTGATTGATGCTCTGGAAGACAATGACGATATCCAGAATGTCTACAGCAATCACGAGATTGACGAAGACTGATTAGCTGGTTAATATTTGAGAGGGGCGGCCGTTTGGCCGCCTATCTTGCGTATTTACGGAGATTTTATGCTTGCATTAGGAATAGACCCCGGCACTGCCATCTGTGGCTATGGCTTTGTGGAGCAGGTGGGCAGCCGCCTGGTGCCCCGTGCTTACGGTGCCATCACCACCAGTCCCAAGATGCCTATGGAAGAGAGGCTCATGAAGCTCTATGATGAGCTGGATGCCTTGATAAAGGAGCATAAGCCCGATGTGATGGGGGTGGAGCAGCTTTTCTTCAACCGCAATATCACCACGGCTATTCCCGTGGGCCAGGCCAGGGGCATCGTGCTGCTGGCTGCCGCCAAGAATGGCCTGCAGCTGGTGGAGCGCACTCCCCTGCAGGTGAAGCAGTCCGTCACGGGCTATGGCAAGGCCACAAAAGAACAGGTCATCTATATGGTCACAAAAATCTTGAACCTGAAGGAGCCGCCTCATCCTGATGACACGGCGGATGCTCTGGCCATCGCCATCTGCACTACCCACTGCATGAACAGCATTGCCTGGCGCAACAAGTTGGGCTGATTTTAGCAAAGGACTTAGACTATGATTGGTTATTTACAGGGCAAGGTCACTTATCTATTGGCAGACCATGCTTTTCTGGAGGTGCAGGGGGTTGGTTACCGTCTGTTCATTTCCGATGCTACTCGCCGTGAGCTCAGGCTGAATGAGGAAGCCAGGCTTTTCACTTACTTGAGTGTTCGGGAAGATGCCCTGCAATTATACGGTTTTGCCACTCAGAGAGAATATGACACCTTTCAGCTTTTGATTTCCGTTTCGGGCATTGGCCCCAAGGTGGCACTGGGAATTCTTTCCCATATCACCCTGGATGGTCTCTGCCGGGCAATCCAGAACAAGCAGACCACCATCCTTACCAAGTTGCCCGGCATTGGCAAGAAATCTGCTGAGAGGCTGGTGCTGGAGCTCAAGGACAAGGTTTCCTACGCAGGAGATGAAGAAGAAGAACTGGTGCTGGTCAGCGAAGATGAAGTGGCTGATGACAAGATAGCTGAGGCCCAGGCGGCTCTTGTTTCCCTGGGCTATACCCAGGCTGAGATAACCCCGGCCCTGAAAAAGGCCGCCAAGGGCAAGGATACGGCAGAGATCATCAAGCTGGCCTTGAAATTCCTGAGCAGAGCCTAGAGGAGGTGTGTTGCGCTTTTGGAAGAATTCAATGACATGAGCCTGGAGGACAGCCGCCTGGTCTCCATGGGTGAGCAGGTGGCCGATGACTGGCAGTACAGCCTGCGTCCCCGCAAGCTCAGTGAATACATAGGCCAGGACAAGGCCAAGAATAATCTGGACATTTTCATCAGAGCCGCCTTGAACCGAGGTGATGCCCTTGACCATGTGCTGCTTTACGGCCCTCCTGGCTTGGGCAAGACCACCCTGGCGGGCATTATTGCCAATGAGCTGGGGGTGAATTTCCGCCAGACTTCCGGTCCTGCCATCGAAAAGCAGGGGGACCTGGCGGCGCTGCTGACCAACCTGCAGGAACGGGATGTGCTTTTCATCGATGAGATCCACCGCCTTTCCCGCAGTGTGGAAGAGGTGCTGTACTCCGCCATGGAGGACTATGCCTTGGATATCATTATCGGCAAGGGGCCCAGCGCCCGCTCCATCCGGCTGGATATTGCCCCCTTTACCCTGATTGGGGCTACCACCAAGGCAGGCTCTCTGGCACCACCTCTGCGCGACCGCTTTGGGGTGATTTCCCGTCTGGAATACTACACCCCGGATGCTTTGGTGCATATTGTGAAGCGGGCGGCAGAGATACTGGAGATTCCCATTGAGGACAAGGGAGCCAGGGAAATCGCCCGCCGTTCCCGGGGCACCCCCCGCATTGCCAACCGTCTGCTCAAGCGGGTGCGCGATGTGGCCCAGATTGAAGGTGAGGGCATCATCACAGATGAGATTGCAGACAAGGCCCTGCTGATGCTGGAGGTTGACAAGGCAGGGCTTGACCATACAGACAGGCGCATGCTCTCCACCATGATCAGGAAGTTCGGTGGCGGCCCTGTGGGGCTCGACACCCTGGCGGCTGCCATCAGCGAGACCACTGACACCATTGAGGATGTGTATGAGCCTTTCCTTATCCAGCTGGGCTTTATCAACCGCACCCCCCGGGGCCGCGTAGTCACCCGGGCCGGTTATGAGCATCTGGGCATTCCCTATCCTGAAGACTGAGGTGAGATGATGGTGCTTCTAATGCATATGTGCTGTGGCCCCTGTTCCTGCTATCCCGTGAAGAAATTGAGGGAGGAGGGCATCGAGCCCATAGGCTATTTCTTCAACCCCAATATCCACCCTTACAAAGAATGGGAAATGAGGCTGAAAGCTGCCAAGGAATTTGCAGATAAGGTGCAAATGGAAATTCATACGGACGAAGAATACCGCTTGCGGGATTTCCTCAAAAAGGCACTGATTGCTGAAACGGAGCCAAATGGGCGCTGCACCATGTGCTACACCTGGCGGCTGGAACAGGCGGCGAAGTTTGCCTCGGAAAATGGCTTTGATGCTTTCACTTCCACCTTGTTTTATAGCATTTACCAGCAGCATGACCTCATGCGCCGCACAGCGGAACATTTTGCAGAGGTGTACGGGGTAAGGTTCTACTATGAGGATTTCCGCCCCGGCTGGCAAGAGGGCATTGACATCAGCCAGGCATTGGAGCTTTACCGCCAGCCCTACTGCGGCTGCATTTTTTCCGAAGAAGAGAGATATTCCAAGGCTATCCGCAAGGCACGGAAAAAGGAAAACAAGGCCAAGAAGCGTGCCCGGCTGGAAGCTGCCGCTGCTTTAGAAAAAGGAGTAGACCTATGAAAAAGACCTTCCTTGCTTTAGCCTGCCTGTTTTCCTGCGCTGCTTTATCACCTGCCGAGGCTGCCTGGCAACCACAAATTGCCGTAGGCTTGGTGTCGGGACAGGAAGTCCTTACCCTCAAGCTGCCCTGCAAGAGCCAGATCTTTGAAGGAAATTCTCCCAAGGCCGCCCTGACCCTGCCAGCAGGCAGCCAGCTTTCCATCACTCACGGCGGCAGCCATTTCACAGTCAATGGCAAGAAGCTGGAGAACAATGGGGAGGGGCTGTTCATCAAGGCTGCTCCTGCGGTGAAAAATTACGTTTTCACCTTGAATCAGAAGGATTATAGGGGAACGGCCAAGGTCATGGTCAGGCATGGCAAGCTGGCTCTTATCAACGTGGTGGATACGGAGGATTATCTCAAAGGGGTAGTGCCGGAAGAAATGCCTCACGACTGGCCTGCCGAGGCACTGAAAGCCCAGTCTGTGGCTGCCCGCACCTATGCGCTGGAAAACCGCAAGCGCCATGAGGGTGAGGGTTTTGACCTCTGTGCCACTACCCACTGCCAGCAATATCTGGGCAGCAAAGCGGAAAAGGCCGCTGCCAGCAAGGCGATTGAGGCTACTTATGGAGAAGTGCTGACTTATCAGGGCAAGCTCATAAATGCCCTTTTCCATACTGATTCCGGCGGCATGACGGAAAACAGCGAGAATGTCTGGGGCACGAAGCTGCCCTATCTGCGGGCAGTGGAGGAAAAGGCCAAGTATACCCAGCCCTGGAAGAATGTCTTCACCGCCGAGCGGGTAGCTTCCCTGGCAGGCAAAGGCAGCCACAAGGATATAGGTGACCTCAAGAGGATTGAGCTGTCCACCCTCAAGATTGGCCAGGGCAGCAATGACCGTACTTCCTCCGGCAGAGTGAAGCAGGTTGTCTTTGTAGGCAGCAAGGGCAGGGCTGCCGTCAGCGGCAATGACCTGCGCAGCCTGCTGGGCTTGCGCAGCACCATGTTCAATATGAAGATGGATCACAAGCAGGTCACCGTGGAGGGGTACGGCTGGGGCCACGGCCTGGGGCTTTCCCAGTGGGGGGCCAGGAAATGGGCAGAAGAGGGAAAGAGCTATCGGGACATACTTAAGCATTACTACCAGCACATAGAGCTGAAAAAACTATACTGATTTGATTCACGGAAAAGAAGGATTACAAGCATGTTATTATCAGATTTTGACTACGACCTGCCGGAGGAGCGCATTGCCCAGACTCCCATTGAGCCGCGCAATGCTTCCCGTCTCATGGTGCTGAACCCCCAGGACAAGACTGTCCTGCACAAGCATTTCTATGACCTCAAGGAATTTCTGGTGCCCGGTGATACCCTTATCTTCAACGATACACGTGTGCTGCCTGCCCGCTTGATTGGCCACCGTGCCCAGACAGGGGGCAAGGTGGAGGTCTTCCTGCTGCGCCGCCTGGATGCCACCCATTGGGAAACTCTGGTGAAGCCAGGCAAAAAGGCTCGCCCCGGCAATGAAATTGAGTTCAGTGAGGAGCTTTCCTGCGTGGTCACTGACCATACTGACTTCGGCGGGCGCATTGTGGAGTTCAAGTTTGACGGCGTTTTCGAGGAAATCCTGGACAGGCTGGGGGAGACGCCCCTGCCACCCTATATCCATGAGAAGCTGGAAGACAAGGAGCGCTATCAGACTGTCTATAACAGGGAAGAGGGGTCTGCTGCTGCGCCTACGGCTGGCCTGCATTTCACCAAGGAGCAGATGCAGGAGCTCAAGGACATGGGGGTGAACCTGGGCTTTGTGACCCTGCACGTGGGCCTGGGTACCTTCCGTCCTGTCAGTACGGAAAAAATTGAAGAACATGAAATGCATAAGGAATATTATTCTATTTCGGATGAAACTGCGGAGCTTATCAAACGTACTAAGGCATCAGGCCACCGTGTCATAGCTGTAGGCACTACTTCTATCCGCACGCTGGAATCAGCCGCCACAGCTGAAAACGAAATCGAGGGCAAAAGTGGCTGGACGCAGATTTTCATTTATCCTGGCTATAATTTCAAGATTGTTGATGCCATCATTACTAATTTCCATTTGCCCAAGTCTACCCTTATCATGTTGATCAGCGCTTTTGCAGGGCGCAATTTCATTCTGGATGCTTATAAGGCTGCAGTTGAAGCCAAGTACAGGTTTTTTTCGTTTGGTGATGCAATGTTAGTTTGTGCAAAGCAACCCGAAGCAGAGCGGGAAGCGGAACTGAAAGAACTGGCAGCCTTCCAAAGATAATACACAAACTATCCCTTCAATAAGTAGGCAGCAAAACCCTCGACGATTTGCCGAGGGTTTTGTTATGTTGGGAGCGAAGCATTTTGAACGCCGGGCATAACTGACACGTCCTAAGCAGGCTCTCGACAAAACTGTTGATGTGGTGTAAACTTAATACAGATATTTAGCGACAAACAGGAAGGTGACATGCGGTTGCAGGATAGCCCGTGAGGCTAGCAAAATAAAGACCTTTTTGTATGAGGAGGATAATTTTCCATGAAGAGCACGAAACCAATCTACACCATCGGACATCGCAATCCGGATACGGACTCCATCTGCTCGGCTATCGGCTATGCACATCTCAAGCAGGCTATGGGAGAGAATGTGGTGGCTGCCCGCGCGGGCAAGATCAACGCGGAGACCAAGTACGCCCTGGAGCATTTCCAGGTTGAGCAGCCCCTTCTGCTCACGGATCTCTATCCACGGGTCAAGGATATCACCATCGACTGCAAGATCGTAGTGAAGCAGCATGATACCCTTCGCCATCTGGGGGAAGTCATGCGGGAGCATGATCTGAAGTCTGTGCCTGTCACGGACAGCAAGGGCGTGCTGGTGGGCATCGTTACCGTCAGTGATCTGGCTCAGCGCTATTTCCAGGAACTTGGCATGCAGAATCTGGCCAATATGCGGGTGCGTTACCGCGATATTATCCAGGCTACGGACAGCCAGGTGCTGGTATCCGGTGAGGAAGGCGAATTCATCAAGGGCAATGTGCGCATTGCTGCCGGCAGCCTCAACACCATCAAGAGCGTTATCAAGCCGCATGACATTGTGCTCATCGGTGACCGCCATGACGAGACTATCATCGACTGCGTGAAGCAGGGTATTGCCTGCCTGATTGTCACCGGCAATGGCCGTGTTTCTCCTGATGTTATCGAAGAAGCAGAGGAAAGCCATGTATTCGTGCTGTCCACGCCTTATGACACCTATACTGTAGCCCGCCTTATCAACCAGTGCGTGCCCATTCGCCGCATCATGCACGATAATCCCGTCTGCTTCAAGCCCATGGATTTGCTGTCCGACATCAAGGGGGCTATGGAGGAAAACAACTACCGCAACTACCCTGTGGTGGAAAATGGTCATATCGTGGGTCTTGTGAGCCGTGACCGTCTCATGGTTTCCGAGCGTGAGCGCGTCATCCTGGTTGACCATAATGAGCGTGGCCAGGCCGTAGAGGGCATCGAAGAAGCCAAGATTGTGGAAATCATCGACCACCATCGCCTTGGCGGCATCCAGACCAGCGAGCCTATCTACACCCATGCAGAGCCTGTAGGCTGCACTGCCACCATCGTGGCCAACATGCACTGGCACAGGGACATCGACATTCCGGCTTCCATTGCAGGTCTGTTGCTGTCTGCCATCATTTCCGACACTGTGCTCTTCAAGTCTCCTACCTGCACGGAGTACGACAAGATGACTGCCAAGCGCCTGGCTGAGATTGCCGGGGTGGATATCAATGAGTATGGCCTGGCCATGCTGAAGGCCGGCTCCGGCATCGGTGATATGACTCCCTCTGAGATTGCCAAGAACGATTTGAAGGAGTTCCGCATTGGCGACTATCGCATCATTGTCAGCCAGATCTCTGTCATGGACGAGAAAGAAGTCCTGGATCTGGAGCCTGAGCTTATCGAGGCTATGGGGCATATCTGCGAGAAGGAAGGCTTCGACATGAGCCTGGTGATGGTCACCAACATTTTGGAAGAGGCTACCACGCTCCTGTACGCAGGTTCTCCGAAAACGCTCATTGGGGAGGCTTTCCACAAGGATGCCAGCGGCACCCACATTTACCTGCCCGGGGTCATGAGCCGCAAGAAGCAGATTATCCCGCCCCTTTCTGAGGCAGTGAAGCGCATC
>CACZHK010000043.1 GCA_902780915.1 Pseudoselenomonas ruminantium | reverse complement strand
ATCCATAAAATAACCTCCAAGTACAAAATTATCCCAGTCTGGTCGTTGCCACCTCATCCACCGCTTCGCGGTCCCCCTTCCCCTCAAGGGGAAGGCTGCCAAGAGACAACCCTGCAATTTACAATTCTTAAGGATACATGGGCACCATATCAAGGCCCGTCTTCTCATCAAAGCCGCAGGCAATATTGAAATTCTGCACGGCCTGCCCTGCGGCTCCCTTCACCAGATTGTCAATGGCGGACATGACGATCACCCTGTGGGTGCGCTCATCTATATGCCAGCCAAGGTCGCAGTAGTTGGAACCGCGCACCTCCTTGGTGGAAGGATAAGCTCCCAGTCCCCGCAGCCTGATGAAGTGTTCCTCGCCGTAGAGCTTATTGAAAGCTTCATTGACCCTTTCAGCCGTGACATCAGACTTCAAGGTGGCATAGCAGGTGGAAAGTATCCCCCTGGACATGGGCACCAGATGGGGCGTGAAGTTAATGACCGTTGCTTCCCCTGACAGGTCTGCAATGGCCTGCTCGATTTCCGGCGTGTGCCTGTGCTTGCAAGCATTGTAGGCCCGGAAATTATCGTAAAGCTCCGGGAAGTGGTTGGGCACCTTGGCCCCCCTGCCAGCCCCGGAGACACCTGACTTGGCATCCACGATGATGGTATTCACATCGATCAGGTGTGCCTTGGCCAGCGGTGCCAGAGCCAGGATGCTGGCGGTGGTGAAACACCCCGCATTGCCGATGATCTTGGCATCCTTGATCTTGTCCCGGTAAAGCTCTGCCAGCCCATAGACCCTCGGCGCATCCTTATGGGTATGGGGCACATGGTACCATTCCTCATAAACTTCGGTATCATCGAACCTGTAGTCTGCGCCAAGATCTATGATGCGGACTTGCGTATTTTCCAGCTTCTTGCCCACTTCCATGGCGTGGCCGTGAGGGAGACCGATGAAAACAAAATCACTGTCAGCGCCGATGCGCCCGATATCCTTCATGCTCTCCAGCTGCATATCATACAAGCCCGTAAGATGCGGATAAAGGCTGTCAATCTTCTCTCCCGTGTGGCTTTCCGAGGTGATATGCACCACTTCAGCCTCAGGATGGCCGTAAAGCAGCCGCAGGAGCTCTGCCCCTGCGTAGCCCGTAGCCCCCAATACGCTTACCTTCATAAATTCTCCCCCTGACCTGTACACTCAGGCGGGACTCAGGCCATGGCCATCTTCCCACCCAAGTGTACCCTGTAAACTTATGAGCATAATTATACATCTTTATTGTATATTTTTGCAATAGTCCCCGAAAAATATTTTCCCATTATGCAATAAACTTCGTCAAATGTTCAGCGAATGCGTTATAATGGTGAAGTATCTTCCTAAGGAGGGGACTATGAACAAACCAACCAAACGCAAGGCAAAAGGAAAGAAAGTCATCAGGCGGCGCGTGAAGCCCCTGCGCTTCCTGGCCCTGCTCATCATCATCTTTGCCATCGCCTTCGCCTTTTCCGGCGGGCTGATGGTCTTCTCGCCCCGCACCTGGCAGGGAGTGGGCGACTTCCTGCCCAAGCTGGAGAAGCGGCTGCCCGCCATCGCCTCAGATACCGCTGAGGAACTCAGCGGCAGCGACAGGCTCTCCCGCTTCTTCTTCCTGCACCGGGCCGTGGAAGCCAGGCTGGACAAAGAAAACTTTGTCCGGCTCAAGGATATGCCGGAAAACCTGCAGCACGCCATCCTGGCAGTGGAGGACCGCCGTTTCTACACCCATCACGGGGTGGACTTCGAAGGCGTGGCCCGGGCCTCCTTGGTGAATCTCCAGCACGGAGAAATCCAGGAGGGTGCCAGCACCATCACCCAGCAGCTGGTGAAGAACCTCTTCCTCACCCACGAGCAGACCTTCGGACGCAAGGGAGAGGAACTGCTGCTGGCACTGGATATGGAAGCCAGCTATGAAAAGGATGAGATCCTGGAACTCTATCTCAACACCATCTACTATGGTTCCAATTTCTACGGCATCAAGGCAGCAAGTGCAGGCTACTTCGACAAGCAGCCCCGGGAGCTGACCCTCCCTGAGGCCGCCATGCTGGCCGGCCTGCCCAATGCCCCTTCCCTCTACTCCCCCTACGTGGACTTCAAGATGGCCAAGAAGCGGCAGATAGTAGTGCTGGATGCCATGGTGCGGAATGGCTACATAGACGAAAAAACCGCCGAGGATGCCAAGATCAAGCCCCTTTACTTCGCCCGCTGAAACCTCATAAAATGCACAAAAGAGACAGCGCCCTCACGGCGCTGTCTCTCTTGCTGTTAAAATTTTTCTTTCAGTTGTTTCTTAAGCTGAGCCTCTGCGGCACGATCAAAATGCTTGTAGAACTGCTCACAGAAATTTGTATAGGTCTTTACGGAATCCTCTTCGTTCTTGTTGGCAAGGATCTCGTAGCTGTAAAGCAATTCATTGGTGCCAACCTTGAAGACATCAAAAAAGAAACTGGTACGGCTGTTGTTGGCCACAGTCAGAATGACATAGGCATCAGCCAGGCTGTCCAGATTCTCCTTGAAGATGACACCAGCCTTGCGACGGTCAAGAACTGCGATATCCACGCCCTTGGTGGCCTTTATGGTATCAACTACCGTGTCATAAGTAACCACATAGCTGTGTGACACGCGACCCGAATCAGAAAGGATCTTGGTAAGCATATCCTTGCTGGGCGCATTTGCAGGAGCCTGATAAAGCGGTGCCCCTACGGCGATGCGCTGGATTGAAGCTATGTCTGCTCCCTCTACAAGGGTTTCCTTGTCAGCATTTGCAAAAGCTACCTGGGTGCTAAACACCACCATGCAAGCAATGACCAGCATTTGGATAATTTTTCTCATGAATTGCTTCCTCCTGCGTAGATAGATTTTCCTGCCTGAGCCGACAGCTCGCCACGGCTCACGCTATCTACCATTCTACTACACTTCCCCAAATACTGCCAGTTATTTTTATTTCTTCTTCGCGGGCAAATATATTTTTCATGTTGAAATTTTCTGACCCTTATTATATAATAAAAACGTAGCGAAAAGCCACAAAATATGTATGCAAGTTATCATTCTGTGTATTTTAGGAGGATGCCAAAATGAAAAAATTTGTCTGCACCGTCTGTGGTTACGTTCATGAGGGTGACACCCCTCCGGCCCAGTGCCCCATCTGCAAGGCACCGGCTGAAAAATTCACTGAGCAGACGGGAGATTTGGTCTTTGCGGACGAGCATCGCGTCGGTGTTGCCAAAGATGTAGATCCCCGCGTCGTCGAAAGCCTGCGCATGAACTTCACAGGTGAATGCTCCGAGGTGGGCATGTACCTGGCCATGAGCCGCCAGGCTGACCGCGAAGGCTATCCCGAGATTGCAGAAGCCTATAAGCGCTATGCCTGGGAAGAGGCCGAACATGCCGCCAAGTTTGCAGAGCTCTTGGGCGAAGTCCTCACGAACAGCACCAAGACGAATCTGGAAATGCGCATTGATGCCGAGCATGGTGCCTGCGCAGGCAAGAAAGAGCTGGCCACCCTTGCCAAGCAGCTCAATCTGGATGCCGTACACGACACAGTTCATGAGATGTGCAAGGATGAAGCCCGCCACGGCTGCGGCTTCAAGGGTCTCTATGACAGGTATTTCGGCAAATAAGATAATGATCCATTTCTGAAAAAAAGGATTGCCACTGCAACCAGTTGGCAATCCTTTTTTGTAATCAGCTATCAGTATCAGATCCTGCTTCTGCCCACCTCGTCAAAGGTTTTGGTAATGCTCTCAGCAGGAGCCTTGTCCAGCAGGCTCACCACATAGATGGCAATCAGCGAGAAGAGGAAGCCGGGCACAATCTCATATAGTCCCAGCCAGGCGAACTGCTTCCAGATGAGTACGGTGAGACCGCCCACCACGATGCCTGCCAGCACGCCGTTCCTGGTTGTCCTGCGCCAGAACAGGGACATGAGGACAGCGGGGCCGAAGGCGGCGCCGAAGCCGGCCCAGGCATAGGACACCATATCCAGGATGAAGCTGTTGGGATTCAGGGCAAAGCCGATGGCCATGGCAGCAATGGCCAGCACGGAAATGCGGCTGACCCAGACCAGTTCCTTTTGCTCTGCCTTGCTATTGATGATGGAGCGGTAAAAGTCCTGGGACACGGCAGAAGCCGCCACCAGCAGCTGCGAGGAAGCAGTGCTCATGATGGCTGCCAGCACTGCTGCCAGGATCATGCCGGCTATGGCAGAGGGGAACATGGTATTGGTCATCACCAGGAATACCGTCTCACGATTGGCCTCCGTCAAGGGCTCGGTGAGGAACACGGAGCCCACCATGCCCACGGCCAGGGCCGCAGCCAGGGAAAGCACCACCCATACCATGGCGATATTGGTAGCCTGGGGAATGTCCTTGGTGCTCTTGATGGCCATGAAGCGCACGAGGATGTGGGGCTGACCGAAATAGCCGATGCCCCAGCCCATCAGGGAGATGATCTCCAACGCCGTGATGGTGCTGCCGTCCACCTTTTGAAAAGGCTCGAAAAAGGAAGCATGGTAAGTATTGATAGCCTCAATTGTAGCCCCTGGCCCTCCCAGGAGCATCATGGCAAAAAGCGGCACGATCAGGATGGCGAAGAACATCATCACACCCTGAATGAAGTCCGTGCGGGACACTGCCAAAAAGCCCCCGGTGAGGGTGTAAAACACCACCGCCCCGGCAGACAGCAGCAGGGCATAAGTATAGTCCATGCCAAAGATAGTCTCAAAGAGCCTGCCCCCGGACACAAAGCCGGAAGCGCTGTAGATGACGAAGAAAATCAGGATGAAGATGGCAGGAATCACCCGCAGGAGCCGCGAAGTATCTTCAAAGCGGTTCTCCAGAAAGTCCGGCAGGGTCAGGGAATTATGGGCCAGCTCCGTATAGACGCGCAAACGAGCTGCCACAAAGCGCCAGTTGGCCCAGGTGCCCAGCACAATGCCCAAGGTTATCCAGCCTGCATTGAGCCCCGCCACATAGGCAAAGCCCGGCACCCCCATGAGCATCCAGCCGGACATATCCGAAGCCTCGGCTGAAAGTGAGGTGACCCAGGCTCCCAGCTTGCGGTTCCCCAGGAAGTAATCGCTCATATTTCGGGTACGGCGGTAATAGTAGACCCCAATGCCCATCATCAGGAGCATATAGACAACGAAGGTAATGATAATGGCTATATCATGTGTCAAAGAATTTCCCCCTTTACATTGATAAAGTTTTCAGCATGACACACATTATACCATATTTTATATATAGAAGCTATATATCTATACATATAGTATACAAGGGATAATTTTTTTTCTAAAATAATCCTTGCATTATGTAAACACTTCATTTATAATAGGCAAGGTTTGTTTCCGATTCAATCCAATTATGTATGATTCGCAGATGGATTTTCAGCAGGCACCTTGTAAGAGTCTCCTCGAAAATTTTCTCTGCGTGCTTTTCGTGCGCAAAATCGCACATGTCTCACATGTCTTTAGGAGGGCAAGTATGAATAAGTATGATGTGGCAATCGTGGGCGGCGGCCCTGCCGGTATCTTTGCAGCCTATGAGCTGTGCCTGAAGAAGCCGGAGCTGAAGATCATCCTCTTGGAATCCGGCAAGGATATCTATAACCGGGTCTGCCCCATTTCCACCGGCAAGGTGAAGAGCTGCATCGGCTGCAAGCCCTGCAGCATCATGCGGGGCTTCGGCGGCGCGGGAGCTTTCTCCGACGGCAAGTACAACTTCACCACCCAGTTCGGCGGCTGGCTGAATGAATATCTGGAAGATGGCGAAGTCATGGAACTCATCCACTATGTGGATAAGATCAATCAGAAGCACGGCGCCCCCAGCCAGGTTTTCTCCACAGAGAACTCCGACCTGGGCCGTCTGGCCCTCCAGCATGACCTGCATCTGCTGTCTGCCAGCGTCCGCCATCTGGGCACCGAGAATAACTTGAAAATGCTGCAGGCTACTTATGAGCACCTGAAGGACAAAATGGAGTTCCGCTTCCAGTGCCCTGTGGAGCATATCGAATCCGATGGCCAGGGCACCAATGGCATCACCCTGGAAAGCGGCGAAAAAATCGAAGCCGAATACCTCATCGTCGCTCCCGGCCGAGCCGGGGCCGAATGGTTCTCCAACGAGTGCGAGCGCCTGGGCCTCCAGCAGGAAAACAACCGCGTCGATGTGGGCGTGCGGGTAGAAACACCTGATGATGTCTGGAATCATATCACCAGCCAGGTCTATGAGGCCAAGCTGGTCTACCGCACCAAGCGCTACGGGGATTCTGTCCGCACCTTCTGCATGAACCCCCACGGCCATGTGGTCATGGAGAACACCGATGGCATCATGACCGTCAACGGGCACTCCTACAGCGACCCCAAGCTCCAGAGCAAGAACACCAACTTCGCCCTGCTGGTGAGCAACCGCTTCACCGAGCCCTTCAAGGAGCCCCACCAGTATGGCAAGCGCATTGCCTCCTTCTCCAACATGCTGGGGGGCGGCATCATCGTCCAGCGCTTCGGTGACCTGATGAAGGGCCGCCGCACCAACGCCCACCGCATGGCCAAGAGCTTCACGGTGCCCACTCTGGCCGCTACCCCCGGCGACTTATCCCTGGTGCTGCCCAAGCGCCATCTTGACAACATCATCGAGATGATCCAGGCCCTGAACACCGTAGCTCCCGGCATGACCAATGACGATACCCTGCTCTACGGCGTAGAAGTAAAGTTCTACAGTTCCCGCGTAGTCCTCACCAACGAACTGGAAACAGAGCACAAGAACATCTTCGCCATCGGCGATGGTGCCGGCGTCACCCGCGGCCTCTCCCAGGCCAGTGCCAGCGGCGTGCATGTGGCCAGAGCCATTCTGAGCAGAATGTAATTGAACGCAAAAAAATCTCCCTTCAACAGATAGCCTCCGTTGAAGGGAGATTTTTTAGGTCTCAAGTTCTGTCGCAGTCAAAATCGCTTTCAGCTTCAGATCCGTCCTGGCCTCAAGGTCGATGAACTCATCTTGCACCGTATGTATCAAGGGCAGAACCTTGATGCGGCTTTCTGGGATATACACAATGCGCCCCCGCACCCCATTGGAAAGCTCCACCCAGGCGCCGAGCAGCGCCCGGCAGGTCTGCCGCATGAAGACCACCGAGAATTCCGGGTCCAGCTTGCCCACCATAGTATCATCCACCATGGCAGCAAAAGCATCGAAAGGCGAGAATCTGGGCACAAAAGCCCTGTCGCTGGCCATGGCATCGTAAATATCAAGGAAAGCCACAATCCTGCCGAAATCGGAAATATCCTTCTTGGTCAGAGCCAGGGGATAGCCCGTGCCATCGCAGCGCTCATGGTGCTGGCCGGCGCCGGAGAGGACACCTTCCCTCTTTTCCCCGGCATTCATCAGCATGGCTACGCCATATTCAGTATGTCGGCGTATGAGAGCAAATTCATCCGCCGTCAGGGGCTCTGTCTTATCCAGCAAGGCCCTGTCAATGCCGAGCTTGCCCACATCATGCAGAAGGCCTGCAATGATGAGTTCTTCCCGCTTCTCCTGCCCCCACTCCAGCCAGCGCCCCATCAGAGCTGCCAGAATGCCCACATGGAGGCTGTGGTGGAAGAGATACGCTCCTGCCTTTTCCATGTTGTGTATCTGGGAAATGGCCTTGGCTCCATCGGAAGCCAGGTCGTGGTTGATATCTGCCACCACGACATCCAGAAGTCCCCTGTCCAGCCTGCTATCCTGGGAAATCCCCAGCATCAGCCGCTTCACTTGCTCATGGGCACGCTCATAGCATGACACGTAATCATTGTCCAGCAGGTGTTCCTTGCCAGGTATTTCCACTTCTTCGGCTGCATCCTCTACGTAGATGGAAAAAATGGGGCGCCCCAGGAGACTGCAGATGCTTTCTCTCGTCAGCGTCTGCCCTTCCCTTAGCAGCATCTCTCCATTCAAGGAAAGCACATCGCGGCCCACTTTCATGCCCGGTCTGAGGTTTTCTATGGCATAGGCTTGCAGCATTCTCATCAGCCCTTCACTAAGATTCTTGGTTACTGCGTCAGCAATTCCCTGGCCGTCAGGATAGTCTTGATCTTTATATCCTTGCGATGCTCCAGGTCAATAAAATTGTCATATATGGTCTGCACCATAGGCAGAGCCCCAATATGGCTTTCAGGTATGTAGACAATACGTCCGCGCTCACCGTTGGAAAGCTCAACCCAGGTGCCCACCAGGGCACGGCTGGTATTTTTCATGAACTGCACCGCAAATTCAGGATCCAGCCGCCCATCCTTCATATCATCCTCCATGACAGCAAAAGCCTCAAAGGGGGATTTTTTGCCTGCATAGGCACGTTTGCTGGCCATGGCATCATAAATATCCAGGAAAGACAGAATACGCCCAAAGACAGAGATGCTTTCACCGCGAAGGCCCATGGGATACCCTGAACCATCACAGCGCTCATGGTGCTGTGATACGCCTCCCAGCACCTCCGGCCTGGTCTCCCCGACCTCTTGCAGCAGTTTAGCTCCGTACTCAGTATGGCGCTTGATGATGGCAAATTCATCAGGCGTAAGCCTGCCTGACTTATTCATCAGATTCCTGTCAATGCACAACTTGCCAATATCATGCAGAAGGCCTGCCATCACCAATTCCCTGCGGCGTTCTTCATTCCAGCCCAGCCAGTTTCCCATGAGAGCAGCCATGATGCCCACATTGAGACTATGATGGAAGACATAATCCCCCTGGTGCTCCATGTTGTGTATCTGGGAAAATGCCTTGGCTCCATCTGCAGCCAGTTTGTCGATGACAACAATCACCACACGCCGCAACCTTTGATGATCCAGGCGCCGCTCTCGCATGGTGTTAGAAAGCAGGTATTCCAGCTGATCACGCACAATGTCGTAATAAGCCATGTAGGTTTCATCCAGAAGTTGGTCCATGCCTGGGATATCTATCATGGCAGCTCATGCCTCCCCCACAGATAGCCATCACTTTACTACGATGTTCACCAGTTTCTTCGGTACGCAGATAACTTTCACAATGGTCTTGCCCTCAGTGAGTTCCTTGGCCCGGGGCAGCTCCATGGCCACCTTCTCCATCTCGGCACGGTCGATGCCGGCAGGAATCATGACTTTGTCACGGACCTTGCCGTTGATCTGGAGCACGATTTCCACCTCATCCTGCACCAGGGCGCTTTCCTCATAGGAAGGCCACTTCTGGGCATGGACAGAGCCCTCGCCGCCCAGGTTGTGCCACAGTTCCTCGGTGATATGGGGAGCAAAGGGAGCCAGCATGCGCACCAGGGCAGAAGCCAGTTCCTTCACCAGTCCGGCATTGACTTCCTTATCATCGAAAGCGTAGAAGGCATTCACCAGTTCCATGATGGAGGAAATGGCGGTGTTGAACATGAAGCGGTCACGCACATCCTCTGTCACCTTCTTGATGGTGGTGTGGAGAATGCGGCGCAGCTCCTTTTCCTCCTTGGTGAGGGAGGCGGCATCGTAGCCTTCAGGAGCACTCTTGATGGTCTCCTCGAAGTGGGAGAGAATGCGCCAGACCCGGGCCAGGAAGCGGAAGGAGCCCTCTACGCCCTGGTCGCTCCACTCCAGGTCACGGTCCACGGGAGCCGCGAAAAGAATGAAGAGACGGGCAGTATCGGCACCGTACTTCTCGATGATTTCCTCCGGGGAAACCACGTTGCCCTTGGACTTGCTCATCTTGGCGCCGTCCTTGATGACCATGCCCTGGGTCAGGAGGTTGTGGAAAGGCTCATCAAAGCCCACCAGCCCTGCATCGTGGAGCACCTTGGTGAAGAAGCGGGAATACAGGAGATGCAGGATGGCATGCTCGATGCCGCCGATGTACTGGTCAACAGGCGCCCAGTAGTTCACTTTGTCCGTGGCAAAAGGCTCCGCCTCATTGTGGGGGTCAGTGTAGCGCAGGAAATACCAGGAGGAGCAGATGAAGGTGTCCATGGTATCCGTCTCACGCTTGGCATCGGCACCGCATTTGGGGCACTTGCAGTTCACGAACTCCTCGCACTGGGCCAGGGGAGAAACCGCCCCCTGCTCGAAGGAAACATTCTCAGGCAGCTTCACGGGCAGATCCTTCTCCGGCACTAGCACCTCGCCGCAATGGGGGCAGTGGATGACAGGGATGGGAGCACCCCAATAGCGCTGACGGGAAATGAGCCAGTCGCGCAGGCGGTAGTTCACCTTGCGCTGGCCGAAGCCCTCCTTCTCTGCCTTGTCCATGATGGCGCTCATGGCAGCATGCATTTCCATACCGTCGAACTCGCCGGAGTTCACCAGCTCGCCGTTCTTCTCGTCATAGGCATGGTCCATCTCCTCCAGTTTCAAGGTCACGCCCTGGGGCTGGCAGGTGATGATGATGGGCAGGTTGTACTTCTTGGCAAACATCCAGTCGCGCTGGTCGCCGGCAGGCACGCCCATGACAGCGCCGGTGCCGTAGTCAGCCAGCACATAGTTGGTGACCCACAGCTCCACCTTGTTGCCGTTGAAGGGGTTCATCGCATAAACACCCGTGAAGACGCCTTCCTTCTCAGACTCGCTGGAGGTACGCTCCATCTCAGACTGATTGCGGGCCTTTTCGCAGAAAGCCTTGATTTCCTCAGCCTTGGGGTTATCCTTGATAAGCTTCTCAATAATGGGATGCTCGGCAGCCAAGGCCACGAAGGTAATGCCATAGGCAGTATCCGGGCGGGTGGTGTAGACGGACAGCTTCTCACCCAGCTGGGGCACGTCGATGTTGAATTCCAAGCCTTCGCTGCGGCCAATCCAGTTGGCCTGCATGGTCTTGACGCGTTCCGGCCAGCCCTCTAGCTTGTCCAGGTCTTTCAGCAGCCTGTCGGCATAGTCGGTGATCTTGAAGAACCACTGGGACAGGTCTTTCTTGTGTACCTCGCTGTCGCAGCGCCAGCACTTGCCATCAATGACCTGCTCGTTGGCCAGCACCGTGCCGCAGGTGTCGCACCAGTTCACGGATGCTTCCTTCTTGTAAGCCAGACCCCGCTTGTAGAAGAGCTCAAAGAGCCACTGGGTCCACTTGTAGTAATCCGGGCTGCAGGTGATGGCCTTGCGGTCCCAGTCATAGGACAAGCCCATGCCCTTCTGCTGGCGGATCATGTTGTCGATATTGCTGTAGGTCCAATCCCCCGGGCGCACGCCATGCTTGATGGCGGCGTTCTCGGCAGGCATGCCGAAGGAATCAAAGCCCATGGGATGGAGCACATTGAAGCCCTCCATGGTTTTGTAGCGGGCCATCACATCACCGATGGAATAGTTCCGCACATGCCCCATGTGCAGGTTGCCGGAAGGATAAGGGAACATCTCCAGCGCGTAGTATTTAGGACGAGATTCGTCCATCTCCGTCTTGTAGACCTCTTCTTCCTCCCACTTCTGCTGCCACTTCTTCTCAATCTCCGAGGGTGAATATTTCTCCAATGCAATCTCCTCCAACATACAGCACACCCCCACAGCACAAGCAGCGGGGATGATTAAAATTTGCAGTTTACAGCTGATAACAATTATAGAACACTATTGGCCGCAGCGTCAACCATCAACTAAGCCTGTCCACGGCACAAAAACAACTGTCAAAGCTTACAAGCGTTCCTCCAAGCACCTCTGCTCATGCCATTTCTGCAAAGCGTCCTCGTAGCTCTCGCATTCCAGGGTGAAGCCCTTGCCGGACACCTCGGAAGTGTTGGACACGATCATGAAGGCCTGGCTGTCATAGTGGTCCACGATAGTCTTCACCCGGCTCACCTGGGTCAGGCGCACCACCACAAAGAGGATTTCCTTATGCTCCCGGGCAAAGCCGCCCTTGCCCTCGATGATGGTGACGCCCCGGTGGACATTGGCCAGGATATCATTGCAGATTTCCTGGGCCCGAGGGGAGACAATCATGATGCTCTTCTCCCGGTTCAGCCCCGCCGCCACTCTGTTGGTCAGCTCTGCAGTCACGTAGATGGCCACCAGCGTGTAGAGAGCCTCCTGCATGGTGAAGATGGCTGCCGAGCCCATGACGATGACGAAGTTCAGGACGAAAATCACCGTTCCTACATCAATGGACCAGAACTTCTTCACCACCGCCCCTACTACATCAAGGCCGCCTGTATTGGCATTGGAACGAAAGATCATGCCAAAGCCAATGCCTGCCAGCACCCCGCCAAAGATAGCGTTCAGCATGGGGTCGGCGGTGATGTGCACGCTGTCCTGCAGAAAGGCTGTGGCATCCCAGATGACGGACAGCACCACTGTCCCCAGGATGGTATCAATGGCGTAGAGCTTGCCGAAAACCCGGTAGGCTACATAGATGATGGGCAGGTTGTAGGCAATGTTCTGCATGCCCACGGGAATGCCTGCCAGATAGTAGATGATGAGGGCCACGCCGGAGAGGCCCCCTGTCAGCAGATGGGCCTGTATCAAAAACAGATTGAAGCCCATGCAGACGATGAAGCAGCCCAGGACAATCTGAAAATAGCGCATGCACTGCTTCTTTACTTCCGCTTTAGCCATAATATATTTCTCTCTTTCCTGCGGCTTCCTTGCCGCTTCTTTATCCCCAAACATCCCTGCCTGGTGAAGTTTTCAATCTCTCAAATTACAGAGAATATATCCTTGGACAGGGTATCCGTCACCACTTCCACGGTTCCCTTCAACCCGGACAATTCTCCTGCCAGCCTGTCCCGCAGCACTGCCGCCACGGGAAACTCCGTGCCGAAGTGGCCGCCGTCTATGACGTGGATGCCCATTTCCACCGCCTGTTGGGCCTCGTGGTACTTCACATCTCCGGTGACATAGGCATCCGCCCCCAGGAAGGAAGCCTTGGCGATGAACTCCGCCCCGGCACCGCTGCATAGAGCCACCTTTTTGACCTGCTTGTCCCCCGCCTTGACCAGCCGCAAGTAATCCACTGGCAGGGCAGCCTTCACCTGTTGGGCAAAGTCCTCGATGGACATGGCCTCCGGCAGATAGCCGATACGCCCCAGGGTAGGTTCTTCGGCCTCCTCCCCCTTGCCTGCAAAGGGCTGGATATCCGTCAGGCCCATAAGACCTGCCAGCACATCATTGACACCGCCCTCGGCAGTATCAAGATTGGTATGGGCGGCGGCCACGGCGATGCCATGCACCATGAGTTTATGCAACCTCGCCCCCAGGGGCAGATCCGTGCGCAGTTTCTTGATGCCCCTGAAAATCAGAGGATGATGGGCAACTATCATATCCGCCCCCAGGGAAACGGCCTCCTCCACCACCTCATCAGTCACATCAAGGCAGGTAAGGATCTTATGCACTTCCTGGGCGGGACTGCCCACCAATAAACCCGGATTGTCCCATTCCTCTGCCAGCCGCTTGGGAGCTATGCGCTCCAAGGCCTCCATGACCTGCTGGCATTTGATGCCCTTGCTCATAAGGAGAGCCTCCCTTCCAGTTCTTCAATCAGCGCCAGTACCTTTTCATATTTCTTGGTCTTCTTGGCCCTGGGACTTTTTTCCATCCCTGCAGCCACCCGCTTCTGCTGGAAAAGCAGCTGCTCGATATGGTGGCGCAAGAGGGGTGGCTTCTTCTCCCAGAGCACAGGGCCTATCAGAAGCTCCACCGGGGCAGGATATCTTTTCCTGCCCTGCTCCGCCTTGATGATCTCGTAAATGCGTCCATCGTCCACAGCCAGCGCCTCATCCACGATATGCCAGCCATGCCGGTAGAGCCAGCGGCGCAGTTCCTCTGCCCCGTTCATGGGCTGCAGTATCAGATGCTTCAGCTCAGCTATGACTTCCGGCTTGGCCTCCAATATCTCAGACATGAGCACGCCGCCCATGCCCGCCATGCACACAGTGTCCACCTCGCCCGGTTTCAGCACCTGCACGCCGTCTCCCAAACGCAGGATGACCTGCTCCGCAATCCCCTCCATCTTCAAGCTCCTGCCCGCCGCCTCCAGCGGCCCGGAGTTCTTGTCGCTGGCAATGACAAAATCCGCCTTGCCCGATTTGACAAGCTCTATGGCCAGATAGCCATGATCCGTGCCCACATCAGCCACCCGGCTCCCCGGCTCCACAAAATCTGCCAGAGCCTGCAATCTATCATCCAAGTTCATGGGAATTCCTCCCTCATTTCAATCATTCAAGGCACAAAAAAGGGCGTAACGCCTCCGTCACACCCAATGTATTCATAATGGCTCCTCGAGCAGGATTCGAACCTGCGACAGCCTGATTAACAGTCAGGTGCTCTACCGGCTGAGCTATCGAGGAATCAGAACCAACATAGACAATTATAGGCACCTTGACCAGTTGTGTCAAGATGCCTATAAAAAGTTTCTTTAATCCAGGAAATCCTTCAGCTTGCGGCTGCGGCTGGGATGCCTGAGCTTCCGCAGCGCCTTGGCCTCGATCTGGCGGATGCGCTCGCGGGTGACACCGAAGCTCTGGCCCACTTCCTCCAGGGTCCTTGCCCTGCCGTCATCCAGGCCGAAGCGCAGGCGAAGCACCTTCTCCTCACGGGGGGTCAGCGTCTCAAGCACTTCCTCAAGCTGCTCTTTGAGGAGCATGAAGGAGGCGGCATCGGCAGGTGCCGGTGCATCCTGATCCTCGATGAAGTCGCCCAGATGGGAGTCCTCCTCCTCGCCGATAGGAGTCTCCAGAGAAACGGGCTCCTGGGCAATCTTCATGATTTCCCGGACGCGCTCCACATTGATATCCATTTCCTTGGCGATTTCCTCGGGCTGCGGCTCACGGCCCAGCTGCTGCAGGAGCTGGCGGGAGACGCGAATGAGCTTGTTGATGGTTTCCACCATATGCACGGGAATGCGGATGGTGCGGGCCTGGTCGGCAATGGCGCGGGTGATGGCCTGACGGATCCACCAGGTGGCATAGGTACTGAACTTATACCGTAGTCAAACTTTTCCACGGCCTTGATGAGGCCCAGATTGCCCTCCTGGATGAGATCCAGGAACAGCATGCCGCGGCCCACATAGCGCTTGGCAATGCTCACCACCAGGCGCAGGTTGGCCTCGGCCAGACGCTTCTGAGCCTCTTCGTCGCCCTCTTCCATGCGCTTGGCCAAAGCGACCTCTTCCTCGGCAGTGAGGAGGGGAACCCGGCCGATTTCCTTCAGATACATGCGCACCGGGTCATCAATGCTGATGCCCTCAGGCACGGAGAGGTCAATCTCTACCTCTTCCTCGTCTACCGGTTCATCCTCCTGGCTTTCCGAACCAGAATCATCTACGATTTCAATGCCCTTCTTGCTGAAGGTATCATACATATCATCAATTTCGTCAGGAGAAAGATCCTGTGTCTGCAGGGCTTCCACCAGCTCCCCATAAGTGAGAGTCCCACCATTGCGCTTGCCTTTGGAGAGCAGATTGGCTATGATCTCGGAGCTGCGGTTCTTGCCCATTGCCGCAGCAGCTTTGCTTACATCAGCCATTGAGCTCCCTCCTTTCCTGACCAACAAATTCAGTCATAAAATACAATTCACATACCATCCATTTCATCTTTGATTCTCTTAACCTCATTCAGTTCCTCAAGATATGTCACGTCCCCGGACTGCATCATAGCCTCGGCTTTCTCCGTATGGAGCAGGTACTGGGATTTCAGGTATGCCTTCCGCAGATTGCGCAGAGAGTCTGTGTAGGCCTCTGCCTCTTCCCTGCCGCCCAGGTCTTCCACCAGGGCGCGGGACAGCTCTGCTGCCGCCTCCTCTGACAGGCGTTCCTGCACCGAGGCATCTTCCGGGCGTTCCCCGCTGCTGGCGCAGTCCCGCAAAAAGGACAGCACTTCACGCTGCACAGGGTCGGCGATGCCCTCCAAAGGCACCACCGTCAAGGTGTGAAGGATTATCCCCGGATCCTGCCAGGCAGCTCTGATGATGAGCCTGCCTGCCCTCTTGGCTGCAGTATCCTTTTCCCTGACCACCTGCCTGATGGGAGCCCGCTCCGGCTCAGGCAGTTCCATCGGCGCCTTCCTGTAGCGCCGCAGTTCCTCCAGTACCAGCCCCTCGTCTATCATCAGGGTCTGGGCCAATCTCTTGACGTACTCACCCAGCAAAGCCTGACTGACCCCCGTCAGCACAGGCATGATTTCCTGCAAAGCCCTGCCCTTTCCCTCCAGCGTGTCATAGGACACATGGGAGAGCACATAGGAAATGCGGTAATCCACCAGTGGCTTGGCTTCTTTCACCAGTCCCCGGAAAGCCTCCGCCCCATGTTTCCTGATGAATTCATCGGGGTCTTTGCCGTCCGGCACGGTGACGACCTTCACCACCGCCCCCGTATCCCTGGCCGCTATGGAAAGGGCCCTGATGGTGGCCTGCTGGCCCGCTTCATCGCTGTCATAGCAGAAGTACAGCTCCTTTGCATAGCGCATGAGTTTCTTGGCATGGTCTGCCGTAAAGGCAGTCCCCAGGGAGGCCACCACGTTCTCCACTCCTGCCCCAAAGACGGAAATGGCATCCATATAGCCTTCCACGACTATGGCATACCCTGCCTCCTTGATGGCTTTGTGGGCGCGGTCAAGGCCAAAAAGCAGCTTTCGCTTGTTGAAGAGCACCGTTTCCTGCGTATTGAGGTACTTAGGCTGGCTGTCATCCAGCACCCGGCCGCCGAAGCCAACCACCCGCCCCCGCTCATCGGCGATGGGGATGATGACCCGGCCCCGGAAGCGGTCATAGATGCCTCCGCCTCCCCGCTGGCTCTCGGACACCAAGCCTGCCTTGATGAGCAGTTCCGGCTTCACCCCCCGCTTCATGAAAGCGGAGGAGAGCTTGTCCCAGGAATCCGGGGCAAAGCCCAGGGAAAATTCTTCAATCACGGCCTCGCTGATGCCACGCCCGGCAAAATACGAGAGCCCCGGCCTGCCATAGCCTGTCCTGGTAAGGCAGTTGTGGAAAAAATCCCTGGCCATCTCATTGACCTTGCGCAAGGCGCTCAGTTCCCTTTCCCTGGCCTCCTCGGCAGGAGTCTTGGGGCGTTCCGGCATGGGGATATTCAGCTTTTCCGCCTGCAGCTTGATAGCTTCGAAATATGTGACATTTTCGATGAGGGAGATGAACTTGAAGACATTGCCCCCTGCATGGCAGCCAAAGCAATAGAAGAAGCCCTTGTCCGGCACCACAGAAAAGGAAGGGGTTTTCTCATGGTGGAAGGGACAGCAGCCCCAGTAGCGCCCGCCCTTGCGCTTCAAGGGCACATAGCTCTGCACCACCTGCAGGATGTCCGATTGGGAACGCACCTGCTCCACAAATTCGTCCAGCCTGCCGTCACCCACGGGCATACCCCTCCCCAGTTTCGCATCCAAAATCCATAAGTACGATACTTGTAATAAATTCGCTGCCAAAGGGAATTTTCCTGCCCATAAAAAATATTTAAGGAAAAATTTTCCAAACTGTGCACTACATTCCCTAATTTATCTATATTCACCACAAACTATAAAAATCCTCTATAGCAAGTCAAACTTTACTAAACCATCTGCCCCGCAGGAGGGATGAAGATGGACGTGAAGAGCTGGACGGCATAGCTGTCCGTAAGGCCCGCCACGTAGTCAACCACCGTCTGCTGCCGCCCCCAGCGGGCCTCACGCCGGATAAACTCCTCCGGCAGCTCGGCGAAGTTTTCCATGTAATAGCCATAGAGTTCCCTGAGCACAAAGACCGCCTGCTTCCTCTCCCTGGCCAGGGCATCAGAATGATAGATATGCCCGAACATGAAGCGACGGAACACGTTCATCACATGGGACACCTCCTCCGAGAGGGCAATCTCCCCCCGCTCCATAGAGGTTTCAATCATATCCGCCACCATGCTGGTGATCATCCTGGAAGTATCGCAGCCAAAGCGATCTGTCACCTCCGCAGGAAGATCCCCTGGCTTCAGCAGTCCCGCCCTGATGCTGTCATCGTAGTCGTGGCAGAGATAGGCAATGCGATCAGCAGTGCGGACAATCCTGCCCTCATAGGTTCCCGGCAGATTTGGCCCCGTATGGTTCAGGATGCCATCACGGGTTTCGGCCGTGAGATTCAAGCCCATGCCCCCGCGCTCCAAAAACTCAACTACCCTTAGGCTCTGCTCGTTGTGGGAGAAATGCCCTATCAGCTCTGACATAGCAGCTTCCCCTGCATGGCCGAAGGGGGTATGCCCCACATCATGCCCCAGGGCGATGGCATCTGTCAAATCCTCATTCAGCCGCAGGGCACGGGCTATGGTACGGGAAATCTGCGATACCTCCAGGCTGTGGGTCATGCGGGTGCGGTAGTGATCCCCCGCCACGATATACACCTGGGTCTTGCGCTTCAGGCGTCGGAAGGCTTTGGAATGAAGTATCCTGTCCCTGTCACGCTGGAACTTGGTACGGAACTCGCACTCCTCCATGGGGTTCTGCCTCTGTGCCTCGCGGCTCTTGGCAGCCTTGGGAGACAAGTACTGATATTCAAACTCCTCAGTATGCTCTCTTACATTCATTCCCAACCCTCCCTATGCTTGATAATGACGCTAGTAACTATTATACGGGATTTGTCAAGCCCTTTCCTGCTAAAAAGAAAAGAAAATTAGCAGAAAGCTGTTTGACAAAGGTGGGCTTAAATGCTAAGATATATCATGTTTTGCGGATGTGGCGGAATTGGCAGACGCGCTGGACTTAGGATCCAGTGCCTTTCGGCGTAAGGGTTCAAGTCCCTTCATCCGCACCAGATGAAAATAAAAGGCTTCGCAAGCTGAGCTTGCGGAGCCTTATTTTTATGATGTTCAGCAGTAAATTGCTATTGCCTGGGGAATAGTCTCCACCGTCAGGGGCAGCATGGGCCCCACCTCGCCATCAAGATCGCTTTCCAAGGGTTCTTCCGCAGCTACAGTGAAGGTGCCCGCCTGCAAGTGCAGCACTGCCTCCTTCTCTGACACAGGCTTGCCTGCTATGAGGTCTTTGCCCACTGCCATCAGCTGTGGCACGCCGACCTTCCGCACTGCCAGGAAGTCCAGCAGGCCATCATCCACTTCCACCCCGTCAGCCACATGCTTCATGCTGCCCACAGTGGAGCTGTTGATGATGACAAAGAGAAAGGCCTCCACCTCATGTTCCACCCCGTCAGCCGTCACCTTGAGGTTCCAGCTGCGGAACTTGGCCAGTTCGCCCAGGCCCTTGAGATAATAAGCGTTCTTGCCCAGAGCATTCTTGAGCCTGGGAGCCACCTCATGGGCAATGGAGGTCATCATGCCGGCGCTGGCCACGTTGATGAAGTATTCTTCCCCCACCAGGCCCAGGTCGCAGCGGCGCGTCCTGCCCGTCACGATGAAGTCGAAGTAGCTTTCCAAATCTTCATTGATGCCCAGATAGGTGGCAAAGTCATTGGAAGTGCCGCTGCCTATGATGCCCAGGGGCAAATCAAGCCCGCCCTTCATGATGAGGTTGACCGCCTCATGGACGGTGCCATCACCTCCGGCGGCAATGACACCATCCGGCTGCACCGCCTGCAGGAAGCCGAGGAAGGGCTCATTGCCCCCCGCCTCAGTGCGGTATGGGATCAGCAGGGCGCCCCTGCGCTGGAAGGCTTCCACCATCATGTCCAGCTTCCCCTTGAAGGCAGCGCTGCCACTGACTGGATTGTAGAAAAGCACGAACTTACGCAAAAGAAGCCTCCTCACTCTGCCTTTGCCTTGAACACGCCTATGCGGCGCAGGAACTTGATGCCGAAACGCCCGATCATGGGAATGCGCTCCAAATCATCTTCACGCAGGCCGCCAATCAAGAGCATGACGGCTATGTAGGCACCGCAACCGAAGAATACCGCCCCGAAGGTGGCAAAGATTGCCGACCCCAGCAGGGCCATGGACTGCACATAGAAGATATGCGTGGCGCCTGCCATGACCAGCGCAGCGACTACGGTCTTGAAAAGCTGCCCCATCTCCATCTTGTAGCCGATGAACTTATAGATGAAGACCAGGTTGATAAGCGCTGCCACCCCCATATCTGCCGCCGTAGCCCAGGCTGCGCCCATGATGCCCAGCCAGGGAATGGAGGTCAGGTGCCAGTTCAGGAGCACCTTTGCTCCTGCCGCCACCACCATATTCACCATGGGTATGGTGGGATGGCCCAGCCCCTGCAGGATAGCCGTGGACACCTGATGAAGGCCCAGCAGCACAATGCTAACGGCGGAAATCATCACCGCAGGTCCCGCCCCCGGCGCATTGTAGATCAGCGCCGAAATGGGCGTTGCCAGCACGAACACGCAGACAAAGGCCGGGAAGCAGACGAAATTCGAGATGCGCACCGAGGCCGCCGTCTGGCTGTAGACCCTGTCCTTCTGCTTGAGTGCCCTCGCCTCGGAAATGGCCGGCACAATGCTCATGGCCATGGAAGCGGTAATCAGGCAGGAGAGGTTCACCAGCGGCACCGCCATGCCCGTGAGATAACCGAATAGCTCCGTAGCCTCGCCCACGGAATATCCTGCCACTTCCAGCCTCTGGGGCACAATCATCAGGTCGAGGTTGGACACGATGGGCAGCATGATGCTGGCCGCCGACACCGGCAAGGACAACTGGAAGATGCGCTTGATGATGCGCCAGGCCGACTCATGCTCTGTACCCGGAGCGGGAGAAAGCACCTTGCCATAATCCCTCTCGATATCCCTGTCCAGCTTGATGTGAAAATACACCAAAACCATCAGCCCGGTCACCGCACCAGCCAAAGCGCCCAAAGAAGCACCTGCTGCCGCGTAGTCAAGGCCCCAGGGCATGAGCAAGCTTGCCAGCAGGATCATGGTGATGACCCGGAAAATCTGCTCCACGATCTGTGAAACAGCTGTAGGTGTCATGCGCTGCCACCCCTGCAGATAACCTCTGGAACTTGCCAGGAAGGTCACGAAGAACACCGTAGGTGCCAGCACCACCACGGACATATATGCCCTGGGGTCGCGAATGAACTGCCACTCTATGAGCCAATCTGCCAAGAAATAGGTCAGGAAGGAGAAGAAAAGGCCCGTAGCCAGCATCAGTCCCATGGAAATGCGGAAAACCCGCTTGGCCCCGTAGATATCCTTCAAGGCCACTCTTTCCGCCGTGATGATGGAAATAGCCACCGGCACCCCTGCCTGGGACACAGTCATGGCCAAAAAATAGATGGGGAATGCCATCTGATAAAGGCCTATGCCTTCGCCCCCCAGGATGCGGGACACAAAGATCCAGTTCAGTGAACCGATGACCTTCACCACGAACCCGGCAATAGTCAGGATAAAAGTACCCTTGAGGAAGGACTCCCCCTTGCTGCTCTTCTTTTCCTCCTGCCCCTGGCTCTCTAGCTCTTGATTCGTTTCTTGCTTGCTAATGGAAAACACCGCCTAGTAATGCCAGCCTATGTTTTGCCTATGGCAAAACTTGAACTATGGCGTTATAATTGTGTAAAATGCTATTGACTAATGTGTAACAGATGAATTATATCATTTATGGGCTTCTTATTCCAGCCTTATTTGTACAACCGCCCTCAGAAAGGAGGCTCACCATGAACATCATTGACTTTGACACCCGCATCGGCAGGCAAAAACCCAACAGCCTCCTGCGCGGAGAAGCCTGCCCCTTCTGCGATAGAGAACACCTTACAAACATCATTGCCGAGGAAGGCGGCATGATCCTCCTGGAGAACAAATACAATGTCATAGTGGGCGCAGATCAGTTTGTGCTTATCGAGGGCCGGGAATGCCAGACAGACATGCCGGACTATTCCAAAGAGAAAATGCACCGCCTCATAGCCTTCGGCCTGCATCACTGGCAAGCCCTGCTGCACTCGGGCCGCTATGAGGAAGTCCTCTTCTTCAAGAATTTCGGCCCCCTCTCCGGCGGCACTATCCGCCACCCCCATATGCAGCTGGTGGGCTTTCCCAAACTGGACAGGAATAAGCTCTACCAGCCGGAATACTTTGATGGACTGCTGCTGGCAGAAAAGGACCAGGTTGCCCTGAGCCTGTCCAGCAGTCCCAGCGTAGGCTTCTGGGAGCTGAACCTCAAAGCCCCCCTGCCCCTCTCTCCAAAACAAACCGATACTTTGGCCGACTTCATCCAAATCAGCGTCGACTACTTCATGCACCATTTCCACAACCACTGCCAGAGCTACAATATCTTCTTCTACCACGAAGCGGACCGGCAGCTCATGGTAAAAATCATGCCACGCTACGCCACTTCCCCTCTCTATATAGGCTATGGCATCCGCTTTCGTCCCACCAACCTGGAGGAAGCTGCAACAGACATGAAAAACCTATACTTCTGAACACCAAAAAGGGTCGTCCAAGCAAGAATCTCATCTGCTTGAACGACCCTTTTGATTGCCAGGCTTATTTGAACTCCACGAACTCGTCGATGCGCGCCCCGCCCTTGATCATGGGCTCCACGAAGCTGCGCCAGATTTTCATGACTATGACTCTCGGGTGCTCCGTATCCTGCAGAGCATTCTGCAGGGCCACGGCAAACCCCTCCTGGGTGTCCACCGTCTCAGCCTTGATGCCAAAGCTCTCGGCGTACTTCTCATAGTCCATCTGATAGTCCAGCTCGCAGGCAATATAACGTTCGTTATACATGACCTTCTGCAGCTGGCGTATCATGCCCAGGCTGGTGTTGTTGGCAATGATGGAGATGATGGGCAGGTTCAGCCGGGCGATGGTGTAGAACTCATTGCCCGTCATCTTGATGCCCCCATCCCCTGCCACGTGGATGACCCGGCGCTCCTTGCCATAGTAGAGCTGCGCCCCCATGGCGGCAGGCAGGCCGAAGCCCATGGTGCCAAGCCCCCCGGAGGTGAGCCAGGTGCGGGGTGCCTCAGGCCGCAGGTGCAGGGCCGCCCACATCTGATGCTGGCCCACATCCGTGGCAAAGGCGTAGGGCTTCCCCTGAGTAGACTTAGCCACCAGGTGCATGGCCCAGGGAACGGTGAGGCGGCTGTGCTGGTAGTCATACTCATAGGTCTGACGCCAGCCCTCTATCTGCTGCCACCACTCTCGCAGCTCACTCTGTGGCTCATGGCGCATGAGCAGGCCCAGGATGGTCTTCATATCCCCCGCCAGCCCCAGAGAGCCTGCCACATTCTTGTCAATCTCGGCAGGGTCTATGTCGATGTGGATGAACTTCTTGTCCTGGGTGTACTTCTTGAGATTGCCCGTCTGGCGGTCGCCGAAGCGGCTGCCGATGGCAATGACCAAATCTGCCGCCGCAATGGCGTGATTGGCAGCCTTCTCCCCGTGCATGCCCGCAAAGCCAAGATACTGGGGATGGGTGCCCGGCACCGCCCCCAGCCCCATCAGGGTGCTGACCACAGGCAGATGGTATTTCTCGATCAGGGCCACAGCCTCTTTGGCAGCGCCTGCGGAAACCACCCCGCCCCCCACAATGGCCAGGGGGCGCTGGGCGTTCACTATTTCCTCGGCAGCCTCAGCGGCGCAGATGCGGAAATCAGCGTCAGGCTGACCGGGCTTATGGCACTCCGGCTCCTGAGGCTCATAATCCACCTCAGCAAAGAAGAGGTCACGGGGAATATCCACCAGCACCGGGCCGGGACGGCCTTTCCTGGCCAGCTGGAAAGCCTCCCGCAGGGTGGGGATAAGCTTTTTTACGTCCTTCACCTTGTAGTTGTTCTTGGTGATGGGCATAGTGATATCCAGAATATCCGTTTCCTGGAAGGCATCACGGCCCAACAGGCTGGTATCCACCTGCCCAGTGATGGCCACCACGGGGATGGAATCCATGAAGGCCGTAGCCAGCCCCGTCACCAGATTGGTGGCACCGGGGCCGGAAGTGGCGATGCACACCCCCACCTTGCCCGAAGCCCGGGCATAGCCATCAGCTGCATGGGCTGCGTTCTGCTCATGGGTCACCAGGATTTCCCTGATGCCCTTTTCATCATAGAATGCGTCATACAGGGGCAGGATCATGCCCCCGGGGTAGCCGAAGACCACCTCCACGCCATGCTCTTTGAGGCAGGCAGCCACGGCCTTTGCACCTGACATTTTCATAACTTATCACACCCTCTGCGAGATTACTTCTGTTATCTCTTCGGTGTTGGCCTGCTTAAATCCTTCTTTCCAGAGGTCTGCCGTACGATAACCCTCTGCCAGCGCCTTGTCAACTGCTTCTTCAATGGCTTTGGCGGCCTCCTCCTGATGGAGGGAATAGCGCAGGAGCATGGCAGCTGACAGGATGGTGCCCATGGGATTGGCAATGCCCTTGCCTGCGATATCCGGAGCGCTGCCGTGGATGGGCTCATAGAGGCTGGTGGAGGTGCCGATGGAGGCAGAGGGCAGCATGCCGATGGAGCCTCCCACCACCGCCGCCTCATCCGAGAGAATATCACCAAAGAGATTGCCGGTGACAATGACATCGAACTGACTAGGATTGATGGCCAGCTGCATGGCGCAGTTGTCCACATAGAGGTTCTTCAGCTCCACCTCAGGATAGCCCTCTGCCACCTTGGCAGCCGTGCGGCGCCAGAGCCTGGAGGTAGCCAGCACATTGGCCTTGTCCACGGAGGTGAGCTTGCCACGGCGCAGCTTTGCCGTCTCGCAGGCCAGCTTTACGATGCGTTCCACCTCAGGCACCGAGTAGTTCTCCAGATCCCAGGCCCGCTCTGCTCCCTCGTGCATCTCAGACTCGCAGCGCTCGCCGAAGTAGATGCCGCCTACCAGCTCGCGGACGATGACCAGGTCTACGCCTTTGGCCAGCTCAGGCTTCAGCGGGGAATATTCCACCAAGGCCTCTGCCACCTTCACGGGGCGCAGGTTGGCGTAGAGGCCCAGACCCTTGCGCAGGCCCAGGATGGCCTTCTCAGGGCGCAGGGCAGGGTCCACATTATCCCACTTGTCACCGCCCACGGCGCCGAAGAGGACAGCATCTGCCTGCTTGCAGGCTGCCAGAGTCTCCTCCGGCAGCGGCGTGCCAAACTTGTCATAGGCCGTACCGCCTGCATCATGGAATTCATACTCAAGGTTCAGCTTGTATTTCTTGTCTGCCGCTTTCAGGACTTCCACGGCGGAGCGGGTGATTTCCTCACCGATGCCATCGCCGGGTATCACAACGATTTTTGCCATCTTATCACCTTATCTGTTCTTGATGTAATTGATGAGCCCGCCGGCCTGGGCGATTTCCTGCACAAAGCCCGGCAGGGGGTGAGCCTTGAACACATCGCCGGTGGTCAGATCCTTGATCTCACCTGTAGCCACATTCACCGTCAGCTCGTCATCTGCCTTGATCTTCTCCACCTCATCGCCGATTTCCAGCAAGGGCAGGCCGATGTTGATGCCGTTGCGGTAGAAGATGCGGGCAAAGCTGGCCGCTATGACCACGGGCACCCCTGCAGCCCTGATGGCCACGGGAGCATGCTCGCGGGAAGAACCGCAGCCGAAATTCTTGCCGCCTACCATGATATCCCCGGCTTTGACATTCTGGGCAAAGCTCTCGTCCAGGTCTGCCATGCAGTGCTTGGCCAGTTCCTGTGGGTCGAAGGTATTGAGATAACGGGCGGCGATGATGATATCCGTGTCAATATTGTCGCCATAGCGCCAGACTTTTCCCTGAAAAATTTCTTCCTTTGCCATCTCACTTCACCTCCACGTCACTAGGTACGGCAATGTGGCCCAGCACAGCGCTGGCTGCCGCCGTCTGGGGGCCGGCCAGATACACTTCGCTGGTCTTGTCACCCATGCGGCCCAGGAAATTGCGGTTGGTGGTGGACACGCAACGCTCGCCGGGGGCCAGGATGCCCATATAGCCCCCCAGGCAGGGGCCACAGGTAGGACAGCTCACCACGGCGCCGGCCTCAATGAAGATATCCCTTCATGACTTTGGCGGCAATCTGCAAATCCTCCAGACGCCCGTTGGTGCAGGAGCCGATGACCACCTGGTCGATTTCCACAGGCTCCTTGATATCCTTGACTGCCTTGGTATTCCCCGGCAGATGGGGGAAAGCTACCACAGGGGTAATGGCGGAAAGGTCAATAGTGACAGTCTGCACATAGCTGGCATCCTCATCAGGTGCCACTGGCTCATAGGGCTGCTGCACCCGGCCTTCCACATATTTCTGCGTCACTTCGTCAAAGGGGAAGATGCCGTTCTTGCCACCGGCCTCAATGGCCATATTGGCAATGGTCAGGCGGTCCGTCATGGAAAGGGTCTTCACACCCTCCCCGGCAAATTCCAGGGACTTGTAAAGAGCGCCATCCACCCCGATCATGCCGATAAGGGTGAGGATCACGTCCTTGCCCGTGATGTTTTCCGGCTTCTTGCCCGTCAGTTCCACCTTGATGGCCTCCGGCACCTTGAACCAGGCCTTGCCCGTAGCCATGGCCACCGCCAGGTCAGTGGTGCCCACGCCGGTGGAAAAGCCGTTCACAGCCCCGTAGGTGCAGGTGTGGGAGTCAGCGCCGATGGTGAGCATGCCCGGCCCCACAATGCCCATTTCCGGCAGAATGACATGCTCGATGCCCACTCTGCCCTGCTCAAAATAATGCTTGATTTCATGCTTGCGAGCAAAGTCACGCACGGCTTTCGCCAATTGTGCCGACTTGATATCCTTGGCGGGCTGGAAGTGGTCCGGCACCAAGGCGATTTTCTCCTTATCAAAGACAGGACGCCCGATTTTCTCAAACTCCTTGATGGACGGAGGCGCCGTCACATCATTGGCCAGCACCATGTCCAGGTCGCAGATCACCAGTTCCCCTGCGGAAACCGAGTCACGGCCTGCATGGCGGGCCAAAATCTTCTCGCTCATATTCATGCCCATAGGCTTGCCCTCCTTATTCACGAAAAGCCTTCCCCGACCCAAACGGGGAAGGCTTTTATTGCATTTTTGCTATTCTTAGTCCTTGGACAGGTCGTCGCCATCCTTGAGCCAGGACATCATGCCGCGGAGCTTCTTGCCCACCTGCTCGATTTCGTGCTCGGCATGGATGCGGCGCTGTGCCAGGAAGTTGGCACGGCCGGCAGCGCGGTTCTCCAGGAGCCAGTTGCGGGCAAAGGTGCCGTCCTGGATCTCCGTGAGGACCTTCTTCATTTCCTTCTTGGTCTCCTCGGTGACGATGCGGGGGCCGACCATGTAGTCGCCGTACTCAGCAGTATCGGAAACGGACTTGCGCATCTTGGCCATGCCGCCCTCGTAGAGGAGGTCAACGATGAGCTTCATCTCGTGGAAGCACTCAAAGTATGCCATCTCGGGCTTGTAACCGGCCTCAACCAGAGTCTCGAAGCCTGCCTGCATCAGGGCGCAGACACCGCCGCAGAGCACAGCCTGCTCGCCGAAGAGGTCGGTCTCAGTCTCATCCTTGAAGGTAGTCTGAATGACACCTGCACGGGTGCCGCCGATGCCGCGGGCATAAGCCAGAGCCACATCGAAGCACTTGCCGGTGGCATCCTGCTCCACAGCGAACACATCGGGAACGCCGCCGCCCTCGGTGAAAGTACGGCGCACCAGGTGGCCGGGCCCCTTGGGTGCTACCATGAAGACATCCACGTCAGCAGGCGGCACAATCTGCTTGAAGTGAATGTTGAAACCATGAGCGAAGGCGAGAGCGCTGCCGGACTTGAGGTTCGGGGCAATCTCGTTCTTGTAGACATCTGCCTGCTTCTCATCCGGAATCAGGATCATGGTGATGTCAGCCTGCTTCACAGCCTCAGCCACAGGCAGGACCTTGAGGCCCTGGCCCTCAGCCACAGCCTTGGACTTGGAACCCTCATAGAGGCCGATGACCACGTTCACGCCGCTTTCCTTCAAGTTCAGAGCATGGGCATGGCCCTGGCTGCCGTAGCCAATAATGGCAACAGTCTTGCCGTTCATGACTTCCCAGTTGACATCCTGATCATAGTAAGTTTTTGCCATAGTACTCTCTCTCCTCACAGTGTTCATATATGGTATGTTCTCCGCGCTCAAGGGCGATGAGTCCCGTGCGGATGACCTCAGCTATGCCATAGGGCTGCACCAGCCTCAGGAAAGCCGTCACCTTGTCATCACTGCCGGTTATCTCGAACATCAAGGTGGTGGATTCCACATCAACCACATGCGCCCGAAACAGTTCGGCCATCTTCAGGACATCAAGGCGGCTCTGGTCATCTGCATGGACCTTCACCATCGTCATGCCGCGGCATACTGCCGTCTTTTCATCCAGCCTTTGGACAGCTCGCACAACCGGCATTTTCTCCAGCTGCTTGATGATCTGTTCCACCAGCTGCTCGTCCCCCTGCACCACCACGGTGATGCGGGAGCACTCCGGCGTTTCCGTCACACCCACAGACAGGCTGTCGATGTTGAATTCCCGCCGCGAAAACATGCTTACTACCCTGACCAGGACACCGGTCTGGTTCTCTACGAAAACCGACAAAACATGCTTCATAGGTTACCCCCCACAAGCTGCCTGCGGCTCTTCACAGCCAGCACAATTGTTGTAAACATGTATACTTTAGTGAAAATAATACTACACTTTTCTCCATTTAGCAAGGACTTTTTTTTCTCACGGGCACACTCTGCGATACAAACCAGAGGCAGCCAAAGGCCGGCTCCTGTATCACCGTTATTTTGAATCACGGAGCAAATCATGAGCAAAAACTTTCCCTGCCTGGCAGGAAAAGATTCAATACCTGCATTCTTTTTTCATGGGAGCAGGCAGGGATTAGTCCCTTGACAGCGAATATAGCCATCATAAGTGCAATGCAAGCATTCCCATTCAGCAACTTTTGGTCTACACAAAAGAGGTGTTAGCTTAATGTTAGGTTTTTTTTCCAAAAATAAAAACAACCCCGCCCCCGAGGCTGCTCCACCTGCTGCTCCCACCGTGGCCGAGAGAGTGCATGCTCATGTCACCCAGCCCCCTCCGGGCACGGCTCAGCAGGACATGAAGGCTGTTTACCTGAATCGCAGCGAGCTCTCCGGCGGCAAAGTCAAGGAACTCTGCAGCCTGCCTGGGGGCACTGCCCTGGTCATGGGCTTCATCTCCCCGGATCTCTCCGTGCCGGAGGTGGCCAGAACTGTCAAGCAGGAAATCCCCGCCAATGCCAAGCTCATCCTCATGACCACCTGCGGCGAGCTCTGCCGCACCCCCGGCAAGCATACCTACTACCAGGAGGCCCCAGAAAGTCGCGGCAAAGTGCTCTTGCAGGCCTTTTCCAAGCGCATGATCGAGGATGTCTACATCGCCAGCATACCGCTGCCCAACGAAGACCTGCGCCAGGGCGAGGTCACCATGAGCGTAGCGGAAAGGGTGGCAGCCCTCAAGGCAGAATTTGCCAAGCATCATGTGCCCTTCCGCGTCTCCGTGAACCACACCTTCGCCTTTGTCTATATCGACGGCGTGTCCAGCTGCGAGAACTTCGTGCTGCAAGCCCTCTTTGACAGCGGGCAGCTGGCCTGCCCCTATATCGGCGGCAGTGCCGGCGGCGATCTCAGCCTGGGCCGCACTTATATCTACAACGACAGCGAGTGCCTGGAGAACCATGCGGTCATCGCCGTGGTGCGCCTCACCAAGGAATACCGCTACGGCATCCTGAAATCCCAGGCCGCAGAGCCGGTCTACGGCACCACCTTCACCATCGGCGTCGCCAACAGCTCCCTGCGCTACATTGAGACAGTGAAGGACGGAAGCGGCGAAGAGAGATCCTTCATTGATGCCTTGAAAGATTACTTCCATGTCAGCACGGCAGGCGAAGTGGAAGCTGCCATGCAGGACTACACCTTCGCCACCAATGTGAACGGCGAATACTTCATCCGCACCATCTCCAAGATAGACGACGACCACGACCGCATCCATTTCTACTGCGACATCGTCACCGGCGAGGAGCTCTGCCTCATGAAGCGGGTTTCCCTGACCCAGACAGTGAAGGCCGACTACAGCGAATACATCAAAGGCAAGCCCACCCCCATAGGCGGCATCCTCAATGACTGCATACTGCGCCGCCTGGGCTACCCCGACGAGATCGGCCATGTGGACGAATTCGAGAACATCCCCGTGGCAGGCTTCTCCAGCCTGGGGGAGGTGCTGGGACTGCATGTGAACGAGACTCTCACCGCCATCTTCTTCTTCCATGTGGCTCTGGGCGAATCCTATCGGGATGAATATCTGGATAAATTCGCCAGCCACTACTCCGACTGCCGGGCCTACTTCTTCAACCGCGAAATAGCCAGGCAAAACCATACGGACCGTCTGAAGGACAACCTCATCAATATGTTCCGGGACTACCAGAGCAAGATGCCCGGCATCGTGAATACCATCGTGCGCATGTCCAAGGATTCCGAAGGGCTCCAGGGTGCCATCCAGCAGCTGGCAGGAGGCCTTGAAGAGCAGAACAAGCTCTTCAAGATGCTCATGAACCGCATGGGCGAAATCACCCCGAAGCTGGATCTCCTGAGCCAGCGCGCCCAGAAGATCAACGATGTCATGAACATGATCAACGAGATCGCCGCCCAGACGAACCTCCTGGCCCTGAACGCCGCCATCGAGGCAGCGAGAGCCGGAGAAGCAGGCCGCGGCTTCTCCGTGGTAGCCCAGGAAGTCAGGAAGCTCTCCGAGAACACCCAGACCAGCCTCCAGACCTCCGACGAAGCCATCAAGACCCTGCTGGCAGATGTGAAGCAGATAGACGAAATCCTGGCGGAAAACGACCAGTTCGAGGCCAAGATTGCCGACTTCGACAAGAGCTTCAGCGGCCAGATGAAAGACCTCCATACCAACCTGGCCGATGGCCTCAAGCACATCCAGAAATCCACCGACTCCATCAAGGAACTGGAGCGCCTCAACGATGCCACCCAGAAAGAGATGGAAAATCTCACAGTGATCATCAAGAATATCGAAATGGGCATCTGACAATACCGGCAACAAAAAAATGCGGACCCTGCCAATGGGTCCGCATTTTTCATTGCTTCAAAACGCCCTAAGCTCTATGAACTTCATAATGACGAACATCAAAAGCCCAATCCCTGCGCCCACGATAGAGCCGTTCATGCGTATCCACAAAAGATCCGGCTCCACCTTGTCGTAGACCAGATGGTTGAGCTGCTTGTCCGTAAGCTTTGAGAGCACGGATGTCACCACTACCCCCACCAGCGTCTGGGCATGGAGAGCAGAGCGGGCAATGAGGTCGTAGAGGAACGTCCCCACATTGTGGCGCAGCTCCTCATCACTCTTCAAGAGTTCCAGTATGCGCTGATACTCCTCCCCAATCAGCCGCGCCAGGCGCGACTGGAGCATGGGCAGATGTTCTGCCAGGGGATCGACGGAACGAGCCTGATCTTCGGCCAGATGAGCCTGCAGATGACTGAAGGTGCGTGCCACCGCCTCTTCCAGGGGCAGCTCGTCCAGCAGGCTGTCCTTCATGTCGTGTATGAGCTGATGAAAGGCAGGATCCAGGTTCAGCACCACGGACTTCTCATAAAAGAGCGCCAGCAGATCTTCCTGCAGCTGGCTCTCGGCCTTGGTCAGCTCTGCCAGCATCTCCAGCAGCTGCTTCTGTATCAGCTCGGCAGCTTCCTCCAGATCCACCAGATTGGTGGCCTCCAGGAAACCCGCTGCCAACAGGCTCCAAAAATCCCCCTTGGTGCGCTCCTTCTCGTAGTCCTGCAAATACTTCTCTATGGCCTTCTTCGTCTCTGGCTTCTCCACCTGCAGATAGCCATAGGCCGCCAGCTTGGCCAATATCTCATGATCCCTGCCGCTGCGGGAGAGCCAGCGGCCGAACTCCCCGAAGAAATTCTCCGGTTCCACCGCTTCCAGCGTCTTTCTGAAGCGCTTGGCAATCTCTGCCGCCTGCTCGCCGCTGCTCTCCTTCACCAAAATATTGCGGGCGTAGACCAAAAGCCTCTCTGTCATGCGGGCCTTGGTCTCGGGATGGTCCAGCCAGTTCAGCAGCATAGGCATGAGGTGCAATTTTTCCAGATGATGGAAAATCTTCCGCTTGGAAAAGAACTCCTTCTGCACCAAAGTCACCGAAGCCTTGATAAAAGCGTCACGGCGGCGGGGCAGGATAGCTGTGTGGTATGGAAAGCCCAAGGGCTTCTCAAAGAGCGCCGTCACCGCAAACCAGTCCGCCAGACCGCCCACCAGAGCCGCTTCGGCGCAGAACAGCAGGCCATCTGCCAGCAGGCTGGCCGGATAAGAAAGATGCAGGCACAGGCAGAAAAGGAAAACCACCAGCACGAAAAGCAGGGTCTTGTCTGCCTGATTCCATTTGCTCCAAATCACAGGCCCCACATCCTTTCCGCCAGGGTCACCAGGACATAAAGCCCCATGCCCACCAGGGAACCCACGATGGCACCGTTGATGCGAATCATCTGCAGATCATCCTGCACCTTGTCCTCCACGAACGCCACCAGCTCATCATCGCTGAACTCGTCCAGCCGCTCCCGGATAATGCCGGGAATGAGGCTGTGATGCTTGGAAAGCTCCGCTTCCAGGAACTCCTTGAGCTTCGCGTCAAAGCGCCGCTGCAAGTCCTCAGAGTTCACAAAATCATCCAAAGCGCTGTCCACATAGGAGCGCAGCCCCGGCAGCCAGAAGGGATTTTCCCCCTTCACATTGGCTTCCAGCCAGCGGGAAAGCAGCGGTTCCAGCTCCAGCTTGCCCACCAGATTGTCCTTCCATTCCTTCAGCAGCTTGTGCAGGCTTTCGTCCCGGCTGAAATTCATCAGCATAGTTTCCAGCCCTGCCTTCAACGAAGCATAGCTTTGAGTCTGCCCCAGGAGCAGTTCCTGCAGCTGGTTCTGCAGTTTCTCATTGAGGATAGCCAGCATCTTTTCATCGCTCAGATCCATCAGCTCAAGCACAAAGGCCCTGCCCGCTGAATCCCCCTCATACTCCTTCCGCAAGAGACTGATATGAGACAGCATGACCTGCTGGAAAGCGGGAGCTGCCAGCACTTCCTGCCCAATGGTGAGCATGCTGTGCAGGATGCCGCGGGAATGTTTTTCCTCAGCCAGCAGCCGCACCAGATCCATCAGGATATTTTCCAGGGGCAGGGACTGGAGGCCGTCACGGATGGAGGGAGCCAGTTCCCGGGCCACCCTGTCGGTATCCAGGGCATTGATGCCCCGCAGCAGCACCTGGCTGGCTACCTCGCGCACCCGCTCGCGTCCCCCCCGGTGCTGGATATAATCCACCATCAGGGCAGCCGTATCCTGCTCCCCTATGACCTTCATGATATTTTCCGTGCTCAAAAGATCTTCGCTGGCAAATTTGACTATGGCCTCCATGATGCGGGGCCGGTTGCGCCGCAAGATGTCCGTCCTATAGGCAATGCCCAGGGGACGGCGGAAGATGGCGGTCACGGCGAACCAGTCTGCCAGGCCGCCGATGGTGGCCGCCAGGAAACCATGATGCAGCAAGCCTGCCCCGAAGCCGCCCTGCAGCCCCAAAGTTCCCAAAAAACCTGCCGCACTCAGCCCTAGCGCCAGATTAGCCTTGTTTTTCTTCTGCATTAAAGCTTCTGCCCCAATTCTTTCAAATAAGCCTTGAACGGTTCGCCCAGATCCTCACGCCGCAGGGCAAATTCCACCGTAGCCTTCAAAAAGCCCAGCTTGTCACCCAGGTCATAGCGCTGGCCCTCGAAATCATAGGCGTAGACAAAGTCCTCCTTCGCCAGCACCTTCAAAGCATCGGTGAGCTGGATCTCCCCGCCCTTGCCGGGCTGGGTTTCCGACAGGATATCAAAGATGGAAGGCTTGATGATATAGCGCCCCAGCACCGCCATGCGGCTGGGAGCCTTGCCCACTTCCGGCTTTTCCACCATATCAATGACCTTCAAGAGCCTGGGGTTGTTGCCCTGCTCACCGTCAATGATACCATAGGAAGAAACCTTCTCCTCCGGCACATTCTGGCAGCCCAGCACGGAGCCGCCGGTTTTCTGGTACACTTCTATCAGCTGCTTCAAAGCGGGTTTTTCAGGATTATAGACCACATCATCCCCCAGCAGCACCGCGAAGGGCTCATCGCTGACAAAAGCCTTGGCACAGAGGATGGCATCCCCCAGACCGTTCATGTGACGCTGGCGAATATAATGGATATTGATATCCGCCGTCTCTCTCACCAGCTTCAGGAGGTCAGTCTTGCCCTTCCGCTCCAGCTCTGCTTCCAAGGTGGGCGCAGAGTCAAAATGGTCTTCAATAGAGCGCTTGCCATGGCCGCTGATGATGAGGATATCCTCAATGCCGCTGGCCACAGCCTCCTCAACTATGTACTGGATAGTAGGCTTATCCACGATAGGAAGCATTTCCTTAGGCGTAGCCTTGGTAGCCGGAAGGAAGCGAGTGCCATAACCTGCAGCCGGAATGACGGCTTTTCTGATTTTCTGCATATGAATCCCTGCCCATCTAAATTTTTTCATTATTTGCCCTAAACTGTCTATATATTTTACACCAAAAAGGGATTCCTTGCCACCATGAGCGGCAGGAATCCCTGAAAACATATCTTCATTCAAGCTCAGCTGGCGACACTCAGGCACACAGTGGCCTCATCTGCTTCCCTCATCTTTGCCACGAAGGAATCCGTCAGACGCAGCTCATAGGAAGCCTTGCGCCGAAGCACCTGCAGATCTCCGGCATTGGGAGCTGCGGAAGTGCCATCAGGCAGGAAAGCGCAGACGGCGGCATGCTCATGATTGCCTGCAAGGACCAGGGCCTTGTCAGCTCCCACGCCTTCCTGCTTATCCATGAGCAGGCGCATGGCTGCAGAGCCGGGCATGTAGCCCTTCGTCCCATCCAGAACCAGATAATCCTTGCCTTCTGCCACCAAGCCTTTTACTATCATCATGTCTGTTCACCGGCCTTTCTGCTCTCTCCCGAATATGTGATACCCTTCCAAATCGTGCTCGCTTATCCCTCACGACAGTTTTATTATATCAGTCATTTTCTTCTAGGAAAATCACAAAATATGCTTTCTAACTTGCAAAAAATGTACTAAAATAAAGATAGCAGAGCTTTTTAAGAGAGCGAAAGGACCAAACTATGTCAGGCTATCAAAAAAAAGGCTACCTTATCAGCGATTTCAGGGTTTTTCGACTGAAAGATGCCGCCATGAAGGAAATTCCCTTCCATTACCACGACTTCCACAAGATAATCCTGTTCTTGGATGGCAAAGTAGATTACGTCATCGAGGGCAAGACTTATGCGCTGCAGCCCGGGGATCTGGTCTTCGTGTCAGCAGGCGAGATCCATCGCCCTATCATCCACTGGGAAGACGAAAACGGCCCTCTTTCCTATGAACGCATCGTCATTTACATTGCCCCTGATTTTCTGGAGCGCTGGCAGGACGAAGGAGTGCGCGGGGCTGACCTGGCCGAATGTTTCCAAAAAGCCAGGGATACAGCCAGCGTCATGCACCAGCCACCGGGCACCAGCCATGACCTGCTCTACCATATGGACAAATTGGAAAAGACCGCCCATGGAGACGGCTTCGGCAACGAACTGTACACGGAGATACTCTTCATCGAGTTCATGATCTTGGTGAACCGCTCCCTGATCGAACATGAGCTGAGCGCTCTGGAAAACGCCTCCTATGACCCGAAGATCCAGGAAGTGCTGACCTATATAGGCGGGCATCTGGCCGAAGATCTCAGCGTAGAATCCCTGGCTGCCAAGGCCTATTTGAGCAAGTTCTACCTCATGCGTAAGTTCAAGGCGGATACAGGCTACGGCCTGCACCAGTACATCCGCAGCAAGCGGCTGCTGATGGCAAGGGACCTCCTCAAGACAGACGCGCCTATCAACCAGATTGCCGCTGGAGTCGGCTTCATGGACTATTCCACCTTCTCCCGGGCCTTCAAGTCCATGTTCGGCTGCACGCCGCGAGAGTATAGGAACAGCCAGATAATTTCTCATACATGAGCCTGGCGCCAAGGCTCGCTGCCCTGATTCACTACTTCCACCTGAATGGCCTTCATGGCTGCCAGCGCCGTATCATGGGATTTTGGTGTCACTCCTGCGCAACAGGCAGCATCAACCAAAATATGAGCATTGGGCAGGGCTGCCTTGGCAATCACTGCATTGGATAACACACAGATGTCCGTGCAAAGGCCCACCAGTTCTACCCGTTCAGGGGTGAAGTCCAATTCCTTGAGGAAATTGCCCAGTTCCATGGAGCCAAAGGTGAGCTTGTCAAAGCTGCGGGACTTCTGGGGACAGGTGATCTTCTCACTGATCTGCCAGCCTTCGGTGTGCTCTATGCAGTGAGGCACAGGCAAATTCTTTCCTTCTTCCGTAGTCATGTAATCCTCACCATGGGTATCACGGGTAAAGAGCACCAACGTATTTTCTGCCTCGGCAGCCTTTACCTTTTCCGCCACCTTCTCCACGATGGTCACGGCCTCTTTGGAGCCTAAGGCTCCATCAATGAAATCATTCTGCATATCCACCACAATAAGTACATTCTTAGCCATCATTATTCATCCTCCCTTTGGGTATTGTATCGTAAACGTCATTATCATTGCAAGCAGCTCCCCCCGCCCCTAGGGGGGGGCGGACATTCGGTATGAGAAATAATTCTGTCGTTTGCTGTAAGGTTTCTTCACATTCCCTATTTTTCCTGCCCAAAACAAAAGCTCCCGCCAGATGGCGGGAGCAATATTCTTGTCAGACAGTTGTCTTGCTTTATTTCTTAGAGGTGCCAGAACCAGATATACACATTGGCCAGAGCGATGGTCAGGATCATCACCGGCAGAGCCACCTTCATGAAGCCCAGGAAGGAAATCTGCTTGCCGTGCTGAGCCGCCAGGGAGGCTACCACCACGTTGGCGCTGGCGCCGATAAGGGTGCCGTTGCCCCCCAGGCAGGCGCCCAGGGCCAGGCTCCACCACATGGGCTCCAGATTGGAAAGGCCCATGGCACCCATATCCTGAATCAAGGGAATCAGGGTGGCTACGAAGGGAATGTTGTCTATGAAGGCAGAGGCAAAGGCGCTCATCCAGAGAATCAGGATGGCGGTGCCCTCCACGCTGCCCTGGGTGATCTTGATGGCCTCGGCCGCCAGCATCTTGATGACGCCGGTTTCTACCAAAGCGCCTACCAGCACAAAGAGACCGGCGAAGAAGAAGATGGCCAGCCACTCCACCTTGGAGAGAACCTTGGCGATCATGCCCTCATTCTGCGGATAGGAGATGAGCAGCAGGAAGCCTGCGCCAAAGAGGGCTGCCGTAGCCGTTTCCAGATGCAGGGTGCTGTGGAGCACGAACATGGTGAGGGTCAGGCCGATGGCCAGCAGGCACTTCTTCAGCAGAGCCGGCTTGGCAATCTGGCTGCTGGCGTTGAGGCTCATGACCTTGGCCTGAAGCTCAGGCTCCGTATGCAGCTGCTTGCGGTAAAGGAGCACCAGCAGGGCCTCCACCACGATGAAGATGACGATGGATACGCCCGTCATGTTCCGGATGAAATCCATGAAGGACAGGCCCACGGCACTGCCGATCATGATATTGGGCGGGTCACCGATCAAGGTGGCGGTACCGCCGATATTGGAAGACAGAATCTGCGCAAAGAGATAAGGCTTCACATCCACCTTCAGCTGGGAAGTGATGCTGAAGGTGATGGGCACCGTCAGGAGCACCGTGGTGACGTTATCCAGCAGGGCGGAGCACACCGCCGTGATGACGGAGAGCGCCACCAGCAAAGCCACCGGCTCGGCCTTGACCTTCTTGGCCGCCCAGATGGCCAGGAAGTTGAACAGCCCTGTCTCGCTGGTGACATTGACGATGGTCATCATGCCGATAAGCAGCCCCAGGGTATTGAAGTCAATATGATGGATGGCCGTTTCCTGGTCAAGGATGCCCAGGATGATCATCAGCATGGCACCGAAGATACCCACAATGGTGCGGTGTACCTTCTCAGAAATAATGAGTGCATAGGCTATCACGAAAATCGTGACAGCTATCATAGTCTGCGTTTCCATGTAATCCCCTTTCTCTCTCTGCCTTCCCCTTGAGGGGAAGGCTTTTTCATGCATTGCCTAAGTTGATTTTCGGCTCCAGAATAATCTTTTGTCCCTCTTTTTTCACTCTGAAGCCGTAACTGGTGACGCCCTGCAAGGCCAGCTCCATCTTCAGCTGGGTCAGAGCCTTGCCCAGTTCATCGGTGAGAGCAGGCGTGAAGCCCACCCTGCTGAGGTTCACCAGGGGAGCAGCTTCTGCTGCTTCCTTCTTTTTCTGTACCTGTGCCGCCTCAGCCTTGACGAACTTGGTCTCGACGGTATCTTCCTCCACAAAATTCTTCAGCATATCCTTGTCGGAAAGATCCCGGGGGATTTTCGCCTTGGGCGGCTTCTTGGTCATCTTTGACATATTCTCACCTTCTTAGCCTTTCTGGCTGGCCTTGGCCCAGCTGTCCCGGAGGCCCACCACCCGGTTGAACACCAGATGATCCGGCGTGGTATCAGGATCAACCACGAAATAGCCGTCACGCAGGAACTGATAGTGAGTGCCGGCTGCCGTCAGCTTCACGCTGGGCTCGATCCAGGCCTTCTCGATAACCTCCAGGGAATTCTTGTTCAGTGACTCGATGAAGTTATCGGGGATATTGCCGTCCTCGTCCGTCTCAATGAGGTAGTCATAGAGGCGCACCTCAGCGGGCAGGGCAGTCTTGGCTGCCACCCAATGAATGGTGCCCTTGATCTTGCGACCCGACGTAGGGCCACCGGTCTTGGAATCCAGGTCGGCGGTGCAGCGCAGCTCCACTACCTTGCCGGACTCATCCTTCACCACTTCCTCGCACTTGATGATATAGGCGTGCTTCAGGCGCACTTCCCCGCCGGGCTTCAGGCGGAAGAACTTCTTGGGAGCATCTTCCATGAAATCCTCCTGCTCAATGTAAAGCTCACGGGAGAAGGGCACGAAGCGGCTGCCGCCGTGCATGGGATTGTTGTCGGCTATGAGCCATTCTTCCTTGTCCTCGGGATAGTTGGTGATGGTGACCTTCAGGGGGCGCAGCACCGCCATGACGCGGTCGGCATTCTCGTTCAAATCATCGCGCACGCAATGCTCCAGCATGGCAGAATCCACCAGGCTGTTGGCCTTGGCCACGCCGATCTCCTCGCAGAACTTCCTGAGGGCAGCAGGGGTATAGCCACGGCGGCGCAGGCCTGCCACAGTGGGCATGCGGGGATCGTCCCAGCCGGACACAATGCCCTCCTCCACCAGCTGGCGGAGCTTCCTCTTGCTGGTGACAGTGTTGGTGAGGTTCAGGCGGGCAAACTCGATCTGACGGGGGCGCTTGCCCACCTCAAAGCCCAGGGACTCCAGCAGCCAGTCATAGAAGGGACGATGCTCCTCGAACTCCAAGGTGCAGACGGAGTGGGTGATGTTCTCAATGGCATCGGACAGGGGGTGGGCAAAGTCATACATGGGATAGATGCACCAGGCATCCCCGGTGCGGTGATGATGGGCATGGGCGATGCGGTAGATGACCGTATCACGCATGACCAGGTTGGGAGAAGCCATATCAATCTTGGCCCTCAGCACATGGCTGCCATCCTCGAACTCCCCTGCCCTCATGCGGCGGAACAGGTCCAGGTTCTCCTCCACGCTGCGATTGCGGTAGGGACTTTCCTTGCCCGGCTCCGTGAGGGTGCCGCGATAAGCCTTGATTTCCTCTGCGGACAAATCGTCCACATAGGCCAGCCCCTTCTTGATGAGCTCCTCGGCGTAGCCGTAGAGCTTCTCGAAGTAATCGGAAGCGTAGAAACGGCGGTCACCCCAGGAAAAGCCCAGCCACTTGATATCCTCCTGGATGGAGTCCACATACTCCGTGTCCTCCTTGGTGGGGTTGGTATCGTCAAAGCGCAGGTTGCAAAGGCCCTGATTGCGCTCTGCCAGTCCGAAATTCAGGCAGATGGATTTCACATGGCCGATATGCAGATAGCCGTTAGGCTCAGGTGGGAAACGGGTGTGGATGCCTTCGGTGTATTTCCCCTGGGAAAGGTCGTCCTCAATGATATTCTGGATAAAGTTCGAGGACAGGGTAGTTTCTGCCATAAAAATTCTCTCCTTACTCAATAGATGCCTGCTGCATCTTCAGTCTTGCATTTTTCTTCAATATATTTGTACATGCGGTCAAAGCCCGGCTGCAGATCCGGCTGCTCCTTCACAGGCAGATGCGCCACCACTTTGTCCACATAGCCCTTCTCCACCACTTTTTTCAGCGTCCAGGCAAAATTGATATCATAGACCCACATGAGCCGCACCAGCACCCGGTCTCCCTGGGTCCTGATGCGGTAATAATCCACCTGATTTCCCTCAGAAAAGTCCTGCACAAAGCCTTCGCTCACCAGATGCTCCCCGGTATTCTTCACGAACTTGGGCATCATGGCTTCCTCATTGTCAAGATAGGGCGTAAGCACACGGTAAATATCCAGTTTGTCCGCATCCCGCAAAAGCTTGGCGAAAAACAGCTCACGCTTGCTATCCGTAGGCTCAATGACTTTCTTATTGTGGTTCTTGATGGCAAAACGCACCAATGCTTCATCCTCTGGTACCAGTTCCTTCATCAGTTCCAGCTCGTCAAGGACCTTCAGCCCCAAATCCGCATGATCTTCCGACTGGGAATCGTTGAAGGTCTGATAGAGGCTGTACTGGCGGAATCTGCCCACATCGTGGAAAAGCCCCATGATTTCAGCCAATTGCACATCATGGGCATTTAGCTGCAAGTGCTTCGCTAGTTCCCTGGCAATGGAAGTCACATACCCGGTATGCACTTCCTTGATGCGTATGCCCAGCATGACCTCCTCATCATCTGTATGGAAGGTCTTCATATACTTGTCCATCCAGCTGTGCATCTCTTTCAGCAGCGGCTGCAAATCTTCTCCTGCCAAAACCAGGCCCCCTTCAAAATCTTCTTTAAGCCTACATTATACTACTTACTACTAATACTTGCAATCAAACAAAGCGCCCCCGTCGTGCATATCAGTCACGATAGGAGCGCTTTCTCATCTTACCTATGAACCTGTTCTGCCTTTTTATTCAGCCTTTTCCTCTTGTTCCTCCTGATCATCCTGTCCTGCATCTTTCTGCCCAAAAGTAATGAACGGACCAGCTATGGAACTGTAATCTTTACCCCTCAGACTGAAAACATCCCGTCTCCACAAGAAGTAATTCCTCATGCCGGAACCTTCTTCCATGGTGTTGTTCAATCCCTGGGTAAGGAAATATTCCTGCAGATAAGACTGCCAGTCTGAGAAGGGCTGGAAATCATACCAGGGCGTACCTGCCACTACTATCACAGAATCCCTCTGCGTAAGCGTATTCCCCAGCCCCTGTGACACAACTGCAAGCTTGCCATCACTGCCGGCTGTGATTACAGTCCCCGCCAAAGCATCCAAAGTCTTGTCAGCATAGATTTCGCTCTTATTCAGAGCTGCCACGGAATAGCCCGCAAAGATCATGTGCGCTCCTTCCAAGCGGGAATTGTCAATGACAATCCCGTTCTCAGGATTCAGCGTGAGAGTGCGTGCACCGCCTGCAGGATTTTCATCCCTGGCCGTATCCGCAGCTGCCGCCAACAAGGTAATCTGTCCGCTTTCCTTGTTCACTGCAATATTGGTACCCTCTTCAAGGGAAATATCCCCACCACTCTGCAGCTCCACCAGAGAAGCTCCAGCAAACTGGCTGCCTTTCACCTTGACGGTTTCCATCGCTCCAAGTTCTACACTATCTGCCGTAATACCTGCCTTATTCACCAGAAGTTTTTCTGTTTCATTGATATCCGTTCTGACAGACACTGCTGTCACAGAAGTTTCTGTCACACCATCGCCAATCTGGACCTCGGGTGCCAGCAGTTCAAGTGCCCTGCCCTCAGCCGCAGTCACCTTGTCCAGCAGCGTGATCTTCCCGGAAGCCTCCGTAGCGTAATCGCCGATACCATTCAGATTCACCCTGTTCAGAATAAGATGCTCAGTTTTCTCTGCTTCACCGCTTACTATCTTAAGTGCAGCAGCTGTCACCGAAGTATCCCTGGTGCCATCACCCAGGCTGACCGTGGCGGCATCAAGCACCAGTTCTTTTTCCCCTGCCTTGACCGTGCCCTTCACCGTAACCTGCTGGGAAGCCCTGGCAGTGAAAATATCTCCTGCTTCACTATCCTCATCCTCCCCCGAAGGTGCCACAATGCCCGTGACATCCACCTGATCAAGGGTGAGGTTAGCCGTTGCGTCAGTTGTAGCTACAGCGTCTGCCCTTATGGAGGTATCTTTCGTGCCATCACCTAAGAAGACATTCCTGGTATCAAGCTCCAGCTCCTTATCTTCTGCATTGATGGCACCCGTGAGCACAATCTGGTTGGAAGCCTGGGTAGTGAGATTTTCCACCCCCGTAACATCCGCCCGGTCCAGTGTGAGGTTGGCTGTAGTCTCATTGCTGGTGAGTACATCCTTTGCCTTCACAACAGTATCAACCGTGCCGTCACCAATGCTGACACTCTGGGAGGCCAGGTTCAGTTCCTGCCCCTCAGCATTGATAACACCGGCCAAAACTGCTTCTCGGGCGCTTACATCAATATCATTCTGCAGGTTCACGTTCTGCAGAACTGCCTTGTCAGCCTCACTGATGGCAAGACTATCTACCTTGAGAACCGCAGAATCCTCTGCTTCACCGCCCAAAGTGATAGTGCCGCCGTGGAAAGCCACTTCTGCACTTGCGTCCTCAACTGCACTTACCGTACCGGTGACATTAGCCTTATTGCCGGCTGTAACATCTACCGTGCCGGAAAGTTTGTTATCCCCCTTGAACTCCACCTCGTTTCCTGTAATAGTTGTCCTGCCCTCTTCTGTCACCTTGCCGCTAATCAGGGTTGCGCCGTCAATAGTTGCCTTGCCTCCACTGGTTGCAGCTGCCTCTACCTTCAGGTCATTGCCTGCCGTGACTGTACTATTTACCTCTACATTCGTGCCTTTAAGATGGACATCCCCTGTTGCGGCCACATCTTTGTCCACTGTGAGATTCTTCGTCTGCATGCGGAGATTGCCATTAACCGCCAGGGTTCCACTTTCGCTGCCACCCAGATTGATGCTTTCCGTGCCAGTCAGGATAAGAGTGTCGAACTTGTTGCTGCTGACATTCAGTTCTTTGCCGCGCAGTTCCACCTCGCCTGAAAAATCGCTGGCACTGATGTTCACTGACTCACCACTCAGCAGGGTATTAATTGTCGCGACCTTGGCATTTTTCACTGCTACATCCCCCTTGGTGGTAGTCACATTGTCAAGCTCTATAGTTGCCGATTCTTCCGTATCTCCTCCAATCAAAGTCTCATCTGCTGCAATGCTGATGGCTGCCGAAGCCGCCCCATCTGCTTTGCCCAGAGTGCCTTTCACTACTGCAGAATCCCCCAGGACATCCACACTGCCGGAAATCTTGTTATCATTCTGGAAAGTTACCAGTGAACCTATGATGTTCGTAGTGCCATCCATCTCAGTGCCACTGATTGTGACGTTATTATTCGCCCCGGTGGTATAGACACCATTTGCCAGTCCATTTGCAGCGGCAACGGTGGCATGTCCATCAGTGCTTCCAATAGTGTTATTCGCACCGCTGAAAGCAACTGAACCGCCTTTGATGTCAACATCACCCTTGGCCGTAATAGCAGCATTCGTGATGGAAATATTGTTGTTCAACTCTTCACCTGCGGCTCCCGTACCACCAGTCCAGGCACTGGAAATATCATTGATGTCCTCGAAATTGCCCGCCAGCAGATTCACCTTGCCATTCTCTGCCGTAATTGATATGTTGCTGCCATCTTCCTTGCCAACCACAATATTTTCCGTGCTCCTGATGATGACATCCTTTCCTGCTGTCAGATTGCCGGCTATATTCATCTCTCCCCCCCCGGCTGCCCAGGACAATAGAAGCATCTTCATGACTGGCAGTCAGGTTGTCTCCTATGCGGATGGACTTGCTGGACAGGCGGATGCCTCCCGGGTCAGTAACCGTCATGTCGCCAGAAATATCCAGGCTATAAGGCGAATTAGCCGAGAAGGACATGGTTTGGGTTCCACTTGGGTTCTTGTTGATAAACTCCGCATCACCATAGAGGCCGATGTAAATCAGCTTGTTTTCATCAGTGGCTTTGACAATGCCCTCGATGGTCATCTTGCTTGCAGGCTCCCCGGTTTCAGGAGAAACAAAGCTCTTTACGTCACTGCCGTCAGCTTTGACAGTTACTTCCTTGCCCACGGCGCCAAGCAAACGCTCTGTGGTAACATCGCTCTTCACGTTTACATTGTAGCCAATCAAGGTAAGGGAATCACGCCCCGTAAGGTTGGTATTGGTGACGTTTATAGTCTGTCCGCTTTCCATGGTGTACTTATGGGTTGCATCATCATAGCTCCTGGCTGCTGCCAGCAAGAGGTTATTGCCGCTGATTTCCTTGGTCGGGTCGTTTTCCGCATCTGCATTGACCGTGATTTTCCCTGCCCTGAAACTCACATCCCCGGCAGCAGAAACATCCGTATTGGTCAAAGCAAGGGTGTTCCCATCCCCAGCTGTCCAGTCAGCTCCATCAGCATTTCCTGCCAGCAGATTGATATTGCCATTAGAAGCATTCGTAGTTCTGAGGGTGCTGGCATTTGCGGCGATGGTGTCTCCCTTGATATCCAGTCTGCCCCCTGTGGTCAAGGCAGTGCCATCCAGACTGACAGTCTCACTTGTCAAAGCAACATTATTGGCAACTGTGATGTTAGTATTCCTGGTGGCAATGGAATCAGCTGCATGGATATTCAGATTAGTTGCCTTCACGACTTTAGCCGCCTCAGCCGACTCACCGATCACCACACTGCCAGTCCCGCCTTCATTACCAAGGGTTATATTGCCATTCTCAGCCTCAAGGCTGCCCGTTGCACTGACATTATCACCGTCAATAGTGATATTGGCAGCTGCAACATTACCGGAAGATACGACATCCCCCGCCACAGAAGCAATGCTGACATTCCCACCGGCAGTCATATCACTGCTGCTATTTACAGCCATGGCACCAGAGGTACCATCAGAAGCGGTTGCCGCAAGGTCAATATTCTTGCCAGCAGTCATGGAGCCGCCAGTGGCTTCGATAGCCCTGGCCGAGGTGATGGTGATATTACCGCTGGTAGTGTTATCCGCTTTCAAAGTGGCACCAGTCAGAGTTACATCATTGCCGTCACCTGTTGATGTCAGGGTTACGCCTCCTGCTGTTGCCTCAATGGTCGGAGTTTCTGCATCATCATCACTTACCGTTATGCCCTTGCCGCTGATTGAGACGTTCTTGCCCTGGAGCTTATTATTCTCCAATCCTACAGCAGTCACTGCCTCAATGCTAATGTCTTTACCTGCAGTCATGCTACCGCCGGTAACACCAATGGCATTGCCGGTCTGAACGGTGATATTGCCAGCAGTTGCATTTTCTGCGTTCAGCGTTACACCAGTCAGGGTCACATCAAAATCAGATGCCGTTGACGTGATAGAGATTCCATCATCCGTGGCAGTAACACTGCTATCTGTCACAACAACTCCAGTAACAGCGTCAATGTCTGCCTTGCCTTTCGCAGTGATGATCGCATTGTTTACAGCGATATTCGTATTCGTAGTAAGGGTCACATCACCAGTATTAGCCGTAATGGTCGAATTGTTATTCTCCATTTCTGCCTGGTCTACCTTGATGCCCTTACCGCTGATTGCAACACCAGCCCCTTCAATGGTGCTCTTATCCACGTTGACATGGCTTGCGTCACCATCAGT
>CACZHK010000042.1 GCA_902780915.1 Pseudoselenomonas ruminantium | reverse complement strand
CCATGGTAAAGCGCAGCAGCAAGAGATTCTACATCTTCGAAGGAAAATCCATGGACATCAAGAAGATTTTTGCCATCAGCAAGAAACGCCGGGGCCGTTCCAGGTATCTCCTGTCCGTAACTGTAAAAGTTGGCCAGGACAAGAATGGCGAAAATGGCATAAAGACGGAAAACGCCCCGACACACATTGCTTGATGTATGTCGGGGCGTTTTCTATCTGCTAATGCCTGTGCTGCTCTCCTTAGCAGCCTCCCGTTCCCTGTTCACCTCCCCCACCGTCCTGATGGCGTACTGTCCCGCCTTCTCCCACACTGCCATAGGGGCCTTGCTATCCACCAGCTTCATGATCTGGCTTTGGGTGGCTCCATTATCCATGCAGTGCTGAATGGCCTTGCCATATATGGCCTCGAAGTCATTACTTGAACTCAGTGCCCCATCTACCGGGCAGGTGCTGGCAATTTCTCCTAAAGCCTTGCAGTCCATTTCTCCATCCTTCAGCACCAGCCGATATCTGGCGTTCTGATTGACAGCCACTCCTTGCCTGTAATCTTCTTCGATATACAGTAAGTCCATTTATTGCCAAGTCCCTAAACAAAAACACCCACTAAAATACACAGGAAAACCTTCGTGTATTTTAGTGGGTGGAATAAAAACAAACGATATTTTACCTAGCCACAGCCAGCGAGGCCACTTCCGTCTTCTCCCCTACCAGCCGCTTTACATCGTCTCCTTTTATCACGCTGGGAGATAGTTCCTCAATGGTCTTATAGATATCCTCAAGGTCATAGCCTTTAGCTATCATGGCATCAGCTATCCCTTTGTCTGTGCTCACGGAGGCCTGTTCTTTGCACTTTGCGAGAATGTGCAGGACATGGAACTTTCGGATGCACTACGGTCGCTTATGAGTCTCTTCATGGAAACAATCAATGGCTACGGAACTGAGGACACGGAAACCATAAAAAGCAAAGTGACCAATTGGATTGCCAGCCAGAGCAGGTATATCAAGGGGTTGTTCCCAAATTTATGCTGGGAAAGTTGAGTAGTCAATTACCAAATCTGCTTCACCATCGCATAATCCAAAGCCTCGATATGTGCCAGGCTGTTTCTGGCTTCTCTGTATAGTTTCAGATTCTGCTCTTCACGGCTGCTGGCGATGTTGAAGTATTTTTGCGTGTAAAAGAACCACAGCAGCCCTAGTTCCACTTGCTGATATTCATTTACCCATTCCTGCAGGGAATTCTTGCAGGGCAGATGCTTTTGGATTTCTTCTTTGTGGTGCTCCAGGAAGGACTTGCGGAACAGCTCTATCTTTGGCATCAGCAGTTTCAGCTGGGTGACCCAGATGCGGTTCTGCAATTCCTCTTTCTCCGGGGGCGGAGGGAAGGGGTTGCCGTTGCTGTAGGAGCCTGTCTCGGCCAGCTTTTTCAGCACCTTGCGGGGACTGGACATGAAGGCTTCCCCTGCATTTATGCAGGCCGCCCCCAGTTCCACATCTGTGCCTGTGACGGCAATGACCAGTTCGCCCAGGTACTGGCGCAGGGGGTTGCTGCCCACCTGCTGTTCCCCTGAGGCTATGAGGTCAAAGACCAGGCTGTCATATTCTGTGATGAATTTGTCATATTCCAGCTGCCTGATGCCTTTGCAGGGCAAGGCCTCCAGGCTGTCTTCCGTCAGGATGAGGCAGGCGCAGCCGCTGCCGGCATCAGAGAGCAGGGAGGTGTACTCACTCAGGAAAGGCAGCCAGTTCTTGATCTGTTCGGCCTTTGCCCCGTCTATCACCAGATAGGTGTCTTTGAGGGTGCTGCGCTCGCAGCGGGTGGCCAGGAATTTCGCATAGCCGATGCCGGGGCGGAACTGGCAGCGCAGTTCTTCCTTGCAGCAGCGCTTCAGGAGATACTCGCCCAGGCTGTCCTTTTCCCCTCCAATGTCCGAGGCTGCCACCCGCTTCAGGCTGCGGTTGCTGTCGTGCTCGTGGATGTAGCCCTCAAACTTCTCCCAGAAAGTCTCCTTCCAGGGCAGGTGCGCCGGGTGCTTCATCACCACATGGGTTCCCCCGCACAGGTTCTGCCCCAGTTCTGTGTAAAGTCGGACAGCATTGGGTATCGTCTGCCACCAGATTTCACCAAGGTTCATGCTTCTTCCTCCATCATGGCCAAGATCTTGCCATCTACTTCGTCTTTCTTGCCCATCATCTGGAAGAAGGTGTAGCGGGCAAAGAGATACCGCCCTTCGGTGTTCATGCGGAATACGTTCAGTTCGCGCAGCTCATCCATCAGCGCCGCCATATTCTCCACGGTGAAATTATCAAACTCGTGCATCTCATAGTCTTTGACCACCAGCAGGACTTCCTCCGGCGTATAGCCGCGGTAGTAGCCCTGCTGATGATAGAGGTAGGCCATGGCCAGCGCTATGATGTAGTAGTATTTGTCATCTCCCAGCTTCAGGGTGATTTCAAATTTCTCGCGTATCTGGTCGCGGAAGCCCTGGCTGGCCAGGACCTTCTTGATGTGGTCTTCCTTGATTTCATAGATGGGGGTCTCGCTCTGGTCGTATTTCGCATAGTCAGAGCCACTCATGGCCTCGATGAGCTTCGCGCAGTAGAGCTGTATCAGGCCGGGGAAGTAGTTGGCATTGGCCAGGATCATGGAGATCAGGGGCTGGTTGCCCTCGGGGAAGCGGAAGCCCAGATAGGACAGGGGCACCTCCAAGAGTTCCCTGGCCTCGCTGGCCCGGAAGGGCTTCACGGTCATGCTGTTGAGATGGGTCAGCACGCTGTTGTTGCTCAGGGCCTTGTTGCGATTGAAGCGGATGATATTGCGCAGGCCGGCGATCACGAATTTGAATTTGCCCATGCCGATGCTCTGTATGTCCTTCAGGGCGTCGAAGGGCTTGAAATTCACGCTCTCGCAGCTTTCTATGAAGGCATCCGCCTCATCCAGCATCAGCAGGAAATAATTGATCTCGGGGGCCTTCTCATCCCGCAGCCGCTGGCGGATGGCACGGGACAGCTCATCCCAGTCCTCTGTCTCCAGGCTCTCGGTGAAGAAATGCTGGTCAGACAGTTCCTGGCTGATGCGTCGGGCCGTGGCTTTGTAATCCCTGCCCTTGATGTCTATGAGGATGGCGCGGTTGTGGTTTTCGTCGTGGTCTATGTCCTTCACAGCCATTTTCAGCAGCGCCGATTTGCCCAGCTGGCGGCCGCCGTAGACGATATTGGCGCCGTTAGCATTCTCGATGTCTGCCAGTTCCTTGCGGCGTCCCATGAACATCTCCGCCGGCATGATGTTGCTGGACTCCCAGACATAGGGCTGATAGACGCTGAAGGGCATGCTCAGGAGCATCAGCATCCGATTCACTTTGGTCTCATCGTAATGCTTCATGAGGTACATGATGGTCACACGGTCTACCACCATGAAGACCTTTTTGCCATAGAGCTCCCGCTTGATCTTGCGGGCCAGGCGGCGGCGCTCCCCCAGTTCCAGGGCGAAGTCCAGCAGCACCAGAGTGGGCTTCGCATTGCCCAGCTCCTTGAAAGTCTCGATGAGGGAATCTGTGTCGAAGCGGCCATAGAGGCAGACCACCCGGAAGCCGTCCTGCTCGGCTACAGAGCCGAAAGCGGCAATGGGATGGGTGTAGTTGGACTTCTTGCCGTTCAGGGATTTCTGCAGCGTGATGTGGAAAAGCTGGAATTTGCTCTGGCTGGAATCTGCCACCACTTTCTCCACGCGCCAGCCCAGATTCTGCAGCAAGCTGCGGATCTGCAAGGCGTTGGTGACCTGGCGCCTGCGGATCCAGACCTCAGCCAGGCGGCTGGCACCATGCTCCGCCTTGTTGCGCCAGTTGGTCAGAAGGGACACGCCGCTGTTCCTGACAGGGTTGTAATAAATTTCATAGTTGTCTATGAAATCCTTCAGGTTGTCCCCGGAGGTGAAGAGATCAAAGTCCTCCGTGTCGTGGTCGCGCCAGCGGTTCAGCATATCTTCGGCCACTGTGTAGTTCTGGATCTCTATCATCTTCCCGATGCGATCCAGACGTGCCTTGAGCTCTGCCGCATCCTCCGCCTGCTCATCGATCATCAGGCGATTCTGCGCTACCTCTCCTGCCAGCACTGCACCACGCTGACGGGCATCGTCCTTGATCTTCTGATTGTAGTATTCATGCACCTGGTGCAATACGCCGAAGTTCTTGCTGCGCATGGCATATTCATAGCAATCGTTGACAATCTGAAGGATATCCTCCTTCTGATTCTCCTCGGTATTATCCAGCTGGCCATAGCTCTGGGCCAGTTCCAGATTCTCTACGAAATTGCGCTGCTGATGGACAATCCCGTTTTTGGCGTATTCTATGCTCCTCTCCGGCTCGTAGCCCCGGGTCTTGATCAGGGACGGCTGCCCTATGGCTTGCAGGTAGCCATCTATGAGGCGGGCCGTCAGGTAATTGTCGCCACCATTCTCAAAGGTTTCCTCGATGCGCTCGGAAAAGTCCGGCAGCGATCCTCCTGCATAGGACAGGATTTTCTCCGCGTATTTCTCCGGCTCATCCACATACATCCAGTGATGGAAGTCCGGCAGATAGTCTTCATTCAGCAGGACATGGTCTGCCCGCAGGAAATCAATGTAGAAATACTTCTCCAGGGAAGGTTCATAGCTGCCCTGCAGACGCGCCTGCAGTTCCTCCAGGCACTGGCGCAGCACGATCTGGCCGGCCTGCTCCTGCAGGGATTCCCCTTCCCGGGCGGACAGCTTGTCCAGGGCCGCAGTCAGTTTCTCCAGGAGGCTCCCCCGCGCCTTCTGATAAGCGATCTGGCCATCGGTTTCTCCCTGGGAGGACACTGTGTCTGCCAGCTGCACCCAGCGGCAGAACAGGTCTGCTATCCTGCTCAGGGAGGTGATGATATTATTGCGCAGGCTGCCCATGAGGCGGGTGCGCTTCATGAGCCTGACATGGGTGCCGGCTTCCTCCCACTTCTCGTCCACCATCTGCTCGATTTTCTGATGGGAGATATTGTTGCCCATCAGCGGCTCTTCGTCCAGGATGATCTTCTCCTGCAGGTAGTCCTTGACCAAGGGCAGCATTGAGACATCATTTTCCTTGACGCTCTGCAGGAAAGTGCCGATCTCCCCTTTCGGGTCGAAGATCAGCTTTTTCATCTCTATGAAGCGTTTCTGGGCCTTGTTCTCCGAATTGCGCTTGTCTATGATATTGGCAATGTAATCGCAGGCTTCGCTGCCCAGCTTCTTCAAGTCAGCTTCTATGCGCTTCTTGTCCTTGGTGCGATAGTCGGCATAGACATCTATGCCCTTCTGGTTGGCCTGCTTGAATTTCATCAGCTGATAAAGCACGCTGGAAAGATCTGAGGACATCAGATCCGTGCCGGCTGCCATATCCTGCAAGTTGTGAGCCAGGAAGTCATGCTCGATATCGTTGTAGAAGAAGGTGCGGCAGGCCATGGCCAGCTCCAGATACTGGCGGAATACGGAAACCTCGCCGCTGAACAGCGCACAGGCCTGCTCGGAGGTATAGCGCATCTTCAGGGAATAGTCATGCACCGCATAGGCCAGCTGCTGATAGTCAGTCTCAAGCTCGGGGTGTATCTGGCTCCAATACTTGAGATAGGCCGTGGCGCTGCAGATGCTGCCCTGGCAGATAGCCTCCAGGACCCGGTTCAGAAGCTCCTCCCGCCGCGCTTCCGTCAGGAGGTGTGACTGCTTCCTGACCTTTTCCTCTGCCATCGGCGCAGCCACGGGCATCTCAGTGCTCTGCACAGCTGCCGGCTCCGGGGCAGGAGTTTCCTTCTCTGCCACCACTTCTTCAGTCAGCTCAGTTTCTTCCTCCGCAGTCTCAGGCGGCGGTGCCACAGGTGCCTCCTGGGCGGCTCTCTGTTCCTCTTCCTCAGGCTCTGCTGCTTCCTTCGGCTCGGGCTCTGCAGCCGGAGCATACACCGGCTCTGTCTTTTCCCAAGCTGAGGTGTAGAAGCTCCGTTCTTCAAAGACATAATAATAGACCTTGCCGGCCAGGAGACACTGCATGGACTCTGTCTCCCGCAGCTTCTCATGGAGTGCCGTCACCTGGGGGCGGTTCATGGCCGCCAGGGTAAGGCTCTGGATGCTGCCCTTTTCCTGTGCCCGAGCGACGATATCCTGCCACAGCTTCTGGGTGAATTCATCCGGCTGATTGTCAAAGAAGCCCAGCATGACATCATAGGGGTCCTTGTGATCCCAGCGTATCAGCATCCGAAAGACACCATTGCCAAAACCGCCTACGTTCTGCATGCTGCCGCCCTTGGCCAAGCCTCGCCAGTATTTCTCATAAATTGCCAGCCAGGCCAGACGCGTCACCACATGCTTGGCCTCGACCTTGGCGATGACTTCTTTGTCTTCGGAGTTCTTCTTGGCCTGTTCTACCCCCAGGAATTGGCAGGCTGTTTTCTGCTGGAGCAGCTTGCGCAGCCTGAAGCTGGTGCAATAGATTGTGTCCCTGCCATCCAGGATATATTTTTCGGTATAGCCCTTCTTTTGCAAGAATTCCAGGGCAGCTGCGGCAATTTCTGCTGCCTTTTCCTCCTTCAGGCCATGCAGCTGGGCCTGCAGGAAGGATATGGAAACCACGCTGTGCTCTGCCATTTGTTTCAGCGCCTTGCAGACAGCCTCCTTGAGGACTCTCGCCTTCATGATGTCGGACTTCATCTCGCTGACGCCGGCTTCTTTCTTCCCCTTGGGATTTTCCTTGCAATCCAGCTGGCCGTAATCATAGTCTGCGGGCAGCAGCAAGCCCTGGAAGAAGGCAGCTGTCTCCTGGGAAACCTGCTCGGAGGTGTCATCTGCTTCGCCGTCCTCCGGGGGCAGATCTTCCTCGCTTTTTGCCACCGTCTCTGCCCTTTCAGGACTATCTGCTGAAGGCTCCTCCTCTTTCTCCTGCGCTGCTTCTGAGGTGCCAGCTGCTGCCCCGGATGCGGCGGCAGGTCCTGCGCTCACGTCTGCAGGCAGGTTTTCTTCCTCCTGCACACCTGCCCCTGCTGCCCCGGCAGGAGACTTTTCCTGCTGCTCCGGCTTCTCAGGCAGGTCAGCTGCCGCCCCGGGCTGCTCTTCGCCTGTATCCTCTGCCAGTATCACATTCCCCTGCATCAGCGTATAGGCCAGCAAATCCTTGGACAGTACCTCGCGCAGCTCCTCCAGATAATCCATCTTGCCCAGAGGGTCCTGGCATTTCATGGCTTCCAGCAACTTGACATAGGGACGGAGCACTTCCTCCAGCTCGGCCTCTGAATTGGCACCGGCCATCTTTTGCTCCAGCTCCTGCTGGCCATTCGTCAGCACCGCCTGCACTGCCGGCAGCTCAGAGCGCAACCCAAAGAAAGGACGCACTGCCTGCTTTTTCTCCTCCCAGAGCAGCTTTTTCTCCTCTGCCAACAGCAAGTCCTTGATTTCTTCAAAGGCTGTGTGCAATCTATCATTGTCGATACGCGACAGCAGCCCCTCAGCCGCTTCTATATGTCCGCGCAGTTCCTGCAGACACTCCTTGTCAGTTGCCATGTCCATAATGCCCCCATCTCAGTCAGACTTCATCTTTTTTATAAACAATATTATCCAGCGGCTCATTGCCATAGGGCAAGAGATCCGTCAGAGGTATCACCTGAACATCGCCGTTCATATCCGCCATGATCACTTCCGGCACGTTGAACTCTGCCAACAGCTGGCAGATGGCCCCATTGGGCACGAAGGGCCTTTCCGTATTGCCTATGAAGGCAATGGCATCAAACTCCCTCTTCCCATCAGATACAGCCTTGTAAAGAGCCACTTCTCCCGCCCCCACAGAAAGCCCTCTGATGGTGTTCTCAATGGTACAGCCTGTGTAGATAGTGCCATCGCTGGCCATGATGCAGGCCCCTACGCCTATCCCCGAATAGGGCGTATAGGCATTCCTGATGGCATCAGAGGCCGAGCGCACCAACGTATCTATCAATTCTTCATTCAACATTTCCTCCAGCTCCTTCCCATAGCTTGCCCATAAATATACGCTTCATTCATTCGACACCCATCCCTCCGATTCCTTCATATTGCCTGGCCAGAAAGATGTAAACCCGTAAATTATCCACAAAATAATCCACAGTTGTGGATAACTGTGGATAACCCCCCTGCCCCACTGAAATGGTTTTTCAGTTTCTTTCCTATTTAATAATAGCAAAACTGTGTACAAATCTCAGTAATCCACAACCAGCCCTGTGGATTATGTGGATAAGTGGAAAAATCCGCCTATATTTACGCTAAAAAAGCACATTTTCACCATATTTTGTACACATAATCCACAAAATACCAGTTAATATTGTGGATAACTTATTAAGGATGCTTTCCACATTCAGCCTGTGGATAAAAAAGAACAGTTTTCCACAACCTATCCACATATATCTTCAAATAAAAAAACCTGCCAAAAGGCAGGAATAATAGACGAAAAGCCAGCACAGTGCTATACTATTCACAAGGCCGATGGTCGGTTCCCCCTCGCGGGGGAGGTGATGTCCATGACGACTTATGAGAAGTTAGCCCTTGTGCTGGCTTTCCTGCAGTTGCTCCTGGCGTTCCTGGCTCTGCTTAAATAAGCATCCCACCGTTTAAAGAATGCTAATCGGAACGTCCCAAGTTTTTAACGAGCGGCGGTACCGACGGGCAAACATCGGCCGCTTTTCTGATTTTTATTCTAGCACTTTCTCGCCTGCAAGGCAAGAAAGTGTTTTTTTTACCAGCTTTTGTAGGGATGCTTCGCCAGATTGCAGTTGAAGTACCGCGCGTCTGTGGAGACTTCCTCCCGCAGCCACTCTGGCCGCTCGAAGGCTTCCTCCTCTGACTCCAGCTCTATCTCCGCCACCGTCAGGCCCTCGTTGTCCCCGTGGAACACATCGATCTCCCACTGCCTGCCGTTCCCTGCCGGCAGGAGGTAGCGGTGCTTCTCGATGATGGGCCCCTGGCAGAGCTTCAGCATGGCCTCCGCATCAGCGAGGGGCACCTCGTACTCATACTCCAATCGCACCACGCCGTTCACATTGCTCTTGACCGTGAGATAGCCCTGCCCCTTGCGTATGCGTATCCGCACCGCCGCCGTCTCACTGGCCGAGAGATACCCCTGGGCGATATAGTCTCCCTCACCCTCAGGCTGCCAGCCTTCTCTCACCAGAAACTTGCGCTCGATTTCCTTTGCCATAATATTTCTCCCATCTGTAGAATATTTAATCCGATAATGTTATAATTTCGTTGTCGCGCCTGAACCGGCAATCTGACGGGGAGGGAGGTGCTACCTGCGATGATTTACGTTCTTACTTCTTTTGCCGTAGGCTTCGCATCCAGCTTGGTTGCAAACTTCGTCTACGACCGGTACTTCCGTCGCGACAATCGTTAACCACATCTAGGCGGCCGATTCCCACTTAGGCCGCAAAAACAGAAAGCCCCTCGCAGGTTCCCACACCTTGCAAGGGGCTTTTCTGTTTTGCACTACAGCACGATGACCTCTGTAGTCCTTACTTCTCATGCTTCTATACTACCACACATACAAGAAAATGTAAACTCCTTTACACCCGCATCAGAGCAGCCTGCTGGCGAAGGCGTGCAATCCTCTCCTGGGTATCAGGATGGGTGGAGAACAGCCCCTGCAGCATCTTGCCTGCACCCTTCAAGGGGTTGATGATGAACATATGGGCCGTAGCCTGGGTAGCCTGGGGCATGGGGGTGGCGTGGGTGGCGTAGTATTCGATTTTCTCCAAGCCATTGGCCAGGAAATTGGGATTGCCGCAGATTTCCGCGCCGGTCTTATCCGCATCGTACTCACGGGAACGGGAAATTGCCATCTGAATCAAGCTGGCGGCGATAGGAGCCAGGATGATGGTGGCAATCGTGCCGATAAAGCTCCCGCCATTATCCTCATCATCGCTATTGCTGCCGAAAATAGCCGCCCACTGGAGCATATTGGCCACATAAGTGATGACAGAAGCCATAGTCGCAGCGATAGTGGAAATCAGGATATCACGATGCTTCACATGGGCCAGCTCATGGCCGATGACCCCAGCCAGCTCATTGTAATCCAGCACCCGCATGATGCCCGTAGTCACCGCCACCACAGCGTTGTCCGGGTTGCGCCCCGTAGCAAAAGCATTGGGCACCTCACTCTGGATAATAGCCACCCGAGGCATAGGCAGCTCCGCATTAGCCGCCAGCTTCTCCACCAGCCCATAAAGCTCCGGCGCCTGGGACCGCTCAATAGGCTCCGCCCCATAGGATTTCAAAACCATGGTATCACAGAACCAATAAGTACCAAAATTAATCACCAGCGCTATCACCAGCGCAATAGTCATCCCGGAGCGCCCACCAACAGCCCCGCCGATAGCCATCACCAAAGCCATCATCAAAGCCATCAGAGCAGCAGTCTTGATAGTATTCATAGAACATCCCTCCTAAAGAAAACACTAAATCATAAACCGAACCCCAAAATCATTCAAACTTCAGCCCAGGGATGGGCGTCATGCGACCGTTGGATTTCATGGATGAAATCCAAGGGAGCGTTTCTTTTGGTTCGTTTTCTTTGCTACAAAGAAAATGAACAGACGGAATGAAATCAAAAGGTCAAAAAGTCAATTACCATAATATAATTTTACTAAAAGAAGTTAGAAAAGTCAATCATAACCTTTAACTTTCCTTAACCGCCTCACCCTTTCCACGGTGATTAAGATAGTACCCAACTCCCAGCACCAGCACCACAAACCCAACTTCCATGAAGAGGCTATAAGGCTCCAGCCCAGCGCCCAGCCCCTTATCCGCCACCATCAGCTTGGCAGCCGTAAAGCCCAGCAGCGCCGCCCCGGCATACACCAGCGCCGGAATCTTCTTCATCAGCATGAGGAAGAACTGCGCCCCAAACAGCACGATGGGAATGGAAATCAAAAGCCCCACGATAATCAGGCTCCACTTGCCCTCAGGCACCGTATTGGCCACCCCTGCCAAAGACAGCACATTGTCAATGCTCATGACAAAATCCGCAATGAGGATAGTGCGGATAGCCGCCCAGAAAGAAGCAGGCGCCTCCGCCTTGTCCTCTCCCTTGTGATCCACCAGGAGCTTCACGGCGATATAGAGCAGCAGCGCCCCACCCACGAACTCCAGATAAGGCAGCGCCAGCAGCCCCGTGGCAAAGAGGGTGCAGACAATGCGGATGCCCACGGCCCCCATGCCGCCGATTACAATGGCCTTGCCCCGGTTGTGCTCTGGCAGATTCTTGCAAGCCAGGGCAATGAGGATAGCATTATCCCCGGACAGGATCAAATCCAGAAGTATGATACCAGACAGAGCCGCAAACCACTCCGGGGAAAACATCCCCGCAAAAAGACTTTCAAACATCAGTGTCCCTCCTAAATATATTCTACCTACAACAGAAAAGACCTTGTTCCAAGGCAAAAACGCCCGGGAACAAGGTCTTGCTTGCATCATACGCCTGCTTCACCGGGAGGACGACCTCCGTACTGACGATAAAAGCAGTTCAGCTACTCCCCTTGTGGGATTATGTGAATAATATAGCATAGACAGTTGAAAAAAACAAGGAAAATTTTATTTTCTCTGGGGATGCTTGATGGCCAGCTTGTCCAGCATTTCCATCACCACGGACTCTACGCCGCCTTCCACTGCGTTGTTCAGCAGTTCCTCGGACACGGCCTGGTTGTTGAAGTAGTAGCCGGTGAAGCCGGGGATGAGCATGGCCAGGGCCTGCAGGGCGCTGCCGCTGTTGTTCTGGGAGGAACCTTCTGCCACCGCATGAGCTACGATGCTGCCAGTCCTGGCATTGATGAGGCTGAGGGAAATCTTGGCATCTGCCCGCTGGGTTTCCCGGTTGTAAATAGGACCTAGGTATTCACCGCTATAATCAATGCCCATGCCCACGATATTGCCGAACAGCACATAATCCGCCTGCTGTTCCTGGCCGATCCTACGGGCATTCGTGCCATTGATATTGGAAGAAAGGCTCAGCCCCTGCTCCGCCAGGACACTGGCCCTGTCCTCCAGCATTTCCACATCCCATTTGGTATCCTGTCTCAGATAAAAACCGACAAATACCGTGGCCACCTCAGCCAGGCAGGACCTGGTATGCTCATCGGCACCCTGGCCCTGATAGCCGATGCCAGCCACGACGATCTTGGCATTGGCCGGCACCTTGGCAGCAGCCAAGGCCGCCCCCATAGTCGCCAGCAACAGGCAAACAGACAGAAGGATTATCTTTCCTGCTCGCTTCATCTTCATTCTCCCTTACAAAGACAGCCTGTGCTCATTGATATCCTTGACCATATCCCCCACCAGCGTACCGGCAGCCTTTTCCAGGGCCTTGACGTAATCAGTCTCGTTCAGCTCAGCAGAATCCTTGCTGTAGATGGAAATACCAATATTCTTGGTCTTCTTGCTCCTGACGCTGGCACGCTTGTTCCAGACCACCTTGCCGTCAGCAGCGCGGATGATGCGCATATCCGCTACCACGCCGAAGCCCTCATCATTCTTGTGCGAGTTCTGCATGGCCATGCTGGCAATGCTGCCAAAAATGCCCAGGCCGGGAATATTGTTGAGAACCGTGGCACCCACCTGCATGCCCATCTTGAAGTCCATATCTTCCCAGGCACCCTTGCCCAGTTCCACGATGGTGCCGTGGATCAGGTACTCAGCCTCGTTCTCCTTGCCAATGCGTCCGGTGAGGGAGGGGGTGATGATCTGCCCCTGCTCAGCCGTGGAGAAGGTGTTGGCCGTCTCATCGCTGAAAGCCTGTCCCTCGAACACGGCGCTGAGGTCACCTGACTCAATGGCCCTCTTGGCATCTATGAATTCCTGGCTGCGCTCATTGTACAGCATATCCTCCACATCCTTGTTGATGGGAGTCTGCACCTGAAGTCTCACCTTGCCGCTTTCCAGCAGCTTTTCCATCACCAGGTCAGAGAAACGCTCGTTGGATTCCAGGGCCTTGAAACGGGTGTCATCGGAAAATTTCATCAGCACGCAGGTAGGAGTGTGGAAAGAAGCCTCTACTGCAGCGGCATCCTTCTCAGCTGCCTCTGCCCCTGCCTGGGACAGGAAGAGGGCAGCACCCATGGCCACAGCTCCAAAAAGTCTCATACTTTTATTCATCATAAATCCTTCCTCGCTCAAACCTGTCAAAATCCAAAGCCATGTTTTTTCTTGCCCTTGTCCTGCTGGGAGTGGTCTACCACCTTCAGGTTCTCGGGCAGGGCCAATTTGCTTGCATCAGGCACAGCAGAGAAATCCTTGATTTTCAGGATGCACTTGTGGCCTACCAGATTTCCCTTCTCATCCCGGTCATAGGAAGCAGAGGCGATGCGCACCAGCTTCGTCCCATCGAAATAGTAGCGGATGGCCTCCAGGCCTGCGCTGCTGCTGGCCCGGTAATCCTCATAGCTGAGGCCGTTGCCCAGGTTCCCTGCCCCCACATACTGGTAAACGGGCAGCCCTGCGGGAATGGAGCTGGCAGGCAGCATGGCTCCCAGCAGCCTGGAAACCTCACTGGTGCCGAAGGACTCGCCGTACAGGAGCTCATTTTCGGGATGGAACTTGAGGGCGGTCACTTCCTTGCCCCCATTCATTCCCTTATATTCCACCTTGTCCTTCTTCGCAATGCCCTTGAAGGAAAAAGTCTTGTCTGCCTGACGCAGGGAGATGCGGCTTTCACCGCCATAATTCACTTCCACATAGCGCTTTTCCCCCTGAGCCACGATCATGCCGCTGTAGCTTTTCTGAGCATAGTTCTGAGGGGTGGGAATGCGGCCGAAGGAATAGGTCATATCCACAACGTCGCGGTTGTGTATCCTCTCCGGGGGCGTGATATTCTCATAGCTGATGGTATAGTTATGAGCCACCAGCATATTGCGATAAGCATCCAGCTTGCCTGCAGAGGCAGTATCAAAAGGCAGGCAGAGGGCCAGAGCACCCAGGGCTGCCGCCGCTATCCATTTTTTAATGCGCATTTATAGAACCTCCCAGGGTGCCTTCCTGCACCGGCACATCCAGCAAATCATTTATGTCTCCAAGGTCTGCCCGATAAAGGGGGATATTGTCAAGGGAAGCAAAGGCATCTTCGGGCACAGTGCCATCCAGCTTCACCACCAGCAGGGTAGCGAGCAGCTGTTCCTGGCCCTGGTGCAGCAGATACTTCTGCACCTTCATCAGCTTGCCCTCATGGTAGAGGAAGTTATAAGCCAGCTGGCCGGAAACGCCGCCGGCCTGATTGCGGATATCGCAGAGATACTGGTCGCAGTCATAGTCTGCCCCATCCACATTCCGCTGGGAACTGCCGGTGAAAGCAGGGGCAGAGAGGCTGCCCGGGTGGCTGGTCCACTTGTCCTGCCAGCTCAGCACGGAAAGCTCATCCGGCAGGGAAAGGGCCTGCTGCTTTTTGTCCCAGCGTTCATCGGGGGACAGGCTGCTGCTGCCCAAGAGGTTCAGGGGCAGGGACTTGGCGCACTGCTTCTTGTCCTCATAATAGAACTGATAGATCTTGTCTCCTGCGGCGAAGGCCTCCAGATTCCAATCCTTCCCGTCAGGCTGCTTGTCCACCAGGCGCATGCCCTTGTCAGTGGTAATGCGGGTGAGGCCTGATTCTCCCTCATAGGTGTATTCCAGCTGGAACTTGCCCTGCTGAAGCATATTCTGATAGCTTTCCGCAGCAGGCTGCTGGGCAGAGGCTGCCCCCGTCATAAGTCCGCAGGCCATAAAAACTGCGGCAATCTTTTTCCAGTTCATCTTTAAAATCTCCCTGCTCTCTTATCTCTTGCCGTCCAGCTGGGCAATGATCCCCTCTTTGCCTACGACAGCATCCTTCACGGCCTTTTCGATGGCATTTTCGCACTGCTCCTCGCTGACGCTGGCAGAGCCAACCATCACCATCACACCGCCACCGGCAGCTATGGTGCCAGTGCTTTCAGACTTGCCCTTGCCACGGCCAAAGAGTACGACCCTGCCGGTTTTCACATCCACCACTCTGAGCATGACAGTAGCGGAAACCTTATGCTTCTGCATGCCGCCGATTCCAATGCCGGTGCCTACAGCACCGCCGCTTTCCTTGGCGGTGAGGCTGGTCACGGAGCCAAAGGCCAGGTAGTCAGCCCCAAGAATATTTCCAATTTGCACCGCGTGGGAAGTGTCCACCAGCCCCGTAAGGCTCAGGCTGTGCTCATCCACGATATCCTGCAGCCTTTCCCTTTCAATCACATCAAATCTGCCTGTGGAACCCATTTCCAAAAACATGCTTTCCGTAGCAGAGCCAGAATAATCACCAAAGCCATCCATAGTTACGGGAGCCTTGTTGGTCATGGGCATCACAGCCACGGTGGGATAATCATCAATAGACTTGGCCAGAACCAGGTTCGGCAGCATCATCAGGCAAAATGCCAGCAAAAACAGCCATTTGCTCTTCTTCAAACTCAATCATCCTTCCCTTTTTCATCATGTCACATAATCACGCTCAACCTATCTTAACTAGGACTATTGTACCATCAAAAACACTATTGTCAACTCATAACATTAAAGTAAAATTAATTTTTGCCCACAGCTGACACACAAGGAAAAAGCAGGACATTCCCAAAGTATGACCTGCTTCTGTACCTATGCTTTTAATGGAGCGTCAGCTTCAGTTCGCTGCTGCTCACAGAAGATACGAAAATATTAAGACCCATGCCCTTCAGTCCGGAAACCAGCACATGTGGTTTCTGGGCAGATTCCACATCGATGACACCTACCCCGTTGTTGAAGCTGCGCAGGATGGCATTCTGCACCCCGGATACTTCCCGGAGCTTGGCAGCCAGCATCTCTACCTTTTCCAGGGAATCTGCCTTCACCGTCACGGTAACTCCCTGATGGACTTTCATGGCAGTCTTCTTGAATTTTTCCTCCAGCTTTACTGCTGCCTTGGCAGCGGCATCCTTGAGGGCGCGGTTCTCGGCCAGGGAATCGCTGTTCTCAACGCCCTTGCCTTCAGTCTTGATGGTAGCCACAATATTTCCCGTGGCATAATCCACCACCCGCAGGGAAAGATCTGCCCCTGCAGATTTCATGTTGGTCTTGCGGTAGCCACCCTTGCCGTCAGGCAGGTTTATGTCGTAGGCATGTACTTCGCTGAGTCCCAGCACCAGATAGTCAATGGGGCGGTTCCCGGACTCAGCCACCAAGCCTGTATCACCGCGGTAGATGCTGTTCAGCAGCTCGTCATTCTGCAGCCTGGCTACCTGATTGGCCTCCACTACATGGGTAAAACCAACCTCCAGCAGCTGATCATTCAGGGCCTGCTCAGTCAGGACATCGTGAGCAGTGCTGCTTTCATACCTGTTGCTGACATTGGACTGGCTCAGCAGGGGCAGCTGCTCCGGCTCCTTCTTCATCACCACCACGGCTATGCGGGGGTTGTTCAGCAGGGCCACCATGTTCAGGCGGCTCATGAGGGCAGAATCAGGGCTGTCATTCACATCCACCCTGGCCCGCACATGCCAGCCCTGGGCAGTATTTTCCGAGGAGATCACCTCCATGCCGGTGACAAAGCCCTGAGCCTGAGCGTAAATCTCGTCCAGGGTCACGGCGTAATTCTCCGTCAGCGTGCGGGAGGCAATATAGGTCCCCGCTACCGACTCCACTGCCATCCTGGCAGCATCCTTGCGGGCAGCGCTTTCATCAGTGCCAAAACCATCCACCACTACGGACTGGGCCATGGCAGTCTGCGCCATCATCAGGCACAGGGCCAGCACAGCGAGAATTTTTTTCATCTGCATTTCCTCCCCACCTAGGTCTTAACAAATCAATCAACACGCCCTAAGGTCAAATATCAAGATTCCTGACCAGCTTGGCATTTTCTTCGATGAACTGGCGGCGCGGCTCTACCTTGTCACCCATGAGGATGGTGAAGAGCTCGTCGGCCTCCTCGGCATCTTCCATGTCCACGCGGAGCATGGTGCGGGTAGCGGGGTCCATGGTGGTTTCCCAGAGCTGCTCGGGGTTCATCTCACCAAGGCCCTTGTAGCGCTGGACAGTGGCGCCCTCACGGCCTACTTCTGAGAGCTTCTTGGCCAGTTCCTCGTCGCTGTAGGTGTACCAATGCTTCTTGCCCTTGCGGATCTGATAGAGGGGCGGCTGGGCGATGTACACATGGCCGTGCTCGATGAGTGGCTTCATGTAGCGGTAGAGGAAGGTCAGCAGCAGGGTGCGGATGTGGGCGCCGTCCACATCCGCATCTGTCATGATGATGATCTTGCCATAGCGACGCTTGGCCAAGTTGAAATCATCGCTCATGCCGGTGCCGAAGGCGGTGATCATGGTGCCGATTTCCGCATTCTTGTAAATCTTGTCCAGGCGGGCCTTCTCTACGTTCAAAATCTTGCCCCGCAGAGGCAGGATGGCCTGGAAGCGGCGGTCACGGCCCTGCTTGGCGGAGCCGCCTGCGGAGTCACCCTCTACCAGATAGATTTCCGCCTGGTCGGGGTCCTTCACGGAGCAGTCAGCCAGCTTGCCCGGGAGGCTGGAGATGGAGTCCAGGGCATTCTTGCGGCGGGCCAGTTCCCTGGCCTTGCGCACAGCCTCACGGGTGTGGCTGGCAGCGATGGCCTTTTCCATGATCTTCTTGGTGATGGCGGGATTTTCCTCGAAGTATTCGGACAGGCCCTCGGTGACGATGGAGTCCACGATGCCGCGGACTTCGCTGTTGCCCAGCTTGGTCTTGGTCTGTCCCTCGAACTGAGGCTCCCTTATCTTCAAAGAGATGACGGCGGTGAGGCCCTCCCGCACATCATCGCCGGAGAGGTTGCCGTCCTTTTCCTTCAGCATGTTCTGCTTGCGGGCAAAGTCGTTGGCAGCACGGGTGAGAGCCAGCTTGAAGCCTGCCAGATGGGTGCCGCCCTCCTCGGTGTTGATGTTGTTGACGAAGGAGAAGATGTTCTCCTGGTAAGTGTCGTTGTACTGCAGGGCAATCTCCACCACCGTGTCGTCCTTGATGCCGTTGAAGTAGATGGGGGTGGGGTTGAGCTTTTCCTTCTTGCGGTTCAGATGCTCCACGAAGGAAGAAATGCCCCCCTCGAAGTGGAAGACATTCTCCCTGCCCTGTCCCTCTTCATTCAGGCGCTCGTCGGTGAGCTTGATGGTGATGCCGTGGTTCAGGAAAGCCAGCTCCCGCAGGCGGTGCTTCAAGGTGTCGTAGTTGTAGGTGGTGACGGTGAAAATCTCCGGGTCCGGCACGAAATGCACCCGGGTGCCGGTTTCCTCCCCTTCGGAGAGAGTCCCCACCTGGTGGAGTGCCTTCTGGGTCACACCGCGGCAGAAGGAGATTTCCTGAATCAGCCCATCGCGCTTCACCTGCACCTCCATGGAGGTGGACAGGGCATTCACCACGGACACGCCCACGCCGTGGAGGCCGCCGGAGACCTTGTAGCCGTCCCCGCCGAACTTGCCGCCGGCGTGCAGCACCGTCAGCACCACTTCCACAGCGGGCTTGCCGGACTCGTGCATGTCCACGGGGATGCCGCGGCCATTGTCCGTGACGGTGATGGAGTTGTCCTGATGGATAGTGACCTCGATATGGGTGCAGAAGCCTGCCAGGGCCTCGTCGATGGAGTTGTCCACCACCTCGTACACCAGATGATGCAGGCCACGCTCGGAGGTGGAGCCGATATACATGCCGGGGCGCTTCCTGACCGCCTCCAGCCCCTCCAAGATCTGGATTTGGTCGGCGCCGTAGTCAGCCTCCACGGCAGTCACCTCTGCCGCATCCTCGGACGTATGGATCTCAATCCCCGCCGTATCAGGAGCGCTCTCCTGCTGCAATTCCTCAATGGCATCCAGCGCAATCTGCTCAGACTCCGTAAGGTTCTTTTCCTCAGCCATGTCATTCTCCTATCATGCAAAATATATCTATTAGCAACGTTCTCCGGCATAGCTCACTGCTCTTTTCTTCAAGGTAAGTGAAGAAATAGCCGAAAGGTAAACTGCTTTATCAGTCAAAACCAGCGATTTTACGCCTTCCTCCCCTTCCTCCAGGCAGGAAACAGGCACCTTCTCGGGCAGGGGCAGCTGCTGCTTGTCAAAGATGGCATAATCAAAAATAGCCACGATTTCCTTGGTACGGACAGAATATCCAGACCCCAAGTGCAAGAACATCCCCAAGCCCCCTTTCACCTCAAAGCGGGCAAACCGTCCCTTGTTTAACCGCAAAAAACGCCCCCATCCTCTCCTCCGGGAAGTAAGCCCTGTCAGTGGCGGTGATGATGGTCTGTATCTTCTCCCTCTGCAGGAACAGCAGCAGCTCCTTCCTGCGGGAAGGGTCCAGCTCGCTCATCACATCATCCAGCAGGAGCACAGGATAAGACCCGGTCTCCCCCCGTATGAATTCCAGCTCGGAGAGCTTCAAGGCCAGCGCCCCTGTCCGCTGCTGCCCCTGAGAGCCGTAAGTCCTCAGATCCACGCCATTCACCGAGAGCTTCAGATCGTCCCGGTGCGGCCCCACGCTGGTGATCCCGCGGATAATATCCAGTTCGTGGCGCTTTCCTAGCATTTCATTATACCACGGAACAAGCCCCTCTGTCACCTTCCCTGCCCCGAGAAGCGGCCCGGCTTCCCCTGAGGGCGCATGAAGGTCATAAGACACCTCCAGGTTCTCCAGGGCGCCTGAGATGCGCCTCTGCATGAGCCGTGACAGCATGGCCAGGCGGCTGACCGCCTCCAAGCGTTTGGCGGCAATCCTGGCCGCGCTTTCAGCGAGCTGCACATCCCAAAGCTCCAGCATATCCCTGCCCGCCTGCCCTTCGCGGATTTTCTTCAAAAGATTGTTTCGCTGGGTAATCAGACGGCTGTACTTCGCCAGTTCCCGGTAATAGGCAGGGCTGGTCTGGCTGATCTCCGTATCAAGAAAGGCACGCCGCAGCTGTGGCGCGCCCTTCACCAGATATAAATCTTCGGGAGAGAATAGCACGGTGGTGAGGCTGCCCACCAAATTCTTTGGCGTCACCCCGTGGCCGTTCAGCAGAATCTGGCGGCGCTTCGTCCGGCTGAAACGCAGCTCGATGGCATTGCCCACCCCCAGGCGGGAAAAGCCCAGCCGCACCGCCCCCTGCTGGCTCTCCCATCTGATGAGTTCCGCATCCCTGCCGGTGCGGTGGGACTTAGCCAGAGAAGCATAGTACACAGCCTCCAGGATATTGGTCTTGCCCTGGGCATTCTGCCCCACAAAGACCGTGATGCCCTCGGGGAACTTGAAGTCCAGGCTCTCGTAATTGCGGAACTGCCGCAGCTGCAAGGATTCAACCAGCATATGAAAACCGCCCTTCTGCATAAATATGCAGTCCAATGAGAATGCCTGTTAACCCCTGCACACTCTCCACGCACCCATGTCCTTTATCTCGATGACATCCCCGGCCTTGAGCTTCCTGCGGCGGGCAGATTCCTTCTCCCCGTTGCGGTAGACCCGCCCCTCAGCCAGCAGCCCCTTCAGTTCCCCCCCAGAGGACAGCACCCCCGCCCACTTCAAGAACTGATCCCGCGGCCGTTGGCTTTCATGGCTGAAAGGCAAGGCCGCGCTTTCTTTTGGTTCGTTTTCTTTACTCTAAAGAAAATGAACAGACGTAACCTAAATCAGCGGGCAGTCCTAACAGGTGTCACCACATAAACAAAATCATCTGCCCCATCCTCAATAATCCTTGCCGCTGTCAGCGGCTGATTCATGCAGAAAGTGATGGTCTTGCTGTCAATATTCTTCAAGGCATCCACAATATACTGGGAATTGAAGGCAATGGAGATATTGGGCCCGTCGATACGGGCCGCCACCTCCTCATTGGCCTGGCCCACTTCCTTGTTCACAGAGGAAATCAGCACCTTGTCATTTTCAAAATCCAGCAGGATGATATTGTACTCGGTGGAACGGGCAATCAGCGCTACCCTGTCCACTGCGGAACGGAACTCTGCCGTGTCCATATGCACCTTGGTCGCGAAATCTGCGGGAATGACCCGGTTGAAATCAGGGAAAGCACCTTCCAGGAGACGGGTAGTCATGAACACATTCTCGAATTCGAAGCTCATGGAATTATAGGAGCAGGTGACTTTCACATCAATGGGCACTTCGCTGTTCAGATTGTGATAGACATCCAGCAAGAACCTGCCGGGCACGATCATATTGATGGAGGTGGTAGGCTCAGCCAGATGCAGGGTATTCACAGACAGGCGGTGGCTGTTGGTGGCAGCCCAGACCACATGGTCCTTGCGAACCTGCACGGAAACCCCGGTGAAAAGAGGGCGGTTGGGGTCATTGGCGCAGGCAAAGACAGTTTTCTTGATGACCTCGCGCAGCTCAGTATCCTTGGCGACGAAGCTGAGATTGCCATCGAAATGCTTGACGGTGGGATAGGCATTGGGATCCATGGAGAGCAGGCGGAAGTCAGCTTGGGCAGAAGTGATATGGGCCACTCTCTTCTGGAAATCATAATCAATGTTGACTTCATCACCGGGCAGCTTGGTGATGACTTCCTGAAAATATCTGGCAGTGATGGCAATGGAGCCATGCTCGCTTACCTCGGCAGGCAGCTTGGCGATGAGGCCCGTTTCATTATTGTTGCCATGCACCTCTGCGGTGTCACCATCTGCATGGAGGTAAAGGGCACCTAAGAGGGGAGTCTGTGGCTTGGGGGAAATGGCTTTGGAGGTGAAACGGAGGGCACTTAACAGATCGTTTTTGGCACAGGTGATTTTCATGGGCGTTCCTTTCTCTCAAAAAATGGCGGATGAAATGAGAAAAGGGGCCTGACCTGAGAGGGGGCCCCGTGGCTTAGTTAATACTGATAGATTTTTTTTTATAAATAGCCGTCGTAGTAGTAGGGCCTGTGGATAGGTGGATAAGTGGGCGGGAGTGATATTTTATGCACATTTTTCCTGTTGATAAGGCTGTGGGGGATTTGTCACAGGTTATCCACATACTCACAGGGAAAAGTCCCCGAGGCACTTATCCACAATTTGCCCACAGCTCTATACAGATAATATTAACGGAGTTATCAACAGGGGCAGGGCTATGGATTTACTTCTGTATTTCCTCAATCAGTTCCGTGATGGTATTGGCCAGCTTGACCTCGGTCTCCTTGTCCTTGATGATCTTGTCGCAGGCGTGGAGGACGGTGGTGTGGTCGCGGCCGCCGAAGAAATTGCCTATCTGGGGCAGGCTGGTCTCTGTCAGCTCCCGGCACAGGTACATGGCGATCTGGCGGGGGAAGGCGATATTGCGGCTGCGCTTCTTGGAGTGCAGATCCTCCACTGTCACCTTGAAATAGCTGGCCACGATGCTCTCGATGAGCTCCATGGTGATTTCCTTGGAGGCACCCTGGGGGAAGACATCCTTGAGGGCGGAGGCCACCACCTCGGTGGTGATGGGAATCTTGTTGAGGGAGGCGTAAGCCACCACGCGGGTGAGAGCCCCTTCCAGCTCACGGATGTTGCTGTCTATGCGGCTGGCGATGTAGACCATCACATCATTGGGCACATCGAAATGGTCGATGATGGCCTTGTTCTTCAAGATGGCGATGCGGGTTTCCAGATCCGGGGCCTGGATGTCCGTGATGAGGCCCCACTCGAAGCGGCTGCGCAGGCGATCCTCCAGCTTCTGCACCTCTTTGGGCGGCCTATCGGAGCTGAGGATGATCTGCTTCTGGGCATCGTGAAGGGTGTTGAAGGTGTGGAAGAATTCCTCCTGGGTACTGGTCTTGCCGCTGATGAACTGGATATCATCCACCAGGAGGACATCAATATTGCGGTACTTCTGGCGGAAGGCCTCGGCCTGGCCCTTCTGGATGCTCTGGATGATCTCATTGGTGAACTGCTCGGAGGAAACGTAAAGCACCCGCATATTGGGATGGCTTTTCAGCACGCTGTTGCCGATGGCGTGCATCAGGTGGGTCTTGCCCAGGCCGACACCGCCGTACATGAAGAAGGGATTGTAGACCTTGCCGGGATTCTCGGCCACCGCCAGGGCCGCCGCATGGGCGAAGCGGTTGGAGCCGCCGGTGACGAAAGTATCGAAGGTATATTTCGGATTCAAAGAAGAAGAATCCCCGGGGGCAATGAGGTGCATATCCGCATCAGAGCCGCCATTTCCCCGCACCTCCTGAGGGGCGGCGGGCTTTTCGGCAGGCGCGGGGGCGGAGGCACTGGGCAGCTTCACCCGGATCGGCTCGGCATAGCCCAGGGTCTGCTGCTCCGGCTTATCCTGGGGCCGCAAAGTCTCCCGCTGCTCTTTGACCTTCGGCAGCTCCTCCTGAGCCTGCCGCAGCCATTCCTCCTTGGGGATGGTCTCGATTTTCACCTGACGGGCGGAACCAAGCACATCCTTCACCACATCCTCCAGCATCAAACGATACCTGTCATTCACCCATTCCCGGGTGAAGTCCGTCCTTGCTCCAATGACCATGGTAGTCTCGTCTAAGGAGAGGATTGTCAAGGGGGAGAGCCACTGCTTGCAGATGAGGGGGGAGAAATAGTCAGTGGCCTTGTCAAGAATCTGCTCCCAGAGGGCCTTGAGTTCCGTCTTGTCCATTCTATAGTTATCCTTTCATAAAGAAAAAAGTTATGCACACGTTTATCCACAGCTGTGGATAACTTTCTGCACAGGCCCCAAAGCCCAGCAGGCACAAAGCCCCGCAGGTTTTCACATGCGGGACTGAGATTCAAAATATCAACAGTTATTTTATCAGAAACCAGGGAAGTTATCAACAGGCAATCCACTAAAATCTGTGGATAATTCACAGGGCGAGGGCGGTTATCCACAGATTTTTCCACTTTTCCACATGTATCTTCCTAATAATAGGTTCTAAAGAGTGAAACCAAGCTGTGGATGGGATATGGCATAATGACTGATTGCATTTACGTCAAAATCCTCCTGCCTAAATTCCAACAAGATGTTTCTGTCTATCTCCTGTCTTCCATATTCCCGCATAATTCTGCCGGACTGTTTGATTTGTGCTTGCTCCAGCAGGTTGCGCACGAATCTGCCGTTGCCGAAGTTTGCGTCCTGGCTTGCTCTGGTGAAAATTTCCAGACACTTTTCATCTATCTCCGAACCTGCTTTCATGCCCCGATCCTCCAGCATCAGGTGCAAAATAGCCAGAAGTTCCTGTGCATCATAGTTTGGAAAGTCAATGTGGAAGGCAATGCGGCTGCGAAGCCCTTCATTCTTGTTCAAAAAATGCTCCATCTTATCCGGATAGCCTGCAAAGACAACTATGGTGTTCTCACGGTGGTTTTCCATTTCCTGCACGATGGTGCTGATGGCTTCATCACCGTAGCAATTATCCCTGTCATCCACCAGTGAGTAGGCTTCGTCGATGAAGAGTATGCCGCCTTTGGCAGCCCGGAATTTTTCCCTTACTGTGGGAGCAGTCCAGCCCACATATTTGCCAACTAAATCGGCACGCCCGCATTCTATGAATTCTCCGGAGTAGAGGATTCCCTCGCTGTTCAGTATATCGGCCAGCAGCCTTGCCACGGTGGTCTTGGCGCTGCCGGGATTGCCTGTGAATACCATGTGCATATTTGGGCGATACTGGTAAATTCCCATAGAAGAACGCAATTTTTGGGTGCGGAAGGTATCCAGGATATTTTCGATGACAGTTTTGACTTCCTGGAGTCCAATCATGCTTTGCAGTCGGCTGTAGGCATCGTGGGGGGAGTGTTTCTTTTTTGTCAAAGTGATACGACTGACATCCTTGTAGGCGGTGTAGGCATTGTTCCTGAGATTGTCCCTGTAGAGTCTGTCGCACAGCTTATGTATGTCTGAGGCGCGAAAAGTACTTTTATCTCCCAGGGCTATGGACAACTGCTCCTCACTATAGGGAATCTTGTTATCCTGCAGAAGTCTCTTCAGGTAATCACAGGCAGTCTGGCGGTTGCCTGCGCCTTCCTTCACTTCTACGAAGAACATCTCATCCTGCAGGGAGGTAATAAGATTGTGGGAGAAGCCTGGGTTATCATTGGCTTCGATTAGGATGAAAAGGGTATTCCGCTGATATTGGCGTATCTGCTCAGAGAAGAAGTCTACCACTTGCTCATAACAGGTGGTGTAGTTATCGTGATATTCTTTGGAGCCGGAAAGCTCTATAATCATGGTGCCCCCGGCACTTTGACGAAAAATATTTTCTATGTCTGTCTCGCTGTAGCATCTTTCGGTGATGTCGTAAATATGGCTGAGGCAACGGCTGACCAGGCGATGGTTGATATAAAGTAGGTGTCCCAGAAAGCGTGCCAGTTGCATGGCTGAGCCCTTGTTTCCTACCGACAGCTTGTAGTGGACTGGGTGTCCTTGGAATTTTTGCGGATGGCTGTGATGGTAGATCCTCCTTATCTCATCCAGCAGCGTTTCATCAGCCATCAGTTGGCCTGCCTTTGCCAAAGCTTTTTCCAAGTCCAGAGACTCATTGTCAAGGAGGCTTTCTGAAATGGAAAAATCGCTATTGTCGTAATAACTGAGGTCATAATCATAGCGCAGGCGGTGCCTATTGCAGAAGCTTGAGCCGTTTTTCAGCAATTCTTTTGCTTCTGCCGGAGTCAGTTCTTTGAATTGGGCGTGTTTTTGGAGGGAAAGGCCAAATCTTTCAGATACACAGTCAGAGAAATGTTCCAGCAGCTTTTCCTGGCTATA
>CACZHK010000041.1 GCA_902780915.1 Pseudoselenomonas ruminantium | reverse complement strand
AACAGAAGGAAAATATTAATATTGAATTCGTTGGCCCAAATGAAAAATGGAATTATATCATCAGACCAAATAGATAATTAATTTCGTGACAGTTCCTAAATGCTTTGCCGTCATCCGGCTTATTTTTTTGCCGTTTTCTGACAATTTTAAGGAGGTGTTGCTTATTGGCTGATATATTCAGAAATCACATAAGCCGTTAAAAAATCAATATCGCGCCTGAGTTGCAATAGGGCAAAGGATATTCTCATAAGGTCTGCTGTGTCTTTTGTAGGGAGACATTGCAGTCTGGTATAGGGTACCCTTACCTCGTTGCGCCTATTTTCAGGTTAATTTCGTTGGCTTGTGTACTCTGGATGGACACAGAACGCTTTTAGCAGCCCCCATTGTATGTCCTTTGCCTTAGCTTGGGGGAAAGGACATCGCCATGAAAATTACCCTGTATTACGAGGACAAAAATCATCCTACTGTACTGGAAGTGCCCGATGAAGAATGTTCTGTGATGGTGGAGACGGACTACAAGCAGCGGCTGGAGGTGGCTGAAGACAAATCATCGGTGTTGCGGAGGTCGGTGCAGGAGATACTGGACGAGGAGGTCAATAAGCCGACTTTTAATAGGAATCGTGCTGAGACACGCCGCCACATACAGATGTCTGCTTTGGAAGGTGATGAAACGCTTTCAGAGATGCCAGATATGTTGGGCGATGGCTAATCTGGCCCAGGAAGTTCCAAATCAATGAGATTGCCCGCATCTTTAGGGTGCCACCTCACATGATAGGCGACCTTGAAAAAGCCACATTCTCAAATATTGAGCATCAGTCTCTGGAGTATGTGAAATACACCCTGGCACCGTGGATTTGTCGTTTCGAGCAGTCCATGGCAAGGGTGTTGCTGTTGCCGGACGAGAAGAAGGAATACACCATCAAGTTCAATGTGGATGGGCTCCTGCGCGGTGATTACCAAAGCCGTATGCAAGGATATGCCATAGGCAGACAGAACGGCTGGATGAGTGCCAACGACATCCGGCAGCTTGAGAGTCTAGACCTTATCCCGGAGGAAAAAGGCGGGGATTTGTATCTGGTGAATGGCAACATGGCTAACCTTGAAGATGCGGGGGCGGTTCAATTGATTGTTACTCTGCCGAAGGCAAAGAAATATCTTCGCATTGACACTGATGACGAAGATGATATAGTCCGCAAGCTCCTGCGGTCGGCGGAGCAAATCTGCATGGATGTGGCAAGGCTCAAAGCTGATGAGTTCCAGGCCTGCGGAGCCATAGCCAAGACGGCAGTGCTATACACCGTGGGGTATCTCTATGAGCATAGGGACGAGGCTGACCACAAGAAGCTAACCATGACGCTACGCTCCCTGCTGATGGGCATTCGCCGGGAGGGCTTCTGATGAATGTGCATTTAAGCGAACTCAAGCAGCGGGTTAAGATTTTTAGACCTGTGGCAACGGAAGATGAGGTGGGCAATCTTATCGAGCAGGACAGGACGGAGGTGGCCACTGTCTGGGCTATGGTACTGCCGTATGCAGCTAAGATTTCTGATGGCTATGCGGAGAAGGTGGATGAGGTTACTTACCGCATAGTGATCCGCTATCGAGAGGATATACAGGTCACGGATGTGTTGCAATGGCGTGGCAAGACGCTGCTGATGTCTGCACCGCCTTATGCTCTGAATGGGGGGCGGAAGTATCTGGTCATGGAGGCAAAGGAGCTGGTGGAGGATGGCTAAAGAAAAAGACGGAACAGTCTGCTCCGTCAAAGATGTGTACTTATAGATATTTCTGTAACTCTTTATCAAGTTCTTCAAAAGATGGCTCTGGCTGTGCATATTTTTCTTTTGTGTAATCGCCATAGCCGTTTTCAAACTGTTGGATAAAGCGAGTATACCCTACAGGGCCTAAGGCATCAACAAGTACTTTTATGCCTGCAGCGCGTATGTCTGCCGGACTATTAAGATTTACATCAATCATGTTCATTCACCTCTGCCAAATAAAACAAGGGATTTTTGACTTTAACTTTCAGCACATTCCGCAGCCTTTGGCATGCTTTAAGTAGCTTGTCATCAGTGCTTAGGAAGATGTCAGCATGCCCGCTTTCGGCACTGGCGATGTGCAGGCTGTCCATTTTACGGATTGTGTCCAGTTTTTCCAACTCTATGGCACGTTGCCGAATTTCTGGGGAGTATATTATGGTTTCACGAATTATCTTGGCGAGACGCAACACATTAGCTTTTTTGACATTATCAGATATCTTGTCAAACTCCATATTTAGGACGGTGCTACCTAAGACAACGTCTTCATTGCTGGCATTGCACCGTTTCATGATGGAGAGGATGGCTTCGCTCTCGTCATGTATGCGGTCCTGTGATTGGTCATCAAAGGGTCTGTTGTAGCAGCAACAGTCAAAGTACTCCGCAGCATCGACATCAAGCCATCCAACAGCAGTGCCGAACTTTATGCCGATGGCCAGTCCATTGACACGGCTAACAATACAGCCTCCTATGAGCTAACCTTCGACACGGCGGCTCTGCCCCTGGAGTATGTGGCTTATTTGTTGGGGCATAGGTGTGAGAACGGAGTGATGGTAGCCAACAAGGACGATGTGGCTCCGTACTTTGCGGTGATGTTCCAGAGCGACAAGCGGAACGGCAGCAAGAGGCTGATGAAATTCTTTGGATCGCCGCTCTATATGCCCATCAATATCGAGGTGACGGAGGCTGAGTGCTCCTGCTATGCTCGCACCATTGCTGAAGCACTGGGGCTAAACCTTGACCTGCGCATAGCGGACTCATAACCCAGACGGCTCTACGGTGCAGACAACATACACCTATGCCAGGACGGCCAATGACATCTATCTGTTCAAAGAGACAGAGAAAACTACGGAAGCTACGAAATACTGCTGCCATGCTTGTTACATAGCTGAGCGGTTTGGCGGATACAAAATCAGCGTTCGCACCGAGCCATCCGTGGTTGTCGGCGGAGGTGAGTGATTATGACCAAGGAGCAGTTCCACAACGAAAAAATGTACCAAGCCACCATGGGCATGGTACGCCGTATGCTTTTTGAGGGTCTTATTTCGGCAGATGAATATGCACAAATGGAATGGCTTTTTCTCAAAAAATATAGGCCGATAATTGGTTCTCTATACGCCAGACAGGCGTTGACTACCTGTGCAGTTTGAGGGATATATAGTAAGGGTGATACAAATGAAGATAACACGCATAGAGCCTACGGTGGCGGTGCTTAAGCCAAAGAAGCGGGTGGCGGCTTATGCCCGTGTCTCGATGGAGTCGGACAGGCTGAACCACTCTCTCTCGGCGCAGATCAGCTGCTACAGCAATCTGATTCAAAAGAATCCTGAATGGGAATTCGCCGGAGTGTATGCTGACAGGGGCATCTCAGGTGGTAGCATCAGTCGCAGGGCAGAATTCAAGCGGCTGGTGGAGGATTGCGATGCCGGGAAAATAGACATAATTCTTTGCAAGTCAATTTCCCGTTTCGCAAGGAACGTGGTTGACCTCCTGGAAACTGTGCGCCATCTGAAATTCATCGGTGTGGATGTGTGGTTTGAGAAGGAGGCCATCTGGACATTCCAGGCTCGTGGCGAAATTCTCTTGACTATTCTCTCATCTCTTAGCCAAGAAGAAGCCCGCTCCATCTCGGAGAACGTCACATGGGGACTGAGAAAAAAGTTCGCTGACGGCAAATTCTCCGTGGGCTACTCCCGTTTCCTTGGCTACGACAAGGGTGAGGATGGCAACCTTGCTATCAACGAGGAGCAAGCCAAGACCGTGCGACTCATCTTCGGACTGTTCATCGAGGGGCTGACACCCTGCGCCATCGCCAAGGAACTGACAAAGAGGGGAATCCTGACGGTCACGGGCAAGAGCAAATGGAACGCCACCACCATCAACGGAGTCCTCGCCAACGAGAAATACACGGGCTGCGCCCGCATCCAAAAGACCTTCACGCCGGACTTCCTCACGAAGAAAGCTGTGAAGAACACTGGGCAGGTCCCCAGCTACTTTGTGGAGCAGAGCCACCCTGCCATCATCCCTCCTGCCACCTTCGAGCTGGTGCAGACCGAGGTGGTGCGGCGCAAGCAGGAGGGCATCAGATACAGCGGCGTGAGCATTTTCTCCGGGAAAATCAAATGCGGCGAGTGCGGTGGCTTCTTTGGAGCCAAGGTCTGGCACTCCACGGACAAGTACCGCAGGGTCATCTACCGTTGCAACAAGAAGTACGACGGGCATAAATGTCAAACGCCTCATGTGACTGAGGAGGAAATCAAGGCGGCTTTCGTCACGGCCTTCAACAAGCTGGTGACGGAGACCATCGCCCAGCGGTCAGCCAAGGGAGAGAGGTTGGCGGGGTTCATCAGGACGCTTGAGGCGCAGAGAGAGCCTGTGGCGGAATTTGATGAGCGGCTGTGGGGAGCGATGGTGGACTATGTGACGGTGGGTGCGGATGGCGGCATGACGGTGGTGTTCCGGGAGGGGGCTAAGGTGTGAAAAGTGTTCTAATAATTTTTTAAGGTTGTGACAAAAAAGTAAAAAAGTACTTGACAAAATCGCGGGGGGGGTATACTATAATTAATTTATATTTCACCTTTGACAGAGAGGATGAAAAGAGATGCCAGATAAATCAAAAAATCCTGTAAAGTACGGCGAAGTGGTGGCGAAATGTTGGGAGGATGAGGCTTACAAGAAGCGCTTCCTGGAAGACCCTGAAGGTGTGTTGACTGAGGCCGGGTTCGTCGTGGACGAGGGCGTGACCTACAAAGTCATCGAGCAGCCGAAGCAGGTCCAATATATGGTGCTGCCCCACGCAGATGCGAAAGAGGCGGTGCAGGTCATCGCGAAGGCCTTCCTGAATCAGGTGGAGCAGAAAGATGTGCTCATACCCGCCGGCTCGGAAGTCCGCATCATTCAGAATACTGACGATATGCGCTACCTTATTCTCCCAGCCTCGCCGAAGGCGCTGACGCAGGCGGAACTGGCCATAGCAGCTGGTGGTGGAATAACCTCGGTGGCCTCTAATGTCGTCGCGACCGCCGAGGCAGCCATCAATGTTGTGGCAGGGGTGGATGTTGCAGCTGCAGCGCAGGCCGCTGCGGTCGCCGAGGTTGCCGTCGTGGTTGTAGGTGTGGTGCTTTGATCTGAGTTGATTTGGTGCGTTCAAGAAAAGAGCGGAGATAATGCATGATTGTCTCCGCCTTTTTTGTTAATTTTTGCGTCGGATGGTGAGTGTATGAATTCGATTGAAAAACCGGATGTCTGTTTCGTCTCAATGCCGATTTCCGATGTGACGATGCCCTCCATGGCTCTCTCATTGCTGAAGTCCTGCTTGACGCAGGCGGGGATTCCCTCGGTGATCGAGTACGAGCATTTGCGGTACGCTCATCGGCAGGGCTTGAAACTTTATTATCTCGTGGCTCTGGCCCGCAATGATTATCTTGTGGGGGAAATGGTCTTTGCCCGGGCGGCCCATGGCGAAAAAACGCTGCGCCCGCTGGATGAATACCTCCGCTGGATGCGCGAGGTCCGTATACCGGAAGGCGGCGCGATACCGATTGAAGTAGAAGTAGCCAAGCGCAACTGGCTCGACAATATGGGCACATGGCAAGAAGACGCGGAGGCATATATCGAAGAAGCCGCCCAGCGCGTCCTCGCCCATGAGCCGAAAATCGTGGCTTTCGCCTCCTTGTTTCAGCAGACCAACGCCAATATCGCGCTGGCGCGGCGGCTGAAAAAAGAAAAAAATCCTCCCCTGATATTGGTAGGCGGCGCCAACTGCATGGGGGATCAGGGGGCGGCGCTGATCGAGCATGTGGAGGCCTATGATTATGTGTTCCTCGGCGAAGCAGACGAGATTTTTGCCGAGGTGGTTTCACGGCTGCTGAAAGATGGGGAAATCCAGCAGTCGGAGCTGCCTTACGGCGTACTGTCCCGCCGCTCGCCACGGCCGAAGGTGACGATGCACCGGGTCACGAAGGATGCGGAGACCCTTCCCATTCCCGATTTCGACGAATTCTTCGCAACCTATCAAGAACTGTTTCCAGAAGAAAAAGTCATGCATTTTCTGGTGGAGGGCTCGCGTGGCTGCTGGTGGGGCAAGCAAAAGCCCTGCACTTTCTGCGGGTTGAACGGCCCTGCGCGGAATTACCGTGAGAAAACAACCCGGCGGCTGGCGGACGAAATCATGACCTTGACGAAACGTTATCCCCAGGCCAAGATGTGCGTATTCACTGACAGCATTTTGAGCCATATCCAGATGAAGGAACTGCCCGCCGAAATCAAGCAGCGGGGCATCAAGCTGAAATTCTTCTCCGAGATCAAGGCGAATATTACCGAGGAGGATGTGCGTTCCCTTGCCGAAGCGGGCTTTGTCCAGATTCAGCCGGGCATCGAAAGCCTCCAGGACGATATCTTGAAAATCATGAACAAGGGCTGCCGCGCTATCCGGCAGATTGAGGCACTGAAAAGCTGCCGCGCCCACAATATGCAGGTGGCGTGGAATCTGCTCTGCGGCTTTCCCGGCGAGACGGAGGAAATGTTCGCGGAGCTGGCGGAGCTTTTGCCGAAGGTTATGCATCTGCCGTCGCCGAACCAGGTCCTCCATATCATCTACCAGCGGTACGGGGAATACACGGAAAACCAGGAAAAATACGGGCTGAAGCTGCGCCCTGCCCGGGCCTACGATTTCGCTTATGCCGATGAGGATTTTATCCGTCGGTCAGCCTACATCTTCGAGCCCATTGACGAGGAGGAGCTGAAGCTCTGCTGGGACATGCGGGAAAAAGGCGAAAGTTACCGCAAGGTACAAGAGATTGTCACGGATTGGGTAGCCCATCGCTGGAACCTGGAGCGCCTGGATATGGAGGACAGGGGAAAAGCCATCGACATTTACGATATGCGGAAAATCTCGAAGCACGCCGTCTACACGCTGGAAGGGGCAAAAGCGGAGCTTTACCGTGCCACTCGCGCTGTTCGGCAGGAGGAGGCGCTCCTCACGGAGTTTTCGGGAAAATACGATATGGACGAGCTTCGCGCCGCGCTGGACTGGCTTTGCGCGGAGAACCTGATGGTGCATATCGGCCACGAGTATCTGGCGCTGGCGGTGGATATGCACGCGAGCAAGCAGAGCAGGGAGTGAAAAAATGAACGATCTGGAAATCAAGAATGTCGTCGAAAACCCCACAGACGACGCCGAATATATCCGCGAAGTAGCAGAGGCGAAGCGGGCGCTGGAGCTTTGGACAATGGAGCCGGGGTTTCAGGAGGAATTTCTTGCCGCGCCGGAAGCGACGCTGAAAAAGCATGGCCTTTCCATTGATGTCTTTTCGGTGAAGGTCCTCTGCATTAACGAGCTGGCAATCGAATACCAAAAACGCCCCCTGGAGGAGTTCCCCCGCGTTGCCCGGCGCTATCGTGGCTTTATCCGGGAAAAACTCACCGAGCGCAATCGCATGGCGCGGGAAGCCTGCGTGCCGTCCCATCCTGCCTTTCGTGCTTGGCGGTGGCGGCAGCTCAACCGCTGCTGGGCGGAGCTGGGCGGGAAAAACGCATCCCTCATCCATGGGCCCATCACCTTTGAACTGGATCTTGGCTGCTCGGTGGGCTGCCCCTTCTGCGGTGTCATGGCGGGGAAACTTCAAAAAGTCTGCCCTTACGATGAGGAAAACGCCCCTCTCTGGCAAGGAATACTCTCCTTCCTGAAGGAAACCGTGGGGGACGCAGCCGGGCAGGGTACTTGCTACTATGCAACTGAGCCGTTGGATAATCCCTATTATGAAAAATTCGCCGAAGACTTCTTCCAGGTCTTCGGCATCGAGCCACAGCTCACCACGGCGGTCTCCATGCGGAGGCCGGAGCGCACTCGCGCTTATCTTTTGGAGGCGCTGGAAAAAAATCGCCGCGTGCATCGCTTTTCCGTGCTAAGTCTCGACATTTTGCACAAGATTTTTAAGACTTTCACCATGGAAGAACTGATCTGTGTGGAGCTTTTGCCCCAGTTCACTGAGGCGCCTCACAACAGGTTCGCCAAAGCGGGGCGGGCCAGGGAAAGCGACAGCCTGAAGGTGGAGGCAGCCGACGGCAACACCATCGCCTGCGTCACCGGTTTTGTGGTGAACATGGCGGAGCGTTCCCTCCGTCTGATCACCCCTTGCGGCTCTTCAGCGGAGCATCCCACCGGGGAAATCCACATCGCCAAGGAATTTTTCTCTGACCTTGACGATTTCAAGCGCGTCTTCATGTCTATGATTGACCGCTACATGCAGACAGAATTCTCAAAGGAAATGCCCCTTTATCTTCGTCCCGGTATTTCCTTCGACAAGACGGCGGCGGGCATCGAGTTTTCCCGTGAGGAAAAATTCCGCTTGAAATTCCTCGGCGCCGACGACCTCCCCCCCTCACTCTATCACAGCGTACTGGACAAGTTGCAGGCGGGGGGCAAAACCGCCTATGATGTCGCCGGCGAACTAATGGAAGAAAAGGACGCCTTCCCGGCCAATGTGTTCTTTATCCTGAAAAAGTTCGAGCAGGCCGGGCTGTTCCTCGAACCCTACGAAGCCCCCAAATTGGCATGAGGGCCTGTGAAAACAACCACAAGCATTACGTATAGGAACAAATCATGAATCAGGAAAGGATGATAGCAATGGCAGACAAGAAGCAGAATCTAGTGAAGTACAGCGAGGTCATCAAGAAATGCTGGGAGGATGAGGCGTACAAGAAGCGTTTCATTGAAGACCCGGAGGGTGTGCTCATCGAGGCTGGCTTCGTGGTGGACGAGGGCGTGACCTACAAGGTCATCGAGCAGCCGAAGTTTGTCCATTACCTCGTATTGCCTCACACGGGCGTGGAAGATGCCGTCCAGTTCATCGCCGAGATGTTTTTGAACAAAGTCAAGCAAAAAGACATTGTCATCCCGGACGGCGCGGAAGTCCGCATCATCCAGAACACGGATGACACACGGTTCATGATTCTCCCGGTGTCGCTGAAGTCCCTGACACAGGAGGAATCTTGACCTTCGGGAGGCGAAGCCGTGAACGCACAAAAATATTTGAAATTGTCCATTATTGGTGTCATCGTCATCGTAGTGTTCTTCGTAGGCTACGGTATTTACATCAACGAGGAGAGCCGCCTCCATATCGACAAGATGGAAGCGGCAAAGTATACCGTTTTGCCCGTAGCCTATGCCGACTATCGGGACATACCTGCAGTAATCCCCAATGTGAATGTCACAGCCCGTGCGCCTTGGACCATCGACATTACCGCGCAGTATGAGGGCATTTTGCGCGATATTTATGTTTCTCCCAGCCAGCAAGTGGAGGAAGGCATGGTGCTGGCCGTGATGGAGAACCATGACATCCAGGCGCAGCTTGCCGCGGCGGAGGCTGACATCGAGGGAGCACGGGCCCAGCTTTTGAATGCGGAGCAGACAGTTTCGCGCTATGCTTACCTCCTCGAGTATAATGCTGTTTCCCGACAGGAATACGAAAATGTCGTAGCCCAGCGGGATGCCAGCCGGGCGCAGCTCAATAACAGGATTGCCCAGCGGGAGCTCGTTGGCTTCGAGGAGGAGAAGATGGTCATCTCCTCCCCCAAGGCCGCCACCATCGTGCAGGTCTACCGCGAAGCGGGAAAGCATGTGCGGGCGGGAGAAGCCATCTTCATGATGGCAGACACCAGCACGCTGAATGGTTTTTCCATCATGACCCACGAGGACTTGAAAAAACTCCTCTCCCTGGGGAATCAATTCATATTGGAAATCAGCCCCCATCAGCTGATGAACAAGGTCTATCCTACAAACTCAACCCTACCCAATACGGGCTTGAAACTCAATCAGTTCATCATGACGATTGTCCGCGCTGTGCCGGACTTGCAGGCGGAGGCGGAGTTCCATGAAGTTTATTGGGAAGTGGAAAATCCCAGCGGCATTTTGGAGCCGACCTATTACGACGGCGCGAAAATTCTGTCGAAGGACACTGCCCATGTGCTTGCAGTACCTAGTCGGGGTATCCAGCGGGACAAGAAAAGCGGTGGCTTTTTCGTCTATACATTGGACAGCGAATCTCGGCTGGCGCGGCGTGATGTCGTCTGCGGCATCGAGGGAAATAATCTGACGGAAATCGTCAGCGGTATCGAAAAGGGCGAGCCTATAGTCATCGGTGATCTATCGAATTGCACTGTGGGAATGAAAGTGGGGGCGTCTAAGTATGAGTTCTAACCAAATATTCCAGCAAAAGGCGCTGGACAAGTTGAACCGCCCCAACAAAGGGGGCAATATTTTCTCCATCACCACCCCCACAGGCTGGATTGCTCTGGCGGCGGTTGGCATTTCGCTGTTCTCCATTCTCGTGTGGGCCTTTTTCGGCATCATGGCGGAGCAGGTGACGGGCTACGGCATCCTGGTGGACGACAGCGGCGTGGCCAATATTTCTCCCATCAGCAGCGGGCGCATCGTGGAGATGCGGTTGAGGCCGGGGGACGAGGTGGCCGAAGGTGATGTGGTGGCGCTGGTTGAGCAGTCTGATCTGGAACAGCAGATTTACATGACCGCTGAGCAGGCGCGCACCTCCAACAGCGTCGAGGATATGCGGGCGCACACCGCACAGTTGGCTTCGGCAAAGGAACAGCACCATTACAAGGCGCAGGTGGTCAGCCCTTATAACGGCACCATCAACTCCCAGCGTTTCCGCGAGGGCGATATGGTTGCAGCAGGCACACCCATTTATGACGTGGACATCAAGGTGTCAGATGATATTTCCGGCATCATTTTCGTTTCGGCCCTCACAGGCCACAAGATCAAGCCCGGCATGACCATCCAAGTCGCTCCCGGCGCCATCGATTCCTCCCTTTACGGCTCCCTCGTAGGCACGGTGCTGGAGGTTTCACAGTACCCTGTGACCAGTGACCGTATTACTTACTGGACGGGGAACAAGGAATTCGCCCAAATGATACTGCAAAAATGTGGCGGCTCAGTGATGGAGGTAAAGGTGGAGCTGACCAGGGACGAGGACACGAAAACCGGTTACCTCTGGACGACGCTCGCCGGCCCGCAAGAGGAAATCCATGAGGGCATGGCCTGCACTGCAAACGCCATCGTAGACAGGAAATCTCCGGTGGCTTACGCATTTGACAAAATGGGGCAATGGCTGAGGACGGATTGAAAATATGAAGAAAAAGAAAAAACTCTGGGATTGCCTTCCGAGCATTGACTCCCTGATTTACGGCAAACATCGGGTGAAGACCCCCGTTGTTCTTCAGATGGAAGCAGCGGAGTGCGGGGCGGCGTCTCTTGGAATTATTCTCGGCTACTATAAAAAATTTATGCCGTTGGAGCAGCTTCGGGAACTTTGCGGCGTTAGTCGCAGCGGCAGCAACGCAGGGAATGTCATGGCGGCGGCGGAAGTCCTTAGTATGAAGGCGGAGGGCTTTTCCTATGGGCCGGAAGATTTGAAGAAGATGATCCCGCCCTTCATCATCCATTGGGAATTCAATCATTTCCTGGTTTTCGAGGGCTATGATGAAAAGAGTGGCACGGTCTATCTGAACGACCCGGCGCGGGGGCACCGTACTGTTGCCTGGGAGGATTTCGAGGGGAGCTTTACTGGTGTGACGTTGGTTCTCCGCCCGGGGGAGGGCTTCGTGCCGGAGGGAGAGCCGGAAAGCGCTTGGCGGACGCTGCTTTCCAGCCTTTTGGAAGACCGGCTGGCGCTTGCTTTCCTCCTCAGCGTCAGTTTTTGTCTGACCATGGTGAACATTGGCCTGCCGGTGGTGTCTGAGACCTTCTTTGATGATGTATTGACCTACAAGCATCGAGGCTGGCTCTTTGATGTGCTGCTGGCTCTCCTGATTTCATTGGTTCTGACGCTTACCTTGAGCTTTTTGAAATCCTGGTGCCTGCTCCGATGGCAGGGGCAAATGACCATTGGGGAGGCCTCGTCATTTCTCGCCTATGTGCTGAAGCTTCCCGTGTCCTTTTTCCAGACCCGCTACTACGGCGAAATTGCCTCCCGCGTCCAGTTCCACGAATCCATCGCGAACTTTGTCACGGGAAAGCTGGCGCTGACTGTTCTTGACTTCGGCACGGCCATCTTTTACTTGTTTCTCCTCGCGCTTTACAATGTGCAGCTCACGCTCATCGGCGTGGTTTTCACAGCTCTGAACATTTTCGTGACCTATTCCAGCTATCAGTGGCTGAAAGAACAACGCATGAAGCTGCAGCAGGAGTATGGCAAGCTCTACGGCATCAGCGTGTCAGGCATCGCCTCGGTGGAAACCTTGAAAGCCAACGGCAACGAAGACGACTTCTTTGTGAAATGGGCCGATGCCCACGCCAGGTATCTGACCATGGCGCAGGAGCAGGAATACTACAGCCAGTTCATCAATTTTGTCCCGGCGGCTCTTGGCGGCATCAACAGCGCAGTAGTCATGGCTAAGGGCGGCTTCTCTATCATGGACGGCCTGATGTCTGTCGGTATCTTCGTGGCCTTTCAGAGCCTGATGCAGAATTTCCAGGCCCCCATAGGACGCATCACCGCCATGTCCCAGGACATCCAGCAGGCCAGCTCCCAGATGATGAAAATCAACGATGTGTATCGCTATCCGCTGGACGAGGAAAAAGAATTTTCGCCGGAAGCCATGGAAAAACTCCCCGCCAAACTCTCGGGGAGACTGGAACTGAAGCAGGTTAATTTTGGCTATTCCCGCACCATGCCGACGCAGATCAAAAAGCTGAACCTGAAACTGGAACCGGGGCGGCGGGTCGCCATCGTGGGCAAAAGCGGCAGCGGGAAATCCACGCTGGCGAAACTGGTGTCCGGCCTTTATCAGCCTTGGTCCGGGGAAATCCTTTTTGACGGCGTGTCATCGAAAGATGTGCCGAGGGAAGTCTTCGCCCAGTTCGTGGCTGTGGTGGAGCAGGAAATCTTTTTGCTGGAAGGAACGGTGGCGGAAAACATCGCCCTCTTCAATCCCGGCGTCCCGCGCCGGGATATCATGCAGGCGGCGAAGGATGCCATGATCCATGAGGACATTTCCCTGATGCGTGGCGGTTACGATGCCATGCTGGAAGAAGGCGGCTACAACCTTTCCGGTGGCCAAAGGCAGCGCATGGAAATCGCAAGAGCCTTGGCGGCGAACCCCTCGCTTTTGATATTGGACGAAGCCACCAGTGCCCTGGACCCGGTGACGGAGCAGGAAATTATGAAGAATATCCGCCGAAGGGGCTGCGCCTGTTTCATCGTAGCCCATCGTCTCTCCACCATAAGGGACTGTGACGAGATTATCGTGCTGCAAAAAGGCCGCGTCGTACAACGCGGAACTCATGAGAGCCTGATGGCGGAGGAAGGGTATTACAAGAAGTTGATACAGAACTATTGATTTATCTCCTGAAAAGCAGCGCATTTCAGGAGATAATACCGCATACACATTTTTGTCAAACAAGAAGGTACAGCATGACGACGAAGAACGCAAAAATCGGCGAATGGGTTGAACTTAACGACGAACATGACCTTTTGGAGCTCGTCTCCGGCGAGGTGGAGCTTTATGTTGTCTACACCGCAGGCGGTGGCAGCCGCCGGGTTTTTCTTTGTGAGCGGAGGGCGGGGGACTTCCTTTGCGCGATTCCCAAGCAGATTTCCTCAGCCCTGTCCCTTGTCGCCATTGCCTTGCAGGAAACGACATTTCGCGCCGTAACGCCGGGCAAACTCAAGGCGGCGGCCTATGACAGGCAGGCTGCCGCCCTGAGAGACACACTGTCGCCTTTTTTCTGCCGTCCGGGCAGCCGCCTCCTGCCCCGTGTCAGCCGCGAGCTTTCGCCGGGAATGCGGGAGCGGCTTCCGGCCGGGACGCGCCTTGCCGCGCCCAAGGGTCAGCCCCTTGTCTGGCTTGAACTGCCGCGGGAGGCTATCAAAACCGACCTGTCGGCGCGATTTGTGGATGAAAACAATATCCTGCTGCTGCCGTGGCGGGAGTCTATCGTTTTGGTAGAGGCCGCAGAGGTCGCCGCTTTTTCCACAGAGGAGATCCTGGCTCGATTCGGTGAGGATGCCATCCATCGGATCATGCTGGCGGAAATCTCCCTCTTTTGCCGTGCCTATCTCGATTATTTCCGCAAAGAGGAGCAAAACGCCAAGGACCAGTTGGCAGAATTCGCCCAAGCGAAGGAGCTGTTGCTTTCTAATTCCTACAGCGAGCTTTTGAAAAATCTGATTCCCGATCTGCCCTTTGTCAGCCGCGCCGAGGACAAGTTCCAGCCTCCGGTCATCCACGCGCTCAGGGAAATCGGCGCGTACTATGGCATCCCCAAGCGTCGCTTCCGCTTGCCGGAGGAGGCCACCCACCTGAATGATACCAGGGAAATTCTCCGGGTCTTGGGGAACCGTGACCTCCACGCCAGGGAAATCCAGCTCGGGTCTGGCTGGCAACGGCAGGATATTGGCCCGCTTCTTGCCTTCAAGGACGGAAAGCCCCTGGCGGTGCTTCCCGTCGCTCCCGACCGATACGAATACCATGACCATAAAACAGGGCAATGTTTCCCCGTGACCGACAAGACTGCCGATGAGTTCGAGATGCGCGCTTTCTGCTTTACGCAGGCAATGCCGGAGGATGTGGATTCCCTTTGGAAATGGTTCCGATGGACCACGCGGCTCTCATGGGAACGGGATTTTTGGCTCCTGCTGCTCTGCTGCTTTATCGCGGGGCTGATCCCTGTGGTCACGCCTCTCGTGACGCAATCCATTTTTGAATACATCATTCCCAGTTATGACAAAATGGCTTTGCTCCTGGTGGTGCAGGTCATGTTCGTCACCTCCATCGCCGGGGCACTTATTTCCCTCGTGCGTGGTCTCACCGTCATGCGGCTGAAGAATCATGTCCGGGTCTCGGCGGAGTCAGCGCTTTTGATCAAGCTCCTGTCGCTGCCCGCCGCCTTTTTCCGCAAATACCAGATCGGTGATCTTGCTCTTCGGATGCAGGGAATCAGCCTCCTGTCCGAACAGCTTTCATCCATCGCTGCCAACGGCATCTTCAATGGCCTGTTCTGTTTCTGGAACCTTCTCGTCATGTTCTATTACAGTTGGCAAATGGGGTTGCTGGCGATTTTTGTTTGGGGGATTTTCTTCCTGCTCTCCATGTTTTTCTCCTGGCGGCAAGTGAGTTACCAGCGGGAAAAATCGGATGCATCCGGCCGGGTGTCCGGCCAGCTTTTGCAGATTCTCTCGGGCCTGAACAAATTCCGTCTCAGAGCGGCGGAGGAACGGGCCTTTTACCTCTGGACCAAAAACTTCGGCGACGAATGGAAATGGAACCGGAAATCACGCTGGCAGGAGAACTGGATTGGTCTGATTACCTCGGCGCAGCCCATAGTGCTGAATTTCTGCATCTTTTACTATGCGATGGATCTGCTCGATATGTCCCGGGAGGCTGGCCTCTCCTTTATGAGCACCGCAGAGTTTTTGAGCTTCAATGCGGCTATGGGCAGCTTCGGCAGTGCGCTGACCAGCTTTCGGAGCGGCGTTGTGTCCGTTTGGGGCATTATGCCGTCGCTGGAGCGTATCCTGCCGATTTTGCGGGAAAAGAGCGAAGTCACGGAAAACAAACTGCCCGCCGGAGAGCTTTCCGGCGAAATCGAAGTGGCGGAGCTCCGCTTCCGTTACAAGCCCGATGCACCCCCGGTGTTGAAAAACATCAGCCTTTCTATCGCTCCCGGCACTTTTGTTGCCATCGTGGGCAGCTCCGGCAGTGGGAAAAGCACCTTGCTCCGTTGCCTGATCGGTCTTGAAAAACCCGAGAGCGGCGCGGTGCTTTACGACGGCATGGACCTCTCGGAGCTGGATGTTTCATCGGTACGGCGGCAGATTGGCGTCGTAATGCAGCACGGGCAACTGATGGAAGGCAGCGTTTTTTCCAACATCGTGGGCTCCCTGCCCCTGACTATGGACGATGCATGGGAAGTGGCGCGGCTCGTAGGCCTTGAAGCTGACATCAAGGACCTGCCGATGGGAATGCACACCATCGTCAACGAGGGCGGTACCACTTTCTCCGGTGGCCAGCGCCAGCGCCTCCTAATTGCCCGCTCCCTGGTTCATCATCCGAGGATCATCGTGTTCGACGAAGCCACCAGCTCTCTCGACAACGAGACTCAGGCTATCGTCTCGAAAACCCTGGACCACATGCGGGCCACCCGCATCGTCGTAGCCCACCGCCTCTCCACCATAGAAAATGCCGACCGCATCCTGGTCATGGAGAGAGGGGAAATCGTGGAAGACGGGACCTATAAGGAATTGATGGAAAAGAAAGGGATCTTCGCCGCGTTGGCAGCCAGGCAGATTGCTTAGGTGAATGGAAATGAGGGGGAGTAACTGCAGAGAGGAGGCTGCCCAGCTGATTCGCCGTTTCTTCCGTGAAGAGGTCGCGGCGCGTGTTATTGGGGAGATGGCGGAGCTGGAGAGCGTCATGGAGCGCATTTTCCCAAAAATAAACTGTCCAGACTGCGAGCTGAAGGACACAGAGTGCGATGATCAGGATTTCGCCGTCAGCCAAAAGATTTGGGCCGCCATGAAAAAAGGAAAGGAAAAGGTTTCACAGGAAAAAATGTTGAAGTTTCTTGAAAAGATTATGAAGGACCAGTGAGTTTTTTTCGGAAAGGATCTGAGAACGAGTGAGATGGTCAACCCACTTTCAGACACCAAACCATTTGGAACGGACGCGGCTGATGCTTATTGAGCCGGAGATGGAGCCCTTGATAGGGAAATGGTGCGCCGTAAAGGAGGGCAGCCACGTACTGGACGTGGGCTGTGGTACGGGATATTTTACCCGGCTCCTGAAGCGCACGGTTCCCGGGGCCAGGCTTAAGGGCTTGGACGCAGAGGAGGAATTCGTGCTCCGGGCCAGGGAGGAGGCAGGAAAGGCGGGGCTTGATATAGAGTTTTTGGCAGGGTACGCCGAGACATTGCCCTTTGAGGAAAATTCCTTTGACGTGGTGGTTAGCCATACTTTTTTGACCATTGCGTCTGACCCTGCGCGAGTCTTTGGCGAAATGAAGCGGGTGGTTCGCCCTGGCGGGCGCATTGCTTCTGTTACACCTATGAGCTTTAGCCCCCACGGGATTTCTGTGGGGACGTATCCGACAGAGTGCGGCTGGGGAAAAGAACTGATGGAAATGACAAGGGATTTGTCAATGGCGTATAACAAACTTATGCCGCTTATCAACTTTGTCTGTGGGGTGCCACCGACGGAACTGCCGATATTCTTTGCGCGGCAGGGCATGAAGAATATCTGTGCCTATCCCATTGGCTTTTTCTTTTCCTTGTCCAATGGGGCGGTTCCGATGGAAAATAAAAGGCTCTGGTTGGAGCTTTACGAGAAATCTGAATTTGAAAAGCTGGACACTTACATGAAAATGCCGGAAATGCGGGAGCTTTTCAGCGAAGAAAAGGCGGAACGCTACCGTCAGCTCATACGGGAAAAATGCGACTACTACCGTGCCCGGCCCGAAGAGAACGCCATCTGGGAATGGATTGGCGGTAGCACTCTCTTGGTAACGGGAGACACCTGATATTTGGTAACCAAGCCGATGAGTGTCAGGGCATGGAGGAGCAACGAAAATGGATATGTCATGGCTGAAGCAGACACAGAGCGCTGATGAATACTTGCAGCATGCCTATGAAATCCCGGCGGAGCTGCCAGTCCTGCCACTGACGGATGAACCCTTTGCGGCCAGATGGAGGGAAGTGCAGGGCAGAGAGGTGCCGGATTTTCTCACGGAGGAGCTGAAGCTGGCGGCCTGTGACTTTGTGTGGCAGGAGAAGAAGAGCCTCTCCATTTCCTTTGCCCATACTCTGGGAGGAACATTGCCGGTGATTGCCACAGGCTGTCATGAGGATTTTCGTGCCATGGAGGCGGTTCTGAATGGCCGGGAGCAGAGCAGGGAACTGCCACCCACTGTCAATGCCTTTACCATTGAGGCGCGGGCGGAGCTTGTTTACCGCCATCGGTTGCTACTGCTGAACCGCGCTCCCTATAGCAACATCCCTGCCGAGGCCTTGGGGCTTTCCACTGAGGATTGGATGGAGCGTTCCCAGCGTCTGCGTCTCCGCCATGAATGCGTCCATTATGAAACCTTGCGATTACTAGGTGGAATGCGAAATCACGCCATGGACGAGATTTTGGCAGATGCCCTGGGGCAGATTGCTGCCTTTGGGAATTTTGATGCAGACAGGCAGCGCTTGTTCTTCGGTCTGGAGAAGGGCAGGGATACCTGTATAGGAAGACTGTCCTATTACTGTCAGAGGGTAGCTTTGAAAGAACGCCCCAAAGTACAAGGGGAGAAGGCCCAAGTATCCGGGCGAGTATTGACGGTGTATTTCAGCCGGGGAGGCAATACGGATTTTCCGCCTGGGGTGGATGCGGTATCCGGGGCTTCCATTATGAAGGACAAGGAGACTCTTATCGGCAATGCTGAAATGATAGCGGCCATGATTCATGATGCTGCCGGGGGTGATATTTATGCCATTCACACCAAGGAAAAGTATCCTGCTGACTATGGTGCTACCACTAGGGTGGGCAGGAAGGAACTGGATGAGAATCTGGCTCCGGCACTGGTGGGGCCGTTGCCTGAGCTGGCAGATTATGATGTGGTCTTTGTAGTGTACCCCCTTTGGTGGCACACCCTGCCTATGGCTGTCCAAGGTTTTTTGGAGCATTATGACTTGCATGGAAAAAGTATCATTCCAGTGGTAACCCACGGTGGTGGCGGGATAGGTGAGAGCATCGAGAAAATAAAAGAAACCACCGGGGCACAGCTCCCGGCGGAAATTCTTGACATCTATAGCAGCGATATACCCTCTGCCAGACAGGATATAGCTGCATATTTGAAGCGGATGAAGCTTGATTAGTATTTGAAAGGGATATCTTGAGCCGATACTGCAAGGGTAGAAAAATAGCCTCGCCGGAAATGGGGATCCGGCGAGGCCTTTCTCTTGTGTAGTAAGTATAGTACGGCAGATTGGGGAGATATAGGACATTTGTCCTATGGATAAAGTATACATGATTTCTTTGTGACAGTAAAGAGCAGTTCGTTTACAGATAGCCTATGGGAGAACAACGGTATTTGTGGTACAATTTTATTAGAGCAAGCGTTCATCAGGTCTGGAAAGGATTTTCATACATGAAGCAGGATGAGGTTGGGAGATTACATGCCATAGTGAAAAGGCTGCAATCTGAGGAGGGCTGCCCCTGGGACAGGGTTCAGACACATGAAAGTGTAAAACCCGGATGTATCGAAGAAGCCTGTGAGGTACTGGCAGGAATCAATATCCTCAGAGAGACCGGCAAAGCTGAGAATCTTAAGGAGGAGCTGGGAGATCTGTTGTTGCAGGTGATTTTCCATGCTTGTCTGGCAGAGAAAGAAGGACTGTTTGACCTGCAGGAGGTGGCGCGCTCTGCCGCCGACAAAATGATTAGGCGGCACCCGCATGTATTCCATGAACCATTGCGTACATCGGAGGGAGAGCATATCACTGATTGGTCGGAGATCAAGAAGATAGAGAAAGCTGGCCGGGAATGGGAGGAGGATTACCTGCCGGAAGCATTTGAAGAGGGAATGAGGCTGATTGAGCGTGCTGCCAGTCGCAAGGGAATAGCATTGCCGTCAAAAGAAAATTCATAGATATGGCACTGTTGATTTGACAGGTTAAGAGAGCATTGGTGTAAGTGATAAAGGAGGCATGTCTTATGGCTAAATATTATGATGGCTGCCCAAGGTGCGGCAGAAGAGATTTTGGAGAGATACTGCATTGCAAGCGGTGCAATACTGATTTTTGCACCAAGTGCCAAGGAAAGAGACAACTGCCTGATGGAACGGAATATGCCTGTTGCCCTCGGTGTGGTGCGGAAATAGATGATGATGATACGGTGATTGTGGTGACTACCGAGAAGGAGAATACCAGGAACAAGTGAATTCAGGAGAGTAATATTTAGCAGTAATTGGAGATAATATGAAAAAGCTACACGGAGATTCACGTTTATACAATATCCTGTTTCCAATTTGGCTGTTCTATCTGATTCCTACCGGCATTTGGTTGATAATCCTTCCTGTCAATTTCGTCATTGACAGCTTGGTGCTCTATATTGCCATGAAGCACTATTCCTCTAACGGATTTGCTGATGTTTGGCGAAAGAGCATCTTGCGTATATGGGGGATTGGTTTCATCTGTGATTTGGCGGGAGCATTCCTGATAATGGCTATAGAGTTTCTAAGAGGCTATATGCTGCCAGCAATAAACACCTTTTATTTTCCGGGAGCGACAATTATCGCCATTCCAGGTGTGTTGCTGTCAGGTGTGCTCATATACAGGCTTGACAGAGTGTACGCATTCAAGAAATGCAACATGGAGATGGGCCTGGCCCAGAAATTGAGCTGGGCACTATCCATATTCACTGCGCCATACGCTATGCTGATTCCGCTGTATGGCTGATTATGAGAAAACAAACAGGAGGATTTTATTTGGGAGTTATAATTGTCAATCGGACACCTTTTTTGCTGGCCAAGAATGCGTTCTCCTGGCACTCCCTTGGAAAAGCAGAAGCCACTTGCCAGCGAAGAAATCCTGCGCACCATTGCTATTTTCCGCCTCATCAATCCTACTGCCAATATCCGCCTGGCAGTGGGCAGGAAGCTGCTGCCGGAGGTGGAGCTTCGGTCTATCTCGGAGGCGTTGGCAGAAGATAATCCTTCAGTCAATGCAGATTGTGTTGGCTTTGTATTTCCCATGCACTACTTCGGTCTGCCGCTGCAGGTGGTATGGCATACGGATGCAAGCCTCATGCCACAAGAGCCAAACGCTCAATGGAGCCATACTGGAGCTTGGAACTGGCCTCGGTAGGCTCGCCCTTGATGATAGCCTCTTCCCCACTGTTTCTGTGCGTTCCGAAAAGGAATTATAGCATATTTTCTCGAATATAGCAAAATGCGGGGTAAGTATACCCCTAGAAAGTGCAAATCTAGCAAGGAGTGTTGAAGATGGGATTATTTAGAATGCTCTGTGGAACCTCAAAACCAATCGAACGCTTTGCAAAAAAGCATGTAAAGCCTTTAGGAGATTTGATTGAAACTCAAAACAACATTTTGGATTCCGTTGAGAACGCCACCAGGTCTTTATCGGTTGAAAACCGGATCTACCATGCTATCGTAGATGATTCTGTTGAGGAAGCTAAACAGAAATACAAAAAGGGTGACCATATTGCAACATATCGCTCTGTGTACAGTCACCATGGCATATATGATGGGTATGGGAATGTCTACGAATATCAAGATGGCAGAGTGATGTGTCGCACAATAGAGGAATTCGCCGGGGATGATGATCTCTACACAGTAAATGAGTCTTCGCCGTATTCCCCGGATGAAATAGTCGCTCGCGCTATGTCAAGAATTGGCGAATCTGAGTATAATCTTCTGTGGAACAATTGCGAAAACTTCGCGACCTGGTGCCGTTGCGGAGCAGAGTAGGTGTTGCCTGATTATTAGTACAATGTCTCGGAAGAGGACGGCTTCAAGCTGGCCATAAGCAATGGAGTCGATATATAACTAGACTCATTTAATGGAGGAATATAGAATGTCATCGCAAGAACTTAACCAGGCTTTATGGAATGCGGCTAATGTCATGCGCAGCACCATGAGTGCCGATGAGTATAAGGACTACCTGCTGGGCCTTGTATTCTATAAATACCTCTCTGACCGTCAGCTGTACGAGGTAGCTGATCTTCTTGAGCAGCCGAAGCCGGAATCACTGGAAACTGCTCAGAAGATATATGAGGAAGCGCAGGGGAGCGATGATTGGAACGACCTCTTAGAAGAACTGGAGGATAAGTTCGGTTTTGCCATTGAGCCAAAGTATACCTTTACGGCCTTGTACGAGGAAATCAACAACAAGACTTTCACAACGGACCACCTGCGCCAAGCCATGCGCGACATAGAGCAGGGTGGTGAAGCTATCCGGGGTGTCAAGCCTTATGAGGACTTGTTCGAGGACTTTGATATTGATTCAAAGAGCCTTGGCACTACCCCGGCGAAGCGCAATGCGATGCTGGCTGATGTAATGAAGGAACTGGCGCATATAGACTTCAATCACTATGGTGCTGATGCTCTTGGTGATGCGTATGAATATCTCATAGGCCAGTTCGCTGCAGGCTCCGGCAAGAAAGCAGGGGAGTTCTATACTCCTCAGTCTGTTGCCGAGCTTATCACTCGTATTGTAACCAAAGGCAAAGAAAATAAGCCGAGCTTCTCTCTGTACGATCCGTGCATGGGGTCCGGCTCTCTTCTGTTGCAGGCTCGCAAATATATCAGCGAGGACTGCCGCAACAGCATCCAGTTCTTCGGTCAGGAAATATCTCATACGACATACAACCTGGCCCGCATGAACATGATTCTTCATAATGTGCCGTTCACATATCAGCACTTCCGCAATGGCGATACCCTGGGGACTGATTGGCCTACGGAAGAACCTACGAACTACGACGCTACCGTCATGAATCCTCCATACAGTCAGCACTGGAGTGCTGCGGCCGGCTTCCTTACTGACCCCAGATTCCAAAGCTATGAGAAGCTTGCTCCGAAAACAAGAGCAGACCTTGCCTTTCTCCTGCATGGCTTCTACCATCTGAAAGAAGATGGTACTATGGGCATTGTCCTTCCCCATGGCGTCTTATTCCGTAGTGGAGCCGAGGGCATTATCCGTCAGCACCTGCTGGAGAACGGCAGCATCTACGCAGTCATAGGTTTGCCAGCAAATATTTTCTTTAGCACCAGTATTCCTACATGCGTTGTTATTCTCAAGAAGAATAACACTGACCGTAGCATACTTTTTATTGATGCCAGCAAAGAATTCCGCAAGGAAAAGGCCCAGAACCATATGGATCCTGAGCATATCGACAAGATTGTCAATGCCTACATGGAACGCAAGGATATAGGCAAGTTTGCCCATCTTGCCTCTTTTGATGAAATCAAGAAGAATGATTTCAACCTTAATATCCCAAGATATGTAGACACCAGTTGATGCTAGAATAAAAATAGAGCAAGTCAAGGTGAGAATTTCACATAGCCCCGATAGGGGTATAATAAAGACAGGAGGAATCTCACCATGGCAAACCAT
>CACZHK010000040.1 GCA_902780915.1 Pseudoselenomonas ruminantium | reverse complement strand
CATCGAGGCAGAGGACGCCCTGAACGTGGGCCTCATCAACCGGGTGGCCGACAAGGAGGAGCTGGAAGCAGTGCTGGAAGAACACTTCCTCCAGCCCCTGCGCCGCAACAGCGTGCTCTCCATCAGCGCCATCAAGCGCCAGTTCCGCATCCTGAGCCGTGCCTCCACAGTCATCAGCGCAGAGAGCTTCGAGCGCATCAACGACTATCGGCACAAGGTCTACGGCGGCGAGGATTACAAAGAGGGCATCAGGTCCTTCTTGGAAAAGCGCCCGCCCCATTACAAGGGCAAGGCCTCGGATCTGGATTGAGGAAATCGTGCTGAAGGAAATGCAAGGGGGAGGTCCATGTCATGAGTGCGGGACTTCCCTTTACTTGTCTTATCTATATGCTATACTGAAAGCAAAGGATAGTGAGCGCGGGACGGAGACGCAGGGGGGGAGAGCAGCATGAAAGAGCAGAGAAGGCGGTTGCCCATTGGGGTGCAGAGTTTTGCCAGCCTGAGAAAGGAAAACTTTGTCTATGTGGACAAGACTAGGTACATTTATGAACTGGTTCATGGCAGCAAGCAGTATTTTCTGAGCCGTCCCCGCCGTTTTGGCAAGAGCCTGTTCTTGTCAACCTTGAAAGCCTATTGGGAAGGTGAGAACGAGCTTTTCGAGGGGCTGGCCATAGCAGAGCTTGAGCAGGGAAAAGCAGAAGCCTGGCAGCCGTATCCTGTCTTTTACTTTGATTTCAACGGGCAGAACTATCAAGGTGGTACGGCTTTGGAGGAAGTGCTGGCTGAGCATTTGCGAGGATGGGAGGAAATCTATGGTGGTGATGGAAAACTTCCTTTGCCTGAGCGTTTCAGGAACCTTTTGAAAGCGGCCAGGTCAAAGACCGGCAGAGAATGTGTGGTGCTGGTGGACGAGTACGACAAGCCGCTGCTTGAGGTCTTGGAAAATGATGCCCTGGAGGAGCACAACAAGGCAGTATTCAAGGGCTTTTTCGGCACCCTCAAAAATTACGATGAATACCTGCGCTTTGTCTTTTTCACCGGGGTCACGAAATTCAGCAAGGTGAGCATTTTCAGCGATCTGAACCAGCTGGAAGATATTTCCATGGATGAGGACTATGCTGGTATCTGCGGCATCACCGAAGGGGAAATGAAGGAAACTTTTGCTCAGGAAATCCGGCAGATGGCTGAGGCAAATGGCCTGTCGGAAGAAGCCTGCCTGGCACAGCTCCGCAAGGCCTATGATGGCTACCATTTTGCTGCGGAGACGGAAACAGGCGTCTATAATCCCTACAGCTTGCTGAATGCCCTGAAAAAACGCAGATTCGGTTCTTTCTGGTTTGAGACAGGCACGCCCACATTCCTGGTGAAAAGGATTGGCAAGAGCTCCTTTGATGTGAAGAAGTTCACGGACGGAAAGCTTTACTCCACGGAAAGGGCTCTGTCAGACTATCGTGCGGATAATCCCGACATTGTGCCCTTGCTCTATCAGACGGGCTATCTCAGCATGGTGGCCTATGATGCCCAGCGTCGGCGCATTACCTTGAGTTTCCCCAATGATGAGGTGAAATACAGTTTCCTGGACAGTTTGCTGGCTGTATATACGCCTGAGGTGCTGGCAGGTTCCGGCAGGGATTTGTTTTCTTTGGATGACTGCCTGGAAAATGGGGACTTGGAGGGAATCCGGGATATATTGGCGGCACTCTTTGCCAGCATTCCCTATAGTTCATCAGCATCTCCCTTCGAGCATTATTTTGAGGCGGTGCTCTATCTCGTATTTACTCTGCTGGGCAAGTTCGCAGCCTGTGAAGTCCGTAGCAGCAAGGGGCGCGCCGATGCCGTGGTAGAAACGGCAGAGTATGTCTATATTTTTGAATTCAAGCTGGACAAGAGCGCAGACGAGGCCCTGGCGCAGATAAAAGAGAAGGAATACGCCATGCCCTACAAGGCAGACAAGCGGAAGCTATTCGAAATAGGTGTGAACTTTGATTCCCAAAGCCGTAGCTTGCAGGAGTGGAAGGTGGCAGAGTGATGTCAGCCATGAGACAGCTGAAAATGAAACTGATGGCCTATGCCCAGCTTGTCCTGATGCTTTGCACGGGAATGACTACAACGGAGACCCCTTCGACCTCAGGAATAGCGAAAACGGTTTATCCCTGGGCCTTGTCCGCAGCATGGCAGAGATAACAGCGTATGAGTTCAGGGAAGGGGAAAGCTTGGGCAACAGGGTGTTGCTGAGGGTGAAGAAAAGATAAACGGACTCAGCCGCGACAGGCTGAGTCCGTTTTTTTCAGAAGATGCGATTCTTACTGTTTGTCTTTGGCAATGGATCCCCAACCTGCGCCGATGTCGGAGTAGCCGAACCAGTTTGCAGAGGCATCCCAGGTGAAACGATAGCGCTGGCATTTGTTGCCTTTTTCAAAGGCCAGCACCAGATCCCCGTTTTTCAGGGCTACAATGTAGGGATAAGCATCCCTCTCGTGGGCGTAGTTCTGGCTGTCGATGTAGACTACCAGCTTCTGGGCATTGGGAGAGTAGCCCAGGAGGCAGGCCCTGTCAATGGACTGCAGCACGTAGAACTGCTCGCTGGTGCTGGTGTTCTTGATCACGCGGAAGGTATAGCCGTAGTCAACCTTGGGGAAGTGCTCGTCGTTGATTTTCTTGTCATTCAGCCAGACCTGCAAGTGCAGCCTCTTGTCATTGTTCAGGGGTAGGAGCTTCCTCATCTGGAACTTGAGGGTGCCATAGGGAGTGGTGAAGGTTTCTGACAGGGCTTGGTCGGTTTTCATCTCTTCGGTGAAATTCTTTGCTTCGTAGGTCATCTGATAGGACTCGGCCGCAAAGCAAACTGTCGCGAAGGCCATAGCCACCAGAGTCAACAGGGCAACAACAGATTTTTTCATAAGTTTCCCTCCTGGATAGAAATTGAGATGGCTTTATTCAAAATTTCCACCCCAGACCTGCGTTGCCAACGCCTCCCGTTGCCATCGCCGCTGCTGCGGAAAGTTTCTTCCCAAAGGTAAATGTATCTTTAATTCTTCGGAAGGAGAGGTTTTTCCTTCTTCGTTTTGACAGTCCATTTCCCTTCCTGCTAGAATATGAGGAGGATAGGGGGCGGAAAATAATGCAAGCTAAGACTGAGAAATTGCTGGACTGCTTGAAGGGGTATGGCAGCGTTGCCGTGGCTCTCTCGGGAGGGGTGGACAGCATGACTCTGGCCAAGGCCGCTTATCTGGCTCTGGGAGAGCGGGCGGTGGCTGTCACGGCGGAGTCGGAACTGCTGTCACGGGAGGAGCATGGCGATGCGGTGCAGGGGGCATCTGCCATTGGCATCAGGCATGTCCTCCTGCCTGCGGAAGACTTGTCTTATGAAGAGGTGCGGCGCAATGACAGGGAACGGTGCTACTACTGCAAGCGGCACCGCATGGAAAAGATTTTGGCCTGGGCAGCGGAGGAAGGGCTTGCCGCAGTGGCGGACGGCTCCAATATTTCGGACAGGGGCGACTACCGCCCCGGGGCAAGGGCTTTGCAGGAATTGGGCATACGTTCTCCGCTGGCGGAGTGCGGCTTTGCTAAGGGAGATATACGCAGGCTGGCCAAGGCGTGGGGGCTATCTGTCTGGGAAAAGCCCAGCGCCGCCTGCCTGGCTTCCCGGGTGGCCTATGGCGTCGAGCTGACGGCCGCAAGGCTCCGTCGCATTGACGAAGTGGAGAGTTTCCTGCGGAGCCTGGCTGTCAGGGGACAGCTCAGAGTGCGTGACCACGGGAATCTGGCACGGCTGGAAGCTGGCCCGGAGAACCTGCCTGTGCTGCTGGAGCATAGGCGGGAAATTGCTGCCCGGCTCAAGGAACTGGGCTTTGCCTTTGTGACCCTGGACCTGGAGGGGTACCGCATGGGCAGCTGCAATCTGGATTGAGGCTGCTTGGGGAGGGATTTATTTTTGGAAAAACGGGAACAGCTTTTCATGGGGCTGCTGACCCTTTCGCTGATGGTGCTCATAGCCATGGGCCTGATGCAGTTCCTGGGCACGGATCTCTCTGCCCGTCAGACGGAGGGGCGCAGGAAAATCGGCGCGGTCTACATGACTCTCAACAACCCCTTTTACGAGGTGGTGGACGAGGAGATCCGCACAGCTGTGGAGAATCGGGGGGATGTGCTCATCTCCCGAGACCCTGCCCTTTCTGTAGAACGGCAGAATGAGGAGATAGAGGAACTCATAGCAGACGGAGTGAAGCTCATCTTCATCAATCCTGTAGACTGGCGCAGATGCGGCCCGGCTCTGGCCAAGGCCCAGCGGGCAGGGGTGCCGGTGATAGCCATTGATACCAATGTGGAGGCAGATGAGGCAGTGGTCTCCACGGTGGTGTCGGACAATTTCCTGGCGGGCCAGCAGTGTGCCAGGCATTTGGTGAAGAGCCGCCAGGGTGGCAAGGTGGCTCTCCTGACCCATGCCCAGGCCCGTTCGGCCCAGGACAGGATACAGGGCTTTTTGGACACTCTTTCTCACTATCCCCAGTTTGAGGTGGTGGACCAGGAGGAGTGCCAGGGACAGCTGGAAATCGCCATGCCTGCCATGGAAAGGATGATCGAGCGCCACCCGGAAATAGATGTGGTCATGGCACTGAACGACCCTGCGGCCATGGGCGCCATGGCTGCTCTCAAGCAGGCCGGGCGACTGGACGGGGTGGCTGTCTATGGGGTGGACGGAGTGACGGAGACCCGCGATCTCATTGCCCAGGGGCATATGCAGGCCACGGCAGGCCAGGACCCCAGGGGCATTGGCCGCCGGGCGGTGGAAGAAGCCTACAAGGTGCTGCAGGGCGAGGAGCCGGAGCCGCTGGTGAAGCTGCCCACCACTCTCATCACCCGGGAGAATGCGAAGCATAGCAGCGGGGAAGGGTGGGAATGATGGAGATAGATTTTTACCTCCTGCTCAGCAAGTTCAGGGCCAAGAGCCTGGCCGTGCGGCTGCATCAGCTCCTGTGGCTGTACAATGGCCTGGTGCTGGTGCTCTTTTCCGGCTTTTACTATGTGACCCAGCACAAGATCATCGAGGCCATGAGCGCCCATTCCTTCCTGCAGGCGCTGCCGGTGCTGCCCCTGCCGGCGGTTGAGGTGCTGGCCCTGTCCTGGCTGTCCTTCGGCGTGCTGTTCATCTGCGGCAGGATCTACCACCGTCAGGATCTGACCCTGGGGACCAGGTATCTGGCCCTGCTGGGAGAGACCATCGCCTGCATTGTGGCCATGCGCAGCCTGAGCCTGGCCTATGACGGGCTGGTGCTGCTGGTGGTGGCTGACCTCATGCACCGCTATGACGGCAAGAACACCGGGGGGCTGCTGCTGGGAGCCATGCTGGTGCTGTTTTTCCTGGCGGATTACAATAGCCTGTCTTTCCAGCGGGGAGTGGAGCCCTTCGACGCTTACACTGCCTATTACAAGGATTCTGTGCGGGGGGTGCTGGTGGCAGTCAAGAGAGGCCTTTCTTCCGTGAATGTGGTGCTCTTTGCCCTGTATCTGGTGACGCTGGTGCAGAACAAGCATCAGGAGAAAGAGCGCATCCAGTCCCTCAATGAGCAGCTGGAGTCGGCCAATGAGCAGCTGCGCATCTATGCCGCCGAGGCAGAGCGCACGGCAGAGATGCGGGAGCGCAACCGCCTGGCCAGGGAAATACACGATACCCTGGGCCATACCCTGACGGGACTGGCTGCGGGCATGGATGCCTGCATGGTGCTCATAGAGGTGGCACCCCAGAAGGCCAGGGAGCAGCTGGAAAAACTCAGGGACGTGGCCAAGCACGGCCTCAAGGATGTGCGGCGTTCTGTGAAGAAGCTGCGCCCGGACGATCTGGAACGGCTGCCCCTGCGGGAGGCCATCACCCACATGGTGAAGGAATATGCCGAGACCACGGCCATGGAAGTGAAGCTGGAGGTAGAGGGCTGGCCGGAGGCCATGCGGCAGGATGTGGAGGAGGTCATCTACCGCATCGTCCAGGAAGGTCTGACCAATGCCAACCGCCACGGCCATGCCACGAAGGCCGTGGTCAATTTCCGGCTGGAGGAAGGCAGGCTGAAGATAAGGATTGTGGACAATGGTCAGGGCTGCAAAGAGACAGTGCCGGGCTTCGGCCTCAGGCACATGAGGGAACGGCTGGATCTATTGCGCGGCAGCCTGGCCTGCCACTCGGAAAATGGCTTTGCTTTGGAGGCCGTGATACCCGTAGGCCAGGGGGCCAAGGAGGAAACACATGATTAAGGTAATGATAGCGGATGACCAGGAGCTGATCCGCGACAGCTTGAAGATAGTTTTGGAACAGAACGGGGATATGCAGGTATCCGCCCTGGCCTCTGACGGCCAGGAATGCCTGGATCTCATAGAGCAGGACAGGCCGGATGTCATCCTCATGGATGTGCGCATGCCCGAGGTGGACGGGGTGCAGGCCACCCGCATCATCAAAGAGAAATATCCCCAGGTGAGCATCATCATCCTCACCACCTTTGACGATGATGAGTATGTCTTCAATGCCCTGAAATACGGGGCCAGCGGCTATATGCTGAAAGGTGTCTCCGTGTCGGAACTCTCCAATGCCATCCGCACTGTGGCTTCCGGCGGGGCCATGATCAATCCCGAAGTGGTCACGAAGGTGGTGAAGCTCTTCAGCCAGATGGCCAAGAAGGGCGGCTCTGCTTCCACGGTGGAAACTCTGGGCGGGGCAGAGCTATTCAGCCGCACGGAACGGAATATAGCCCTCCTGGTGGGACACGGCCTTTCCAACAAGGAGATTGCCGACCAGCTGAGCCTCTCCGAGGGCACCGTGCGCAATGGCCTTTCCTCAGTGCTGTCCAAGCTGGGCCTACGTGACCGCACTCAGCTGGCCATCTGGGCGGTGCAGACGGGACTGGCTGCCGAGGCGGTAGAAAAATGATGGGCAGGAAGCAAATGGGAGGGCACCTGCTGGCGCTGTGCCTGCTGGCGGTTTTGGGCCTCTGGAGCTGGCAGGCGGGCCATGCCCGCACGCAGCTCAGGGTAGGCACTTTCGTGGGCAGCGCCTGGGGCGTGCCCAACAGCGAAGGCCATGCGGTGCTGGAAAAGGCCATCGAGAGCTTCGAGGCGGAGCACCCGGATGTGGATGTGACCTATGTCAGCGGCATCAGGTACGAGGAATACCCGGAGTGGCTGGCTGAGCAGATCCTGGCAGGCACGGAGCCGGATGTGTTTCTGGTGCCGGAGTACGACTTCGAGGCCTATGCCGCCATGGGAGCCGTCAGGAACCTGTCAGACCTCACAGCGAGGGATCAGGGCTTCGACGAGGCGGGCTTCTACGCTGCGGCGCTGGCATACGGCAGGAAGGATGGCAGCCTTTACGCCCTGCCGGTGGAGTGCGCCCCCACCCTGATGTTCGTGAACAAGACCCTGCTGAAAAGGGAAGGCATCGAGATGCCCGGGGATGACTGGACCTGGCAGGATTTTTACAATATCTGCGCCAAGGTCACCAAGGATGGGGATGGCGATGGGGTGCTGGACCAGTTCGGCATGTATGACTATGACTGGCAGCTGGCAGTGACCACCAATGGGGGAGGGCTCTTCAATGCCTCCACCAGGACCTCTTACTTTGCCTCGCCCCATGTGGAGCAGGGGGTGCAGTTTGTCATGCAGCTGCGGAAGCTGCAGCACGGACATGAAGTCACCGCCCGTGAGGCAGATCAGGGCAAGGTGGCTTTCCGCCCCTTCACCTTTGCCCAGTACAGGACTTACAAGCCCTACCCCTGGCGCATCAAGAAATTCGCCGGCTCCGAGTGGGACTGCGTGCGCCTGCCTGCAGGGCCGAACGGCAGGAATATCTCCCCGGTGAGCACCCTGCTTCTGGGCATGAGCAGCCGTACCACGGAGACGGGACTGGCCTGGCAGCTCATGAAGAAAATCACCATAGACCCCGAGGTGCAGGGGGCGGTGCTGGAAAAATCCCAGGGCCTGCCCGTGCGCCGGGAAGTGGTGCTGAAGGCTGCCAGGGACAAATGGGGCTGGGGGGGCGCCGAGTCCGTGGATCTGGAGGCCATCAGCCGCATCATGGACGAGGCCGTGTGCCAGCCCCAGTTCCGCGACCAGCGGGCGGTCATCACCATGGCGGAAAATGCCATCCAGGAAATCTATGCAGGGAAAAAGCCCCTGTCCATGGGCCTGCATAAACTGCAAAAGGAAGTCAATGCCTACTTGCAGCGCTGAGTCCCATCCCCCTCTTTGCAAGGGGGATTTTTTATGCTTTGATAAATTTGATAAATTTTCCCCGCTACAAGGAAAAAAAGCCGCTAAGGGCGAATTACCCATATAGGGAGGTGTGACCTCATGAGATTTGCAAAATTCCTGGCGGCTCTCCTGGTGGGGGTGGCCATGCTTGCAGCTATGAATACGGGGCAGGCTTACAATGCCGATGATGAGATTGTGACAGTGGTAAAAGGGGACGAGAAGACTGAGGCGGCACTGAAGGCAGAGAAAGAGACGGAGTACAGCAAACCGGCTGCCAGCCCAGCCAGCCCTTCGGACAGCAGCAGGGCTGACGAATGGTTTGAACGGCCCGAAGCAGAGAAGGCGCCAAAGACTGAGGAAAAGGGCAAGCCTGTGGTGGAGCGCTACCTGAAGATCATCAAGGACGAGAGCGGCTTTACCTACTATCTGGACACCCGGACGGCCAGGTGGCGTTACCTGCCGTATTCTGCCAACGAGAAGATCATTGATGTGTGGGTGAAGCTGGTGCAGGATGATGCAGGGGAGTCTGCGTCAGCCGAGGACTACAGCTATCCGCAGACGTACTTCCTGGAGCATTACTACATCAGGCCTGACAGGCAGCAGATACAGTTCCTCTGCGAGCTGGAGGTGACGGGCAGGCCCCAGAACGCCATCAAGGAGAGGGACTACAGCCCCGCCAACTGGGAAGGGCTGGTGCCGGGGTCAGTGGAAGATGAGATTTATCGTGCCACGGTGGAGTATCTCAAGAAGTCCAAGAAATTCGGCATGACCAGACATGGCAAGAATCTCACTGCCAGGGATGCTCTGGAAGAGTTCTTGCGCATTTCCCTTTGATTTTGACGAGTTATCAACAGAGAATAGCGGGATTATCCACAGATTTTGTGGATAATCTCCTCGAAAAGAAAGGCTTATCCACAGAACAGAGGCACTTATCCACAAAATATGTGGATAACCTGGTGGATAAATAGGAAAGGGGGCCTTTGCCCCAACAAGGAGTGGGTAATATTGTCGGAGCAAATAAACAACAGGCGGCAGATAGATGACATCACCGGCCTCTTCAATATGAATCATTTCCTGGAGGATGCCACCGTGCTCCTGCGGGACTCGGAGGATGGGGAATTTGCTGTCATCTACTTCGATATAGAGAATTTCAAGGCCTACAATCAGGCCTATGGCTTCCATGCGGGCAATACCTTCCTCAGGCAGGTAGCCCATATCATGAAGGATACTTTTCCTGATGGCATACTTTCAAGGCTCCATGAGGATCACTTCGTGGCAGCCATCGTCAATGAGGAGATCGTGTCCCGGGTGCTCAGAGTGCAGGAACGGGTGCAGGCTTCGGCCCAGCAGGTCGCCATCAGGATGAAGGCAGGCATCTATGTGTCCGAAGGGGACGCGGCGGATGTGACGGTGGTGCTGGACAGGGCGAAGCTGGCCTGCGAGAGCATAAAAAGGCTCTACGACCAGAGTTATTGCTACTATGACAAATCCATGGAGGCGGGGGCCAAGCTCAGGCAGTATATTGTCAACCGCTTCGAGCACGCCCTGGCCCGGGGTGAGATCCGGGTCTACTATCAGCCGGAGGTGCGGGTGCTCACCCGGCAGGTCTGCGGCTTCGAGGCCCTGGCCCGCTGGATTGACCCCGTATATGGCATGATTTCTCCCGGAATTTTCGTGGAGGTGCTGGAGGACGCCCATCTTTCCGACAGGCTTGACCTCTTCATCGTGGAACAGGTGTGCAAGGATTTTGCCGAAGTCAGGGCGCACGCCGGGGACGGCTGGAACTTAGCCCGCATTTCCGTGAATCTCTCCCGGGTGGATTTCCAGCTAAAGGATATGTTCGAGGCCATTGAGAAGATCCGGGAGTCCACCAGCACCCTGCGTGAGCAGCTGCATATCGAGGTGACGGAAAGCGCCATCGAGGATGAGATGCTGCAGGAGACCATACAGCGCTTCCGTTCTGCAGGCTATGAAGTCTGGATGGATGATTTCGGCAGCGGCTATTCCTCCCTCAACAATCTCATCAAGTATGAGTTTGACGTGGTGAAGCTGGATATGCAGTTCATGCGCATGTTCAAGGACAACCCCAAGGCCAAGACCATGCTCAAGGGCATCATCGGGCTGGCCAAGGACCTGGGCCTCCATACTCTGGTGGAAGGGGTGGAGACTGAGGAGCAGTTTGCCTTCCTCAGGGACATAGGCTGCGAGATGGTGCAGGGGTATCTCTTCGGCAGGCCGGCTCCTCTCAGGGATGCGGCGGCATTCTACGCAGGGGAGCAGGCCAGGCTGAGCTTTGAGCCTTTCAGCGAGGCAGGTTATTACAAGAGCCTGGGCATGGTGAATGTGCTCAGCACCTTCCCCTTCCTGTCGCCCGAGGAACGGCGGGATCATATCAGCGACCTGCCCCTGGCCATCATGGAGGTGCGGAGCGGGAAGCTGGATTTCCTCTATACCAACGGCGCTTTCCAGAGCCTGCTGCAAAGCCTGGGCGTAGCGGGGCTGCAGGGGCTGCTGGATTCCCTTTCCCATTTGGCCGAGCAGGCCGACCAGCTTTTCTGGCGCCTTATCAATCAGGCGGTGAACACGGGAGAGGAGCAGCAGGTGGAGCAGTCAGTGCATGGACATATCTTCACCCTGCGCATCAAGTGCATTGCCAATAATCGGGAAAACCACCTGTCTGCCATTGCCTTGATCGCAGACAATCTCACTCCTGCAGCGCAGACAGAGGAATTGACTCTGGCATGAGGCAGAGGAGAATATGAGGCAAGAAAAAAGGGGCATCCCTCATGGGGATGCCCCTTTTCCGTGCGCTTCAGTGTGCTGTTTGTTTTTGGCTTCTGCCTGTTTTTTCCTGTTCCCGCAGGCGCCGGATGGTGTCTTTGACGAAATCCGCCGTGATGCAGCGGGTGCATTCAAATTCCCGGTCGGTGCCACGGTGATGGGGGCAGGCGCCAAAGTCGTCGTAGTGATGCTCATGGCGCTGGTCGTTGGCGCAGCTGTGGCAGGTGTGGAACTGCTGCACCCTGTAGGGGGTGGCAAATTCCGTGCCTGGCATGGTGAAGCCCACGATCATGACCACGGGGACACCTGCGCCCCAGGCCAGCCAGGACAAGACGCTGCCTAGGCCTACGAAAAAGTCAGCATGCCCCAGGAAGTCTACACGCTCTTGCAAAGGACGGTCTCCCGTGAAGTCCTCGCAGCCGTAGGGTATCGTGTGCCAATGCCGCCCGCTGCCGTGACATTTTTCCTTGTCTATGCAGAGCACCCGGTAGCCCAGGGCCTTGAGAAAGTCGATGGGCTCTATCCAGCCCCGGGGATTGTTCCAGTATTTCGCCTGGCTGGTGGACTGGGCCGCGATGCAGACATAAGGCTCCGCTATCAGGCGCTTTTTTGCGGGGGTGAGGCGGGGCCTGCGCTCCACCACCTCCAGCCCCAGAATATAGGGGATGTTCAAGGCCAGCCCTATCACCCGGAAATCCGTAGTCTGGTGGAATCTGTCATCAGCCGGGAAGAAAATCCCCATGTAGTAGGTGGCATAGCAGTCCTTGGGTGCCTCCCCCGGGGGTATGAAGTGGATTTTGGGATAGGCAGGGCGAAATAGCTCCGCTAGTTTCCCGCTCATGGAGCAATAGACTTTGCAGCCGTGTTTCTTGCGGAATTCCTCCGCGTATGGGAACCAGGCCAGGATGTCCCCCAGGGTTCCCACGGGGAAGCGGATATGCACCGTTTTGCCTTTTAGATCCAGGTCATGGGTAAGCAGGAGCGCCCCGTCCTTCCAAATTTCCACCCGGAAGCGGATGTAGTATTTCTTGGTGCTGGTGACCAGCGCGCCGCTGGCCTCCGCATCGTAAAGGATGGAACTGGTGTCCAGATCCGTGAACCGCACCCGATAGCTGCCCTCCGGCACTAAGACACGCGCTCCATAGTTGAAGTCCAGCTTCACCCCGGGAATGCCCGTTTCTCTGGTCACCTCCCCGGGGTCGAAGCAAACATATTTCTTCTTGATTTCTTCTGCCATTAGCTCTCCTATGGATCCGTGAAACCGAACAGAATATATGATGCACCTGCTATGTCCGCCCCCAAGGGGGGCGGACATAGATTCGCGGAGTATTTTTCCCCTGCGATGCTTATTTTTCCGTATGCAAATCAAGCCAAGCCATTCCTCAGCAGGAAAGGGAAATGCCGTTTTCCTTGGCGATGGAGCGAACCTTCTCCACGGCCAGCTCATTGTCCTCGGCAATGTCCTCCAGGACTTGGGGAGTTTTGCCTGTGGCAAAACTGGAACAACGACGTTATAATAAAGGCAAGGAGGGAGAGTAATATGTTTGAGGAATTTGAAAGAGTAATCATCATGTCCACTGGCAGGAGGGGAACTATCGTTGATAAGGTCATAAGAAACGGCAAAGCTGCGTATATTGTGGAAGATGAAGAATATGTAAACGGTGAGTATCCCCTCTATGATTGTGTAGACGAGGATCTGATGAGAGAGACTGTTGTGGCGTGAAATGGATACCATAAAGAAAAGCATCGCAGGAGGAAATTTTTCCTCTGCGATGCTTATTTTTTCGTGTGCAAATCAAACCAGGCTATTCCTTAGCAGGAAAGGGAAATGCCGTTTTCCTTGGCGATGGAGCGAACCTGCTCCACGGTCAGCTCATTGTCCTCGGCAATGTCCTCCAGGACTTGGGCATCGTTTCTTATGAAGGTGTATGGCTCTTCAACACTACCCATTGGGGTGATTGCTTGGAGCCTATACGCTTGATAAACCCCTTCTCCTTTAAGGACACTAAGATTCGTTGTACAGTCCTGGTTGTCCTGGATATCATAGCTGCAAGTTCGTTTCTTGAATATGTGGGATTCTGCTGCAGCAAAGCAAGCACAGCTCTTTCCGTACTATTCAGAGTAACCTTTGACGAAACATTCAATGTGACATCTGAAGAATTATCCGAAGTGACATTCAAAGTGACACTTTGAATGTCACTTTGAGACTTGGGCCTGTAGATGATGAATTTGAAACCATATTCATCATTCTCATAGGTATAATGGATTCCTGTCTCCTTGCAGAGCTTGTCAATGCGCTTGAAGCCGCTTCCAAACTGCTCGATGGATTTGTTTAGGTACAGCACTTTGGCAATCGTCGCATTGCGAATGACAGATTCCTTGTTGCCTGCTATATACTCTTCCGGCTTGTGGCTGCTGGCATATCCACCAGGGCTGTAAAAGGTCACCATACCCGGGTGTATGCATATCTCATGATTAGTATGTCCGTTGTATACTGCGTGTGCAAAGCTATTGGCCAAGATTTCCCTGATGACAGCAATCGGAATTTCTGGAATTTCTTTTCGCTCGGCCGCAGTTATTTCGCTACGCCAGCGAATGTTTTTCAGGATGTAGTCTTCAGCGATGCCCAAGAGCCTGTAAATGTTATCTTCGAACATTTTCATGTCAATGAATGTAAGTTTCTCATCAGTAGCAAATATAGCTGCCTTTAACATGAGTGGGTGAGTGTTTCCGAACAGATACTCGCCTGCATTGCTTAGGTTACCACCCTGCAAGAGGCCAAATCTCTTTAGGATGATGGGGCAGGTATATTTGCCGGATGGCATTCTGCCGACAGATACGGCCTTCTGCCAAAAGGCTTTGATGGCACCTCTGTCAATTTGAGTTGCAAGAGCTGATGATGCCGTCTTTTCCCATTTTTCCTTATACTCGTTAGCTACGAAAAAATTCCGTAGCTCTGCCGGAGATACCTCACGGTCTTCATCTGCCGTGCGCAAGTAATATCGTCCTGCTGAGGAGTAGGGGGTATCATTGCCGCTGAACTCAACTCTGATCAGATGTTTTCCATCCATGATTACTTCTTTTATAGCTGGAAATATTTGCGGTCGGATATTGTCATAGACTGCTCTGGAAACATCACGCAGGGATGATTCAGAAACATTCTGCCCGCATACAGTGCCATTGGGCTTAACTCCGAAGTATAGTGTGCCAATGCCATGTTTGTTCAGGATGGAGGCTATTGATACCATAGCTTCCTTCATTTCGCCGGTTGACTTTTTGTATTCCAGAGTTTCCGTTTCTTTTCCGAGGTTCATAAATGTCTCCTTTGATTCAAAGTGACATTCAAAGTGACATCTGAAGTGACATTTTTAGTGTCACTTTGAAATGTCACTCTAAATTTTGAATATATTAAAGTATACCATAAAGAAAAGCATCGCAAGAGGTATTTTTCTCTGCGATGCTTATTTTTTCGTATGCAAATCAAACCAAGCCATTCCTCAGCAGGAAAGGGAAATGCCGTTTTCCTTGGCGATGGAGCGAACCTGCTCCACGGTCAGCTCATTGTCCTCGGCAATGTCCTCCAGGACTTGGGCATCGATGGGGAGACTTCTTTGAGGGATTCTTCTTGCTTATAGAGGAAGCTTTGTCTATCGACAAAGCTGGAACAATGGCCTTATAATGGAAAGCAGAAACATGAAATATGAGGAGCACGGCCATGAAAAGATACAAAGGAAAACTTATCATCTCAGATCTTGACGGGACTTTGATACCCCGTGGTGGTATCATCTCAAAGGAGAACAAGGAAGCCATCGGGCATTTCGTCAGCGAGGGCGGCCTTTTTGCCATTGCCACGGGCCGCACCCCTGAGGCAGCTGCAGGCTACGTGGAAGGACTGCCTATCAATGCTCCCAGTGTATTTTTCAATGGCGCTATGCTCTATGACTGGCAGGCCGGGCGGGTGCTGAAGACCCTGCCCCTCACCGCAGGGGACGGGCAGAACCTCTGGCCCGCTTTCGCCCGTGAGGCGCTGCGGCGTTTCCCGGAGGCCTGCCTCGAAGTCTACACCCAGGACAACTGCCATGTGGTTACCCCGGAGGAAAACGATGACCCCCGACTGCCTCACGAATATTATCGCTATGCCCACACGGCTTTGGAGCAACTGACAGATACGGCCAAGACACCCTGGCTGAAGTTCTTTGCCTGTGACAAGCATGAGCATCTGGAGGAGTATGTGAAGCTGGCAGAGGAAATGGGGGCAGCGGCTCTGGCCAATGGTTTCTATTCCGAGGACAATTACTACGAGTTCGTAGGCAGGGAGGTGTCCAAAGGGGCCATGCTTTCCCATGTGAGGGAAATGCTCCCCGGCATCGAGATCATCGCCTGCGGTGACTACCTCAACGACAAGGAAATGCTGGAAGCGGCGGATATCTCCGTGGCGCCTGAGAATGCCCATGAGGACATACGAAAAGCCGCCAAGCTGCAAGGCCCGTCAGTGGAAGACCACCTTATAGCATGGCTGATGGAAACCAAAGCCTTCAAGCAGTAGGTGCCGGAGGGCTGAAGCTGGGGTGATGGGAATTTGAAGGAAAGAAGCTATGAAGAAGATACTTTTCGTCTGCCACGGCAGCATACGAACTTGAATCCTCCAACCCTTGATATTACAGGCTTCGTGAGCAGGGCATACTTGTATTTACAACTTTTTTACAACTTTTGGAAGCGAAGAGCCTTGGCTATGGCATACTGAACAATTGTGGTATAATCGTAGGTAAGAAGTGAGGTGCCGATAATTGGGCGACAAGGATTCTGTAACCAAAGAGTACATGAAGCAGCCTGACCGCTTTGCGGACCTGTTCAATGGCTTTTGCTATGGCGGGGAGCAACGTATTCAGCCGGGAGATTTGAGGGATATGGACACTGCAAGCATTGTCCTGCCCTATGGCTCCGCTGGAGCGGTACTGCCTGAGCAGAAGGCCAGGGATGTGCTGAAACTGGCCTTGAAAACAGACGGCAGGGTGGCCTATTGCATATTGGGCGTTGAAAATCAGTCCAAAATCCATCTGGCAATGCCAGTGAGGAACATGCTCTACGATGCTATGACTTTGACAGAGCAGGTTGTGGCCACGGCAAGTTCCCATAGAAAGGCGAATAATCATGGCAGTGATGATGTTGAATATCTAAGTGGTTTCCACCGTGACGATAAGATCCTGCCAGTCATAACCATAGTGGTATATTGGGGCGCGGAGACATGGGATGCGCCAACTACCCTGCGGGAGATGTATCCTGAGGGTATAGACGAGAGTGTGCTGAGGTACGCCAATGATTATAAGGTGAATTTGGTTGCTCCGGCTATGATGACAGATCAGCAGTTGGATATTTTCAAGTCAGATTTGAAGGATGTGCTGAAGTTCATCAAGCACTCCGTCAGCAAGGCAGAACTGGCCCAGCTGGTAAACAGCAACAAGGCTTATAAATCTCTGGATAGACTGGCAGCCCAGACCATAAGCGTCTGTGCTGGCCTGAATTTCAACCTTCCCGTGGGAGAGGAGAGGATTGATATGTGCAAGGCGATAGATGATATGCTTACTGATGCTCGCAACGAGGGTATAAATAAGGAACGTAATGAGGGAATGCTCAATGTTGTAGCCATGGCAAGAGAGTGCAATCTTGGCAAGGATGTGGCCATCCAGCAACTGGAAAAGAGATATCCTTTATCTCAGGATGAGGCTATGTCTTTTGTAAACCAGCACTGGTAAGTGGCAATGAGTAAAATGTGCAAGGCATTGGAAGATATGATTACCGATGCCCGTAATGAGGGTATTACTAAGGGATACAACGAGGCTATCAGAGAGGGAAGGCTCAATATCATATCCATGCTAAGAGAACTCAACTTCAGTAAAGACGTAGCGGTTCAAGAGCTGTCTAAGCGGTATAATATGCCTCTGGAAGAGGCTGCGTCCTTTGTGGACAGCAACTGGTGAATTATTCTAAAGGAAAGTGGTGCCCCGAACCTAAGGTTGGTTCGGGGCATTTTTTTTGTCTGAGGTTACATTTTGCTCTGTTCCCGGATATATCGGCTGATGCTCTCTCGTGGAATCTTCCAGATCCTGCCTATGCGGAAGCCCTTTATCTGATTTGAGGCAAGCAAGCTGTACGCAGCATTACGGCCTATCATCAGCTCCTCGCAAAGCTCGTCTACGGTGATTAAGGATTCGCTGTTGTTTTCCATGATTTGATGCCCCCTAATTTTAATGCTTTATAGTCATGTCTGCAGAAATAAAGAAAACTACTACAAAGTCTGGAAGGGCAGATTTCATCTTGAGAAATCATTGCTGCTCATACGGGTGGCAACATAATCTTTGATACTGGATTCAGGTATACGCCAGGGACGGCCCTCTGCGTCTTTGAAGGCTCTTAGAGACTTGGTATGGATTAGACGGTACACATTATATGTGCTGCATGAGAGAACGCACGCAGCTTCGGAAACCGTTAATATGTTCTTTTCTATGTTCATTATCTTACACCCTTTCATGGTTTCTGGAATTGCTTACTATTATGTTAGTATCCGTAGCATTACCTTTGATTACCAGGGAGGCGAAGCAGAAAGCAATGAGGGGAAGAGACAAAGAATTTAGGCTCTCCCCCTCTGAGCTAAGCTGTATAAAAGTGAAAAACAGTAAACGGGGAGAGCCTAAATTCTGTGGCTCTCCCCGAATTGCTATTTAGGTTGGTACAGCCTTAGGGCCGGAAGGGTGAGCCGTAGGATCACCCTTCCGGCCCTATTTCTTTATTGAAAAAATTTTATTGCTGATTCATATACTATACGTGGGAAGGGATGCTGAAATATCTAGAATAAAGTTGATTTAGCAAATCACTTTACCCACGGTAAAGAAACTAAACCCTGGGTGGCTGGACTTTTGTATGATTATTTGTGAAAATGTTATCAGAACTATACACACGGGAGGTGAAACATCTTGCAGGGACTGGAACAGAGTTATAGGACCATAGGGGACAATGTGTACCGATTTCGAGTTTTACAGCACATGACACAGGAGGAACTGGCTGAGTCCTCCAACGTAAGTGGAGCTTATATCAGCCAGATTGAAAGAGCAAACTTGCATAAGGGTATTACCTGCACAGCCATGATAAACATAGCCAGAGCATTGGGAGTTCCAGTTTGTGTCTTGATGTCTGAGAAGCCTTGCCAGCATTATTTGGACTATCTGAGCAGTGCTGCGATTCATAGAGTTTAATGATAAGTTTTCGACAGTATCGAATTCTGTTCCATTGACACAGCAATAGAAATTTCAATGAAGTGAATTTCAATTTAATAACTCCATAACTACAATACAGGACTTGTCTTTTTACATTATACGATATTTGATGATTAGAATATAATTGTTATATATCGTTTTTTTATAATCAAAAGTTATAGGGAAATGTTTTGTAAGGAGTGAAAAGTCATGACAGAAGAAGAATATTTTAACATGTTGTTGTTAACAGATGATGAAGTTGATGAAATCCATAGCAACCATATGCGTAAATATAGCGAGGCAGTAGCAGAGTTTAGTAAAAAAACTTCCTTGACAGGGGCGGATATGAGTTTCTTGATGGTTGCTGCTGTGTTACAAACTTTAAGATGGGTATTCTTTGGAAAAGATATGCAAAGGATGGGGGCTAGTGAGTCAGATAAAGCATTTAAAAATGTTGGCGAAAAACTAAATGAATATTTACCTGCTTCAGTAAGTGAAATAGGTTATAGCCTTATCAATCATACGGTGCCATATGATGCAATAAAAAGATCGGATAGATTTAAAGGTATCTATGAAGATATGCCTGGATTAAGTGGAACAAATCATCGATATAAGGCGATAGGACATGATCCGTTAGCAGGATTGATTTTTGGGACAGCAAATATTGCTACGAATACATTGACCGTAAATGACTGGACAACTGCATTTCCTTCTTATCATGTAAGAAATCAGGAAATAAATGGAAAAACAGATTTGTACCATGTTATGAAATGGACCGGTGAAATGTTACAAGATAAGCCTGAAGTTGTGGGGGCTGCGTTATTAAGACAAGTAGCACATTGTGCAACAGATGTTTTTACAACACAAGGGTTACCTATTCCGGTTATAAACACCATATCGCCGGAAATGTCAAAATTTTTAGTTGGAAATCAGATAGATTTTTATGGTACGGTAAAAAGTGCAACTATGGCGATATTGATAAATAAACTAATAGAGATGTGCCATCGTTTGTTCTATAATCCTAGTGATGATATCAGATTATATGATGTACGGACAAGAAAAATACTCACCTATTCAAATACATTGGCATCGGTGATAAACATAGGTTATGTAGGTGCAACGCGTAACGTAAAGAAGCTTGATGTAGGTGGTATTTTGGTTGCTCTGTGGAGATTGCTTAACGATGAGGAGGAGATCAGAAAGATAAAGAGGGAATTTGTGAATATGACATTAGATGGAGAATTAAAAAAAGAAGAAGACGAAGTAAATCAGCAATTAGCAAGATGGGGATTCTCTATTTAATATGAAGTAAGGAGTGGGTAAGAATGGGTGTAATTAAAACTGTAGCAAGAGGCGTTGGTGGCGCAGCAGCTGCTGCAATATTGGCACCAGAGGCTATTGGTCTAGGTGTGGCAGCTGCTGCAGGAGCTGTGATTGCTAATGTTGCAGGAGCTATTAGTGACGATAGTATTGCAGATGAGCATTACGATAAGGGATATGGTGATGGACATAAACAGGGTGTGCGAGATGGAAACGTTGCTACAGCGAAAAAATTTGCTAAGATGATGGCTGAAAAGTAATGGCTACAGGTGTACAAGATATGATATGTCATATGTGAAATCTATAGTGTGGTTGCTTAGGACTGCGCATTGGATTGTATGAGAAATTTTTTTAATTTCAAACGTATACTATATTCCAGTAGAAAAGCACGGGCTAATTGAGTCTGTGCTTTTCTGCTATGAAAAATAGATGTCTATCCTGTCAAATAAAAGGTATGGAGTTGGCATTTGTCCGTTAGTAGGTGCTGTGGATATCTAGCAAATCTTATATTAAACTGGGGAGTGATATATGGATTGGAATTGAAGGATTTGGTGGAAAACTGAATTCGCTAATAAAATCGTAGTTGAGTATGATGGATGGTTAAAAAAGCGCTACAAAAAAGTAATATGCCTATGATTGGTCAAATCGGTCAGAATTATTTAGCTGGCGATATGACTTATGGTTGCAAACGGGATACATACCCACAACTAATAGATGAGGAATGTTGGTTTATGGATGCTTGTGCAGTAGGTAATGGCTGGGCTGCATTTACACAAGCTTGTCTTTGTTACTTTGGAGCTATTCGTTGGAAAGTGGCTGTTGAGTGCTATGATAAAACCAGAGAATTGTTGAAGATAGGTACTGCAAATGATGAAGGTGAGTAATTGCTTAGCTGGAGCGTGATTTAGAGCATTTATCTAAGATATGTGAATATCTGGTAGATGAGATGTGGTGGACTGATTCAGCATACTCATTATTCTTGGCAGATTCTATAACTTTAGATGTATATTATATGCTTGAAAGCACAGGCTGGTGCCTGTGCTTTCCCTGTCAGGTGCTATGAGACTTATAGTATGTGTTATAGGAGAAATAGCGACCATATAAACAGGTCAAGGAGGGATGACTAATGCTAGAGCAAGAACTGGAGAATGAACTGGATCGATACTTGTTGCTCCATTATCGCCCGGATGGCACAGTTGTAAAGAATTTTGAAGATGAATCCAAAGACTTTACCAAAACACCTGTAGCTGGATTAACAGGAATGGTGCTATGTCAAGATTTAAAGCAAACTAAAATGAGAATTTTTCTGTGAAAAACAAACACTTGTTCCCTAAGCTGCATTTATTCCATTATCTAACATC
>CACZHK010000039.1 GCA_902780915.1 Pseudoselenomonas ruminantium | reverse complement strand
AGTGGAATCGGGGTCAACACCTGTGAGCACTGGCTTGTCACTGCCATCAAATACCTCATCGTTTGCCCCATGGCAGATACCGTCCAAGGGGATGGTCTTTTCCTTTTGAGGGCCTAATCTTTTTGAAGGAGAATTAAATCTGTTTATCGAAAAATAAAGGCGTTATATGGCAGGTGGTGATGAGTGATAGTCAATGTATCTATCGTGTCTATCGTGAAACTGGAGGCAGTTGCTGGAGACGCTGTTAGGCTTCTGAATAACAGGCAGTATGAGAAAATGATGTCATATTATCGCAGAGAGGATCGACTGCGGAGTCTGGGGGCGTCTCTTTTGATGAGAAAAGCAGCTCATGGAGAGCAGGTGCTGTACAATGAGGCGGGCAAGCCATATATCCCAGAGAGGCATTTCAATATATCCCATAGCGGCGATTACGTCGTCATAGCCGAAGCGGACACGGCTGTGGGGGTGGATATTGAAAAAATAGGAACTGTTGAGGGGGATTGGGTGAAGGCGGCTCTTTCTCCTGATGAATATAAGTGTATGATGGAGAAGGCTTCAGGGGACAAGACTGCAGCCTACTGGTTCTATCTGCTTTGGACGCGGAAGGAAAGCCTTGTGAAATGTGAGGGCCATGGGTTCGGTCTTGACCCTAATGAAATCGAGACACTGCCTCTTGACAGCGGTGCTTGGATATCCTATATGGGGAAGAAGTACGGTATAGACAGCTTGTCATATGATGAATATATGCTATCTGTATCTCTTGAGGAGGCCATTCCTGAGATATTACTGCGGGATGAAGCCGAGGTATGGAGGGAACTTTTGGAAGATTAGACGTTGTTTCCCGCAGAAGTTGGGGGATTTGGGATGCCAACGGAAATTTTGTGTGGTGTAGGGCTGCCCTTTCCGGGATAGACTCGCTGTAACGTTACTGGATAGCCGCCTTACGACACATACGCAAGTACCTCTGTGTATAGGTACAAACAGCAAAACAACGACCGCAAATTCGCTCTCCTTCATAGAATCCAAGAATCTCTCGCATTCGTTTGATTTGGGTTTCCTTACAAATATGTGCATGAAGTAGTTTCTCTCTTGGCATTTCGGCAGTCCATGTTTCGCCGATAATCGCCTGCCCTGGACATGCATCTACACATTTTCGGCATTTACCACAGCGACTCTCCGTAACAGGTTTAGATGGTACGAGTGGTGCATCGGTAAACAAACTGGAGAGCCGTACCGCACTTCCATAATCTTCTGTAACCATAAGGCAGCTTTTTCCAATCCATCCCAGCCCTGCTCTTGTTGCCACGGTCTTGTACGGAAACATGGTTCGAAGATCATCGTTTACAACGAGACTTTTCTTAGTGTTAGCGTGAGCATTGAAGCCTTTTTCACGCAAATATGCCGCACCTGTCTCAACTATATCATCTAATTGAGCATTCATCGTATGGTACATCTGATAATACTCTATAGTCGGGGCTATGTTTATATTCTCAACGATAGGAGCTGGAACAGGGATGGCTACCGCCACGCCACGATTCATCCCACATTCAGCGTATCCTTCCATAACGGCTACCCCAACTAACTTGGCACCTTTCTCCCGCAACAATGCAAATAGGTTTTCTTGTAATGCATTCATAATCGCGTTCCTCCTGTCATTCATCTCACACGTTGAAATAATTCATCACAAACACATTAAGCAAACCTACAGCATTCCAATGGTTCGGTAAAAAGTATCCTGATGGGTACGCTCGGTGCTGCTATCAGCATGGTCCCGCAGGAGAGAACTGCAAATGCCGCCGTACTGGTCTATGACGAGAAGAACGTCGAACAGGCCATCAAGACAGCCATTTCAACCGCAAATATCCTGTCCAACGAGGAAAAGCAACTTGCTCTCCAGATCATCAACATGCGAAGTATGAGCATTGAGCAGATTCTCTCCTATCTCATGTCCCATACGGAGCAACAGCGGCAGATGTGGGACGAGCGCGAAGCAAAGACCGGCGCACTCAATCCGAACATAAGCACAGATGCCTTCATGGACCAGTGCCAGCTTCCCTCATGCTATGTGTCCTTGTTCACAAGATACCCAATCTGGCACAGGGCCTCATTTCTGGAAGCCCATCCCTTGTGTCGGGAGACCTCTTTGAGCATGTACCATCTTCCGGTGGAAAGGTGGCAGCGGCAGCAGGAGGAATAGGTGCTGCCTACGGAACCTATCAGATGGCCACAAGCATGGAAGGAGGCGGCAGTGCGCTCGAAGCAGACCGACGGTTGCAAGGCTACGGATGGCTCCACAAAAAAGCGGCTCAGGCTTGGGGCACAGCCAAGAACATAGCGTCCATCGAGAACCAGAGGTACAATCCTTTTGTTGTTGCTTCCAGACAGTCCCAGCAGGACATCCAGAGCATGTATTCGGCAAGGGCCGCCAATCGCGATATCCATGATACGGCAAGGGGGCATTCGGACAAAATTAAGGAAATCCTGACTGATTCCGGCCAAATGGCAACAAGGACAGATCCATCCACGCTCTACAAGGCAAGCGGCAAGGGAGCAGTAGAAACGGACGGGACGCCCATCGTGGATGCAAAGGGACATCCCATGACTCACGGCTGGACACCACCAAAAAAATCAGAGGGCTTCATGGATGCAAGCGTCCACGAACGGCTGGAAAACGTGAACGAGAAAATAGAAAAGCTCTACAAGGAGCACCACTAAAGGCAGGGAGGATATGCGAATGAAGAAGTTTCTTGTAGCCGTCCTCCTCTTCCTTCTGCCCTTTTCGATAGCCTTTGCGGAGGGTACGGCAGATCCCACCGTCTTTTCAATGACTTATCCCGTAGAAGAAGTCATAGTGACTTCCCCATTCGGTTGGCGCATACATCCAATTACGGGAGATGCGAAGTTCCATTCAGGAACGGACTTCGGATATGACTACGGGAGATACATCCATGCCTCCGCAAACGGCATCGTTACATATTCTGGATGGATATCAGGCTACGGCAATACTGTAATCTTGTCCCACGGCGGAGCCTATGAAACGCTTTACGGACACAATCAGGAAGCTCGAAGAGGATTCCAATGACAGGATGCAGGCTATCGAAGGCATACTCAAAGCATCGGCAGAAGCCGAAGGAAACCTTGAAGCCAAAGAGACGGACACGGAAATAATCTCCATGCAAGCAGCGGAAAACATCCGAAGGAATGCCCTCCTCTCTTCCATCGCGTCCATAGAAGCCGCACATCAGAGCCATGAGATTGACCAAGCCCTGAAAGCTCAGGAAGCCAACAAGAACGGCCTTTCCCTTCAGGTCGTTCCCCAGACTCCAAGCGACAGGGACATAACCCTTTCTACAAGGCCAGAGCCGCATGGATTCTATGATTTCCACTGAATGAGGGCAGCATATGAAAAGAAAACAAAAGGCATCCACACAGATGGATGTCAAGGAGGTCATGGCAGAGACCGGCATCGGAAGGAACAAGGCCTACGAACTCATACAGAAGCTCAACGCCGAGCTGGAGGCTATGGGAAAAATCACCTTCAAGGGGAGGATCAACCGCCAGTTCTTTGAAGAGAAGGTCCTTTACAGACCATAACATGGTACAATCAGCCAAATCCAAGGGTTCCTCTTAAAATATGATATTGGCATAGCCCAAAATACAGCACGGGAGGAATCAAAATGAAGGAAACAATCTACGGCTACATCAGAGTGTCAAGAAGGGAACAGAACGAGGCAAGGCAGGAGGCCGCCATGAGGGACTTCGGTATCGCCAAGAGGTTCATCTACATGGATAAGCAGTCCGGTAAGGACTTCGAGCGCCCCGCCTACCAGAAGCTCATGAAAAAAAATAAAGCCTGATGACACCCTTGTGGTAAAGAGCATCGACCGGCTCGGAAGGAACTATGCGGAAATACTGGAGCAATGGAGAATCATCACAAAAGAGAAGAAGGCCGCCATCGTGGTGCTTGATATGCCCCTTCTCGACACAAGAAAGAGCCGTGACCTGACAGGCACCCTAATTGCAGACATCGTGCTTCAGCTCCTCTCCTACGTCGCCCAGACAGAGCGCGAATTCATCCACCAAAGGCAGGCAGAGGGATTCGCCGCAGCAAAAGCCCGTGGCGTAAGGTGCGGTCAACCCCCGATGGAGCGCCCCCCAGAATATGAATCTCTCAAAAAAAAAATGGCAACAGGGCAACATCTCTGCTCGCCAAGCTGCTTTCCGTCTGGGTGTTACCCATCGCACCTTCCTGCGCTGGGTACGCGAATAAACAGGTATCGAATCCACATCATGGGTACCATCATAAAAAGCCGGCTCAGGAGATGAAAGAGCTGAAACCTAAGAATTTGAATGAATTAATAAAATTTTTATTGATACTCCCGTTGCAAGGAGCTATATATTTCCATGGTAAAAACTCTGTGCGAAAGGTTTGCTCCCGAATCCCGAAAATAACGAAGGCAGAAGATGTCCCCCACTTCCATAAGTGGGGGACGGCTTCTGCCTTCCTTATGACACAATATCCCAGCTTACCAACACAATGTTTTGACTGTACGAATAGCGATACTCCAAGCTACTGCAATAGTGAAATATAATTGTCATGCCTATCTTGTGGTCGTCTTTTTTGACCTTCAAAGGATCAAAGGGCTTGCCCTCGCTCCGCAAATAAGCCGCAATCTTATCTTCCTGAAGCATCACCGACAAATCCATGTAACTGCCACTGCCACAGCCAGAATGATTCAAGATGTTCAACATAAGCTCGTCCAGACAGTGAACGACGCTATTTTCCCAATCGCTTGCGCCGTTTTCCCGCAAGAACCGGATTAACGAATCAATAGCCGCTGTTTCTTCTTTTGCGGTACATTCTACCGAAATATCAAGCATTTTCCGTTCCGGGTCATCTTTGGGTATCAGCGAAACCAGCTGTAATTTACCCTGTGAACGCATACTAACCGCCATCGTGTCCGACAAAATAATCAGCAGGCTTAGCGCCGTAGCCAAAGGAAACGCCCACCAAATTTGATCCGGCGGTAACATATAATCCAAAAACATGAAGGAAACGGTAATCGTAGCCAGTGTCATCAGACTGTTCACGCTGGAAATCACCCGATGCCCCAGCGCCACATGCAAAAACGTCAGCGAGGATACAATCCCAAGAGAAAACAGCATCACGCAAATCATGGGCAGGGCATGCCCGGTCAGTTCTATCAGCTCAGGTGTATTGGCGCCAAAGAGGGAGGCCAGATTTCGGGAAAACAGTCCTCCAATGTTAAAACAAATCGGCGCCAGCAAAGTGACAAACATTCCCCGCGCAAACAACAACCTCACGCCGCGATAGTCTCCCTGCCCGATCATCATGCCGCCTATGGCCGTGTAGGACATTCCCACACCATTGGAAATCATGCTACCGATGGAGATGATGCTGTAACCGATGGACATGACAAACATGCCATTTGCCCCCTGATTGGCCATAATGTATGTGTTGCAAACCAGCATGAGAACTATGACTGATATTGTCCCCACCAAACTGGGCAAAGAATAGGCTATACCGCTACGGAAGTCTTTCCACCAATTCGGGCAACGACACAGTTTCATTCCGCTATACTTGAAAATATAACCTAGCAGAACCATGTCACAGACCAAAGCACCGAACAAGGTAGCATAGGCTGCGCCTACAATATCCATGTGCAACACTTTTACGCTCGTTACGACAAAAGCAGCATTAGCAACCATACCGGCAATCATGCCGATAGTCACAACCTTAGGCTTGCCCATAACGTCAACCAGCAATGACAGTCCGTTCTGAAAAACAATCACCATACAGCCCATCATCAATACTCCGATGTATTTACTCACCAGCGGGAGCAGCTCTGCGTCAACGGGCAGCAAACCCACCACAAAGGCGGAAAAATCCGTGGCCGCCACGATTGCGCTCAGAGTCAGGCACACGGCCAGCATAGAACCAAAACTGACCGTGAATACCTGATTGGCGCGATTGTTATCCATCGCCCCAAGATGCTGGGCAATGCGGTTAGCCGGCCCCTGCGCCAACAATGCGCCAATGGCGCTGATGCAGATTACAACCGGCATGGCAACATTTATCGACGAGAAAGCATCGGCACCCAACAGATTACCCATAAGGATGCCGTTTATGATGCTATTCAGGTTCATTGCGGCCATGGTCATAATGGCCGCAATCATGTAGTACCTGAAACTGTAATTGATTAAATAAGCTTTACGATCCAAAATCAACACCTTTTCCAAGCAGTTTTTGCGCTATTCTGCGGTAGAAGGAGTGCATTTCCTCCTTGACGAAAATAGAGCCGTGAGAATAATCGACAAAATCGTGAATTTCCGCCTGCGGCGCATTTTTGTGCAACGCGTCCATTTTCTCGCGCATCATTTTTTCCGTAGTGTTGAGGTGCGCGTTCAAAAAGATTACTTCACCATCATAAGGCGCAAGCGAATTCTGCGAATTTAGTGTACTGACCATGTTATTCAGATTCGCAAATATTTGCAGTTCTTCATCTGTATACTCGTGTTCTTTGACCTCAAACGCTTCCGTCATTTTCCGCAAATCTTGAACGGTTGTTTTTTTGACTTCTTGCGGAGCGCGTTTGCCAGCGGTGGGCAGAGTAGTGTCACCCATGATCACAGGGAGTTTTTCCCCGGTCATTTTTTCCCACTCGGCAGCCATGCCGTAAGCGATGGCTCCGCCAAAACTGAAGCCAATAAAGCCGACTATTTTTGCGTCTTCAGGCAAAGTCAATTGCGCGATAGTCAGATAGAACGCCACCACTTCATCATAGTGCTCATATACGAATATCCTTTCATAATGGTTCTGAATGGGTTCGATGACAAACACATTGAAGTACTCGTCAAACAGCGCGTGCAAATGCGCCGTATCGTTCAGCGTCACGATGCCCTGCACAAATACCAGTACCGGCTTTTTTTCGTCATATTCGTCATAAAGCCACGAATAACGCCGCTTACCCTTGACAAAGCCGCGAATTGTCTTGTAACGCATGATATCCGATACCCGCAGCCGCATACGCAATTCGTTATTCAACCGACTGGTCAGCAACATGGCCTTCAGCGAATTTAATCCCAATGATTTCAAATCATCGGTGACACCGAACGTAACGCCTGGGAGAATTTCCCTGGCAATCCGCAGACAGTTTTCTTCCAGCCTGTTTTCTGGCGGGACGTTTTGTGTTTCGGCCGAAACATCCGGTTCAGGCAACGCCTTCCGATTAATTTTCCCGTTGGGGGTCAGGGGCATTTCATCCAACTGCATGTAAACAGTTGGCACCATGTACGAAGCCAGCGACTCCGTCAGGAAAGCTCTTAATGCCTCTGAATCGATATCACAATCGGCGGAATAGTACAGCACCAAGCTGTCTTTTTTCACCTGAGCGTTAACCATCTTGATTCCGCTATACTGAGCGGCACGACTTTCGATTTCCCCCAATTCAATTCGGTAGCCGTGAAGCTTAATCTGGAAATCAATCCTTCCGGCGTAAATGATTTGGCCGTTTTTGTCATAATAGCCCAAATCCCCTGTATGGTACATACGCATACCAGGTACGAAGGGGCAGTTGACGAACACGGCTTCGGTCAGTTCCGGACGGTTCCAGTAGCCATACCCCACATGAGGACCGGCAAGGCAAATTTCTCCACGCACTCCCGGCGGTACCAGATTGCCATTTTTGTCCAATAAGAAGCAGTAGGTGTTCCACAGTGGCCGTCCGATGGGAATTGTTTCGTAATTGACGCCCTTTTCCAAAATAAACAATGTGGAAGCATTGGTACATTCGGTGGGCCCATATTCGTTATAGAACAGGACATCATCGCTGACCACCCCCTGCAGGGCTTCGCCGCCACAGGAAATAAACCTCTGATGCAACGGATAGCCGTTTTTCAAAATTCTGGCCAAAGCTGTGGTGTATCCGCCACCGGTTATCTTCCGTTCTTCAAGGAACTCATAGATCTGATCGGGGTCACGACGAATTCGCTCCGGCATAATGTGTACGGATGCACCGGCCGACAGAGGCGGGTAAAAATCGTCAATATGTCCGTCGAAGGAGAAGGATCTGTGACTGCTTATACGATCATCGGGGGTATAGCCATAGGCGTAAACCATGGATACGGTTAAGTTCATCAGCCCCTTCTGATAAATAACTGCTCCCTTGGGTTTGCTGGTAGAGCCGGATGTGTAGATCATATAGGCAAAGTTTCGCGGACTCGTACGATTGACTGGCTTGGCCTCTGTTTTGAAAATCTCCGGCATGGAGGCTTCCGTCAACGTGACCTTGGCCTGAGCATCTTCTTCAATATAGGCAATGCGCTCCTGAGGATATGCCGGATCAATGGGGACAAAAGCCGCACCGGCCTTGTGAATACCCATAAAGGCCACGACAAACTCCTTAACCCGATCCATCTTGACCGCCACAAAATTATCAGGCTCAACGCCATGATCAATCAACCAACATGCCACCTGATCTGAAGCATGATCCAATTCCGCATAAGTCAGACTGCCGTGTTCATCAGCCACCGCTTCTGCCATCGGACGTTCCGCCACCTGGGCTTTAAAGAGATCAAGCCAGGTCCTGGTATTATCGTAAGCTAGCTCATCGCCCTTGGACAGAGCCATCAGCGCGGGCATATCGTCCTCACCAACCCGAGCCAAAGACACAATGGGCGCATCCGGTTTCTTGACCATTTCCGTGATGAGCACGCCGAACAATTTGCCCACTGTTTCTATTTCGCTGCGACGATAATGTTTACGATTAAAGGTAAGCGTAATACTGAGTTGTCCTTCATTGTTGATAAACATTGCAGGCGTGACTTCGTCAAAACTCTCTTCCTTGATAAGTACCGGGCGGATATTAAAGGCCAAATTGGTTTCTTGAGCATCCGCCGTCTCGACTTCTGCGCCGCTGTCGTAGTTTTGGAAAGCGATAATATTCTGGAACAGATCCGCGCCCAAATCAGTTTGCTGCTGAATCTCGAACAACGGGCAGTAGTCGTATTTGTTGCTTTCAGCCGCTTGCTGTTGCAGTACCCTCAGCATCTGCCGTGCTGTCGTTTCCTGTCCGATACGCACGCGCACCGGCACAGAATTGATAAACGCTGCCACCAGTTCGCTCACATCTTCTTCGGTATTATCCCTGCCCGACACTACTTTAGCAAAAACGACATCGTCCGTCCGACAATAGGTCTGAAGCACCATGCCCCAGGCCAGTTCGACACCATTGCTGACGGTAGCACTCTCGGCACTGCACAAAGCCAGGAATTTGTCGGTAATGTCTTTATCAAGGGTGCTGACGATAACGTTGTTTTCGCTTTGTTCATTCATCGGCACTTCGCCCAACGAGGGAATTTCAGCCCGCGTTTCGTAATCAGCCAACAGTTTCCGCCAGTAAGTCAAACCTTCTGTCTTGTCCTTGCCTAGAATCTCTCTGACTGCCCGCTCATATTTACCGTTATCAGGCTTTTGATCCGGCGTGCGCTCTAACGTGATCTCCTCGCTCAGGAACCTGAACAGATCGTTCATGCATAAGCCCATGCACCAACCGTCTTCAATGGCATGATGTATCGCCACAATCAAGTAACAATTGCCTGCATCTTTTTTGGCGCAGGTCACCTGGAACAGTGGCTTGCGCTGAAGCTCGAAAGCGTTGCTCAGAATCTGCCGCCGCAGGCTTTCCGCCGCTTTTTTGGGATTAGGCTTATCGCTGACATCAACCATATGGGGGACAAGCTTACGCCGAATAATCGCCTGACGGGCCTTTTTCACGCCGTCATAAATAATGGACGTGCGGAGCACTTCATGTTTGGTTGCCATTCTGTCCAAAGCAGCGGCCAGCTGCGCTTCGTCGGGCAATACATCCAATTCGAAAATAGTGACAATGCGGTACGCCCAGCTTTTGGGGTCGGACAGGTATTTGAACAGCATGCCTTCCTGCATTGGCGTCAAGGGGTAGATACGCTCAATCTCCTCGTCCCGGGCTGCAAAGTCCTCCATCACCGTGCGGAATTCGCGCTCAGACCACTCGGTTTCGCCCAAATCCGACGCAGTATATTGTTTTTCGGTCAGACTTGCGAGATAATCTGCCACATCGCCCATGTTCCGGAAGATATCCCGGACAAAGCTTTCGATCTGTTCCTGGTTGTAAATCCCGCTGTTATAGGCCACATCCAGCCCGAACCGGCCGCCTTCCACCAACGCATTGAGGGCAAGGTCATTGCCAAAATTGTTTCTAGCCGACAGCGCAGGTCCTACGTGAATATCCGACGTACCGAGCACACTGTCACCGGCTGCCTGTTCGGCATCCATTTCGCCGAGATAGTTAAAACCAAGGCGGGCAATGCGATCACCTGCATCGGGGAAGGATTTCTCACCCGCAAGGAAGCGTAATACATTATAGCCCACGCCTTTATTCGGCACGCGGTGCAGACTTTCCTTAACCTTCACAAATGTATCGGGCAAACTGCCGCCTATATGCTTGAAAATGACCGGATAAATGGAAGTGAACCAGCCCACCGTCCGATCCGTAATGAGAGAGCCGCCAATATCTTCTCGACCGTGTCCTTCCAATTGCACGGACAGGTTCTTTTCGCCGCTCATAGCCGCATAGCTCAGGCAAACTGCTGTCAGCAAAGCGTCGTTAATATTGGCGTTCATCATGGCGAAGTTAGCCCGGATAAACGCCTGCGTCGCTTTTTCATCCAGCGCAGCCGATACATGCAGGATTTTCCGGCTGTAATCCTTTTCGTGGGAAAACGACAGCGACAACATTTCTTTCTGCACATTCTCCCAATAAGGAATTTCCTGCGCCAGTTTGTAACTGTTGCGATAAATCTGCAACGCCTTGGCATAGTCGTTATAAGTGTTGGTCTTCATGGGCAGCTCAACCGGACCGCCCTTCTCAATGGCTGCAATGGCAATTTCCAAATCGGAGGCGATAACGCGCCAGGACACACCATCAATAATCAAATGATGCGCCGCAATATAGAGGTAGCTGCGCCCGCCTTCGTGAATCAGGGCAATGTTCAGCAAAGACCTGACCATGTCAATGTTGGCCTGCAGCCTGCTGCACAGTTCCGTAATCTCCTGCTCAGAATGTACTTCAACTTCCTGCAGACTCAACTCGGCATCAACAGGACGAACGAACAAGCCGCCGTCTTTATAGATTGCCCTGAGCAGGTCATGCTGTTTGGCAATAGCGTTAATCGCCTGCCTGAGCAGATCTTTGCTGCAGGGTTTCCGCAAAATCCACAGAGTCGCCTGACAGTAATGCTGCGGATCTGGCACATCCAAATACTTGAAGTAGCGCACAATGGCCGTATCCGGCACCGCGCCTTCAAAAGGCTGCGTCGAAATAGCAGCAGCCTCCTCTTTGCGAATGACCGACGCAATAGCCCGTACGATCTTGCGATTCATAATATCCGAAACCTGAATCCGATAGCCAGCCTGACGAATCAGGCTTACCATGCGGATGGCCTTAATGGAATCGCCGCCCAGCTCGAAGAAATTGTCCAGCGCGCCAACGGGAGCATCAATACCGAGAATCCTGGCCATGCTTTCTGCCACGGCTTTTTCTGCCTCGGTTTCCGGCTCAACATAAGCATTGGAACTGGTCAACTTCGGCTCCGGCAATGCCCGCCTGTCCACTTTGCCGTTGGGATTCAGCGGCAGCACGTCAAGACGCATATAAACTTCAGGCACCATATACGCCGTAAGGGACTCAGACAAATGTTTTTTCAGTGCCTCCACATCAATATCTGCTTCGGACACATAGTAGCAGCACAACTGCCTGGTGGTTGTGCCCTTAACATCGACCACGGTCTGAACAATGCCGGGATACGAAGCCACGCGATTTTCTATTTCACCCAGTTCAATACGCAGGCCGCGCAGTTTGACCTGATTGTCAATGCGTCCCAGATACTCAATATTGCCGTCTTCGCTCCAACGTACCAGGTCACCGCTGCGATAGGCTCTGACCGGCTCGCTGTCAGGCAGCGCCCTGAATTCGATGAACTTATCCGCCGTCAGTTCCGGCCGGTTCATGTAGCCTCTGGCCACGCCCTGTCCGGCAATGAGCAGCTCACCACTGGCTCCCCGAGGCACCAATTTCCTTGTCTTGTCAATGATGAACAGCTGATAATTGGCCAGGGGACGACCGATGAGTTTTCCTTCAAAATAACCGGGTACATCGTAATACGTGGAGAACAAGGAACACTCGGTAGGTCCGTACACATTCAGGAAACGATAGTCCGGCGGAGTTACCGGAGGCATTTTCTCGCCACCAGTGCTGAGGCAGCGGAGCGAATGGTTCATCTCGCTGATCAGGCACCCGATCTGCGTGGTCATAAAGGCAACGGTAATGTCATTTTCTTCCATGTAGGCGTTCATCGCAGCAATATCCATCCGGATTTCCGAATCGAGCAGATACACGGTGCTGCCGGCCAATATGGAAGGATAGAGGTCAATCATGTGCGCATCAAAGCCGAAGTTGGCATAGCCCGCCACATGGTCTTCCATGGTCAGGGCATACTCGTCAGCATACCAATAGCAGAAGTTGACCACGCCGTAATGCTCCAATGCCACAGCCTTCGGTTTTCCCGTAGTTCCGGAGGTAAAGAGGATAACCAGCAGGTCATGAGCTTTGGGGGCAGTCAGTTCCTGCGCTTCGGCCTCGGTTACACTCGGTAAACCGGCCAAGGCGCCGCTATAAAAATGTTCGCCCGCAAAATCCGGCAATTTTTCTTCGACCAGATTGTTCTCGGACAAAATCAAACGGATTCCGGCATCTTCGCACATAAAGGCGAGACGATCCGTGGGGAATGCGGGGTCGATAGGCATGTAAGCCGCTCCGGTTTTGATAATCGCAATTGGGTAGAGCAGCATTAACTCAGACCTGCCGATCATTACCCCTACAATGTCTCCGGAGCCTATTCTGTAGTTTTTATGCAGGAACACCGCCAATCTGGTGGTAATGTCGTCAATTTCCCGATAAGTGAATTTTTTCTCACGGAACACCAACGCCGGCGCATCGGGAGTTTCGGCTACACGTTTTTGCAGCAAGCTCAGAATGGTTTCGTTTTCGTCGCGCTCCAACGTTCTGCCTTCGCCCAAATGCATCAGCTCTTTGGTTTCCTGTTCGTCAATCAGGCGCACATCCTTAATCTTGTTTGCCTGAGCCATGCTTGAAGCGGCAGTAGCGAAAGCGTGAGCCAGCATATCCATATCCGACGCTGCATAACGTCTGCCGTCATACTCGACGATAATTTTATACTCGCCGTTATCCGGCACCGTCGTCACCATCACAGGGAATTTCGCCGTATCCAGGGACAGGGGAATCGCGGTTGCCCCTTCCACTTCAACGGCCATACCGCCCTGATAAGCGAACATAATCTCGCCGCGCAAGCTGTGCTTTTCTACAATTTTTGTGTAAGGATAGATTTCCCGTTCAAAGGTCATTTGCAACTGCTGCTGCACCGACCGCACATAGCTAACCACGGATTCATCCCGATGATTTTTAGCTTTGTCGGCAAATACAACGGGAAGAGTACGCACATACATACCTACCGTATTTTGCAGTTCAGTCCCCGCCGAGCGTCCGTTGCTGATGGTGAGGTACATAGGTTTGTCTTCCCGGGTAAGTCCGCGCAATACTTCGGCAAAAGCCGCCTGCAGGTACTCGCCCGGTGTAACGGCATATTTGCGGCAGAACTCGTCAATGGCGACCGTCGGCATTCCCCGCACCAGTGTACTTACCGCTGCTTCCTCATTGCTTTCGACCTGATTCGGCCGATCCGGCCGGGCAGAGTCGGGATAGGAAGCCGACGTTGCGCCATCCAGCAGCTCGTCATAATATTTTTCCACTTCGGCGAATGCTTCGCTCTGCAGGAACTTCTGCTCATAAACGGCGTAGTCATAAGCCGTAACCTTTTCCGGCATGCCCTCAACGCCCTTGCAGGCATTGAACAGATCATTCAGGAATACCACTCCGGACATGCCGTCATAAATAATGTGGTGAACATCCATGAACAAATATGTTTTCTGTTCATAGGTGAAAATTTCGAACCGATACAGCCTGTCGTTCAATAAATCAAAGGGTCTAACCAATTTTTGAAAAAATGCCGCATCGGGACGCTCCGTCAAGGCGGTTATTTTGATTTTCGCCTGTTCATCGGCGTGGGGCTGTTGCATAATGCCGCCGTTTCTGCGTACCAGGCGAGATTTCAGATAAGCGTGGAGATTCACGGCTTTGCCAATAGCCTCCACCAAAACATCAGCCGACATATCCTCAAATTCGTAAGCGGAAGGAACATTATACTGCGTGGTGCCGCGATTCATTTCCCAATCGATAAAGAGTCCACGCTGGTTTTCCGTAATTGGATAGTATGGCCGCTCCGGATAATGCTGCAAACCGGAATCAAGCACCGTAGCGGCAACAGATTTCCCATATTCGGCAATATCGCGTAACGTGGGCTTTTTCATAATGTCGGCTACACGAATCTTAATACCCAGCTGACCTTCCAGAGCAGCAGCCAGGCGCATAGCCGCAATGGAGCTCATCCCCAGGGCAATCAAGTTAGTCGTTACGCCAAAGTTGTCTTTGCCTAAAATTTTCGCCGTAACTTCGAAAATTTTCTGCTCATCTTCGGTTTCGGGAGCAATGATTTCGCCAATTTTCGCTTCCGGTTCCGGCAATGCCCGCCTGTCCACTTTACCGTTTGGATTCAGCGGCAATTCGTTAAGACGCATATAAACTTCGGGCACCATATACTCAGTAAGAGATTCGGCCAAATGTTTTTTCAGCGCCTCCACGTCAATAACCGTATCCGCCACATAGTAGCAGCACAACTGCTGATTAGTTGTGCCTTTAACGTCAACCACGGTCTGAACAATGCCGGGATACGAAGCCACGCGATTTTCTATTTCGCCCAACTCAATACGCAAGCCGCGCAGTTTGACCTGATTGTCAATGCGTCCCAAATACTCAATATTGCCGTCTTCGCTCCAACGAACCAAATCACCGCTGCGATAAGCTCTGACCGGCTCGCTGTTAGGCAACGCCCGGAATTCGATGAACTTATCCGCCGTCAGTTCCGGACGGTTCATGTAGCCTCTGGCCACGCCCTGTCCGGCAATGAGCAATTCGCCGCAGGCTCCCCGAGGTACCAAATTCCTCGTCTTGTCGATGATGAACAACTGATAGTTGGCCAAAGGACGACCGATGAGTTTTCCTTCAAAGTAACCGGGCACGTCGTAATAAGTGGAGAACAAGGAACACTCGGTAGGTCCGTACACATTCAAGAAGCGATAGTCCGGCGGAGTTACCGGAGGCATTTTCTCGCCGCCGGTGCTGAGGCAACGGAGCGAGTGGTTCATCTTGCTGATTAAGCAACCGATCTGTGTGGTCAGGAAAGCAACGGTAACGGCATTTTCTTCCATGTAGGCGTTCATCGCCGCAATATCCATCCGGATTTCCGAATCGAGCAGGTACACGGTGCTGCCGGCCAACATGGAAGGATAGAGATCAATCATGTGCGCATCAAAGCCGAAGTTGGCATAACCCGCCACATGATCTTCCATGGTCAGGGCATACTCATCGGCATACCAATAGCAATAGTTGACCACGCCGTAATGCTCCAATGCCACGGCCTTCGGTTTTCCCGTAGTTCCGGAGGTAAAGAGGATAACCAGCAGGTCATGGGCTTTGGGGGCAGTCAGTTCCTGTACCTCGGCTTCGGTTACACTCGGTAAACCGGCCAAAGCGTCGCTATAAAAACGTTCGCCCGCAAAATCCGGCAATTTTTCTTCCACCAGATTGTTCTCGGACAAAATCATGCGAACCCCGGCATCTTCGCACATAAAGGCGAGACGCTCCGTGGGGAAGGCGGGATCGATGGGCATATAGGCCGCGCCCGTTTTGATGATCGCCATGGGATAGAGCAGCATTAACTCCGATCTGCCGATCATTACACTCACAATGTCCCCGGAGCCGATTTTGTGGTTTTTATGCAGGAACACCGCCAATTTGGTGGTAATGTCATCAATTTCCCGATATGTGAATTTTTTCTCGCGGAACACCAATGCCGGCGCGTCGGGAGTTTCGGCTACACGTTTTTGCAGGAAGCTCAGAATGGTTTCGCTTTCGTCGCGCTCCAGTTTCCTGCCTTCGCCCAAACGGATTAACTCCCTGGTTTCCTTCTCGTCAACCAGTCGCACATCCTTCAATTTGTCCGTCTGAACCAAGCTCAGAGCGGCCGTACCAAAGGCGCGAGCCAACACGTTCATATCCGCCGCCGCATAACGCATCCCGTCATACTCGATGACAATTTTGTATTCGCCCTTATCGGGAGTGACCGTCACCATCACGGGGAACTTGGCCGTATCCAGGGACAGGGGCACAGCAGTCGCGCCTTCCACTTCATCGGAAATGCCACCCTGATAAGCGAACATTATCTCGCCGCGCAAGCCATGCTTTTCCACCAAACGGGCATAAGATACCATTTCCCACGCATAGGTTTCCTGCAACTGTCCATAAGTGGCCTTCACATAATGGCGAGCCGTTTCGGAAACTTTTCCTTCACCGGCATAGACCGCCGGGAGCGTTCTGACGAACATACCCACCGTCTCCGCGAGGCGGGGATCGGTGCGCCCGTTGCTGACCATGAGGTAAAGGGGCTTATCTTCGCCGGTCAACCGCTTCAGAACCACGCCAAAAGCCGATTGTAACAAACTGCCCGGCGTTACTTCGTTGGTCTTGCAGAAAGCGTCTATCGCATCCCGAGGAATTTTGTATTCCACCGACGCATTGGTTTTGCCGTCCGGTTCGGCGGAATCGGGATAACTGACCGCCTGCACCCCCTTGAGCAGATTTTCAAAATATTCTTCGGCCAGACTGATTTCCTCGCCGGACAAAATCTCCTTTTCATAAAGGGCATAGTCATAGGCGGTTATTTGCTCTTTGGCTGGTTCGTCACCACGAAGCGCGGCAATCAAATCATCAAAGAGCACGCCAAAGGAAAGACCGTCGCAGATCAAATGATGAACGTCCAAAAACAGCCAAGTTTTTCCGCCATAACTGTAAATATTTGCCCGATACAGCCGCTCCGACAATACGTCGAATGGTTTTACCAACTGTTGGAAAAATTCGGCGGCAGGTTCGTCGGTCAGAGTTTCCACATTGATGACGGGGGCTTCGCCCGGATGAGCCTCCTGCACCACGTTACCCGATACTTTAGCGAGCCGCATTTTCATATAGTCGTGAGTATCGATTACTTTCGTCAGCGCGTCTGCTAGGGTCGCAGGGGGGACGCTAGCAAAACGATACACACCGGGCATATTGTACTGAGTGGTGTCGCTGTGCATTGCCCAATCAAGATACACGCCACGCTGATTTTCGGTAAGGGGATAGTATTGGCGGTTCTTGTGGTGACGCAGTTTCGACGAACCTTCGGTGTAATGCTCTTCCAAAGCGGCGATATCCCGCACGGTGGGAGCTTTCAGAATATTCGATACACGCAAAGACGAACCCAGTTCCTTGGCCAGAGCGGCATTCAGTCGCATGGTATCCAAGGAACTCATACCCGCCGCAACCAAATTGGTTGTGGTTCCGATTTCTTCCATGCGGAGCACGGTTTTGGCAAGACGAAGAATTACGGCTTCCATTTCCGTCTCCGGCGCGGTAAGTTCCTCCCTCTGGACGGCGGGTTCCGGCAATGCCTTCAGATTGACTTTACCGTTGCCGGTCATGGGCATTTCAGGCAAAGACATATAGATAGACGGAACCATATAATCCGGCATGGTCTCGCCCAAGAAACTTTTCAGTTCTTCTTCCGATACGGGATTATCTGCGACATAATAAAGAACTATGCGTTCCTGCTTAACCTGCGACAGAGCCTGACGGATACCCGCAAAAGCCATTGCCCGGGTATCAATTTCGCCCAACTCTATGCGGAAGCCTCTGAGCTTTACCTGAAAATCGATACGACCCAGATATTCAAGCTCCTGTTTGTTGTTGTAACGCGCCAAATCGCCGGTGCGGTAGATTCTTTGCTCCGATCCATCGGGGAGGATAACCGTTTTGAATACTTCCCGTGTCTTTTCGGGCAAATTCCAATAGCCAACCGCCACCTGCGGTCCGGCCATGCACAATTCGCCCACCGCGCCAAGGGGCAGCAAATTGCCGTCTGTGTCCAAAATGAGCGCACGGCAATTATATAACGGCCTCCCGATGGGAATATCCGCGTAATCTGCTCTGTCAACTTCACAGTAGGTAGCGTCCACCGTAAACTCGGTCGGGCCGTAGGTGTTGTAGACTTTGCCGGTAATATTTGGCACCGCCGTCATTTTCTCGCCGCCGAGAACTATATAGTCAAGTCGCAACGGCTCGTCAACGTCGCCCAGCAACTGCCCAAATTGTGTCGTATAGCAACCGCCGGTAATGCCGTTGTCCTTGATATATGCCCGCATGAGCATGATGTCTTTGCGCGGTTCCTCCGGCACGATGTACAAAGTGCCGCCGGCCGTCAGCACGGGATACAGATCCTCCACCGACGCATCAAAGGCAAAATTGGAGTGGCAGGCAATACGGCTCTTTTCCGTGTGACCCCAACGATCGCGGATAAAGCACACCAGATTCAGCAGGGCGCTTTGAGGAATTACAACTCCCTTGGGGTTGCCGGTGGAACCGGACGTATAGATCATATAGGCGCGCGACTCCGGCGTGGCCGGGCAGAGCTCGCCCGTCACTTTCGTCTGTTCCGCTTCCTTCACCAGACCATCGTCCAACAACAGCTTGGCCTCGGAGTCATCCAGCATATAGCGGATACGTTCGTCGGGGCAGTCCGAATCCATGGGGATATAGGCCGCCCCGGCCTTCCAGATGCCAATCGTGGCCACCATGAAGTCCTTGGTACGGCCGACTTTGATCGCCACAAAATCGTTGGGCTGGACCGAATGATTGATCAGATACTGTGCCACGGAGTCAGACAGAGCGTCCAATTCGCCATAGGTGTATGCGCCCCGCTCATCCACCACCGCTTCAGCGTTCGGACACTCGGCAGCCTGCGCCTTGAAGAGATCCAGCCAGGTTTTAGTCGAATCGTAATTTCTAACTTCACCTGTCGAAATTTTAAGCAGTTCCTTCGCCTCGTCAACGCGAACCAGCGCAATTTCCCCAAGCGCCGCCTCGGGCTTGTCCATCATATTCCGGAGGGCGGATTTTATGGCCCTGGAGAAGAAACGCACTGTCTCTGCGCTGTTGACGGCGTCGGAGGACAGCACGCTGATTATGTAGTCCTCGCCCACCAGACTGATGTCTACGCTGATGTCCGTCTGGCCGGTTGACCGGGGAATCTCCGTCAGCGGGTATTTCCGATGGCCCAGATTCACCATCTGCACAAAGGGACGGAAGTTAAAGGACACACGGGAAAGTATTCCCAGTTCATCGTTAAGATGGGTGAAGGGGCAGCGCCCCATGGCGTAAGCCTTGTCCCCGTCCTCTTTCAGCGTCCGAACCAATTCCAGCACGGTAATATCAGGGGACAGATTGGCTTTCAGGGGTACGTTGTTGACGAACATCCCCTGCGATTTCATCATCTTGCGGTTGACCCGGTTGTGATAGCTGGTGCAATAGACCGGGGTCTTGGCGCGGGCCAGTCTGCCCAGCGTCAGGGCAAAGGCTCCTTGGAACAGCGCGGATCCGTCCACACCGTGCTCTCTGCACCATCCGTCGAACCACTTTTTGTTGATTTTTTCAGCGTGGCTGACGAGCCTGCCTTCCGCCGAAGCCAGATTTGACAGGCTGGTCATCTCCAGACCCTGCAGATTTCCGACAAAATATTCCCGCGCCTTGGCGTATTCCTCGCTGGCAAAAAATTCCTGCTCGCTCTCCGCCAACTTGTAAAAGCTCTCGTCAACGGGCATATCCTTGCCCTCCAGCGCCGACCGTAGCTCGCGTTCTATCAGGGCGCGGCAGCTGAGACCATCAATCACAAGATGGTGAATATCGAAGATCATGTGCAATCTGGCTTCGGTCTCAATCAGCTCAATGCGAAACAGCGGTTCGCCGCCAAGGACATCGAAAGGACGCACGAAATCTGTCCGGATGTATGCCTGCGCTTCCGCCTCGCTCATCTGCTTGATCGGTATATTTATCGGCATATCGTCATCCGGCCACTGGCAGAGATTTCCTTCCTCGTCCACTGCGAAACGGTTGCGCAGCACCGCCGAGGCTCGGATTACTTTCTTCCACGCTTCTGCGATTGCCTGCGCATCTTCATGCCGCTCCATTTCAGCATGCATCGGCAGATTGTACTGCACACTGTCCGGGTACTTCTGCCAATCTAAAAATACTCCCAACTGAGACTGCAACAGCGGGTATTTTTTCATGTTTGCTTCTCCTTTCATTGGACGATATGCCATCATATTCTGAAAAATCTTTCGAAATCTCTATGATGCCTTACTATTCGTCACCCTATGGTGATTCTCCTGCCGACAAAGGACTTGGACAGGAGAAATGGCGTGTTTCAAAAAAGCCATTTTTATGCCCGCAAAAGGAACTTCCCCATCCCATGGCGAAATTCTCCATCAGAGCTTTTCCGTGCCAGTGACATGTCAACGGGAGTTCTGAGCCATAGGCGAAGAACTCCCCGACCGATGACAACGCAGATGGCTGCATATCGGGCAATTATTATGGATATGAACGAGGCTAGTGTAAAACCTCGTTCATATTTATAACAATTGTTATTCTGGAAGATCGGGATATATGGACACCAATTTTGTTCTAGCTTTGTCTATTGTAAAGTGCCAATGTATGGGGGTGAGTTTGGCGTTTCGTTCCTTTTCCCAGACAGCTACTTCTTTTTGCAGCTTGTCAATGGAATCGACACGTCTGGCCAGGCACTGCTTGGTAAGAAGGCGTGTTTCAAAAACATCAAAATCAGCTTTAAAACCAGCCTGAAAAAAATCTGTTGACTTCACCTTAAATTATCTCAACTGCTGTTCAAATAAAATAAAAGCATACGTTCACCTCAAATGCTTTATACTGAGAGTAGCAACAATCCAGTTAGGCATAGGAGGTGTA
>CACZHK010000038.1 GCA_902780915.1 Pseudoselenomonas ruminantium | reverse complement strand
CGCCGGACTTGCTGCTCAAAGCACCGTGGACCTCGCCTACGATTTCACCGAAGGTGCCGCCCTTCTTGGCAAAAGCATCAGCCAGTTCATTGACCTGGGTAAGGGTTCCTCCTGCTACGAAATCCAGTTCAAAATCATTCAGCTTCTTGTTGTTCAATGAGTTCTTCATTTTCATCTACTCCCTTCGGTGGTTGTTTTTGTTTTCCTGACCATACATACGCATTAAGGGGGAAGGTATTACAAATTGCCCTAAATTTTTTTATGTGGTGTCATTTATGCCCCAAAAGTTGAGAACAATACTTCCAAAATGTTAACCTAATCTAGTAAAATAAATAGCATGGGCGGGCCTGATGAAAGGAGTTTGCTGTGAGTTTAGTTATGATATATCCGGATTTTTACCAGGATTTCTGCTGCAAAGCTGATAGCTGCCAGCATACCTGTTGTGCCGGTTGGGAGATTGATATTGATGAGGCAACGGCGGCGAAGTATCAGCAGCTTGGAGGCCCCTTGGGGGAGAGCGTACGTCAGAATATCATGGAGGTTGAGGGCGTCTGGCAATTCCGCCTTGGTGCAGGTGACCGTTGCCCGTTCTTGTGTAAGGATGGATTGTGCGAGCTTATCCGCCGGGCTGATGAATCCCTGCTTTGTGATATCTGCACGAATCACCCGCGGTTTTTCGTTACCGTAGGTGAATATGAGCTGGCCGGAGTGGGGCTTAGCTGTGAAAAAAGCTGCGAGTTGCTATTGGCTGATACAGCGCCCCTTTCCTTCAGGACGGAAAAGGGGGAGGACATGACGCTGGAGGAACTATTGCAGCGCCTGTCACTGCCGGCAGGTGAAGAAGACTTGTGCTATCAGACAGGCCTTACCCCAGACGATGCAGCCTTTGTGCTTGACTGCATGGAAAGGACAGAGCCTATTGATGCCGCCTGGACGGCACAGCTGAAGCAGCTGCGTTCAGAAAAGTTTGTGCCTGAGGGGGGAGTGCCGCAGGCCTTTGATCGCATCTACCAATACATCCTCTATCGCGCGCTGGAGTATATGCCGCAATATGGCTGGGGGACGGTGCTTGCCTATGGGCAGCTGAATGCAGATTTCATTTATCTGGCCTATCAGCTTAGCGGCCAGCTCGGCGAGTCCATACGCCGCTGGTCTGAGCAGATCGAGTACAGCACCGAGAATGTCAAAATACTGATGGGGTTGCTGGCTTGAAGGGGAGGGGATGAAACTGTAAAAATGGGGATGGTGCAGAAATATCGCCCAAAAGAATTGGGGATGGTGCAGAAAAATAGCAAATGTCAATATGTATCCTATGGACTATGAGGAATTTCTCTGGGCTTTGGGAGATGAGGTGACCACACCGTTATTGCATGAATGTTTCGCAGCCAAGAGAACGCTGGGCGAGGCTGTACATAGAAAACAAATGCAGCAGTTTCGCCTGTACATGCTGATTGGAGGCATGCCCCAGGCAGTGGCGGCATATTTGGAGACCAATAATTTCAGCAAAGTTGACAGGGTGAAAAGAAATATTCTGAAGCTGTACGAAAATGACTTCCGCAAAATAGATGCTTCCGGCAGGGCATCTAAATTATTCGATGCGATTCCGTCCGAACTTAGCAAGAATACCTTGCGGTATCAGGTGAGCAAGGTGATAGAAAAGCAACGGGCCAATGATATACGAGAGATTTTTGCAGATCTGCAGGATTCCATGACCGTGTTAGGTTCTTTCCATGTCAATGATCCTGGCGTGGGCATGTCCCTCAATATGGATATTGACAGGTTCAAGATGTTCCTCTGCGATACCGGGCTTTTTACCACCTTGGCGTTCAAGGATAATGACTTTACAGAAAATGTGATTTACCAAAAGCTTTTCCACGATAAATTGGCCACGAATCTGGGATATATGTATGAAAATGTGGTGGCCCAAACTTTGCGCGCCAAAGGTGATAGGTTGTTCTATCATACTTTTCCCTCGGAAACCTCAAATCATACTAATGAGATAGACTTCATTATTGCCCGTAAAAATAAGATATGTCCTATCGAAGTCAAATCTTCAGGCTATAAGCAGCATGTTTCTTTGGATAGGTTCAGAGCAAAATATAGTGAACGGATTTTGGCTAGTTATGTTGTCTATACGAAGGATTATCAGCAGGCTGAAGGGGTGGAATATGTCCCTGTTTACATGGCACAGTTTCTGTGACATATGAGAAAGGAGTTATTTCGTGCCCAGGAGCAATTGACTGGCCTCTTTTTTTATTGTATCGTTTAATTGAAATTCGGCTTTTTTTTACTTTGCCGAATTTCAATTAAGTAGGAGGTGAATATGATGGTAGGAACCACGGCTCTACCTCTAGAGCAGAAGTTTTTTTCCATGCAGGAACTGAAAGATATAGGCTTCTCGCTTTATAAGATTGGAAAAATGGTCAGCAGTGGCAAGTTGGTAAAGCTGAATAAGGGCTGCTACGAGAACACGGCCTATAGTGGTGAAGAATCTGATTTCTACTATGTCGCGGCCTATGTTCCTCAAGGGGTGATATGCCTCATGAGCGCGGCATCTTATTATGGGTTGACCACTTACATTCCAAGCGAGATTGATGTAGCCATTCAGAGGAAGGCCAGAGTTTCAACGCTCCCTGACTGGCCACAAGTGTCCATACATTACTATACGGACAGCAGGCATAGCCTTGGCACTGAGATAATCTGGGAAGGTCGCAACAGTTTTAAGATATATGATATAGAGAAAACCGTAGTAGACATCGTGTTTTATAGGGATGCCGTAGGGATAGAAGAAACAAAAGAGATTTTGAAAGCCTATCTGCAAAGGCCGGAACGGAACTTGAACAAGCTGCTGAGTTATGCCCGGCTTATGAAATGTGACAAGGTGCTTCGAGGTTATCTGGAGGTCCTTATATGACGAGTGCGGCATCCGTAAAGGAAAGACTGAAGAACAAGGCGGTTGCTACTGGTAAGACAATGCAGGAACTGCTGACGGTGTATGGTTTAGAAAGAACAGTATACAGGCTTTCGATATCTGACTACGCTGAACGCTTCACCCTTAAAGGCGGTATTTTTCTATATGCTCTCTTTGAGGGGGAATTTGCCAGAGTTACAAGGGATATTGACCTGCTGGCAGAGGGGATTTCTAATGATGCAGAAAGAATACGAACTGTTTTCGCAAATATTTTCTCCACAGAATGTGATGACGCATTGCGTTTTGATATGTCAACACTAGCGGTCAGGGATATTACAGAATTTAAGAAGTATCATGGTGTAAATGTATCAATCATGGCATTCATGGAACGGACAAAGATTCCAGTATCCATAGATATAGGCTTTGGTGATGTGATATCCCCAGATAGGATTAAGATAAACTTCCCTGTCATACTGGAAATGGATGTTCCGCGAATATATGCTTATCCGCTGGCTTCAGTGATTGCGGAGAAGTTTGAAGCCATTGTTTCCCTTGGTGATGCCAATAGTAGATATAAAGATTTTTACGACATATATCTGCTGGCTAGTCGTTATAATCTTTCTGGGCAAGAACTCAGTGAAGCGGTTAAAGAAACCTTTGAGCATCGTCAAACCAGCTTTGAGGAAATATTTGCTTTTGAAGAGGCATTTCTTGCCAGTGGTATACATCAGAAAAGATGGCAAGCCTTTTTGAAGAAGAAAAAGACGATGGTTAATGTAGGACTGGACGAGGCGGTAATGGTTATCAAAAGGCTGTTGCTTCCCATTTTGGATGGTATAGGCAGAGGGACATATTGCACAGCCATGTGGAGTTTCGCAAGTCAAGAATGGAAATAATCGCTGTTTCCATATGATGACATGGTTGTTCGTCGAAATGATGGGAAATTATCTCTTTCCTTTGACAGCGCAGCCATGGTCAGCCGTGCCGTGAAGCAAGCGGCAAATAATACGGAGCACTAATGACGGGGGCATCTATTCTAAATGAAACCAGCCGCTACAGGCTCAATGCGAGTCATTAGCGGCTGGTTTTGTCTTTTGGTGATGAATCGGAGGTGAGCACTGATGGCAGATTCCAAGCGACCTTTCTCAATCCCTTTATTCAATATAGTCTTAGCTTCATATTCAATAATCTTGCCACCCATGATGGGCTCAACTCCTCTCCGTAAGTTTTCATATTTTTGTGCTATGAGTGCCATGACATGGTTGCTCATGGAGCAGATGGCATTTTTCACGAAGTCATCTATTTCTCCAGCCCTTTGCAGGTCATCAAGCCTTGAGCGGATATAGCGATAATTTTCTTTCAGCTGTTCAAGCTTTGCCTCATCAGCATTGCACTCCGGCAATTTCTTCTCGTGTCTGAAGATATAGATTCACCACAGGTATGATGAGTTCCTTGCAGTCGTTCAGCATGGTGCGGAAGGTGTCATCATAAGCCGTAGGGCTTGGTGGTGGCAGGGGGTGCTTCTGACTTTCCATGACATAGTCCTTTCTGTTTATGATTTTATTTTACCATAAATGTAGTGGGGTTTGGAGAGAGAATCAACGTAAATATTTTTCATTTTTTTCCTGCAAGGATGATAAATGCCAGAAAACTTGCTGTATCTGTTGGGCGATTCATGCCCTGTAGCAATCGGCAGTTTCCTTTTTTCATTAGGATTTAGCGATTTTGCATATATTACCCGTAAAAGATTTGTTGATTTTGCAAGATTAAGCTATAATAGATTTACAGATTTTGCAAAAGGGGCGGGTAGCAGGATGTTTAAGCGTAAGATATATGCTGAGCTTCAGCAGTGGAAAGACACACGGGCAGGCAGGACTGCCTTGCTGGTAGAAGGCCAGCGGCGTGTGGGCAAGTCCACTGTGGTAGAAGAATTTGCCAAGAAAGCATACAAAAGCTACATACTGATTGATTTCTCCATCTGTTCCCAAGAGATACGCAACCTCTTTAATGACATATCAGATTTGGATTTCTTCTTTCTGCAACTGCAGCTGCTGACCAACGTGCGTCTTGAAGAAAGAAACTCCGTCATCATATTCGATGAGGTGCAGCTTTTCCCTTTGGCGCGTCAGGCTATCAAAAGCCTTGTCAAAGACCACCGCTATGACTACATAGAAACCGGCTCCTTGATTTCTATCAAGAAGAATGTCAAGGATATACTGATTCCCAGCGAAGAACAGCGCATATACATGTACCCCATGGATTTTGAAGAATTTCTCTGGGCTACAGGAGACAATGTGACTTTCCCCATGCTGGAGCTGCTGTTCAGCAAGCAGAAGCCGGCAGGTGACGGAGCTCATAGGAAAATCATGCGTAACCTGCGGCTCTATATGCTCATCGGCGGTATGCCACAGGCGGTGGAGACATATCTGCAGGAAAACAATTTTGAAGCAGTAGATCAGGTCAAACGCGAAATACTTCAGCTCTATGAGGCTGATTTCTACAAGATTGACCCCTCAGGCCGCCTTTCCCACCTCTTTGATGCCATCCCTGCCCAGCTGAACAAGAACACTGCACGCTACACCGTATCCAGTGTCATACCTACCCTGCGACCAAGCACCTCGCTGAGTCTCATTGCCGAGCTGCTTGATTCCAGGGCAGCGCTGGCAGCTTATCATACCAGCCAGCCTTCTGCTGAGATGGCCTCCTACAAAGACTTGACCAGATTCAAGCTGTTCCTATCTGATACTGGCCTTTTCACTACATTGATGTTCAAGAACAAAGCTTTTACCGAAAACGAGATCTATAAAAAGCTTCTGAGTGACAAGATTTCGGCTAATCTGGGATACTTGTTTGAAAATCTCGCAGCCCAGATGCTGACTGCCAGAGGATATGAACTATACTACCATACCTTCTCGAGCAAAGACAAAAGCAGCAACTATGAAATAGATTTCCTCATTGCCAAAAGCAACAAGGTGGTACCGATAGAAGTAAAATCATCCAATTACAAGCGTCATGCCTCTTTGGATAACTTTTGTCAGAAGTATTCTGCCCAGATAGCTGATAAATACATACTCTACACTAAGGATTTTCAGAAAGAGCAGGACATACGCCTATTGCCGATTTATATGTCCCCCTTCATTTGAGGCCAGACTACAAATATCAGCCTTACCTTAGCCGCTCCGGGGAGTGGCTGCCCGCCATGCCGGCGAAAAGGCCTGGCAGAGGTTTGGGGGCCTCATTATGTTTTTCATGGCATATCATTTCCTTCTGCTCGGGCAATCCCTCTGCCCGCAGCTGGCACATCCCGGCTGACTGCTTTGCTGGCTGCTCTGCTCTGGTCGGTAGAGGCCGATGATGGCTGTGATGCTTTTGCGGGGGGAGAGCATCATGCTTTCGGTGAGGGTGAGGCCTATTTCCTCGGCGCCTGTCAGGGGCATGAAGCGTTGCTGGGCTTCCAGGGGCCAGTCGCCGTAGCCGGGGGAGAAGCGCCATCTGGTGGCGAAGCCTTGGGCTTTGATTCTTGGAGAGAGCATTTTTTCCAGGGCGTTGGCGGTCTCTTCCACCGCTTCGGTGGCGGCGGCATCCAGCAGGACAGAGTGGGCATAGCGGCCTTCCTCGAAATGGCGGGTGATGGCTTCTACGATTTCCGGGCCGATGGTGGCGGAGATAGCCAGCACCTTTTCGCAGCCGGCCAGATGCTTATGGATGGATTTGCCTGCCAACGGAAGTTCCGGCGTGGCCTTGATAACGCCTTTTTGGCAGTCGTAGTCGTAGAGTTGGTAGGCGCTCCTGGGGGAGATGGTGAGCAGGGCTTCCTGGGCGGCGTCTTCTATCATTTCCTGGTCAAAATTCGCCTTGGCAAGGCCCGCATAGCGGCGCACTTCGGCCAGGTCGAGGCTTGCTAGTCTGGCATTGTAGATGGGCATAGGGACCTCCTTTGCGTTCCAGATTACATTATGCTTCATAGTATAGCACTTGCCGGAGGGACGGGGTAGTATAGGCTGGGAAAGAAAATCTTGCAGGACGCTTTTTAGTATAGAAAAAGGCTCGAATGTTTCACGTGAAACACTCGAGCCTTCTTTACTTTATCAATCAAGCAAATCCTTGTCGCCGAGGTAGTCATGCCGATGCAATATAGTTTGACACAAAGAAGCCATCGATAATATCGTAGGTTATGGCTATCAGGACAGTACCAATGGTAGGGGCGGCAAACAGCAGCAGCTTTTTGTAGGTAAAGTGGTCTGAGAGTTTTATATCCATGTTATCACCCCAGGACAAATCTGACGAAAGTTTCCATATAGAGATTGTGGAATTTCACAATGCGGTTGCGGGAGAAGATATTCCCTGCCCATTCAAATTCTGACTCAAAATAGCCTGAGTTGTCATCGTTCTCCAGGAATTCAAGCTCCAGCCGCGCTCCCGGGGCATGGTATTTGTTGGGCAAGGGCAGATAGAAGGGCTGCAGCTCATCAAGCTCATCGGCATTGATGTTCAGCTGATAGTTTACCTCCATGGGATCGTTCTGGTAGGGACTGTCATTGGCCACGAAGTAGTCGTAGCTGGAATGGGTGATGCCTTCCGTTACCTGTTTCTTCACTTCCGCCAGCAGCGCTTCCACGCTGTCAATCTGCTCCATGTGTATCCCCACAGGGAGATTCTTTATCAGCATGCCTACGGAATTGGCTGCATATCCTCCCAGACGGTTGTTGAAGATCCAGTTGGTCATGATGTGTTTTTGCCCGGAAAATTCGTAGAGGGCCTGAATGGCTGCTGCGATGGCCAGAACGCTGCGGGAGGTGTGCAGGCGTTTTTCTGCCTCTGCCAGATCATCTTCATCGAAGGGCAGCTTTATCTGCCGGGAATCAGCTTCCAGATTCAGGTCTGCTTCATTGGCCTTGTCCGGCTCCGGGATATTGCACCAGTCATAGCCGCCGTAGGTGGAGAGGAAATAGGCTTTGTCCTCTTGATACTGGGGAGAAGCACGCAATTTTTCCTCTTTGGCCAGATAAGTGCAGTAGTAGTCACGGGGCAGGGGCTCGCCGCGATATGCTCTGATAATATCCGTCAGCAGGACGCTCAGGGAGGAGCCATCCATGGCCAGATGATGCACATCAAAGAACATGTAGATATAGCGGGAGGATTTGAAAAGCCGCACTCTTACTAAAGGCTCTCTGAAGATGTTGAAGGGACGGATAAAATCTTTGGAGAGCTCGATAATCTCCAGGTCGCTGAGGTATTCATACTGAACATCCCGGATGATTTTCGGGGTATAAGTCTGCACCAGCTCTCCCGAATCGTTGAAGCTTATCTTCATGGCCAGAGCCGGGTGGTTGCGTATGGCGGTGTTGACGGCCTTTTGCAGTTTGTCCGGGTCTGTTTTCCTGGCAAAGCGGAAGAAGTAGGACATGTTGTTGAACATGGTGGATTGGAATTTGGCAAATTGGTTATCCACCATCTCTATCTGCATGGGAGAGAGCTTGTGGGGCTTTTTCCGCTCCTTGTCCTCCCGCTCATCCAGAGATTCGGCGGCTCCGCGCTCTGCCAGCAGGGCAGCCAGGCGTTCCACTGTACGCAGGGAAAATACATCAGCGCTGGCAATGCCTTTGTCCATCAGCTTGGAGACCAGCACCATGCTGGAAAGGGAATCGCCTCCCAGCTGGAAGAAATCATCATCGATGCTCACGGTGTCAGGGGGCAGATGCAGGACGTCTGCAAAGACCTGGCAGATATATCTCTCGCTGTCGTTGCGGGGAGGGACGTACCTGCTCTCACCCTGGGCAGGCTCAATCCGGGGGAGCTCTTGGCGGTTGATTTTGCCGTTCACGGTCTGGGGCATGGCATCCAGCTGCAGCATGGCAGTGGGAATCATGTATTCAGGCAGCCGCGCCTTCATAAAGGCGATGATTTCTTCTTTGGTGGGGGCTTTATCGCCAGAGGCCGTGAAGTAGCCTGCCAGGTAATCGGATTTGCCGGCCTTTTGCAGGACCTTCACCGCGCAGGAGTCTATGGCAGGGTATTCCCCCATGACTTTTTCTATTTCATCCAGCTCTATGCGGAAGCCACGCAGCTTGATTTGGTTGTCGATGCGCCCGTGAATCCTTATCCTGCCATCTTTGGTCCAGGAGGCCAGGTCACCGCTGTGATATGCCCTATGACCGTTGCAGGTGAAGAAGGCCTTGGCGGTGCGCTCCGGCAGATTGATATATCCCCGGCCCACACAGGCCCCGCAGATAATAAGCTCTCCTTTTTCCTCCAGGGGCAGGAAATCCCCCTGCTCATTTACCACATAAAACTTCGTATTCACCATGGGGCCGCCTACGACAATTTCGCCCTCTGCTTCCATAAGGGCTGAGGAACAGCCCATGGTGCATTCTGTGGGGCCGTAGACATTCATGATGATGCTGTCAGGGCGCAGTTCCCGCAGCCTGGTGAACAGGCCGGCGGGGAAGGGCTCTGCCCCCACATCGTAGAAGGTCACCTGCTTCAAAGCCTCCCTGCATTCGGGGATGTTCAGGATGCTGAGGAGGAACGTGGGGGTGCAGGTCATGCCATTGACACCGGCGGACTGTATGAGTTTTGACAGGAGAAAGGGGTCGTGAATCTCGTCTTCTGTGGCGATGCAGACAGTGCAGCCATTGGCCAGGGGGACAAATTCTTCCACGATGGAAACATCGAAGGAAAAGGCGGCCATAGCCAGCGATACCCGTCCTTCCTGGACGAAGTGCATGATCTCTATGGATTTTTCATCCCGCTCCATGTAGTTGGCAAAGCTGTGCTGTTCAATCATGACTCCCTTGGGCTTGCCCGTGGAGCCGGAAGTGTAGATCACATAGGCCAGGTCATGGGGGGCGATGACCGTAGATAGCGGGGAAGTATCGGCAGAGGAGAGGATTTCCTCCATGGTGACGACCGCGACTTTCTCTGCCAGGTCAGGGCGGGCTGCCTCTATCCCCGCAGAGGTAATGAGGAGCGGCGCACCTGCGTCCTCCAGGCAAAAACAGATTCTCTCGTCAGGGTAGGAGGTGACAAAGGGCAAAAAAGCGGCACCCGCCTTCAGAATCCCCTGTTCGGCAACGTAGGCCCATACACTGCGTTCCAACAGCACCCCCACGATGATATCCCGGCAGGGGTTGCCCTGCTGCTGTTTCTTACCTCCGGTCAATTTCTTCTGCAGGAAATTGGCAGCGGCGTTTGTCTGTGCTTCCAGCTCGCCATAGGTCATGCTCCGGTTGGGGGAATAGATGACAGCAGTTTTATCAGGATGTCTTTGAGCCTGCTGGTGAATCCGCTGTGAAACAGGGACAAAAGGGAAATTGCTTTCGGTCTGATTAAACTTATCCTGTGTTAGCAGGGCCAGACTGCCGGCTTCATTTTCTGCAAGTTCATTCATTGGTGTATTCAACCTTTCTTATTCTGCTTCATTGTCCTCCATAACTGCTTCCACTTCCAGTTTCGCCCATTTCCTGGCTAGGAAAGCGGTGCCGAGTATGGCGCCCACCACCGTAGCAGCCGGTGCGGCGTACCAGATATTTTCCACGCCCAACAGTATCGGAAACAGGTAGATGAAGACGATGGGGGCAATCAGCGACTGACATAGGGCAATGATCGCTGAAATGGTTCCCCGTTCAAGTCCCGTGAAGAAGCCTGCTGTTACAAGGCAAAAGCCATACAGGAAAAATTCCAGCGAGCAGATCTTCAGAGCCTCGGCAGCAAAGACCTGTGCTTCCGGGTCATAGCCCAGATACAAGGCCGCAATGTCATCCGCCAGAAAGATGGCGATGCTGGTCATAATCACACCCAAAGCCAGTGTCAGGACGATATTTTTCTTCATAAAGCCCCGTATGCCGTCAAAATCTCTGGCGCCGTATTTATACCCTATCACGGTCACGGTGGTGGTATTAATGGCAAAGAAAAAGGACAGAAATACTTCGCTGACATAACTGTGAATTCCGATGGCTGCCACCCCGAATTCGCCAATCAGCAGCATGAGCTGAAGATTGTAGAGAAGTTCCACGATATTGACCGAAACGGCATCTACCATTTCGGATATGCCATTGTAGCAGATCCGAAAAAGCCGGCGGATGTCAAAGGGAAAGGAAACAAAATGCAGCCCTGATGTATTGGGACGGGAGAAATACCATAGGGTAATGACAGTGCTCACTACAGTAGCCAGTCCGGTGGCTGTGGCGGCGCCCTCGATCTCATAGTCAAGCATCACTATGAACAGCCAATCCAGGATGACATTGGTTGCACCTTGTACCACGGAGAGCCAAAAACCTGTTTCTGATTTCTCCGCCATGACCCACAGGCTTTGAAAGGCCGTGGTGACAAGCAGGGGTGTGATGAAAAGAAACAGGATGTGCCCGTAGCGCAGGCAATAGGGCACCAATTCTTCCGAGGCGCCAATCAGCCGTACAATTTCCGGCAGAAAGATGTACATTGCTGTGCTGAAGAAAGCTCCCCAGATGAAAATGGCCGCCACCAGCAGAGTAAAATATTGACGGGCTTTCTCAATATTTCCCTCACCCTTTAGCTTGGAAATAAAAGCACTGCCTCCCTCGCCAATTATGAAGCCCGGTGCCACCAGCATCATCAGCAGGGGGAAAACCAGATTGACGGCAGCAAAGGAGGAAACCCCCAGCCAGTTGGAGACGAAAAAACCGTCAGCCATCTGGAAAGAGGTAATTGCCAGCATGGTGCCGATATTCGGCAAACTGTAGAGCAATATCTTCTTACAGGTAAATTGATCAGCAAGCTCTATTTTCATTCATCGGCCACCCCTTCGCGTTATCCATTCACCAACTGTTTGAGATGCTTGATGTAGATCTCCAGGAACCTCCTGATGCTGCCTGGGGCATAGGCGTGAGCCAGATACTCGATATGGATATTGACCTGGCCGTTTTGTTCCTTGAGATAGAGATCTGCGTGTCCCGCCATGGTTTCGTCCACACCTGCCAGGGGGAGTTCCGTCGCTTCAAAGCCTTCCATGTTGGAGGCATCACCCAATTGTGCAACGTAGTTGACCACGATGGCGTCTTCCTCTGCGATGTTTTCTTTGGCGCTGTAGTCGCAAATGCTGTTGGCAAAACTTTCAATGACCTGACGATTCACTTCCCGCAGCAGGTGCTCCGTCGAAGGATACTGCTGCAGATCCACAGCCAGGGGCAGGAGCTTGAACACTAAGCCCACTGTATTTTGCAGATATTTTTCCGTGCGGTTGCTGTTGAGGTAATCCACATTGATTTCATCCCTGTGGCAGTATTCCTGCAAAGCCAGCATGGCTGCGGTGATGGCAAGCACTGCACGGGAAAAGCCGCAGCGCTTTTCTGCTGCCTCCATCTGCCCTACAGTAAGGACACCATCCTCCGCTTCTATGCTGGAATCCGTCTCCCAGGTTTCGAAATCAGGCGTAGGGATCCTGCACCAATTTTTGTCACCCAGGAGATTCCGGAAATACTGCCTGGCTTCATCAAATGCCTTGGTTTCTTTGGCTTCCTCTTCCTGCCTCAGGTAGCTGTAAAAATAATCTTGTTCCAATGTCTGGCCCCAGTAGGCTCTGGCGATGTCTCTGAGCAAAACACTCTGGGAGGTGCCGTCAGAAACCGTATGATGCACCTCCAGGAAGAGGTAGACAGTTTCTCCGCAGCGGAAAACCTTTGAGCGGAAAAGTCCATGGCCGAACATATGGAACGGCTTGACCAGAGTGGCAGACAGTCTGTCTAAATCAGCCTCCGTGATATCCTCAACCGTAGTGGGAGGCAGGATAGCCGGCTCAATGTGCTGCCTGATGATGCCGTCTTCATCGAATTTGAAAACAGAGCTGAGAGATGGGTGCTGTGCTGCTGCCGTATCCACAGCTTTGGCAAGTCTTTCTGCGTCAAGTCTGGCTTCGAAGCGGTAAAAGCTGGGGAGATTGTACATAGGCGAATGTATATCCATAAATTGGTCGTCTATCATCAATATCTGTGCCAAAGTGGCGGGGATTGTCCTCCGCAATGCGTCTGGGGGTCTTGCACTTGAAGATGGTCTTGGCGCTCAGTCCCTCCAGGCCTGCCTGGGTCATGACCAGCATGGATTTTATGGAGTTGCCGCCCAGAAGGTAGAAATCATCGTTTCTGCTCACGCTGTTTTCTGCCATGCCCAAAACTTTTGCAAAGGCATCGCAGAGCTTTCTCTCCCGCTCGTTGATGGGCGCCTCATAGGCACTCTGACGAACCTGGAAATCCGGTATGGGCAGGATCTTTCGATTGATTTTGCCATTTGGGGTCATGGGCATGGCATCCAATGGGATATAGACCGTCGGCACCATGTATTCTGCCAGCGTCTCTGCCAGAAAATGCTTGAGCTGTTCCAGCTCTATCCTTGCGCCCTCTGCCTGGGTGTAGTAAAGGACAAGCTGATCCTTCACCACCGCTGCTGCCACCTGGCCAATGCCGGGGTACCGGCTGGCGTGGTTCTCGATCTCGCCCAGTTCTATGCGGAATCCGCGCAGCTTCACCTGATGATCGATGCGCCCCAGGTATTCCAGTTCGCCGGCCTCATTGTAGCGGGCCAGGTCTCCTGTGCGGTACATCTTTTGCCCTTTCAGGAAAGGACAGGCCACAAAGCTCTTGGCTGTCAGTTCGGGTTTCTTCCAGTAGCCCTCCGCAAGCTGGGGGCCCGCCAGGCACAGTTCCCCCGTCATTCCCTGTGGCAGAAGATGACCATAGGCATCACAGATGAAGGAATAGGTGTTGGGGACAGGACGTCCGATGGGAATATCCAGGTCCTTTTCCTGATCTACCACATGGTAGGAGGAACACACGGTAAACTCCGTGGGGCCATATCCATTGATGAGCCGGATGTTCGTTTTCTTGCAGGGCAGCATTTTCTCTCCGCCCATCACCACATATTGCAGCGGCAGATCCGGATACTGATTTAACATAGCCATGCCAATCTGGGTTGAAAAAGAGATTCCGGTGATGCCATGTGCTATCAGGTATTCCTTCATCTCAACCATATCGCGGCGCAATTCCTCAGAAAGGATGTGGACCTCAGCCCCGCCTGCGAGGGGGCAGATCAGATCTTCTAAAGATGCATCAAAGGAAAAACTCGGATGTACGGCATGAACGCTTTTTTCTGTGATATCGAGCTTTGCAATCCGCCAGTCCACATAGGTGCGCAAGGAATGATGGCTCTGCACTACCCCCTTGGGCTTTCCTGTGGAGCCGGATGTGTAGATCATGTAGGCGCGTCCCGCCGGCACTGCACGATTGATAGCCTTTGCCTGGGGATATTTTGCGATGGCCTCCGCCGCAGTTTCTTCTGTCAAAAGGGCCCGGGCCTCTGAGTCCTCCAGCATGTAAGCAATGCGATCTTCAGGATAAGTCGGGTCGATGGGGACATAGGCTGCGCCAGCTTTCTGCGTGGCAATCACGGCGGCAAGGAATTCTTTCACGCGACCCATGCGAAGCGCTACGAAGCTTCCCTCTATTACACCTTTGGCTATGAGCCATGCCGCTATGCTGTTGGAGGCATCGTCCAGTTCCCTATAGCTGAACTTCCCCGTGCTGTCCACGACGGCAGTTTTATCCGGTGTGGCCTGCACATGTTTCAGGAACAGATTCATCCAGGTGTCTGTTTTGTTATATTCATACGTTTCGCCTTGAGAAAGTGCGATGATCTCCGCTTCTTGCTGCTTGTTCAGCAACGGCAGGGAGCGAAGCGGGCGATGGGGCTGCTCCGCCATGCAGGCAAGGTAATGTTCCATGAGGGCAAAGATGCGCTCCATCTCAACCTTGCGGTAACGGTTCGGATCGAAGGAAAGAATAGCCTCTATGCTGCCATCGGCCATAGCGGTTGCATCAAGACCGACATAACTGCCCACATGTTCTTCCTTGACGAGCAGGGGATGCAGCAGGGAAAGATTTTCTTCATCGTCCCCGTAGTTCTCAAAGGACAGGATGGAATAAATGAGCCCCTCCGTCATGCCCAATGCTTCTTGTATATCCGCCAGAGGGCATAAGTCAAATTCATTTCCTGCCAGGGCCTGTTCATGAAGCTCCTGCAGGAGTTCTGCCGCCGTGGATTCCTTGTCTGTCTTTACCCGTACGGGTACGGAGTTGATGAAAAGTCCTACCAGCTCGGAGACATCGGCTGAGGTATTGTCCCTGCCGGAAACTACCTTGGCGAACACCACATCATCCAGGCGGCAGACGGTCTGGAGCACCATGCCCCAGACAAGTTCCATGCCACTGGCAAGGGTAGCTCCCACGCTGCGGCACATCTGTTCAAACTGCCCGACAAGCCCGGCATCCAGCTTCCTGATGATTCGATTGTCCCTATAACGCTCATTTTCACTTATGGTTCCGTAGGCAGGGATTTCCGCCTTATTATCATAGCCTGCCAACAGCCCGGAGAAATATTTCGCAGCTGCTTTTCTGTCTTTGGCAATGAGCTGCCTGACCATAGACTCATACAGACCGTTCCCGGGGGAGGGGAGTTCAGGGGGCGTTATACCCTCCCTGGCCATTTGCAGGAAGCGTTCGAAGTCACTCAGATATGTGCCCACGCACCAGCCGTCCACGATGATGTGATGGACGGCTGTGATAAGGCAGGCACTGTTTTCAGAGGTCTTGGCGCAGGTGACCTGGAACAGCGGCTTTCTCTGCAGGTCAAAGCCCTCCCTGAGGAGCCTCTCCCGTATCCTGCTGGCAGCGGCAAAGGTGTCCTGCTCCTTGCTGATATCCACCATGGCAAGACCGGGCAGCCTGTCCGTAATGGCCTGACGAGGCACTGCTACCCCCTCATAGATGATGGCGGTGCGGAGGACTTCATGTTTTGCGGCCAGAGCATCCAGGGCCATGCGAAGCTCCTTTTCAGTGGGCAGGAAGTCCAGGGCATAGATATCCACCAGGCGATAGGCATAGGCCGTGGGATCGGTGACATGGGCAAGAAGCATGCCCTCCTGCAGCGGGGTAAGGGGATAGATTCTCTGGAGATGCTCGTTTCTTTCGGCAAATTCGGCTACCACGGCGCTGAATTCTTCCTGGCTCCAGGCAGTCTCACCCAGATCCGAGGCAGTGATGACAGGCTGGCGGACACCCTCCAGATGTGCGGCCAGCTCCCCGATTTCCCTCAGGATGCCCTGAGCAAATGACCGGGCTGTTTTTTCGTCATATAGCTCCGTATTGTAGTTCAGATACAGGGAAAACCTGCCGTCGTCAATCAAGCAGTTGAGAGCAAGATCCGGGCCGTCACAGTTTTTCGCCGCTTGATAGTCAAGGCCTGCAGAAAAGCCGTCCCTGCTGTCCGGGGCAAAATACTTCCTGTTGTCCTCAGTTCCCGCTACATCGCCGAGATAGTTGAACACTAGTTTGGGGATGCGCTCCCGTTCAAACTCCAGGTTATCCTTGCCCGGTACAAAAGCCAGGATATTATAGCCGACTCCCTTGTTGGGGATGCGGTGCAGCGTCTCCTTCACGCGGATGAGGTCATGCTGTGCATCGCCGCTTATATTCTCCAGCACGACAGGATAGATTGAGGTAAACCAGCCGATAGTGCGGTCTGTCAGCAGTTCTCTGCCCAGGTATTCGCGGCCATGGCCTTCCAGCTGCAGGGACAGTGAGTCCCTGCCGAAAGTCTGCCGGTAGCTCCTGCCCACCGCCGTCAGCAACAAGTCGTTGATCTCCAATTGGTAAGAGGAAAGGTTAGCCGAGAGCAGCCTGTTGGTCTCCGGCCTGTCCATGGAGACTTCCAGCTGGGCAAAATGGCGGCTGTAGTCCTTGCCGTTTGATGTTTCCATGGCGAGAACCTTCTGCTGGATATCCTGCCAATAGGGGATTTCCAGGGAAAGGGCATAGCTGTCCCTGTACTCCTTCATGGCGAGGGCATAGTCTTGATAGGTATGTGTCTTTTGGGGGAGTTTCACTGGTTCCTGCTCGATAGCCTGCCCATAGGCCGTCTCCAAATCCTCCAGCAGGATGCGCCAGGAAATGCCGTCTACGATGGTATGATGAGCCGTGATGAAAAAGAGATCCCTGGCGCCCGCATGAAGGAGGGCTGCTCTCACCAGTGCTTTTCCCACCGCCAGATGGGACTGGATTTCCTCGCAGAGTTCCTTTATCTTAGCGGTATCATCTGGCAGGGTGTATTCCTCAAGGGTCACCCCATGCTCTCCGGCTGCTGCCGCCTTCACAAAGAGATGCCCCTGCTCGAAGCGCGTGCGGAGCATATCGTGCTGGAAGGTGAGACCGTCAAAGGCCGTCTGCAAGGCCGTCATATCTGTTTTGCCGTTCCACTCCAGCAAAGTGGACTGATTGAAATAGTCGCTTTCAGGATAGTCGAGATCCTTGTAAAAAAGAAAGATGGCGCTGTCTTCCACCAATCCTTCCATAGGCTCCTGGCTGGCCTGCACCTCTTCGGAGCTGTGCTTGGCACAGAGGGCAATCTTTTCCACCACGCGGTGCTTCAGTACATCGTTGGCCTTCAGGAAGATTCCCTGCTCCCGCAGGAAGCTGATCATGCGGATGGCTTTGATGGAGTCGCCGCCAATCTCGAAGAAATTGTCCAGCCAGGTACGCCGCAGAACGCTCCAGCACAGGTTCCGGCAGGGCCTTGCGGTCCAATTTGCCGTTGGGGGTTTCCGGCATCTTATCCAGACGGATGAAGTAGCCGGGGAGCATATAATCCGTCAGGCTATCTTCCATGGAGGACTTCAAGGCCTGCTCGTCGATATCCTGGGCCGATGTGTAGTAAAGGCAGAGGGTATCGTGCTTCACTTCTGCTGCAGCCTGTATGATGCCGGGGTATTTCAGCGCCGCGCTTTCCACTTCCCCAAGCTCGATGCGGAAGCCACGCAGCTTCACTTGAAAGTCCATGCGTCCGAAGAATTCCAGCTGGCCATCCTCATTGTAGCGGGCCAGGTCTCCCGTACGATAGACACGCCGCACGTCACCGTCAGCAATTTTCACCTCCATGAACTTTTCTGCCGTAAGCTCAGGTCGCTTCCAATAGCCCTTGGCAAGCTGCGGACCGGACAGGCAGAGCTCTCCCACCTCCCCAAGGGGCAGCAGCTCCTGCTTTTCCCCCAGGATAAAGGCGGCGCAGTTGTAAAGGGGGCGGCCAATGGGAATGGGCGTGTATTCCTTTCCATGCTCAAGTTCAAAGTAAGTAGCATCTACCGTGAATTCCGTAGGGCCGTAGGTATTATAAACCGAGCCGCGAACATTGAGCTGCCGTGTCATCGCCTCGCCGCCAACGCAGATATAGTCAAGATCCAGCGGTTCGCTGCCTGCCGCTAGCATCTGCCCGAATTGTGTTGAATAGCAACCGCCGTTGATCTCATGTTCCTTGAGGAAGGCCTTCATTTCAAAAATGTCCCGCCGCGCTTCTTCCGGGACAATATAGACACTGCCCCCCGCCGTGAGGGCAGGGTACAGATCTTCTACCGAAGCATCAAAGGCAAAGTTGGAGTGGCAGGCAATCCGGCTCTTTTCCGTCAAGTGCCAACGCTCGCGGATGAAATGAACAAAGTTCACCAGCGCCTTGTGCTGTATCATGACCCCCTTGGGTTTTCCCGTGGAGCCGGAGGTATAGATCATGTAGGCAAGGCCCTCGGGGGTGCATCTGTATTTTTCGGCAGGGAGGGGAGCGCAGGTTTCCAGGGCCTGGCGAACCAGTTTCTCTGTCAGGACGATGCCTGCTTCGGAATCCTCCAGCATATAGGCTATACGGGCCGCAGGATATTCCAGGTCAATGGGTACATAGGCACCGCCGGCTTTGTGTACCCCCAGGGCAGCGGCTATGAATTCCTTGCAGCGTCCCATGCGGATGGCCACAAAGGCTTCCTTTTTCAAACCATGTTCCAGGAGATAACCGGCTATTTGATCCGAGGCTTCATCTAGCTCACGGTAGCTCATGCTGCCGCTTTCATCGGCTACAGCCACCTTTTGGGGATGTTGCTGCACTTGTTTTTTGAATATCTCCACCCATGTTTCGGAGGTATCATAGGCATACCGTTCCCCTTCGGAAATCGCTAATATTTTTTTTGTTTCAGCTGACATTTCTTGTCCTCCACAGGCAAAAAAATGATATGAAAAATTGACAATTTGTCCCTATCTGCATCGGAGAGATACAATGTATTATTTCGCTTCCAAGAAGTGTTTTACCTGCTTTGGTCCTAAGGCTACTGCGGGGGCGATTAGCGATCTGGCGGTAAGATGGACGGGAAGGCAGTCGTTAAACAAAAGCGACGGCAAATGTTTCACGTGAAACATCATTAGGTCAGGCTGAGGTATGGTATTGAAGTTTTTTGTGTTTATGCCTGATAAATGAAGAACAGAGCAGGAATGAGGGATTTTATGTAGAATAAAAAAGGATACACGATTTTGAAGGGGTGATTTTCATGTATAAGAGATATGCAAAGAAATTGACGGGCGCTGCTTTGGCAGTGAGCCTGCTGGTGGGGGGCACCGGTTTTTTGCCCCAGGATATACTGAACCTGCCTGCCTATGTGTCGGTAGCTGAAGCAGCAGCGGTGAACCCTGCAGATGCCTCAGGCTTCGTGGTGCTGTCCGAAGTGGTGCCGGATGTGATACAGGAGATCCGCTACTACTCCACCTATAATTTCGTAGGGGACAGGATCAGAGGCTATGAGGAACCGGTGGCGCTGATGACCAAGGAAGCGGCCTTTGCCCTGAAGCAGGTGGCTGATGAGCTGCGGGAAAAGGGCTATCGGCTGAAAATCTTCGATGCCTACCGTCCTCAGATGGCAGTGGATAATTTCAAGGAATGGGCACTGGACTTGAAAGATACCCGCATGAAGGAGTATTTCTACCCCGACCTCAACAAAGATGTGCTTTTTGACCAGGGCTACATCGCCGCTTATTCCGGCCACAGCCGGGGCAGCACCGTTGACCTCACCCTCTTTGATATGAAGACGGAGAAGGAAGTGGACATGGGGGGCACCTTCGATTTCTTCGGCGAGCGCTCTCATCCGGACTTCAAGGGAGACCTGACCAAGGAGCAGCTGGACCATCGTCATCTCCTGCGCGAGGCTATGGTGCGCCATGGCTTCAAGCCCCTTGACACAGAGTGGTGGCATTTCACTCTGAGGAATGAGCCCTATCCGGAGACTTACTTCACTTTCCCGAATAATTCCGAGTCGGTGCATGCTGCGGACAAAGTGGTCTACAGCCCTGCCTGGGTGACGAAGCTGCCTGCAGCCGCCAAGGCAAAGCAGATGGTAGTGGTAGCGGGCGTGGCCAAGCAGACGGCCTGGATTTCCCTCCATGAGAAGGACAGCGAGGGCAACTGGCAGCAGGTTCTGACCACTCCCGGCTTCATTGGCAAAGAGGGCCTGGGCAAGACCAAGGAAGGGGATGGCCGCACCCCTGTGGGCACCTTCCACTTCACCAAGGCCTTTGACATCAGCCCGAATCCCGGCACGAAGCTGCCTTACACTCAGGTGGATGAAAATGCCTATTGGTCAGGCGATGGCCGTCCCGGCAAGCATTACAACGAGATGGTGGACCTCCGCCAGATTCCTGATTTGAATAAAGAGGACAGCGAGCACATTGTGGACTATAATCCTCATTACAAATATTGCCTGAACATCAGCTACAATGAAGAAGGCACTCCGGGCAAAGGCTCTGCCATTTTCATGCACTGCTTTGGCCCCAACAAGCCCTTCACCGGCGGCTGCGTCTCCCTGCCGGAGGCCAAGATGAAGGCCCTCATGCAGCGTGTAGATCCCGATTGCGCCGTGGTGATTGATTCTTTGGAGAATATGGGCGGAGCACTGTAAAACGCACTCTTGCCAGACAGCAAGCAAGGGCTGTTGCATAAGTGATAACGCACTTACGCAACAGCCCTTGCTTTTTAGTCATCATCTGCAGCCATGGCCTCCAGCTCAGTCATGGTCTTTGCTATGACTTTCCCTTCCCTTGCCTCTTGCCTCGACCTATCGAGCATGGCCAGATAGGCGGCGTTCTGGGCGGCTTTCAAGATGGCTTGTTTGGAGAATTCCTCCAGACTGACATTTCCTGCTGCAGCCTGGGCGGCAATGAACTCAACGTCAGCAGGAGAAAAATTTATGGTGATAGACATTTGCTCACGTCCTTTCCGTACAGATGGCTTTCTTTAATTTTAACGCATGGGCTGACATTTTCCAAACATTTTTTTGAAAAGGAAGGTTTTTCAGCGTGTTATGCTATATAATATAGGAAGGAATGTAAGAAAAGAGACATACTTTGTTTCACGTGAAACATGCAGAACTGAGGGATTGCTTTGAACAAGAAAGTCTTGAGTTTTTTGACTGCTCTTTGCCTTGGCACGGCCAGTTTCATGCCGTTGGCGGGAGCAGCACCGGCAGCTGAGGGGCCGGGGGTGGGGAAGAAGATTGTCTATGTCCCCATTGACAACCGTCCCGTCAATGAGAAGCAGACTGTGGCTGTGGCAGAGAAACTGGGATATGAGGTGCTGGTGCCGCCCAACGAACTGCTGGGCCAGCGGGAGGGCTACGGCCTGCCCGAAGAGCTGTGGCAGTGGCTGGAGGAAAATGCCCGGGGAGCGCAGGCGGCAGTGGTTTCTTCCGATGCCATGCTCTATGGCAGCCTGGTAGGTTCCCGCAAGCAGGATTTCACGAAAGAGAAAATCATGGAACGGGCGGAGAGGTTCAAGGCTTTCCATGAAAGTCACCCGCGCCTGCCTCTCTATGCCTTCGGCACCGTTATGAGGACTCCCCGCGGGGCGACTGCTTCCAGCGAGGAGCCAGAGTATTACAAGACCCATGGGGATCAGATTTTCGCCTATACTGCCCTGCTGGACAAAGAGGAAATGCAGGGACTCTCCCGCAAGGAGAAGAAGCAGCTGGCCAAGCTCAAGGCTGAGATCCCTGCTGAGTACCTGGAGGACTGGCTCATGCGGCGGGCCAAGAACTATGATGCCAGCGCAGGCTTCCTGGCCATGGCAGAGGAGGGCGTCTTCAACTACTTCCTGCTGGGCTGCGATGACAGCGCCGTGCCCTCCCAGACCCACAGGGAGAGCCGTCATCTGGAAGAACTGGGGGCCACCTTGGGCAAGACCCGTTCCGTGGTCACCTCCGGGGCCGATGAATTGGGCATGCTGATGATTTCCCGGGCCATTCATGATAATCTGCGGGATGTGCCCTTTGTCTATGCAGAATACGCCGAGGGCAAGGGGGCTGAGACCATACCCGGCTACACCAATGAAAAAATTGGCGAGTCCGTGGACAAGGCCATCAGCGCCCTGGGAGCCATCAGGGTCAATAACCCCCAGCGGGCTGACCTGGTGCTCCTGGTCAGCACCAATCCCGACGGCAAGACGGGGGAGGCCAATTTCCCTGACAATACCACGAAATTCCGCAAGGGCACCAAGGCTTTTGTGGAAAAGGTCAATAATTATGTGAAGCAAGGCTATCCCGTAGCGGTGGCAGATATTGCCTTTGGCAACGGCGCAGACAATGCCCTGATGGAAGGCCTGCGCAAGGAAAATCTCCAGTTCCGCCTGCAAGGCTACGGCGGCTGGAACACTGCCACCAACAGCACCGGCTTCCTCTTGGGCGCTGCCACCCTGGCGAACAAGATGAGCAAGGAGGATGTGGCAGAGCTCCTTTACACCCGCTACGCCGATGACTGGGCCTATCAGGCCAATGTCCGCCAGCAGGTGGCCAATTTGCTGGGCAGCTTCCCCGGCGAGGGGAACTACAGCACCTTGGGCACGAAGAAGAAGCCTGCGACAGAAAAGACCTCAGCCCTGCTGAAGGAGTTCCTGCAGCAGAACCTTCCTTCCCCCTGGGGCGAGAAGGTGCAGGCAGTGCAGGCCGACTTCCCCTGGAACCGCATGTTTGAGTGCGACACACAGGTAGTGCTCAAGGATAGGAAATAAGCAAAGCCCTGCCCCTGGCAAAAAAGACCTGCTGGCTAAAAAGCCAGCAGGTCTTTTATTACTTCTGCATCACGGCTGCCAGCTGCCACCCCAGGTAGACAGTCAGCAGGGACACGGTCACGGTGGCCAGGATGTTCAGCCCTGCCAGCAGGTGGCTGCCGCCCCGCAGGAGGGTGAGGGTTTCCAGGCTGAAGGCAGCCAGGGTGGAGAAGCCTCCCAGAAAACCCACGGACAGCAGCAGTCTCAGATGCTCAGGCATCAGGTGAAGCCGCTGGGCCAGGGGCAGCAGGAGCCCCATGACGAAGCCCATGAGGAAGCAGCTCACGGCATTCACCGCCAGCGTCCCCACGGGGAAGTGTGTGCCCAAGCGCATGCCGATGGCAGAAATCAAGGCATAGCGGCAGACTGCGCCCAGCCCGCCGCCGATAAAGACATAAAAATAATTGCTCATAATCTTCCTGTTTATTTCCTCTTATGCTATACTTATGGACGAGCATCGTTTGGCGGTGAAACTCGCCCCGGAAAGGGGCGTTGCAATATGAATGACTCGATTATCATACTACTATTGATACTAATGATTCTTGTCGTTGCAAAGAAATAACCGCCTCTAGCTGACAACTTCCGGGCGGTTACTCTCATTATGTAGTTAACTCGTCTTGGGGCGACCGCTAGGCGGTGCTCTTCATATGTATTATAGCATTTTTATCCTGTTTTGACCATAGGGAAAACCAGCGATGTTTCACGTGAAACATCGTCTTTTTGTATTCGCTGCGCCCCTTTTCCAAATCCCTGTTTGGTGCTATACTGTGAATGAATATCATTTCTCATTTGTTGGGGAGGTGTTTTATGAAGAAAGAAGTTTTCAATGTGACAGGCATGACCTGCTCGGCTTGCTCGGCGCGGGTGGAGAAGGCGGTGGCGAAGTTGCCGGGGACTGAGGGGGTCGTGGTGAATCTGCTGACGAATTCATTGCGGCTTTCCTATGATGAGAGCCAAGTGGATGCGGCGGGGATTATCCGCGCTGTGGAGGCGGCGGGCTATGGCGCTGCGGTCAAAGGGGCGAAGGCGGAGGAAGATATGCAGCAGGCAGATGGGGTACTGGAGAGGGAAGCCCGGGCCATGAAGGGGCGGCTGCTCTGGTCAGTGGTGTTTCTCGTCCCCCTCATGTATATCGCCATGCATCATATGCTGCTAGTGTGGTTCGGCCTGCCGGTGCCGGAGGTGGTGCGGGAAATCTTACATGGGCCGGAAAATGCGGTGTCCTTTTCCTTTGCCCAGTTCCTGCTGCTGCTGCCCATCATGTATATAAATAGGAAGTATTATATAAACGGCTTCAAGAATCTCTGGCAGGGCGCTCCCAATATGGACAGCCTGGTGGGCCTTGGCTCCATATCGGCGGCCCTCTTTGGAGCCTTTGCCCTCTTTCGCATCGGCTGGGGGCTGGGGCACTCCGACCTGGCTCTGGTGGAGGAATACAGCCGCAATCTCTACTTCGAGTCCGCGGGCATGATCGTGACCCTCATCACCGTGGGGAAATTCCTGGAGGCCAGAGCCAAGGGCAAGACCGGGGCGGCACTGGGCCGCTTGCTGGCACTGGCGCCCCGAACTGCCCTGGTAGTCCGGCAGGGGCAGGAAAAGGAACTGCCGGTGGAGAATCTAGTGGCGGGCGATGAAATCGTCGTGCGGCCGGGGGAGCGCATACCTGCTGATGGCATAGTGCTCTCGGGACGGACCAGCGTGGACGAATCGGCGCTGACGGGGGAAAGCCTGCCCGTCTTCAAGCAGCCGGGGGATCAGGTGACTTCCGCCACCTTGAACAAGGCAGGAGCCATTCATTTCCGGGCGGAAAAGGTGGGCGGGGACACTGCCCTCAGCCAGATCATCAGACTGGTGGAGGAAGCCAGTGCCAGCAAGGCACCCATTGCCAGGCTGGCGGACAAGATAGCGGGCATCTTCGTGCCTGTGGTGATAGCTGTGGCCCTCATCACCGGCATCACCTGGCTGGCTTTGGGGGAGAGCGCGGAGTTTGCATTTTCCATGGCCATTTCCGTGCTGGTGATTTCCTGCCCCTGCGCCCTGGGGCTGGCTACCCCTGTGGCCATCATGGTGGGTACGGGCAAAGGAGCGGAGAACGGCATCCTCATCAAGTCCGGGGAGGCACTGGAAACAGCCCATGCCATTGACACCGTAGTGCTGGACAAGACCGGCACTATCACCGAGGGAAAGCCCGCTGTCACTGAGGTGCTGGCCTTTGGCACAAGTGAGGCGGAGCTTATAGCCCTGGCGGCGGGGCTGGAAAAGGAAAGCGAGCACCCGCTGGCCGAGGCGGTGCTGGCCCATGCCCGGGGAAAAGGCCTTGTGCCTGTGAAGGTGACAGGCTTCGAGGCTGTCATCGGCCAGGGCCTCAAAGCCGAGATAGCGGGCGATCCCTGCCTGGCAGGAAGTGCTGCCTTCTTGCAGGAGCAGGGCGTGGATATTTCCTGCTGTGCCAAGGCCCTTGAGAAAATGGTAGATGAGGGCAAGACCCCCCTGCTCTTTGCCCGCAGCGGGAAGCTGGTGGGGCTGATTGCCGCTGCTGACAGGGAGAAGGCCTCCAGCGTGCAGGCAATCCGGGCTTTTGAGGATATGGGCCTTGAGGTCATCATGCTTACGGGGGACAATGAGCGTACAGCTGAGGCCCTGCGCCGCCGCCTGGGACTGAGCAAGGCCATCGCCGGGGTGCTGCCCGCCATGAAGGAGCAGCACATCGCCGCCTTGCAGGCCCGGGGGCACAAGGTAGCCATGATCGGCGATGGCATCAATGATGCCCCGGCCCTTGCCAGAGCAGATCTGGGCATGGCTATTGGCGCAGGCACGGATGTGGCCCTGGAGAGTGCTGACGCGGTGCTCATGAAGAGCAATCTTTTGGATGCAGTCAGCGCCATCAAGCTCTCCCGCAGGGTGATGCGGAATATCAAGGAGAATTTGTTCTGGGCCTTTATTTACAATCTCGTCGGCATACCTTTAGCGGCAGGACTTTTCTACCCTGCCTTTGGCCTGAAGCTTTCTCCCATGATAGGTGCGGCGGCCATGAGCCTGTCCAGCGTCTGCGTGGTGATGAATGCCCTGCGGCTGCGGTCATTCCGGCCGGAGCACGGGGAGGAAGAGATAAGTGCGATGGAGCAGGAGCCTGCTCCCAAGGAGGAAAACAAGATGCAGAAAGAACTGAAAATCGAGGGCATGATGTGCCAGCATTGCCAAAAACACGTCCATGACGCTCTGGCCAAGCTGGAAGGCGTCACCGAGGTCACGGTAGATCTGGAAGGCAAGAAGGCCAGCGTGACCATGGACAGGGAGATTGGCGAAGCCGAGTTCAAGGCCGTGATCGAAGAAGCGGGGTATGAATTGATCGGCTGATAAAGCAGAAAAATAGAAAGGGTGGTGTTTCACGTGAAACATCACCCTTTTGCATGAACACTGTTCATCTCTCCTGCCTCGTTGAAACGCTGATTGGAAGATTTTGTCTATCGACAAAATCTGAACAATGGCGTTATAATATAGGATAGTTTTTAAGAAAGGGTGACGGCTGTGGCTAAGATTATTGCGATAGCCAATCAGAAAGGCGGCGTGGGCAAGACTACCACGGCTGTTGATCTGGCGGCTTGCTTGGCGGCGAAGAAAAAGAGAACCATGCTGGTGGATTGCGACCCTCAGGGGAATGCTTCCAGTGGCCTGGGCATAGATAAATCTGCTCTGGAGACTACCATCTATCATGTGCTGATCAATGGGGCTCCTGTGAGCGAGGCTGTCGTGCAGACGGAATTCAAGGTGGATGTGCTGCCTGCCAATATCAATCTGGCAGGGGCAGAGGTGGAATTAGTCGCGGCTATTTCACGTGAGACACGGCTCAAGAAGGCGCTGGACAGCGTGCGGGACAGCTATGACTACATACTGCTGGACTGCCCGCCATCTCTGGGCCTCCTGACCCTCAATGCCCTGGCGGCGGCGGACTCGGTGCTGATGCCTATCCAGTGCGAGTTCTACGCCCTGGAGGGGGTCATGCAGCTCCTCAATACCATCAGCCTGGTGAAGGGCAATCTCAATGAGAAGCTTGAGGTGGAGGGGGTGCTCATGACCATGTACGACTCCCGCACCCGCCTTTCCTCCCAGGTAGTGGCAGAGGTCAGGGAGAACTTCGGCGACAAGATGTACAAGACCATCATCCCCAGGACGGTGCGCCTGTCGGAAGCTCCTTCCTATGGCCAGCCCATCCTGGCCTATGACAAGAATTCCAAGGGGTCGGAAGTATATATGCAGTTAGCGAAGGAGGTCATTTCCCGTGACAAGCGCTAAGGGTGGACTGGGCAAGGGCATGGGCCAGCTGGGTGGACAGGGCCTGGGCGCCCTCTTCGGCAAGGCTGGCGTGACCAGCCAGCCCGCTGAGAACAGCAAGGACAAGGTACAGGAGATAGAGGTGGGAAAGATACAGCCCAACCGCTATCAGCCCCGTGAGGAATTCGACGAGGCGGCTCTCTCCGAGCTCACCGAATCTGTGAATCGCTACGGGGTATTGCAGCCGGTGCTCCTCCGCAAGCTGCCCGAGGGTGGCTATGAGCTGATCGCAGGGGAGCGCCGCCTGCGGGCTGCCAAGGCGGCGGGACTTCAGAAAATCCCTGCTCTCCTGCGGGAGTTCGGGGATGCAGAGGTCAGCGAGATTGCACTGATCGAGAATTTGCAGCGGGAAGACCTCTCCGTCATGGAGGAGGCCAGGGCCTACCAGCGGCTCATCAAGGAATTCGGCCTGAAGCAGGAGGAGCTCTCCTCCCGCCTGGGCCGCAGCCGTTCCCATATCGCCAACACCATGCGCCTGCTGAACCTGCCCCAGGAAATCCAGACCTGGCTGATGAGCGGCGTGCTCACGGCAGGGCAGGCCCGGCCTTTGCTCTCCATAGAGGATCGGGAAATTCAGGTGAAGGCTGCCGACTACATCCAGGAGCACGAGCTTTCTGCCCGCCAGTGCGAGGAGCTGGCCAGGCAGCTGGCTGAAAAACCGGGGCAGCTGCCCAGTGAGCCTGAGGAAAAGGGGGGAAAGCCCCAGGCTGACATTTTCATCCAGGAAGCCGCAGAGAAGCTCAAGAACCTGCTGGGCACCCAGGTGCAGATCAAGACCGGGCGCAAGAAAAGCAAGGTGGAAATCGAGTTTTACTCAGAAGAGGATCTGGAAAGGATCCTGGGGCTGATAGGACAGCAGCGGGAGGCCAGCAATCAGGAGCGCATCGAGAAGCTCCGCCAGTTCTCCCAGACGGGAAAGTTTACGGTGTAAGAGAAGGTGCAGGCCTTTCATTCCCGGGAGGCTTGGTTCAGAGAAGGAGAGAGAAGTAAATTTCGATGGATATTCAGGCAATCAGCAACTTTGTGCTCAATAACCTCATGTTTATCGTGGGGGGCTTGGGCATCCTGGTAGTTATCATGTACATTGTCATTCTGAATTTGTTTTTTGACCTGCGTCGCATGAAGAAACGCTACAAGAAGATGATGACCGGGGTGGACAGCGGCAATCTGGAGCGCATGCTCATAGGCCATATAGACGAGGTGCAGCGGGTGAAGGAGCAGAACGACGCCCTGGAGGTGGAGAATCAGAAAATCTCCGACCTGCTCCAGCTGGCCCTCACCCGGGTGGGCATGGTGCGCTACCGTGCCTTCGAGGATATGGGGGGCGATTTGAGCTACGCAGTGGCCATGCTGGACGCCAACAACAACGGGGTGATCCTTTCCAGCGTCTTCGGGCGCGAAGGTTCCCAGGCCTATGCCAAGCCCATTGAGAATGGCGGCTCCAGCTACAAGCTGACGGAAGAGGAGCAGCAGGCCCTGCGTGAAGCCATGGCCAGAGCTTGATGGCAAAGTTTTCTATTTTTTATTTTGGAGGCAAGTTTCTTTGGATAACAACGCGGAATCTACCAATTCCTATACTATAAAAATAATCCCCTCAGGCGAGGGGAAGACCAAATCGGTCAGGCTGCCCCTGAGTCTCATCAAGTATGGGGCAGGCTCCCTGGTGGTGCTGGGAGTTCTCTTTGTGGTAGTCATGAGCTTCGCAGTCTATGCCAGCTTCAATGCCAAAAGCGGCTCCGCTGAGATAAATGACCTGCGCTCGGTGAACAGCATCCAGCAGGAGCAGCTCCTGCAGCTGTCCAAGAAGGCCAATGCCCTCCAGGACGAGATGGATCAGCTCACCTCCCTGGAGGCCGACCTGCGCCGCCAGTCCGGCATGGCTCCGGCAGCGGATGAGGCCGGTGGCGGGGATGGCACCCATGACGGACAGGGCGGCCCCTATGTGGAGCCGGACATGGACAACGTGCGTGAGGCCCTGACCCAGGTGGAGAGGGGGCTGGCTGTGCGCCGGGCTTCTCTCCAGGCCCTCCAGCAGGAAATCAAGGCCCGGCAGGAGACTCTGGGCACAGTGATGGCAGGCGGTTTTTCCATCCAGTCCATCACCATTCCTTCCATCTGGCCCTGCAAGGGTGACGTCAGCTCCCCCTACGGCCTGCGCTGGGGCGGCTCCGACTTCCACCCCGGCATCGACATTGCCAACGACATGGGCACCCCCATCGTGGCCACCGCTGACGGCGTGGTGGAAGTGGCCGGCTGGAATTCCGGCGGCTATGGCAACATGGTGGACATCGACCACGGCAACGGCCTCATGACCCGCTACGGCCACGCCTCCCAGGTGGTAGTCACTGCAGGCCAGCCCGTGAAGCGGGGCCAGATCATCGCCTACATGGGCAGCACCGGCTTCTCCACCGGCCCTCACTGCCATTATGAAGTACACGTGAACGGCCAGGTAGTGAACCCGGCCGCCTACCTATGAACATAGAGCTCCTATGACGAGAAAAACTCCCGATACCACGGCAGGTATCGGGAGTTTTTCTTGCGCGTTTTGTGCTTAAATAGAAGGATTTTTGTGATGATTGACGAATGAGTAATGTTGCAGAGACTAGGCAGGGCGCGGGGATCGCTATTCTTTTGCGGGGGGCTTGGTTATGTCTGCATGGGGCGGCAGTCGGGTGCCGGCTGCGGCTACATAGTCCAGATCTTCCATGCCCAGCTCCACTCTGTTGCCGCGGACACGGCGTTCCTGGTGGAGGCGGTGGAGCAGGGTGTCCTTTACCCGGCTGAATTTGGAAAAATCAATGCCGGTGAATTCGCTCTGTATGCTCATGATAATCTCTCCTTACTGATATGCTATATATATGATAAGTTCGGGCAATGAATTTTGCAACTGTGAAAGGATTGTCCTTTCATCCTAATATACGCCTGTAGGAGGAGAGTATTACAAAAAAATTTTATTTTTTGTGGGACGCGAGGGGGTTCCAGGGAAAATCGAGGTGTGGGTATGAAAAAATATTTTATCTTGGGCATTGCCCTGATCACAATCTTGATCGCCAGCCTATTGGGCTATGGCGTGTATCTCAATGAACGGGGGGAAAACCAGATCACAGAGAGGATGGAGAATCTGAGGATCCCACTGGTGGGCGAACGTGCCCAGGTGCGGGAGATCTCTCCTATCACGAAAATGGATCTGGTGAATCTCTACCCGGTGGAAATGACGGATGTGGTGTCCCTGGAAAGCGGGCGCATCACCAACGTGCTGGTGGAGAAGAACAGCCATGTGAAGACCGGCGACCCGCTGTTTACTCTCGTAGATGAGGACATCCCGCTGAAGATACGCCAGGCTGACAGCGACATCCTGCAGGCGGAGGCAGCCCTCATCAAGGCAGAGAACAGCTTCCATCGCTATGAGCAGCTGAGAGAGGTAGAAGCTGTCTCCATGGAAAAATACGATGAGGCTGCTGCCAATTTCAAGGCCGCCAAGGCTCGCCTGGAAAACATCCGCGCCCAGCGGGAGCAGCTGGCAGTCCGTCAGAGCCGCCTCACAGTCACTTCCCCCATTGACGGGGAGGTGCTCATGGTCTATCAGCAGGCCGGTTCCTATGTGAAAGCCGGGTCTGTGGTGGCTCTGGTGGGCAATTTTTCCACCATGTATTTCACCGTGCCTGTAGAGGGCCGGGTGGCCAATATGATGGTGCCCGGGCGGCTGGCAGACCTCTACTTCCTAGGAGGGAATGCTGCCCAGAAGTCCTATGGCGCTGAGTACGCAGCGGGAAACCAGGGCAGGGATGAGATCTTCGAGGCCCGCCTGGTGAAAGTCACCCCCCCGCTGGATGAGCCTGCCAGCATCAGGCAGGTGGTCTGGGAAGTGAACAATAGCGCGGGCATCCTGGAGCCGGGGGTCTACACCGGCGCCAGGCTGAAGCCCCGCAGCCAGCGCCGTTGCCTGTGCGTGCCTGTAGAGGCGGTCACGGATTATTCCCGTGATGAAGTGGCAGTCTTGACGCCTGAGGGAACCCTTGAGTACCGGCAGGTGAAGATGGGGTCTTCTGATGGCAAGTATATAGAGATCGTCTCAGGACTTTCCGAAGGTGAGACCATCATCACCTCCGAGGTGGAGGGTATCAAGGAAGGCACGCCTGTGGATGTGACTCTGGAGGGGGATGAGTAAATGGAGGACAAGAGCAATATCTTCAGCAAGGCAGCCCTTGACAAACTCCGTTCCCCGGAGAGATTGGATATGCTGCTGCCTATCACTACGCCCATGGGCTGGATGGGGCTTATTGCCATCACCCTGCTGCTGTTTTCTGTGCTGCTGTGGTCCATTTTCGGCTCTTTCACCGTGAGCGCCGATGGCATGGGCATGCTGATGGATTCAGGCGGCGTGGTGAATGTGACCCATGATACCGGCGGCCGTATCGCCCATTATTACGTGCGCGAGGGCCAGGCCGTGAAGAAGGGCACCCGCATTGCCTACCTGCGCCAGGCAGGGCAGGCGGCTGATGTGAATATGGCCCAGTACGGCACCCAGCTGGGTGAGAACATGAGGGATACGGCCCAGAGAGCCTATCAGTATAAATACAAGATGTATCAGCAGGAGATCTCCCAGGACGTGATAGCCGAGCATGACGGCGTGGTGGATCAGCTGCTGGTGCAGGAGGGCAGCTACGTCCCCGGCGGCACGCCCATTGCCACCCTCAGGCGCACCCAGAAGCGCGACGACCTCAAGGGCGTGCTCTATGTCCCCGTGGAGAAGGGGAAGCGCATCCAGCCGGGCCAGACTGTGCAGCTGGTGCCCGCAGGGGTGGATGTGCAGGAATCCGGCAGCCTCATCGGCCTGGTCAGGAAGGTCTCGGATTATCCCGTGAGCCTGCGGGGGATGGAGGAGGAGCTGGGCAATGCCCAGATGGCCCAATTTATCTTCCAGCAGGAGGGCGCAGTGATGGAGGTAGCTTTCGACCTGGTGAAGGACGACAGCTCTGAGTCAGCCTATCTCTGGACTTCCTTCGTGGGCGAGCACAGGCCTGTCACTGCAGGCAGCTTTGTGAAGGGCTCCGTCATCGTGGAGAGGCGCCCACCCATTGAGAAGGTCTTCCACCGCCTCAGCCAGTGGCTCAGGAACAGGTGATGCCTATGAGTTTTTTAGATGCTATCAAAAATATGATTCACGGCACCGGCAAGCGGGTGAAAGTCCCTACGGTGCTGCAGATGGAGGCCACCGAATGCGGCGCGGCCTCCCTGGCCATGATCCTGGCCCTGTATGACCTGTGGATCCCCCTGGAGAAGCTGCGGGCAGAATGCGGCGTGAACCGCGACGGTTCCAAGGCCAGCAATATCATGCGGGCCGCCAAGAACAGGAACTGCGAAGTGCATGGCTACCACTGGGAGGCGGAAAACATTCGGGAAGAGGGGGAGTTCCCGCTGATCATTCATTGGGAATTCAATCACTTCGTGGTGCTGGAAGGCATCATTGGCGACACGGCTTATTTGAACGACCCCGCCATGGGGCGCAGGACTGTCCCCTGGAAGGAGTTCATGACTTCCTACACGGGCATAGCCCTCACCGTGGCGCCCGGCCCCGGCTTCAAGCCCGAGGGCCACAGGTACCGCGTGGTGGATGATATAGCGAAGAAGCTGTGGCATGACAGGCAGGGGATGTTCTTCCTGCTCCTGCTGGGGCTCTGCATGATCATCCCTGGCCTGGCCTCCCCGGTCATGAGCCAGATTTTCCTGGATGAGATACTCACCGGCAAGCATCGGGACTGGATGACCAATCTCTGCCTGGCCATGACCATCTCCTTCCTGGTGTCCGGCGCCATGACCTGGCTGCGGGCCTGCCTCCTGACCCGCTGGCAGAAGAAGCTGACCCTGGCGGACTCATCTTCCTTCTTCTGGCACCTGCTGCGGCTGCCCATGCAGTTCTTCCACCAGCGCTATGCCGCTGAGGTGGCGGGGCGCATTGACATGAATGAGAGCGTGGCGGGAGTGCTGTCCGGCAGCGCTGCCACCGCCGTGCTGGATGCCTTCGTGGCGGTGTTCTTCCTGTTTTTGCTGCTGCAATACAATGTGATGCTGACCTTCATCGGCATTTTCTTCATGGCGGTGAATGTGCTGGTGCTGATGCTGACCAGGCGGAAGCTCACAGACCTGGCCATGCGCATCCAGCAGGATGCAGGCAAGGAATACGGCACAGCCATCAACGGCCTTACCATGATCGACAGCATCAAGGCCAACGGCACGGAGTCCGACTTCTTCATGAAGTGGGCCGGCTACCGCGCCAAGGTGCTGGCAGCTACCCAGGAATCCCAGCTGTGGATGATGTCAGTGACGCTCCTGCCCAACCTGCTCTCGGGGCTGAACGGCGCCCTCATCATGACCTTCGGCGGCTTCTCCATCATGGACGGGGCCATGACCGCAGGTATGTTCGTGGCCTTCCAGCACCTCATGGGCAGCTTCCAGGCGCCCGTGGGGAACCTGCTGGGGCTTTTCACCACCCTGCAGGGCACGGAGATGCAGATGCAGCGTCTCAGCGACGTGAGGAACTATGAGGTGGACAGCTTGAACTATCCTGCTGAAGAAGCAGGCAAGGATTTCAAGAAAACCCGCCTGTCAGGGGCCTTGGATCTGGTGGATCTGGACTTTGGCTACAGCCCGCTGGAGCCGCCCCTGCTGAAGAATTTCAACCTCCATCTGGAGCCGGGGCGCTGGGTGGCCATCGTGGGCTCCTCCGGCAGCGGCAAGTCCACCCTGGCCAAAGTGCTGACCGGCCTCTATGAGGAATGGTCCGGGCAGGTGCTCTTTGACGGCACCCCCCGGCGGAAGATTCCCAGGGCCGTGATGGTGAGCTCCCTGGCAGCGGTGGATCAGGAGGTATTCCAGATCACTGGCACAGTGAGGGAGAACATCGCCCTCTTCGACGAATCCCTGCCCCAGGCAGATGTGGTGCGGGCGGCCAAGGATGCCTGCATACATGACGACATCATGAAGCTGGACGGCAGCTATGAGGCCAAAGTGGACGAGGGCGGCTTGAATTTTTCCGGCGGCCAGCGCCAGCGCATGGAGATAGCCAGAGCACTGGCCATCAACCCCTCCATCCTGATACTGGATGAGGCCACCTCCGCCCTGGACCCGGTGACTGAGCAGGTGGTGCTGGAGAATATCCGCCACCGGGGCTGCAGCTGCGTGATCGTGGCTCACCGCCTGTCCACCATCCGGGATTGCGATGAGATCATCGTACTGGAAAAAGGCCAGGTGACGGAGCGTGGCAGGCACGTAGATATGATGAAGCATGATGGGCCGTACAGGCGACTGATAGAAGAAAGGGGGGATGAGCATGATGGCATTTGAAGCTGGAGAACGCTTCACTCTGAAGCAGGAAGACAGCTTCCTGCTGCTGACCAAGGGCAAGGTAGAGGTTTACGCCGTGACCAGCGCCCGGGAAGACTTCCGGCAGGAGTACCTCATGACTCTGGCCCCGGGAGAGGCGGTCTTTCCCGCCTGGGATGAATTTGAAAGCGTAGAAATACTGATCTATAGTGTAGAACCCTCAGAACTGGAGGAGAGATATTTCCAGGGGGCAGAGCCGGAGGAGCTGCGCCCCCTGATGGACAACTGGCTGAAGCGGATGCTGGAAGTCCCCCGCATGCAGGACATGCTGTCCAAAGGGGACGATGTGATGAAGTCCTGGGATAGCGGCACTGCCCTCGCCGGCTGCACCGGCCTTTCCGAGCTGGTTGAGGAGTTCAAGGACAATCAGCGCATCATGGCCATGCTGGCAGGCAATGAATTCAAGGCCGGGGACAAGAGACTGGCCAGCCGCCTCGAGCATCTCGAGGCGCGGAAAAAAGTCCTGCTGGATGCCTCCATCGGCGAGCTGCTGGACGATGGCAATTCCTTTTTCGAGCTGTCAGAAGGTGGGGAAAACAGCCACACTGAGGCAACTGCTTTCGCGGTGCGCTGTGCCCAGAAGGCTCTCTACATGTCTGAGGACAGCCTTTTCCTGCCCCCGGAGATCATCAAGAAACTGGATCCCGTGGGACTGCTGCGGCGCCTGGCCCAGAAGGGCAATATCCAGCTGCGGCTGGTGAAGCTGACGGGAGACTGGTACAAGAAAGACACCGGTGTGCTCATCGGCTATCTGAAGCGGGACAGGGACAAGACGGAGCCGGTGGCAATCCTGCCGGAAACTCCCCACAGCTACCGCCTGGTGAGCATGAAGCATCCCGAGGGGGTGCCCCTGACGGACAGCCTGGTAGAGAGCCTGGACATAGATGCCTTCCAGTGCTATGCAGGCTTCCCCCGGAAGCGGCTCCGCGTCAGGGATCTGCTGAAATTCATGTTCCACCAGTGCTGGAAGAACGACTACCGCACCCTGATCCTGGTGAGCTTCTTTGCAGGCTTCATCCCGCTGGTGACGCCTATCATCACGGAGACCATCTTCCGGGACATCCTGCCCATCCTGGACAGGAAGGGGCTGGTCACCGTCACCCAGGTCATGATGGTCACCAGCTTCACCATGGCGGCCCTTTCCACCATCCGCAGCGTAGCCATCATGAGGATTTCCTCCCGGCTGGACATGAGCGTGGAAGCGGCCCTGTGGGGGCGGCTGCTGACCCTGCCGGAGAAGTTCTTCCGCCAGTTCACCTCCGGTGAGCTGGCCCATCGCATGCAGGGCATGGAAGCGGTGAAGTCAGTCATAGGCGGCAATTTCGTCTCGGCTATCTTCAACACCGCCTTCTCCTTCTGGAGCCTTCTGCTCATGTGCTGGTACAGCCTCAAGCTCACGGCGGCAGCCATCGCGGTCTGGCTGGTCTGGTGCCTGGTGACGGCCTTCATCTACCGCCGGGTCATAGGCTTCCAGCGGAACCTCATCGCTGCCAACAACAGGGAAGCAGGGCTGGTGCAGCAGCTCTTCACCGGCCTGGCCAAATTCCGGGTGCGGGGAGCAGAGGAGCAGGCCTACCACCTGTGGAGCAAGGTCTTCGGCGAGACCTGGAAGTGGAACCTGGCCCTGCGCTGGCAGAGGAATTACAACAGCATCATCGGCTCTATCCAGCCCTTCGTGCTGACCATGCTCCTGTACTACATAGCCGTTTACGGCTTCCAGGACACTGCCCTGGCCGGTGCCGCCGGGGCAGGCAAGCAGGCAGCGGGCATAGGCTATGCCCAGTTCCTGGCCTTCGAGGCGGCCTATACCTCCTTCAACGGCACACTGAACTCCATCATACCCCTGGTGGGTGAATTCTTCACCATCCAGCCCCATATCGAGAACATGAAGCCCCTGCTGGAGGAACTGCCCGAGACCACCAATGACAAGGTGGAGATCGGACAGATGACCGGTGCCCTGGAGGTGAGCCATCTCACCTTTGCCTATGGGGAGCACAAGCCGGAGGTGCTGAAGGATGTGAGCTTCAAGGTGAAGGCAGGGGAAAACCTGGCCATCGTGGGCAGCTCCGGCTGCGGCAAGTCCACCCTGGTGAGGCTGCTGCTGGGCTTCGAGAAGCCCAAGTCGGGAGCCATCTACTACGACGGTCAGGATATGTCGGAGCTGTCCCTGCCCTCGGTACGCTCCCAGATGGGCGTGGTGCTGCAGAACGGCCAGCTCATGACAGGAGATATCTTCACCAATATCGTGGGCCAGACAGCCCTCACCCAGGATGATGCCTGGGCGGCGGCAGAGGCCGCAGGCATAGCCGATGACATCAGGGCCATGCCCATGGGCATGCAGACAGTCATCAGCGAAGGCAGCAGCAATATCTCCGGCGGCCAGCGGCAGCGCATCATGATAGCCAGGGCCCTGGCGTCGAAGCCTGCCATCCTGGTGTTCGACGAAGCCACCAGCGCCCTGGACAACAAGACCCAGGCCATAGTGACCGAGAGCGTTGATAAGCTGGCCGTGACCAGGATAGTCATAGCCCACCGCCTCTCCACCATCAGGAAATGCGACCGCATACTGGTGATGGACAAAGGCACAGTGGCAGAGAGTGGAACCTTTGAGGAGCTAGTGAAACAGGATGGGATTTTTGCCAAGCTGGTTAAAAGGCAAGTGGCCTGAGCAGGAAAAAGAGGTAGAGCTAGAGAAGGAAGGAGGTGAGGCGGTGATGCAGCCTATCGGAATCACACCGCCCAATAGATGGAACACATTAGCCAGGGAAGCCCTGCAGGACGAAGGGGCTTTTGACGAGCTGTACAACCATTTTTTCCCCATTATCTACAATGTGATCTACGCCAGAGTGAAAAATGCAGCCATCGCCGACGATATCGTTAGCGATACCTTCCTCAAGATGACCCAGAATCTGGGCACCTTTGACGAGGAAAGGGCCTCCTTCGGCACCTGGCTTTCCCGCATCGCCATGAGGACGCTGACGGACTACTACCGCTGGCAGAGCCACAGGCAGAACGTGGAGTGGGACGATGTCTTCTCCCCTGCCGTAGATGAGAAGGAACGCCCGGAAGGACAGCTGCTGCAGAAGGAAGGCAAGAGCGAGCTGCTGCTGGCCTTGGGGAAGCTCTCAGAGAGAGAGCAGCGCATCATCGAGCTGAAATTCTGGGGCGAGATGAGCAACAAGGAGATAGCCCAGACCCTGGACATGACACCCTCCAATGTGGGGGTCATACTGCACCGGGCCATGGGGACCCTGAAGAAGGTGCTGGGAAGAGATTCATAATGGAATAAAAAACTGAAACATACAACAAGAGTAGCCCCATGAGCAAGAGGGGCTGCTCTTGTTGTATGCATAACTCGGAAGATGTGGGGCTGCCTTTGCATATCACTTTGCTCTCATTCCAGCAGAAACCTGCTGTATGTTAAACACCAGGAATGATCAAGGTTTTAGACTGGTTATTGGAACTACGAAAACACCATCTTCGCGCCTATAGGCAGCATTGGTCAATCCACAAAGAACACATAGGAACTTAGGTTCCTTGCCTCTGCCTTCTTTCGCAATACTATTTTTGATAGCTAACAAACTTTGAGCTGCTTTATCAATTTGGTTAGCCCCCAGCTTAATTTCAAAGGCACCCCAAGCCCCATTAGGCAGCTCAACTATGGCATCAATTTCCTTGCCTTTATAATCCTGATAATGAAAAAGCTTGCCCTCAAAGGACTGAGCATAAATCCATAAATCACGTTCGCACATTGCCTCAAAAAAGAACCCCATAGTTTCTAAGTCATTAATGAGGCCGTCTGCATTTATGCCAAGCAGACTGCAGGCAATCGATGGGTCAGCCAGATGCCGCTTGCTCCCTTGCTTTACCCTTACTGATGAGCGTACATTGGGGTCAAAGGGAGGCTGGTCTTCTATAACATACAGTCTGCGGAATACATCCAGATACTCTGCTATGGTCTGGTCGCTGATATCTATGCCGTCCACATCTTTGATATCCTTTTTTAGAGTCTTGTTCGATACAGTGGTAGCTTCGTTTCTTGCCAGCGACTTGAGCAGCCGAATCATCTTCGAGCTGTCACGTTTGATTTCGTCCAAGCGATTGGCACCATCGTCAACGATAGCATTTATGTAGCCTTGTGGCAGCAAATAAGCCTTTTCCGCTGGCACCGTAATGCCCTGGGGCCAGCCACCTCTGACTATGAGTTCCGCTATTCGCCGTAATTCCACGGCACCGGTCAGCTGGGGTGCGACTTCCTCTGCAAATAATGACTGCAAAGAGACTTTCCCATCAGAATCGCCTGACTCCCATAGGGACATGGTTCTCATCCGTAAAGGCACAATGCGTCCTGCACCACTATGCATAATGCCTTTTCTCTTAGGCGTGGAAGAACCGGTCAAAATAAATTGTCCGTTCAGTCCTCTCCTATCCACTTCATAACGTACCGCATCCCAAATACTTGTTACTTCCTGCCATTCATCAATTAGACGAGGTGCTTCTCCCTTTAATGTCATGGCGGGGTCTAAACTGGCCAATGTCCGATTTTGAAAATTGCCAGCAGGATCTCCAAGCATAAACTTGCTTTTACAGCTGTTTTCCGCCGTCCATGTCTTTCCACACCATTTGGGCCCTTCAAGGCAGACCGCACCGAAGGCTTGCAGGTGGTCCTGTATGATGCCGTCTATAATTCTTGGGCGATAATTCTCCTTTGCCATTTCATACACCTAACTTTATCAGATTTATACATATTACTTTGACATATTCCTGCTTTTCATTTTATCAAATTCGCTATTTTTATTCAATCAGATTACAACGAAGATGAAGATGTCATTCACTTCCATAGTTGAGGGGGGGGGAACCTGAAGGCTATTGTTGGCAAGAAGCCCGGGCGCAATAAAACAGCATAGGAAATAACCCTGCCGCATATGGCAGGGCTATTTCATTGTCCCGATTTTCCAAGCAGTCTCCATGTCATCAGTGGCGAACTTTTAAACCTCCACCAGCCACTGGGCCAGGTTCCGCTGCCCGGAGTCGAAGCTCACACCGATTTTGAATACCTGCCGTGAGTCGGAGGCGAAGGGGACGGCGTAGCCCTTGTCCTCTATCTGCTGCAGGGCTTCCCGAGCGGGTTTGTCCACCTTGAACTCGAAGATGTAGACGAAGTCATCGGTCTCCACTATGCAGTCGGCCCTGCCGCGGCTGCTGTGTACCTCGCACTGCACGAACTGGCCCAGCAGGGTGAAGACTATATACAGCACAGACTGGAAATAATGCTCGAAGGGAGCATCACCCGTGGTGTAGGGAATGCTGGCAAAGAGGGCGGTGAGGATATCCTCCATGCCCTCGGTGTCACCGGCCAGAATGCGGCGGCGCAGGGCGAAGATGTCCTTGCCGTTGCCGGAGCCGGCTTCGGGGGTGTACTCGGGCAGCAGGCTTTCCAAAAAGCCGTACTTGACTTCTTCGTTGGGGAAACCCAAGGTGTAGAGCCGTGCCTTGGGGTCATAGTCCACGATGGTGAGGTAGCCTGTCTGGTACAGGAGCGGCAGGGGGTTGGGATTATCTGCTCTGTAGTCAGAAAGTATCCTGTCGTTGGTTTCTAGGGTCTTTTTGGTGAACTGCCGCACATCGAAGTGCATGGCTTTCAGCCGCCGTACCAGGAAGGTGGGGGTGCCAGTGGAGAACCAGTAGGCGCCCAACATCTTGTCTGCCAGAGCGTTCAGCAGGCTGAAGGGATTGTAGATCCCCTCTCCCTGGGGGTGGAAATGGTAGCCGTCATACATCTTCCTTAGTTCTGCCAGACAATTGTCATGGGAAAGGTCATATCTTTGAGCCATGTCTTCGATTTCCGGCGCAAAGGTTTCTGCAATTTCGGCTTCTGTGAGGCCGCAGATTCCTGCATACCTTTGATGCAGGGAGATATCGTTGAACTGGTTCAAATCGCTGAAGATGCTGACCTTGCTGAACTTGGTGACGCCGGTGATGAAGACGAACTGCAGGTATTTGTCATAGCTTTTCAGGGTGCCGAAGAAGCCTTTGAATACCGCCTGGTTGTGTTCTTCCCGTTCATCATTTTCTAAGACTTCCAGCAGAGATTTGTCGTATTCGTCCACCAGCACCACGCAGCGGCGGCCGGTCTTTTCGGCGGCTGCTTTCAGCAGATATTGAAATCTTCCTTCCAAAGAGGTTCCTTTACTGTGGCCGTAGATGGCTTCCCATTCGCACAGGTGTTTGTCCAGTACAACTTCTAGTGCGGTGTCTTGCTGATAGTTTTTCCCGTTGAAATCAAAGTAAAATACAGGATAAGGCTGCCATGCCTCCTCGTTGTCCTTCTCCAGTTCCGTGATGGCCAGCCCCTCGAAGAGCTCCTGCCTGCCTTCCCAGTAAGCCGCAAGGGTGGAGAGGAAAAGGCTCTTGCCAAAGCGGCGGGGGCGGCTGAGGAAGTATTGCCCTGCATCGTGAGCCAGCTGATAGACATAACGGGTCTTATCCACATAGAGATAGCCCCCCTGGCGCATTTTCTCAAAACTTTGCACGCCGATAGGCAGCCGCCTGGTATTCTCCGCCATCGTAATCACTCCTTTCATATGGAAAGATTCTCTCTTTGCTCCCATTCTAGCAGAAACCTGTTGTATGTCAAACCATCTCAAAGATGTGCTGGCGAAGTTTTTCAATACGCCCTAAATGTTGTAAAGTGTCAAGTAGCATCGCATTGGATATATGCTGTCAAGGCAAGAAAAATCCCTGTACCGCGCCAGGCAATGCGAAGCCGCGGGTGTCCGGTGGACACCCTGGACAGGTGGCAGCCGAAGGCTGACGGATGAGGTGCAAATGAACAAGATAAGGCAGATAAACGAGAGAACGCTCCACCTCATCCGCCCCTAACGGGGCACCTTCCCCTCAAGGGGAAGGCTTAACTTAATGACATTGACCGCGCCAGGTATCGGGATTTTTTGCAATTTTTGAGTGAATAAAAGGATTTATACGATAATTGGCGAATGAGTCATGCAACAGGAAGTGAGGCGGTGGTGCAGCCTATCGGAAGATGATGCCTCGCAGGAATTTGGACGGCACACCGCGAATGAATACAAAAGGGGAGGTGCTGGCCCAGACTGAGAAAATCGACTGCAATGATGCGCTGCTGGCAGACAGGGAGGCTTTTGCCGAAAATGTGAAGAGAGTCCTTTCGGAGGCAGCCAAAATCTTGTAATAGAAATAAAGTTCAAACGTAATTAAGCTCAGAGAGAAAAAACAGCCAAGACCAAAGCAGAAAGGATGGGGAAAATGGCTGACAGGAGTGTAAAGGCAGAACTCAATGCAGAGGATCTGGATGGGGTAGCAGGCGGCGTATCGAGGAATGTGACTGATACCCAGAAGAGCATGATCAATCCCAGCTTCAGGACTAGCATTATCGAGCAGAAGAATCCGGAGCCGGCGAAGAATGGCCCCGATTTGGATACCAGGTCGCCGGTGGAAAAGAGCACGCCCAAAGATATGAACTTCGTCCCGAGTTCTTGGAGGGAGAAAAGAAAATGACTGAGAGCAAAAAGGAACAGGAAGCAAGAGAAGAGCTTTCCACGGAAATGGCAGACGAGGTGTCCGGCGGAAGAAAGGTTATCAAGCGCAACGATGGGGGACGTCCCTATTGTCCTGAAAAAGCCAAGCCTGCTGTCGTTGAACCTGCTCCTTCTTCCGGTCCTGCCCCTGCCCCTGCAGCGCCCGGTGGCAGCACCCACACCAAAACCGACAACATTGACAACACCAACAACGGTGGCGTGCAAAAAATTGGCAATCAAGGCAGAAATAACAGGATTGATGGTACTGTCAATTTTTAACAAGCATGCAGGAAAAATTGTAACGAACATAAATTTCAAACGTAAGTAAAGACAGAAGGAAGAAGCTAAGGGATGGTGAATAAGGAGGAAGAACGAAAAATGGATGACAAGAGTGTAAAGGAACAGGAAATCAGAGAGGAGATTTCCACGGAAACGGCAGACAAGGTGTCCGGCGGGAAGGTTGAATCCCTGCGTCACAATAGGGACATTCCCTCTCCCGAAAGAATCCAGCCTGCTGTCAACAGCCCTATTCCTTCCTCTCGCCCGGCTCCGGCTCCGGCTCCGACCCCTGCCCCTGCTGCGCCCAGTGGCGGCACCAACCAAGAAACCGACAATATTAAAAACACCAACAACGGCGGCGAGCAAAAAATTGGCAATCAGGGCAGAGATAACAGGATTGATGGTAATGTCAAATTTTAAGCAAAGGACAGGAAAATACTAAAAACTCAATTTTCAGTTAATAGGGAATAGAAATACTGTAACGTAAGTAAGCACAGAAGGAAAAAGCTAAAAGGATAGCGAATAAGGAGGAAGAACGAAAATGGCAGACAAGAATGTAAAGGCAGAGCTCAACGCAGAGGATCTGGAAGGTGTAGCAGGCGGCGCAGCTGCTGAAGTTAAGACCATTGATGTAACCGAAACCAGCAAGCACTTAGATGACTGGTCTGGTGTCGAGCCTCGGGGGGGTTCAAAGGAGAAGATGTCACAAACAGAGGACTATATAAAGCATCAGGTACCTTGGAAGCCCTTAGATCGACGTGACACAATCAAGTTTTAATAAATTTGTAATAAACAAAAAGTCCAAGCGTAAGTAAAGACAGAAAGAAAAAACGACCAAAGGTCGAAGCAGAAAGGAAGATTGAAATGGCAGACAAGAATGCCAAGGCAGAACTCAATGCAGAGGATCTGGAAGGTGTAGCAGGCGGCGCAAGGAACATAATGGACGTAAGGGAGAAGGAGGGGATTAATCCCCCAAAAAAGAATCGTATTATCGATCAGGATGATGGTCATAATCCGTTGCTTGATGGCCCTACTTTTGCTAATCCAAAAGAGCCAGTGGGAAATGGGTCTGGCAATAAGAGGCCCGGCACTGTAGAGATCACGTCTAGTGGCGATGGCGGAATAAGATTCTAATTGTAATAAAAAGTTTGTAATAAACATAAAGTCCAAACGTAAGTACAGACAGAAAGAAAAAACAACTAAAGCTCAAAGCAGAAAGGAAGATTGAAATGGCAGACAAGAAAGCAAAGGCAGAACTCAATGTAGAGGATCTGGAAGGGGTAGCAGGTGGCGCATCGGTGAATGTGTCAAAGGATTCCAATGATATCCTTAAGCAGGGAATAAATGTTCTGGATTCGATGAAGCCTACCCTGGATGTGGATACTGAGCAGCCGGGAGCGGTAGATCATCCTCGGGCCAAAGTTGAGCCTGGCAAAAATGATTTCCGCATTGGTGGTGTCATGGCTGGCATGGATGATGCAAATAAGCCCCAGTAAATTAAGCAGATATCACAGTTGGTGGCAAGGGAATCAAACTTTCCTAAAAAGTTTGTAATAAACATAAAGTCAAAACGTAAGTAAAGACAGAAGGCAAAAACGACCAAAGGTCAAAGCAGAAAGGAAGATTAAAATGGCAGACAACAAGATTGAACTCAATGCAGAGAATCTGGAAGGTGTAGCAGGTGGCGTAGGCCCGAAGGTTAAAACCGGTGATGTTGGCAACCAGCAGACCAAGGGTGGCGCAGAAAAGGGTGGGGATGTCGATAAGAGCCAGCTCGATAAGGATAACGTTACTAACGAAAATGAAAAAGGCACGCAGAAGATTGCTAATCAGGGCAGGGGCAACTCGATTGACGGCCAGCTCAAGCTCTGATAGATTCCTAAGAGCTTAAAGAAATTTAGAAGATGAAAAGGAGAAATTAAAAATGGCAGACAGCAAAGTTGAACTCAATGCAGAGAAC
>CACZHK010000037.1 GCA_902780915.1 Pseudoselenomonas ruminantium | reverse complement strand
CTGCTGGCTGGCCCAGCCTACGAACAGGCCCAAGATGTTGGCGCCTGTTATATAAACGAAGGCTACGACTATATTTGCCAGATAATCCGACTGGGCGGGGAAGGCTCCCAGATAATAGCCAGCGAAAATGCAGGAAAAGGAATTGAAGCCCACCAGAGAATGCTTGATATAGGGGAGCTTCAAGGCTATCATGAGCACCAATATCATCAGGAAAACTGCCAGCATGGAAGCGGACAGCGCAGGCAGATAGGATGCGAATGCGTCCGTCAGCGCCACAGCTGTCAGGGCCATTATAGCTGCTGCCACGCAGGTGACAGAGCCTTCCTTGATGGCGGTTTTATTGGCTCCTATGGCCAGATACCACGCCCAGCCGATGAAAAGCGCCCAGACCGGCATCCCTGCCAGGGTGCCCAGACAGGCCAGCGCCGAAACGCCTGCCACTACGAAATCCGTCTGATTGAGATTGAGGATAGCCTTTTTTAACTGTTCCATGCTGCCACTCTCCACTTGTTTTAATATCATTTGATATTATTCTATAGGATTATCAAACCAGCAGAAAGGACATAGGACCCAAAAACACTAAAAATCTCGTAAATTATCGCTCCAAGTAGAATTGAAAATTCCAGTACATAGACATTCCCCCTGCCTCCTCCAAGCGCACCGCCAGATTGCAGAGCCTGCCAGGGATTTGCCTGCCCCCTAGCGGGATAGTGATATCCCTGTCTGTGCCAGAGGGGATGGTGGGGAGATTCTGGCTGGAAGCACTGCCGTCAAAGGTCACTTCCAGCCTTGGTGCCACAAAATCTGCGGCAGATTCATTTTCTATGTGCAAGGTAAGCGCCCAATCCTCCGGGAAAGACCTGCCTTCCTCATTTCCCGACCAACTTTGCCATATATGGGCAGGTATGCCTATGCCTTCTTCGAAAGGAGCGCCGTTCAGGTAAAAGCTGCATTGCGAGCGCTGCAAAAAAGGATATGTGAAGGAGGTTGCAGCTGCATCCTGCTTGGTTTCCATTGCGTTTTGAGCTGCGGCAGGAGCTACCGCCTCCGGCACAGCAATATCCTGTTTCTGGGAAGTTTCCTGCCCTTGCGAAGTTGTGGCAGCACTGATTTCCTGGGGTGCAACGTTCTCTGCCGGTTCCCCTGCTTCCATAGCCTTCTCTTGCGGCAAGGGATTTTCGGCAGGAGACTGGAGCTTCCACCAAGCTGCAGGCAGCAGAACGGCGATTGCCAGCAGCACCGCCCCTATTCCTTTCTGCAGCTTCCTTTTCTTCTGCCTGCGGCTCAAATCTGCCAACAACGCTTCTACCGAGCCATAACGATCTGCAGGGTCAAGGGCCGTACAGCCTGCGACTATGCTCTTGAGGCTGCCCCTATACTCCTTGCCCAGGCATCTCTGCAAGGTCACTCCTAGCGAATAGATATCGCTTCTGGCATCTGTCTCCCCGAAACCGTACTGCTCCGGTGGTGCATAGCCCTTGGTCCCAAGGAATTCCGTATCCCGCCGCCTCGTGCCTTTGCTCAGTCTGGCAATACCGAAGTCAATGAGCTTTACTTCCTCCCTCTTGGTCAGCATGATATTAGACGGCTTGATATCCCGATGGATGATGCCTGCCTCATGCAAAGGCTGCAAGCAGGCACAGAGCTCCTGGAGTATACACAGTACCAGCTTTTCCTCCAAGGCTCCCCCGGCATACTCCAGCCTATCAGCCAGGGTGCTGCCCTCAAGATATTCCTCCACCACCAGCAGCTGCCCTTCCTGCTCTGCCAGGCGGTAAATCTCCGGCACCTGAGGATTTTTCATGGCCCGCAGCTTTTCATAGAGGTCACGGGACGAACAGTCGCGCTGCTTCAAGAAGCAGACTCTTTTGCCAATCTTGTCATATACCAGCCAGGCAGTGCCATCATTCAGCCTGTCCACCGTCTCATAGAGACCGCCCAGAACCTGTTCCCATTTTTCCATGCCGACCTTGCCTTTCTCTGCCCCATCTACTATGATGATTCTAGCAAAAAGAAAAGGCGTGAACAATCATGTATGAAAAAGAAACAGAAGAACTCCTCTCTCAGCTGAAAGAGGACAAAGATATCAGCCGCTTCCTGGCAGAGAATGAAAAGGAAATGGTCAGGCCCCTCCACGAGTATCTGACAACCCTGCTGGCAGAAAAGCAACTGAACAAAAGCGAAGTAGTGCGCGCCTCCCTCCTGGACAGAGCCTACGCCTACCACATCTTCTCTGGCAGCAAGAAGAATCCCTCCCGCCCAAAATTGCTGGCGCTGGCACTGGCCATGGGCCTGAACCTGTCAGAGACCCAATACCTGCTGCGCTACGCCGGCTTGGGCCTTCTCTACCCGCGGCACCCCTGGGACTCTGTCATCATCGCCGCCTTGGAACGCGGCCTGTCTGTCAAAGATGCCAACCAGCTGCTGGACAGTCTGGGAGAAAAAGATCTGCTGGAATGAATCAGCCCCTTCCTGTAAACGGGGCTGACTTTTTCTACTTAAGTAATCCTCCTTTTCCTACGATATATCAGCTAGAGATATTTTCAGGAAGGAGGATTCTCATGAATATCAACTGGCCCCATGCCAAGGCCGCCGCTTCGGCCTCCGGGAATGTGCTGAACATGGCGGAGGACAAGGCGGAGCAGAAGAACTTCAAGGCTCTTTTCGCCAGCCAGCTCATGCAGATGTGGCAGGACTACCGGGAAACGGGGCTCACTGCCAGCGAGCAGATGTTGAAGGAAGCTGGGGGCGAGGAGGCCCTCCAGGCCAAGAGGGAGTTGGAAGAAAAAGGCTCCGCCCTCTTCAAGAAGGATGAGGACACGGCAGCGGAGGGCAAATCTGCCAAGAAGCTGAGCACCGACACGGAAATCATCAGGAAGTATATGCCCGACGGCTCATTCCTGATCCTGACCTATCAGGACGGGAAGATTGTGGACCAGCGGCGCACGAAACCGCTGCTGGTAGAAAAGCCGGATCTGTCGCGGCCCACCGTCATCAAGAACAACGGTCAGGAAGAATACCAGACCAAGCTGGTGCCAAAGAAGCCACTGTTTGGCGATATAGTGTGAAAAAAGAGTGCATAAGCAGCTCAGAGACTGCCTATGCACTCTTTTTTTCTTGCTTAGAAGCCGGTGGCCTTGCTTTCAATCATGCTCACCAGTTCGGAATCCTCGGGGATTTCCGTGAGCTTGAGGATAGCCTGATGGAGGCCTTCCTGCTTGATTAGCTCCTGCACCTCGCAGGCTTCCTTGTCTTCCCGGAAGTCAAAATGCAGGGCAGCCGCTATGACAGCAGCGAGGGCTTCGGGCTTTTCTCCCCGCTCCAGCAACTGCAGGGCCGGGCTGACCAGGCGATCCTTGTTGCCCAGCTTGCGCTTGGGGCCTCTGGCCACTCTGGTGACAGCATCGGAAAGGTGGGGATTGCGGAAGCGGCCTTCAGTGGTCTTCACATAGGCCTCATGCTTCTCCTTGTCAAAGCCATACTTCTTGATGAGCAGGCTCCCTGTCTCTGCCCAGACTTTCCTGGCCATGCCTACGATTTCTTCATCCTGCATGGCAGAGGAAATATCTTCCAGCCCTTTCCGATAGGCCAGATAGGCAATGGAGGCGTGTCCCGTGTTGACGGTGAAGAGCTTCCGCTCGATATAGGCTTCCAGATTGTCCACCCAGGTGAGGCCTTCGATGGCAGGAGGCTCGCCCTTGGCCTGGGTCACATTCACATCCCACTCGGCGTAAGGCTCTACCTTCACCAGCAGAGGCTCGTCATTCTTCTGCAGAGGCACGATGCGGTCCACAGCTGCATCGGGGAAGCCGATCAGCTCCGTGGCTTCTTGCTTCAGGCCTTCCTCCAGATGCTCATAGACAAAATTCTTCAGCACCGTGGAGCCGCCTACCATATTCTCGCAGGCGATGATGTTCAGGGGCTGCTTGTTGGTCTCCAGCCTCTTGGCCAGGCCCTTGGCGATATTGGGAGCGATGAATTTCAGGATATTGGGGCCGATGGCGGTGGTGACAATATCTGCCTCCACGAAAGCAGCCAGCAAGTCCTCCAGATTGGTGTTGCTGTTGATGGCCTTCACGTTTTCCACCAGGATGCGCTCCGGCTGGTCCCCCACGATTTCCACATAGTACTGGCCCCGCTCGTTGATGTCATTCACCAGCGCCTCAGCCACATCCACAAAAGTCACCTCATAGCCTGCCTTGGAAAGAAGCAGACCGATAAATCCCCGGCCAATGTTGCCTGCGCCGAAATGGATTGCCTTTTTCATATCACAATTCCTCCCGAAGATACTCATGCAAGCATCAATCAGCGGGCGTTGCCGCCCGCCAACCGATATTGCTTTTATTCAGACTTGGTAAAGATATCGTAGAGCAGGTTCACGTCTTTGGTATTGTAGAATTCCTGCAGTTTCGCATCGCTGCACTCATCAAGGGTGGTGGCGATATTGGCCAGGATAGCCAGATGGTCGTTGTCCTTGCCGGCGATGCCCACGATGATGTAGGCGGTGTCGTCACCGAACTTCACGCCCTGGGGATACTGCATGACCACGATGCCGGACTTCTTCACATACTCCTTGGCAGCATTTTCGCCGTGAGGAATGGCAATGCCCTTGCCGATATAGGTGCTGATATCCCGCTCACGGGCCAGCATGCCCTCTACATAAGGCTTCTCTACGTAGCCGCCTGCTACCAGCAGCTCACCTGCGGCGCGGATAGCATCTTCCTTGCTGACGCTCGTAAGGCCCAGCTTCACATTGGACTTCAGCAGCACGCCAGCCTTCACCTGCTGGGTTTCCACAGCGCCGCCTTCGGCCTCTACGCCTTCCAGACGGGCCTTGATGATGTCATAGACATTGTTGTTGGTGAAATCCTTGATCCAGATGTGCTCGGCCTGGGGGGAATCCTCCAGGGCACGACTGGCCAGCTTCTCCTGGGAAACCACAATCTGCGCTTCCTTGGGGATATTGCCGATGGCAAAATTCTTGACGGTGATGTTGGTATAGCCATCCTTATGGAGCTTCTTGCGCAGGGCTGCTGCACCCAAGGCGCTGGAGCCCATACCTGCGTCGCAGGCATAAGCGATGAAATTGAGTTCCTTGCCGCTGACTTTCTTCTCGGCAGCCTGGCCCTTGCTGGCGGCCTTCATGGCTGCCATGCTGGCCTGAGCATCTTCCAGAGATTCTTCTTCGTCAGTATCCTTGGACATCTTGATGAGGGCAGAAGCCACTACGAAGGAAACGATGGTAGCTACTATCACATCTGCTATATTGGCCAGGAAAGCTCCTTTCGGCGTCATAGCCAGAATAGCGATGATGGAACCGGGGGAAGACGGAGCGATGAGGCCGCCGTCCAAAGACCACATGGTGAACACGCCGCTCATGCCGCCGGCGATGACTGCCAGCACCAGCTGGGGCTTCATGAGAATGTAGGGGAAATAGATTTCATGGATACCGCCCAGGAAGTGGATGATCATGGCACCGGGAGAAGAAGCCTTGGCCATGCCCTTGCCCACAAACCAGTATGCCAGGAGGACGCCCAGGCCGGGGCCGGGGTTGGCTTCGATGAGGAAGAACATGGACTTGCCGAATTCCTCAGCCTGCTGAATGCCCAGGGGAGAGAAGACGCCGTGGTTGATGGCGTTGTTGAGGAAGAGGATCTTGGCAGGCTCCACCAGGATGGAAACCAGAGGCAGCAGGCCCATGCCCACGATGGCCTCAACGCCGGAGCGCAGGATATCGTTGACGGACAGCACCACGGGGCCTACGGCCATATAGGCCAGGATAGCCAGGATGCCGCCCAGGATGCCGGCGGAGAAGTTGTTCACCAGCATCTCGAAGCCGCCGGGGATGGAATCCTGCACAGCGCTGTCAAACTGCTTGATGAGATAGCCGCCCACCGGGCCCATGATCATGGCGCCCAGGAACATGGGGATGTCGGCACCGGCGATGATGCCGCTGGTGGCAATGGCGCCCACCACGCCGCCGCGGTGGCCGTAGACCGCTGCGCCGCCGGTGAAGCCCAGGAGCAGGGGGATCAGCCACTTGCTCATGGGGCCGCCCACCTGGGCCAGGTACTCATTGGGCATCCAGCCCGTGGGGATGAACAGGGCTGTCAGAAAGCCCCAGGCGATGAAGGCGCCGATGTTCGGCATGACCATGCCCGACAGGAACCGACCAAACTTCTGCATGGCTTCCTGGGCGCCGCCGGATTTTGCGCTTGCACTCATTTTTCCAAACCTCCTAATTAAATCATGACTCCATCAACTCTTGGTGTTTCAACTCATAAAATTCCCGGAATATGCGGATCAGCTCCGCCTTGATCTGCCTCTCATCACCCTCGTGAAGCATTTCCATGAAGCCCCACCTTTCCAGGAGAATCGAGGAGATATGACCAATGGTTTCAAACTCATAGCAGGAACAGTCCTTGTGGGCCAGCATCACCAGGGCGGTGTCTATCTTCTCCCCCGGCTCTGCGGGATAGAGGAAGCACTCACCCAGGCGGACAATGCCCAGGCGCAGGCCGCATACGGCTTCATTTCTGGCGTGGAGCAATATCATGCGGCTGCCGTGTACGGCAGTGCTACCCTGATCCTCCCGGTTCAGCAGTGCCTTGGCGATGCCGCGTTTCTCCTCAGGGGAGCTCCCCACCAGATTGCCGACGGCAGAAGCCACCTCCTGCACCATCATGGCCTTGGTTTCATCAAGGAAAAAGAAATTATCCAATAAAGTTAAGATTGCCTTTTGATAAAGAGAAAGGATTCTCAAGGCCGAGACAAAGTCCACATGTTTTTCTGTCACCATTGCCTTCCTGGCTGCCATAGCCTCTCCGCTCCTGCGGATAGCTTCGTCAACGTGCCGCCTGTCCTCCTCCGTGAGCAGCGGCCCCACCACCACCACCGGCAGCACCGGATTGGGTATGGGCACCGTGGAAACCACGAAATCTGCCTGATGGCTCTCGAAGTAAGCAGGGGAAATATTCAGAGTCGCCGCCAGATCCACAATGGTCAGGGTGTCATCATAGTATTTCTTCAGCTGCCCGGACAGGAGCCTGCTGGTGCCCAGCCCTGTGGGGCAGGCCACGATGACCCTAGCCGTGAGCTTTGACAGAAAATCTGTGCCCATGAGGGCTGCGGACAGGTGCATGGCGATATAGCCCAGCTCTGCGGGAGGGAATTTCACCCCCAGATCCTGCTCGGCCTGACGGACGCTGAAGCCTGCCAGCTCCATCAGTTCCGGGAACTTTTCCTGCATCTCGGACAGCAGGGGATTTCTGATGTCCATCTTCATTTCCAGGCGGCTGATAGCCGGCCCCAGATGATTCACCAGCCCCGCCAGCAAATCTCCATTGCCCCTCAGGGGCTGGCCGGATTTTTCCTCGGCAGCGCGCATGATGGACTTGGCCAGCCGCACCAGGTGGAAGTTGTCCAGGACAGCACCTGTCACGCTTTCCTCCCTGTAGCGGCTGCGGGCACCCAGAAGATGCATGGCGATGTAGCCGATTTCGTCCTCCGGGACTGTCAGGGAAAATTCCCTGCCTATCTCCGCGCCTATGGCGGAGGCTGCGGCATATTCTTTCTTCTCCCGCAGATTGGCAAGGTAATCAGCCTTCAGCTCGATGCGCTCACCCTTGCGGAGCCGCTGGACAGCCAGGGCCAGATGGACCATGATGCCTATGAAAGCCTGGTCTGACAGGTGCCTGTCCATGTCCTTTTCGGCCCGGCGTATCACCAGATCCAGACGATGCAGGATTTCCTTGTCCACCAGATCCAGGAGATAGGAGGAAGCCCTGTCGGCCCTCTCGCTGCTCTCCGGCCTGAGGCTCTGCTGCACCAGATGGAGCAGTTCTTCCTCAGTCACATGGTCGTAGATATAGGCGATGATAGCCTGGCGAATCCTTCTTTCCTCGCCCTCCACATAGACCCCCAGCCCCGGCTTCCTGACTAGTGTCAGGCCGCGTCCCTCGAACCAGCCTTCCAGCTTGTCCAGGTCGTTGCTGATGGTGCTGTCTGTCACTCCCAACAGGGAGGAAAGGTAGAAGAGCTTCACAGGCTCCTTTTCCGGCAGGAGGCGGCTGACGATGATGGAGAGCCGCTCCTCCGGGGTGTAGCTGTGTTTCTTCACCTGGCCAAGCCTTTCAAAAAGCTCCGCCAGGGCCGCTTCGCTGCCCCTGAGCCTCAGCCCGGCCCCCTTCTTCTTTTCCAGATATATCCCAGTGCCGCAGGCAGCCAGGTATTTCTCCGCTTCCGGCAGGTCGCGGGAAACGGTCTTGGTACTGACCCCCAGCCGCTCTGCCAGCTCCCCCGCCAGCATATGGCCCTTGGCCTCCGCCAGCAAGGTGAGAATTGCTGCTGTACGTTCTTTGATTGCTGTCATGCTGCCTCCTATGATCACTCAGAAGCACATTATCGAAGCCAAGCCTTTGTTCTTGTTTCGATGGTTTTATTATAGAATGAGCATAAACATTAAGCAAGTGGAAGAAATATGCCTTTGTCCCCTTGCAAACAGGACAAAATTGAAGGAAGGCGCAGGGCCTGCCCTTGGGGCACCCTGCGCCTTCCGAATTTATCCTTCTCCCTCTTCTGCTTTCTTCTTATGCGTCCCCTTGGGCGCCTTCTTTTCGGGTTCCTTGCTTTCCACCTTGGCCCTTCCCTTGTGCTTCTTCTCAGCCGGTTCCTTGGGAGCGTGCCATCTCAGGCCGTTTTCATCCAGGGCTGCCGCACCGTCTTTGTCAGCCCTGTCCTTGGCGATGTAGAGAGCCTTGTCAGCCCGCTTCAGGAGCTTGGCTTCGTCATCTTCCGGGGAGGACACAGTGAAACCCAGGCTCACGGTCAGGCATTCCCCGCCGGGAATGATCTCGATCTGGCGCACCTTTTCCCGTATGCGCTCGGCAATGACATAAGCCTTTTCCATGCTCATGCCGATCAAGATGACGGTGAACACATCCCCGCCCCAGCGCCCCGGGCTGTCCACCCTGCGGGTCTGGGAGCGCAGCACGGCAGCCACCTGCTGCAGGGCCTGGTCACCTATATCACTGCCGTAGGTATCATAGATATTCCTGAAATCGTCTATGTCCACCATCAGCACCGCCATCTGCTGCCCCGAGGCCTGGACGTACTCCAGCCCCTTGCTGACAGCCTTCTCCAGCTCACCGCGGTTCATGAGGTCGGTGAGCCAGTCCCGCCTGGCCACGGACTTCAGCCGCACATTGGTGGCCTCCACCTCATAGGACATGGCGTTGATGAAGTACACCAGATGCCGCATGATGCTGGTCTGGCTGGTGGGCTGGTGGCCAAGGTGCAGCGGCTCCTCAGCGATAGCTTTTCCGGCCTCTCCCTCCCGCATGCAGACGGCAACCAGATTCATATTGGAGAGGGTGAGTTCCTGCCCCCGGCGCACAAACTCCCCAAAGGCGTAATAGCCATAGGAGCCGCCCCGCCCCCGGCAAGCCTCCAGCTCAAAAGCCACATCATGCTGCAGCAGCAGCCAGCGGGCCACGCAGGAAATGACAAAAACCGCCTGGGGCTGGAAGGCGCTGATTTCCTGCCTCAGCACCTGGGTATGCTTGATGATGCCCTCCGGGTCGCCATAAGTCAGGCGCACTTTTTCCCCGGGCCGGAAATCCGCCCCGAAAATCAAGGCCCCATCGCTCCTGACGCTCCTGGGGTGACGGGCCACCTGTTCCCCGCCCCTCTGGGTGCAGATGGGGAAAGTCAGTGCCTCCCAGAAAAAGCTTTCTCCTTCGTGGATATCCAGATATTTCGCATAAACCTCTGCAGCAGGACGACGGTCTATCTCCTTGACGATGTAGGGAGTCTCCATCTTGGTGATGGTCATGACCCGCCCCAAAGGCCGCCAGCCAAAGCTGGAGAAAATATCCACCTGCAAATCTTCACCGGAGTAGATGAGCAGAGCCAGCCCCGAGGTCACCTGCCTGTCCGTGAGAAAGATCTTGCCCTTGGCTCCCAGCTTCCCCTCGTCGGAAATGCCGCCGAAGAACTTTATCGCAGGGTCGCTCTTGCTGGCTTCAGCCAGGAAAGCTGTCATATCCAGGCTCACATCGGAAAGCAGCAGCCCCACAGCCTTGGGGTGCTCCGTTTCCTCAAGTTTTTCCAGCAATGCCTTGCCCATTTCTCCCGGGCTCATGTCCTCGGAGGAAAGAGCCATGATCTCCACCTTCGCACCCTCAAAAGCTGTGAAGCTGACGAGAATGCCATCGCAGGCCACAGCTCCTTCCACCACTGCCTCAGCCGCCATGCAGCCCAGTATCTCTGCCTGAGGGAAGTCCCTGTGCAGCCGCCGCATGATGACCTCCGTGCTTTCCTCATCACGCTCCGTGCCGAAAACAGCGATCAGGAGCTGGCTGACCTCCACCTCACCCAGGGCCACCCGCACTTCCCACTGCATGGCCAGGTAATCCGCTTCCTCATGTATAAGGTATGGCATCTGTTTCATATCTATCCCACCTAATCAGTGCCAATAAATAACAAAAAATAGAGATTCTTATGTCTATTTTAGCACAAAAAAGCATTTACGGGCAATAGAAGCCCTCTGAATACATATACAAACATGGAGAAAAAGCGTAGAATAGAAACATACTGAAAAGAAAGGAAGATATACCCATGAACCGAAAAGCAAAGCAGCTGGCAGCAGGCCTTGCCTGCCTGCTCGTCCTGCCCTCCCTCACAGCCTGCGCCAAGGACGCGCCTCCCTCCTATCGTGAAAGCCCCCTGCCCTCCTATAACCTCACGCTTTCCCGGCCTGATTTCCCCGCAGAAATGCCCGGCAAGATAAATAAGAATGCCATCAAGGCCGTCCGCTTCCAACTGGCTCCTGCCTACACCGAGCCATTGACGGAAGCCCTGGCCAACGCCGCCTCCATCACTATCCAGGGGCAGGCCGAAGCCACGGAAGAACAGATGACAGCTTTCATCAAGAAGCGCAATCCCAACCCCAAGCTCACCTGCTCCGTAGAGGAAATCGTAAAAAGCTACTATAAGGAAGCAGGCAGAGAGGGCATCCGTCCTGATGTCGCCCTATGCCAGGCTCTGAAGGAAACAGGCTTCTTCGCCTATGGCGGAGATGTGCTGCCCAGCCAAAACAACTTCTGCGGCCTGGGTGCCACAGGCAACAAAGTGAAGGGAGCCGCCTTCCCCACTGCCCAGATTGGCGTCCGGGCACACATCCAGCACCTCTTGGCCTACACCAGCACCAAGCGCCCCAAAGAAAAAATTGTGGACCCCCGCTATGAGCTGCTGATCCAGAACCGCCCCGACCTCTACGGCAAGATCAAAAACTGGACTGGCCTCAACGGCAACTGGGCCGTCCCCGGCACCACCTACGGCCAGGACATCCTGAACCTCTGGCAGCAGGCCCAGGCCCCGGACGACAGCGACACCTCCCTGCGGGCAGCAGAAAAGAGGCTTGCCAGCGAGAAAAACGCCTCAGCCTACATCTATCGCGGCATCGTCTACAGCAAGCGCGGCGACTGGGAAAAAGCCCTGCAGGACTTCGCCTCTGCCCTGGAACATGACCCCAGGAGTTCCGCCGCCCGCTACAACCTGGCTCTGATGGAAACTCAGCAGGGAAAAACCAGCGATGCCCTCAAGAACTACAACCAGCTCATCAAAGACACCCCCACCCTGCACCAGGCCTGGTACAACCGTGCCCTCCTGCTGATGAAGGCCGGCAAGCACAAGGACGCTGCCAGGGATTTTGAAAAGGTACTGGAACTCGTCCCCCAGCAGGCCAATGCCTGCAATAATCTGACCCTGTGCAAGATAGCCCAGGGAAAATACCCGGAGGCCTGGCAGCGAATAGCATACATCATAACACCCAAAAGGGCCCCAGACATGCTGGAGCCCTTCTTCTCTTTCACCAATATCATTTTTCGATCACTGCTTCCACCAGGACCATGCACACATCCGTCTGGGGGTTGTAGCTCTTATAAAAGGTGTAGATGCGATCGTTGTCCTCCCTGGTGAAGCGGGTGGCTATGGCTTCCGTGGAAGTCATGTCCAGTTCCTGGAAGGATTGGGCGTACTTCACCTCATGGTTGTCCACCGCCTGATAGCCCAGGGCACTGATGATGCCTGCATACACTTTATAGACCTGGCCTAATTCTTCCTTCAGGATCTTTCCCTTGTGCATATAGATGATATTGGAAAGCCGCCCTTCACCATTGGCATTGATGACGACTGCTTCCTTGTCGCCAAGGAGCGAAACCGTAGTGAGGTAATTTCCCGACACCTTCGGCTCGCTGGGCTTGCCCAGGGTGCATTCGGGATTAGCCTCATTGTAAGCCTTGATGAAGCCTTCCCTGTCCAACGTGTCGTGGAGCTGCACCTTATAGGCCTGCACACCCTTGTCTTGCACCGTTTCCGGCTCTGCAGCCCAAGCCGGCACCGCCGTCATCATAAGCGTGCAGGCCAGCAGCATTTTTGCGATGGTCTTTTTCAAATCAATTCCTGCCTTTCTTCATGAAGCCTATTTTTCTTTAGCCTCTGCCACAGAATCCCGCTCTATGAGCATATTGCCAAGAACAATTTTCTTATTTCTGCCAAAGCGTATCTTTTCCACCACCAGAGAGGCTGCGCTCTCCCCCAGCTGGAACATATTCTGATCCATAGTGGTGAGCTTGGGAGCCACATAGCGGGAAAGGGACACGTTATCAAAGCCCATGACAGACACATCCCTTGGCACCTCAAGGTCAAGGAGCTTACAGGCATTGAGCGCGCCTACTGCCATGAGGTCATTGCAGCAGCAGACAGCAGTCGGCCTGACCTCCGGCAATTTAGCCAGCAGATAGTCCGTCGTGTTATCTACTGTATCCACACCATTGCCTTCGCCTATGTCCAGGATGAGTTTTTCGTCCAAAACACCCTGCTCTTCCATAAAGCTTCTATAAACTTTTTCCTTCACTTCATAGGAATCAGAGTGACTGCCCCGCACCATGAGGATTCGCTTATGCCCCAGCTTCCACAGACTGGCAAGGGCCGTCCTCATGCCCCCGGCCTCGTCATTGCTGACATAAGAAGCCCCGGCAATCTCATGGTAGCCATTGATGAAGACCAGCGGGGTGCGCTCTGCCAGGCGCTTGTAGAAGTCTTCCTGCATATTCTTGGTATTGGGGCTGATGACGATCAGCCCGGCCACATTGCGGGCCACCAAAGCCTTGATGCAGGCCTGTTCCTGCTCCGGGTCATTCTGGGCGCAGTTCAAGAGCAGGGAATACTTATCCTTGCGCACCGCCGCCTCAATGCCGTCAATGACCTCTGCAAAGAACATATTGTAAAGGCTGGGTACTACCACCCCGATAGTGGTAGACCGGCGCTGGTTCAGCTCCCTGGCTTGGACATTGGGCACATAGTGGAGCTTTTCAATGGCGGCAGATACTGCCACCTTGGTCTCCGGCTTCACGGGATAGTTGCCGTTCACCACCCGGGATACGGTAGCCACAGACACACCTGCCTCCCTGGCCACATCCACAATGGTGGCATTTTTCTTGCCTATCATATATTGCACCTTCCTTAGAAAGTTTGAACGTTTACTTTTCTATTAGCATAACAGTAAACAAAAGAAAAGACAATACGGTTTTACCCGTATTGTCCCTTACAAAAGCATTAATCACACAGATGCCACAAACCTGTCAAAGGCTGCCATGCCCTCTTCCGTGCGCTTGTAAACGCCGGCATGGGTCAGGACTTTCTCAAAAACCTTGCCGATTTCCCGCTGGAGGATTTTCTCCGTTTCCTCAGCCTTCACCGCAGGATACTTGCTGCGGAGCTTCTTGTACCAGTCAGCATGGCTCTCGATTTCCTCGATGCCTGAGATATCCTCGGTGCCCTTGGCCAGTTCCTCGCCCACCAGGCCAGGCCCATGACCTCGATGAGGCCGATGTTTTCCTTCTTGATATGATGCACTTCCGCATGGGGATGGAAGAGACCAAGGGGATGCTCCTCCGTGGTGCGGTTGTTCCTGAGCACCAGATCAAGCTCATAGAGCTGTCCCTTGCGGCGGGCAATGGGGGTCACGGTATTATGGGGAGTGCCGTCCGTTTCCGCCAGGATTTCAGCGCTCTCGTCGCTGTAGCCCCGCCAGGCCAACTGAATCTTGTCTGCCAGCTCGATAAGCTCTTCCCGGTCTTCGCCCCGCAGGCGGATAGTGGACATAGGCCACTTCACCCGTCCGGCCTCAATGCCCTCGAAGCCCTCGAACTTGTAGTGCTTCTCGATGGGAGCTTTGGCCATGGCGAAAGTATACCGCCCTCCCTGATAGTGGTCATGGGAGAGAATGGAACCGCCTACAATGGGCAGATCCGCGTTGGAGCCTACGAAATAATGGGGAAAGATGGTGACAAAATCCAACAGGTTCTCGAAGCTGCGCTTCGACACCTTCATGGGGATGTGCTTGCGGTTCAGCACGATGCAATGCTCATTGTAATAAGTATAGGGGGAATACTGCAGGAACCAACGATGCCCGGAAAGCCGCAGGGGAATCAGGCGGTGAGTCTCACGGGCGGGGTGGCCCGCATGGCCGGCAAAGCCCTCATTCTCACGGCACAGCAGGCACTTGGGATAGCTGGTAGACTTCACCAGCTTGGCCTTGGCAATATCACGGGGGTCTTTCTCCGGCTTGGAAAGGTTGATGGTGATGTCCAGATCGCCGTACTCCGTGGCGGCCTTCCACTGGAGATTCTTGGCAATGCGGTCGCTTCTGATGTAGTTGGAAGCCTGGCTCAGCTTATAGAACCTGTCCGTGGCCGCCTTGGGGCTGCGGGCATAGTCGCTCCGGAAGCGGCGGATGACCTCAGAGGGACGGGGCATGACGCAGTCCATGATGCGGGTATCGAAGAGGTCGCGCTCGTTCACCGTGTCTTCAATCAGCCCCTCCCTTACGGCATAATCAAGCATTTCCTTGAGGATGGGGGCAGGGGAGGACAACTCCTCCTTCACTTCCTCCGGCTCAAAGTCCGCCAGCTTCAGCACATCCACCAGACGGTTGGCGCTGTAATAGAAATCCTCTGCATTCATCAGTTCCTGCTGCACAGCAAAGTTCAGCAGGCGGTTTATCTCATAATTTATGGACATCGTTGGTCTTCCTTCCATATCGAGTATTCCTGTCAGGCTCCCTTAAGTGAGGGGCACGGGCATAGCATAAGCGCAACGTTCGGGATTTTTCCAAGAATCTTAGTGAATCAAGCCCCAAAGGGGCGCAGATGAGCTTAGATTCCTTGGTAAAATACCGAGTGGAGCGTTGCTATGCCTGTGCCCCGAACGCCTCAGCAGGCTATCACTTCTCGTACCCCTCCGGGTGCTTCTGATGCCAGTTCCAGGCAGTGCCGATAACCTGCTTCACATCCGTGAACTTCGGCTGCCAGCCCAGGATCTTGCGGGCCTTCTCGCTGGAAGCGATGAGCTGGGCGGGGTCGCCTGCGCGGCGGGCCCCCATTTCCACCTTGATATCAAGGCCCGTGGCTTCCTTGGCAGCTTCAATCATTTCCTTCACGGAGAAACCTTGTCCGTTGCCCAGGTTGAAGATATTGCTCTCGCCACCCTTGCGGAGGTAATCCAGAGCCAATACATGGGCATCTGCCAGATCGATGACATGGATGTAGTCGCGCAGGCAGGTGCCGTCCGGGGTATCGTAATCGTCACCGAAGACAGTGATATGGTCACGCTTGCCCAGAGGAACCTGGAGAATCAGAGGAATCAGATGGGTCTCAGGGTGATGGTCCTCACCGATGGAGCCGTCAGGCAGGGCACCTGCCGCATTGAAATAACGCAGGGACACGAAGCGGATGCCGTCAGCCTGGCTGACCCACTTCATCATGCGCTCCATGGTGCGCTTGGTCTCGCCATAAGTGTTGGTAGGGTTGGTCTCATCATCTTCCATGATGGGCACCCGCTTGGGCTCGCCGTACACAGCCGCCGTGGAGGAGAAAACAATCTTGTCCACATGATGGCGCACCATGGCCTCCAAGAGCACCTGCATGCCATAGACATTGTTATTGAAATACTTCAAAGGCTTTTCCATGCTCTCCCCCACCAGAGAGTTGGCAGCGAAGTGGATAACCGCCTCAATCTTGTTCTCGGTGAAAATCTTGTCCAGCACCGCAGCCTCGCGGATGTCGCCCTCATAGAACTTGGCAGCAGGATTCACCGCATCAAGGTGACCAGTCTGGAGATTGTCAACGATGACAACCTCCTCCCCCTTCTCCACCAGCTGATGAACTGCATGGGAACCAATATAACCAGCACCACCGCAAACCAAAATTGACATTTCAAAAACTCCCCTCTTATGCCAACTCAAAGCTACTGTATCGGCGTCCATGGATGGACGCCTCCCGCGGCCCTTCGTGTTTGAGGATCAAACCGGGGCCGCTGTTTCTTTTGGTTCGTTTTCTTTGCGCCAAAGAAAATGAACAGCCGAAACATAACAAAGAAAACAACATTAACAGTATAGCACCAATCAATTCAAACGATGGGTACCATCGGCAATATTCGCCACATAGAAGCTAGGCTTATACCCAATCTTCTTCTCGTAAGCCGCCTCAACATTCTTCTTGAAAGCCTCAATGCAATCATCCTTCACCAGGCTCACGGTGCAGCCGCCGAACCCTGCGCCGGTCATGCGGGAGCCAATGACACCTTCCTGCTCCCAAGCAAGCTCTGCCAGGGTGTCCAGCTCCACCCCCGTCACATCGTAATCATCGCGCAGGGAAACATGGCTCATGTCCATGAGCTCGCCGAAGCGAGCCACATCATTTGCCTCCAGAGCCTGCACCGCCTCCAGGGTGCGCTGGTTCTCATAGACTGCATGGCGGGCCCGCTGGCGCTCCACATGGTCAGAGATATGGCCTGCCAGCTTGTCATACTCAAGATTGGTCAACGCGCCGAGAGTTGCAAGCTCAGGGCGAACTTCCTTCAGCTCGTTCAGGGCATGCTCGCACTGGGCGCGACGCACATTGTAAGCAGAGGAAGCCAGGGAGTGGGGCTTGTTGGTGTTGGTGATGACGATGCTGGCACCATCAAGGGAGAGTCTGCTGTAGCGATACTCAAGGGTGCTGCAGTCAAGAAGAATCGCGCAGTCCTTCTTGCCCATGCCCACGGCAAACTGATCCATGATGCCGCAGTTCACACCTACGAAGGTGTTCTCTGCCTTCTGGCTCAGCTTCACCATCTCCACCATGTCCAGGCCGAAGGCGAAAGCATCATTGAGGATAACTGCCGTCAGCACCTCCAAAGAAGCAGAGGAGGAAAGGCCGGAGCCATTGGGCAGCGTGCCGTAAATCAGGATATCAAAGCCGTGGGAGCACTTGTGGCCTGCGTCCTCGAAAACCTTCACCACACCCATGGGGTAATTGGCCCAGCCCTTGGCGCTGTCATAGGCAAGCCCGGACATCTCGAACTCGATGATGCCTGCCCCTTCCTGATTCATGGAATAAATGCGGGTCTTGCTATCCTGACGGTCAGCTACCAGCGCATAGGTGCCCAGGGAAATGGCGCAGGGGAAAACATGGCCGCCATTGTAATCCGTGTGCTCGCCAATGAGGCCTTGCCGAACTTTTCCTCGAAAACCTTTTTCATCTCTGCCAGAATCTCAGTTGCCATGGTATTTCCTCCCGTCGCTACTGTAAACGTTTTCCTTGTTGTTTTGAAATATAGTGCAAGCCGAACTTGTCGGACTTGCACTGTATTTACTCTTGTTGTTTATAAGTTTACTACAGGCTCACGGCCTTGTCAATAATTTTTTGTAAACGTTTTCCATGTATGTCTGCCCCACTTTTCCCTAAAGCTATTCGCCAGGAAAAAGGAAAGACCTCTCTCGCCAGGAGAGAGGTCTCGCTATACAAACATATACCGGCTTTGAGCTGCCAGCGTCTTTCCTATTCAACGAGCTGCAGCAATGCCAGCTTATCCGCTGCCTCATTGGCCTCGGCTTCTGCTGCTTCTGCCGCCTGAACTGCTGCGTTGGCTTTTTCCCTGAGCCTCTGGGCTTTGGCCTTCTTGTGCTCCAAATCCCTGGCAGCCTTGGCTATGGTCGCCTGCTTATCATGATGGGCTGCCGCCTGGTCAGACTGGCTCAAGCCCTTTTCCGGGTGCTTCTTCACTTCCAGCTTCAGCTCATCCTCATGGGTCAGCGTGCCGCGGGTGCGGGCAATGAGTTCGTCCTGATGGGCATCGGCATACTTGAGGATGGCAGCGTAGAATTTCCCCTCCACATCCTTGTCGGAAAGTTCCTCCAGCTTGATAGTGCCGCAATTCTTATCGCTGTTGATGACGCCGAAATTGCTGTCCAGGTCATCGTGCTGAGTGATATTCACCGTCTTGCTATTGAGATCAATATCCAGATACTCCGCAGCTCCCACCAAATTGCCGAAGCCGTTCAGGGAAAGGCCGTTCCAGCGGCGCTTGGAGCGCACATCCTCAATCTTCACATCATCATAAGTGCGGACGGTGGGCACAATCAAGTGATCCAGTTCAATGTGGCCCTGGGCATCCACCCGGTAGCACATTTGCTCCATATTGAAATAATAGTTCTGGCGGGAAGTGGACTGCACCCAGTGGAAGGTCTTCTCAGGCAGGCTCACAGCTGCCTCTGCCTGCGTGGCCAGGGGCATGGCCAGCAGGGCTGACAGGCAAAGGCCCATGCCGATTTTCTTCACCATGCCGAGAGGTTTGGTCTGTATCTGAATCATGTTTTCAGCTCCTATACGCAAAATACGGGTGAAAGTATAACATCATATGCTGAAAACAGAATGAAGTGTCACTCTTCTTCCAGCTGCCCCAGAACATAGAAGGTTCCATGAGATTTGGCAAAGAGCTTGCCCTCCCGGCTCAGCATCTCACACTCGCAAGCCATGGTGCGCCGTCCGTCGTGGAGCACTTTTGCCCTGGTGATAATGCGCTCCGTCAGAGGCACCGAATGCATGAACTCAATGCCCAGCTGGATGGTGACCACCTTCTTGCCCAGTTCCAGGCAGGCCGCCCCCATGGCGGTGTCTGCCAAGGTCATGAGCACTCCCCCATGGGCAATATTGTAAAGGTTGGTGTGGTATTCCTCCACCAAAAGCTCCAGATGGGCACTGCCCCCTTCCTCCATCACCACCTCCACGTTCATGTGGTCAGCAAAGGTATTCTGATGGAAAAAGCGGATGATATTTTTTTGTAACTCGGTTAAGTTCTGCTCTTCTGACATAATATCCTCCCTATAGAAAAAGCCTGCCCCGCAGAGTGGGGGAGGCTTTGCTATTATTCCATTTGTGCTCGGGCCTGTGCCTTGGCCCTGCGGTGGCGCAGGTACATGACGGCAATGACCACGGCGCAGATGCCCACGAAAATCAGGCTGGCCTGATGACCCACTGCCAGCATGACCTCCCAGCTCTTGCCCAGCATCATGCCGGCAGCAAGTATAAGCGCTGTCCAGGGAAGGCTTCCGGCGATGGTGTAGATGATGAACTTATTGAAGTTCACGTGAGCGAAGCCTGCAGGCAGGGAAATGAAGGTACGCACCACCGGCAGCATGCGGCTGAAGAACACAGCCTTCAAGCCATACTTGTCAAACCAGTTCTGAGCGATGTCCACATGGCTCTTTTTCACGAAGAAATACTTGCCATACTTATCCACGAAGCTGCGGCCGCCCTTATGCCCCACGGCATAGGCAAAGACCGAGCCCACGATGCCGCCCACCATGCCGGCAATCATAGCACCCGTAAAGGTCATATCCCCGGAAAAAATCAGGAAACCTGCGAAGCCCAGGATCAGCTCGCTGGGAATAGGGATGCAGGCGTTCTCAGCCGCCATCAGCACCGCCACTGCCACATAGCCCCAATCAGCAATGAACTGCAGGAACACCCCGGAAAAACTCTCCATATTTGTCTATCGTCCTTTCTTGCACTAGCTTTAACTCTAAGGGGCATTATACAGCATTATTTTTGATTTTTCCATGAAAAAACAAAAAATAAAAAGGCGCCATCCCCATAGGGGCATAACGCCTTGATATCGCTTACTCAGCGGTGAAGGGCAGCAGTGCAATGTTGCGTGCACGCTTGATAGCCACGGTCACCTGACGCTGATGCTTTGCGCAGTTGCCGGAAATGCGGCGGGGCAGGATCTTGCCGCGCTCAGTCACGAAACGACGGAGCTTTGCCACATCCTTATAGTCGATATGCTCGACCTTGTCCACGCAGAAAGAGCAAACTTTCCTGCGGGGCCTTCTGCCTCTGTCTCTTCTCATCGATTCTTTCCCTCCTTAAAACGGGATTTCCTCGTCAGAGATATTCGGGCCGAAATCATTTCCGGCCGGTGCCTGCTGTGCCTGGGGTGCCGGGGCGCCGAAGCCCTGGCCGTAGCCCCCCTGCTGCGTAGTGCCCTTGGGATCGAGGAACTCCAGCTCGTCCAGCACCACATCAAAGGCGTTGCGCTTGGAGCCATCCTGAGCCTCATAAGTACGGGTCTGAAGCCTTCCCTCCACACCCACACGGCGGCCCTTGGCAAGGTTGTTGCCAATTATCTCTGCCAGCTTATCCCAAGCCATGCAGGGGATAAAGTCAGCAGTGGGCTGACCGTTCTGCTCCGCCTGTCTGCGGAAGCGACGGTCTACAGCAAGAGTAAAGGTCGCAAATGCCTTGCCGGACTGGGTATAGCGCAGTTCCGGGTCGCGGGTCAAGCGACCGATAAGCACAACTTTGTTCATGGCAAATCCTCCCTGACTGGATTTAAGATATTACTCTTCGTCGGATTTGACGATCATGTGCTTGAGGAGCTCGTCCGTAATCTTCATCACGCGGTCGCACTCAGCCACGCAGGCAGGCTCGCACGCAACGTTGAACAGGCAGTAGAAGCCTTCAGCGCAATCCTTGATCTCATAGGCAAGACGCTTCTTGCCCCAGCGATCTTCATTTTCGATCGTACCGCCGTTCTTCTTGATGAGGTTCGAGAACTTCTCGATGACAGCATTGGTTGCTTCCTCTTCCATCGGCTTAACGATGAATATGATCTCGTACTTTCTCACGAAATCACCTCCCTCTCTGGTCATTGGCCACGGGTCTTTGCCCGGGGCAGAGGTTCAAATAAGTTTCCAAACTCAAACCTTGCTTTAATTACGACTAGAAGATTATACCATCAATAACCACTCCCTTGCAAGTCCTCAAATATAAAATTTTCCCAGGCAGGGAAAATCCCTGCCACAAAGAACAATTAAAGCAAAGCAATTATCTTTCAATAATTTACGAAGGAGGCGCAACAATTTGAACAAGCATCAATCTGAAGCCGAAGCAGTAAAAAAAGCAGAAGAAGCCTTTGACCGCAAGCGGCGCACTGTCGGGCTCTTTGGCGCGCCCATCCTGGCGGTGCTGGTCTTCATAACCCCCATAGCCGGGCTGACCCTCGAAGCCCACAAGCTCCTGGCCATCATGGTGCTGGTGGCTCTCTGGTGGATTACGGAGCCTGTGCCCATCCCCGTCACCTCGCTCATCGGGCCGACCCTTGCGGTCATCACCGGCGTGGTGCCTGTGGGCACCGCCTTTGCGGCCTTTGCCAACCCCATGATCTTCCTCTTCATGGGTGGCTTCATCCTGGCCAAGGCCATGATGACCCATGGCCTGGACAAGCGGTTTGCCTACTGGCTCCTTTCCCGTGAGTGGGTGGGCTCGAACCCAAAGCGGATTTTCCTGGCCGTAGGCCTGGCGGCTGCCCTCTGCTCCGGCTGGGTCAGCAACACCGCCACCGCCGCCATGATGTTCCCCATCTGTCTGGGACTTTTAACCTCCATTAAAGAAATGTTTGCCATGAGTGGCAGGGAGATTCACCTCCACGAGTACAAATACGCCACGGGCCTCATGCTGATGACTGCCTACTCCTGCTCCATCGGCGGTGTCCTGACCCCCATCGGCACCCCGCCCAACCTCATCATGCTAGGTTTCCTCGATACCATGTGCGACATCCATGTTTCCTTCTTCCAGTGGATGACCTGGGGCCTCATTGCCATGGTGGTTTACTTCGCCATTGCCTATATGGTGCTCTCCCACCTGTTCCCCGCCGATGTGAAGCGCATCGAGGGGGCAGACCTCTTCATCAAGACGAAGCTTTCCGAGCTGGGCGGCTGGACCCGTGCCCAGAGAAACACCCTGATTGCTTTCATCGTGGCCGTGACCCTCTGGGTAATGCCGGGCTTCCTATCCATAGCCTTTGGCGCCACTGCCCCCGTGCTGAAGATGTACGACCGGCTCTTCCCGGAGGCGGTAGCCGCCATGGCAGGCGCTTTGCTGCTGTTCCTCATGCCAGTGAATTTCAAGGAACGCCAGTTCACCTTGAAGTGGTCTGAGGCCATGCAAGGCATCGAGTGGGGCACTTTAATCCTCTTTGGCGGCGGCCTGGCCATGGGCGGCATGATGTATAAGACAGGCCTCTCCCAGTGGGTGGGGGACCTCATCGTCAGCTCCATGGGGGGCGAACCTTCGGAGATTGCCATGGTGGCCATCTTCTCCGTCATTGCCCTCCTGCTCTCGGAGCTTACCAGCCACACGGCAGCTACCAACATGATCGGCCCTCTGGCCATCACAGCCGCTATCTCGGCGGGCATCAGCCCTGTGCCGGTGTCCGTGGGCATTGCCCTGTCCGCCTCCCTGGGCTTCATGCTGCCGGTATCCACGCCGCCTAATGCCATTGTGTATGCCTCCGGGTATATTCCCATCACCAAGATGATCAAGACGGGCGTCTATATAGACTTCATCGGCATTGCCTGCGTGACCATACCGCTGGCTATTTACTTTGTCAAATGGATTGTAGGTTAAGCCTTCGGCTTGGCCACGGAGTTCGTCAGTTTGCCTCTAAGGAGATTTTGAGATATGCAGAATCAGACACTTACCGAAAGTTTAGCATCCTTTGACCCGGAAATATACGGTCTTTTGCAGCAGGAAGTCCAGAGGCAGAGGCATACTTTGTCGCTGCTGCCCACTTCTAATGCGGTTTCCCCCTTCAGCGCCTACCTCAAGGGCAGCATTTTCGGCAATGGCTACCTTGACCACCACGCCCTGACTTCCCATATGAAGCTGGAGGACATTGCGGCCTCCAGGGCAGAGAAGCTGTTCAAGGCCGGCCATGCCATTGTGCGGCTGTCGGATATCGGCTCGGCTTCGCGGGTGGTGTTCCATGCACTGGTGCAGGACGGGGATACGGTGCTTTCCTTCAATCGGCGCAAGGCGGAACATTGCAGCGGCGGGTGGATGCACTTTGATTTCCTGAACTTCAGCATCAATCCCGAAACAGAAACGGTGGAACTGGAGCGGGTGGCACATATCGCCCAGTCCCGCCGTCCCAAGCTCATCATCTACTCCCCGGTGAACTACCCCCGGCAAATGGATTTCGAGGAACTCAAGCACATCGCTGACGAGGTGGGAGCCTATCTCTGGGTGGATATCGGCCAGAATGCCGGGGCCGTGGCCGCAGGCTACGCCCCCTCCCCTGTCCCCTATGCCGATGTGGTGACCTTCCCCACCAGCGACTCCCTCCACGGCCCTCAGAGCGCAGTCATCCTCACCACCAGAGAACTGGCAGAGAAGCTGGACAAATCCCTCATGGACACGGGCCATGCCATGATAAAGAAAAATGTGCTGGCAGCTCTGGCCACCACCTTCCTTGAAGCCGGCACCGCCCCCTTCAAGGCCTGCTGCGAGCAGGTGCTCAAGAATGCCCAGGCCCTGCAGAAAGGTCTCCGTGATGCAGGCCTCAAGACCCTCTGCGGCGACACAGAAAGCCATCTGGTACTGGCCCGCCTGCCCAAAGGCACCACGCCTAAAAAAGCCGTAGCCAACCTGAGCGAAGCAGGCTTCCTGGTCAAGGGCGATGAAATGCTCACCGCTGACGAAAGCCTCACCTTCCCCATCCTGCGCCTCTCCACCCTCGACCCCACCACCAGAGCTCTCAAAGAACCCTCCCTGCAGACCATCGGCCACATCATAGGCGACTTCCTGCTGTCAGCCCAGGACAAGGCCGCCAAGGACAGAGCCAGGGCACAGATACGGACCATCCTGATGGACAAGCCCTTATTTTCCAACGAATGGCTGCCCACCAACATCAGCCTGACACCGGGCTATGGCCAGAAAGACCTCAATATCAGCCAGGAAGTGGAAGCCGAAAAACAGGAAGCCCAGCAGGAACGCATGTGGAGTTTCTGGGACAACTAAGAAAAAATGGCAATAAAAAAGAGCCGGAAACCGGCTCTTTTTTTATTGCCATGAATATGTTTTAGGAAAGATACGGCTTCACAGCCTCAGCCAACTTGGCTTTAGCTTCCTCAGCCTCCTTCAAATCCTTCCCCTTAGTAGTGTAATAAGCCTTGATCTTCGGCTCCGTGCCGGAGGGACGAATAATCACACTGGACCCATCCTCCAGCTCATAGGTCAGCACATTGGACTTGGGCAGCCCCGTAGCGGCGGTATCGAGATAATCAATGACCTTGGTGACCTTCTTGCCGGCCAGTTCCTTGATGGGATCTTTGCGCAGGTTCTCCATCATGCCCTTCATCTTGTCCATGCCGGAGAGCCCAGGGAACTCGAAGCTGTCAACCTTATTCAGGTAGCGGCCATACTGGCTGTAGATTTCCTCCAGGCGGGCCTTGATGGAAGAGCCCTTGCTGCGGTAGTAAGCAGCCATCTCGCAGATCAGCATGGAGGCCACCACTGCATCCTTGTCACGGACGTAGGGGCCGGCAAGATATCCGTAGCTTTCCTCGAAACCGAAGATGAAGCGGTTCTCCTCTCCCTTGCCTTCCAGCTGCAGGATCTGGTCGCCAATCCACTTGAAGCCCGTGAGGGTGTGGCGGAGCTCCACGCCATAGTGCTTGGCTACCGCATCAGCCAGGGGCGTGGAAACGATGGACTTCACAGCCACGGGGTCCTTGGGCATGGTGCCCTTTTCCTGGCGGCCTGCGCAGATGTAGTCCAGGAGCAGCACGCCCATCTCGTTGCCGGACACCAGCTCATAGGAGCCGTCCGGGCACTTCATGGCAATGCCCACCCGGTCTGCATCGGGGTCGGTGGCCAACATCAGGTCGGCGCCCTCTTTCTTGGCCAGCTCCACGCCCTTTTCCATGGCAGCCAGGATTTCCGGGTTCGGATAAGAGCAGGTGGTGAAGTAGCCGTTGGGATACTCCTGCTCCGGCACGATGGTCACATCGTCAACGCCGATATCGCGGAGCACGCGGGTCACAGGCACCAGGCCGGTGCCGTTCAAGGGGCTGTAGACCAGCTTCAGGCCGGCAGTCTTGCAGAGGCCCGGTCGCACCTGGCAGGCCTCGATATTCTCATAGAGGCCGTCCTTGCAGTCCTCGCCCACGAACTTGATGAGGCCTTTCTCCACGCCCTCGGCAAAGGACATATACTTGGCCCCGGTGAGCACATCCGTCTTCTGGATGGCATTGTAAACCACATCAGCCGCGTCGTCCGTCATCTGGCAGCCGTCCGGGCCATAGGCCTTGTAGCCGTTGTACTTGGCGGGGTTATGGCTGGCGGTGACCATGATGCCCGCATTGGCCTTGTAGAAGCGGGTGGCGAAAGACAGGGCAGGTACGGGCATGGGCTCGTCATAGATGCGGACATTGATGCCATTGGCAGCCAGCACACCTGCAGCCTCCTTGGCAAAAGTCCAGCCCTTGAGGCGGGTATCATAGCTGATAGCCACCGTCTGGGTGCCGCCCTCGCCCTTGACCCAGTCAGCCACGCCCTGGGTAGCCTGGCGCACCACCCAGATGTTCATGCGGTTGGTGCCTGCCCCCAACGTGCCGCGCAGGCCTGCAGTACCAAACTGCAGAGAAGCTGCGAAGCGCTCCTTGATGGCATCATCGTCCCCCTGAATATCCCTGAGCTCTTTCCCCAGGTCGCAGTCAATGAGATCCGCCTCAAGCCAGCGCTTGTATTCATCCTGATACATAAAACCCATCCTTCCCGTAAAATCAATAGATTTTGCCTTGCTACATACTACCTTGCTATATACGACAAGGCAGGGAGGAATTCCTCCCTGCCTTGTATATTTTACGGCACTTCTTTCATGCTCGTCCTGACGAAAGCCTTTCTCGTATAGTAATAGGCTATCATCAGCGGCACCGCCGAGCCTATCCAGGCCAGGGGGCTGGCCCAGCAGGCGCCGAGATAGCCCCAGGCCTCGCAGAGGATGATGGCAGCCCCTGCGCGCATGACCAGCTCCATGATGCCGGCAAAGGTCGGCACCGCACTCTTTCCCAGCCCCTGCAGAACACTGCGGAAGATGAAGAGCAGGGCCAGCACCCAGTAGCAGGAACCCTGTATCAGCAGGTACATGCTGCCGTACTCCACCACCTGCTCCGCTTCCTCGGTGACGAACATGCCCACCAGCCAGGGACCGCAAAGGGCATTGAAAAGCCCCACCACGATGGAGAAGCCCACAGACATATAGACGCACTTCTTCACGCCCTCGCTGATGCGATGGAACTTCCGCGCCCCGAAATTCTGGGCGGTGTAGGCTGCCATGGCCATGCCGAAGGACATCATGGGCATCAGCGCCAGGGAATCAACCTTCTGGGAGGCGGCATAGGATGCCACCGCCACAGGGCCAAGATTGTTCAGCGCCACCTGCAGGATGACGGCGCCGATAGCGATGATGGAGGCCTGGAACCCCATGGGCAGGCCGATGCGTGCATGCTCCCAGAGGAAGGCCCTGTCAAAATGCCAGTCCTCCCGCCGGATGTGCAGGGCGGGCACCTTTTTATAGATGTAAAGGGCGGAAGCCGCCACGCCGATGCTCTGGGCCACCACCACCGCCCAGGCCGCCCCCGGCACGCCCCAGCCGAAGACCATGATGAAGAGGGGCTCCAGAATGATGTTGCAGGTCAGGGCAAAAGCCAGGATCACCGTGGGCATGCGGCTGTCCCCCAAAGCTCTCACCATATTGGTGACCATGAGCAGGAAGAAGGGCACCACCAGCAGGCCGAAGATGATGCTGATAAAGGCATAGGCATTGTCGATGATCTCCTGCGGAGTCTGCATCCACAGCAGGAAATAATGGCACAGGCCAAAGGCGAACACCGTCATCACCGCCGCGATGATCAGGGTCGAGAGCAGGCAGGCCGCCGCGCTCTGACGCACGCCTTTGGCATCCTGGGCCCCGAACCGCTGCCCCGTGACGATAGCAAGGCCAGAGGTGGTGCCCATGGCAAAGCCCATGATGAGGAACATCAAAGGCCCCGTACAGCCCACCGCCGCCAGCGCCTCCACCCCCAGGATGCGACCCACGATAAGGGTGTCCACAAAGCCGTAGAGCTGCTGGAAGATATTCCCCGCAATCAGGGGGAGAGTAAAAAAGAGAATGAGCCGCCAAGGCTCACCCTCTGTCAGATTTTTAGTGCTTGCGCTCATTCAAAATACCTCGTCACCATAGTCCTGAGTATCTCCTGCAGGACCACTGCATTATCATACATAGCATCCACGGAAGGACGCAGCTTCACATAGTGGAAGACATGCTTCTTCCCCGTGCGGTAGTCCGAGGGGAAAGGCACAGGCTGATAGCCATTCTTCTCAAAGTTCAGCATGGCTCGCTTCATATGGAAGGCAGAAGTCACCAGCACGGGATGCTTCAGCCCCTTTTCCTGCATGATCTTGGCAGAATACTTGGCATTCTGAGTCGTATTGAGGCTCTTGTCTTCCACCAGGATCTTGTCCTCAGGCACCCCCAAGTCCATCAGGATGCGCATGGCAATCTTGGCCTCGGCGCCCGTATCCTCGTAGACCTGCCCGCCGGACAGCAGGATGGGCACATCCAGCTGGCGCTGCAAGCGCACCGCCGTCAAAAGACGGGCAGAAGGCGCGGCGCAGAGGGTGCCCATGCCGCTGACATCAGGGGTGTCCGCATAGGCGCCGCCCCCCAGCATGATCACCACATCACCGGTGACCTGCTTGGGCGGCTGATACTCCCCTTCCAGCCAGCCCATGGCCTTTTCCGCCATCCACGGCGTGCAGAACAGGTAAAAAATCCAGGTAAAGACCATCAGCATCGCAGCTACCTTCTTTCTGAGCGTAGGCCTCTGCCAGCCGTAGACGCCACCGCCGCTAGCGGAATGATTCCAGAGATGAATGCTGTACCAGAAGAGAAAGACTATGAAAATGCCCGGAGGCAGGATGAAACTTGCGCCGAATTTCAATAAATAAATCATCTTGAATATATACCTCCAACCGGATACATGGTGAGCTTCCCGGACAACTGCCGGCCTCCACACACCCTTGCACAAAATCTAAGCTCATCTGTGCTCTATGGGCTTGATTCACTAAGATTTAGTAGTACAATTAAATAAGATACACCTCATTGTACCAAACTACTGCGCAAAAGAAAAGGAGAGTTTATTATGGCATTTATTGAAACGAAACCTGTGCAGGCCACGGAAAAAGCCGGCGGCAAAGGCACCATCACCATCTGTCACCTGCTTGGTCAGGAGGAACTGGACGGCAAGTGCGCCATGTTCTCCAAGGTCATCATCCCGCCCCTCTGCTCCATCGGCGTCCATGAGCATCACGGCAATACGGAGACCTACCACATCCTGTCCGGCAAGGCCGTCTACAACGACAACGGCACGGAGAAGGAGATTGGCGCAGGCACCACCACCTTCTGCCCGGATGGGGAGAAGCACGGGATTGCCAATCCCTCTGCCACGGAAGACCTGGTCTTCACGGCGCTGATTATCAACAAGTAAGGTTACGGCTGTTCATTTTCTTTGGCGCAAAGAAAACGAACCAAAAGAAAACGCGGCCTGGAATTCATCCCGAATTCACACGGCCGCAGGGCATCGGTCTTTTGTTGCCTATACTTGAAAGGCTTGCTCTTCCAGATGGTTGAGCAAGCCTTTTTTACTTACCTTGTTTACTTGTTCGGCACCATATCTTCAGCCGTCAGGCTGCCGTCTTTGGCCTTCTGGGCAAGTTCTGCGGTAGCGGTGAACAGCACATCGGAGGAGCTGTTGAGGGCCGTCTCGCAGGAGTCCTGCAGGACGCCGATGATGAAACCTACTGCCACAACCTGCATGGCGATATCGTTGCCGATGCCGAAGGAGGAGCAGGCCACGGGAATCAGCAGCAGGGAGCCGCCAGCCACGCCGGAAGCACCGCAGGCACCTACGGTGGAGACAATGCACAGCAGGAGAGCCGTGGGCAGGTCAACGGCTATCCCCATGGTATGGGCAGCTGCCAGGGACAGCACTGCGATGGTGATGGCCGCGCCGCTCATGTTGATGGTAGCCCCCAGGGGGATGGAAATGGAATAAGTATCGGAATTGAGCCCCAGACGCTCACAGAGGGAAAGATTCACGGGAATATTGGCGGCAGAGCTTCTGGTGAAGAAGGCGTAGACGCCGCTTTCCTTCAGGGTGGTCCACACCAGCGGGTACGGATTGCGATGCAGGTGCAGGTACACAATCAAGGGATTCATCACCAGGGCCACCGTGAAGAAGGCACCCAAGAGCACCGCCAGGATCTGCAGGTAGCTTACCATGGAGGAAAGCCCGCTCTCACCGATGGCATTGGCTACCAGGCCCATGATGCCGAAGGGAGCGAAGCGGATGACCCACTGCACGATCTTGGTGACGGTCTTGGCCAGATCCGACAGCATTTCCTTGGTGCCCTCAGAAGCACCATGCAGGGCAATGCCAGCCAGCACGCCCCAGGCCAGGATGCCGATGTAGTTGGCGCTTGAAAGGGCATGGATGGGATTGTCCACCACGCTCAGGATCAGATTGTGCAGCACCTCGATGATGCCGGAGGGAGGCGCTACCTGCGCATCAGTCACCGCCAGCTGCAAAGCCGTGGGAAATGCGAAAGAGTAGAGCACTGCCACCAGAGAAGCACAAAAGGTGGCGCACACATAGAGCCGCACAATGGGTTTCATGGCCGCACTGGCATCAGCGCTTTTCTGCGCCATGGCGTTCATGACCAGCACAAACACCAGAATGGGCGCCACGCCCTTCAAGGCCTTGACGAACAGGTCGCCGAACACGGAAACGACCGGCACCGCTGCCGGAGCAAAAAGCGCCAGCAGGATACCCAGCACCAAGCCCAGGGCAATGAGCTTGATCAGGGCGGTTTCTTGATATTTCTTCTTTACCGTCTTTAACATCTCAGACATCCCTTCTAAACACAATCCTTCCTTATTGTATATTAGTCCATCAGTATTACTACTCGTGTAAGTATAGCAGAAACATTACACATTAACAAGAGATTTTTGCCATTTTTGTGCGTCTGTGGCGGATTTCCTTTTTTTTGTAGTAAAAAAAGAGCACACTCGCAGTAAGTGTACTCTCATAATAGACATCAATGATTGTGCAATTCTATCAGATACCTGCCCACCGCATCCTGCCATCTGGGCAGGCGGGCAAAGCCTGCCCGGTCAAGAGCAGCCTTGCTCAGGCGGGAATTGTGTGGGCGGGTGGCCTTGGTGGGGAACTTGTCGGAAGTGACCCGCTCCACTTCCACCTTGACCCCTGCCTGTCGGAAGGTCTCGATAGCCAGGTCTGCCCAGGAGCAGAAGCCCTCGTTGGTGGCATGGTAGGTGCCGTACTTATCAGACCTTGCCATCTCCGACAGGAGCACTGCCAAATCGCGGGTGTAGGTAGGCGAGCCCACCTGGTCATCCACCACGGTGAGCTTGTCGTGGCTCTCGGAAAGCTTCAGCATGGTGCGGATGAAGTTCCTGCCGTTGTAGCCAAAGACCCAGGAAATGCGCACGATAAAGTATTTCGTGAGCAGTTCCCTGACAGCGGTTTCTCCTTCCCACTTTGAAGCGCCATAGACATTCACTGGAGCTGCAGGTGCATCCTCAGCGTAAGGCTCCTCCCCCGTCCCCGGGAATACGTAATCTGTGCTGATGTATATGAGCTTGGCATCTATTTCCCGGCAGAGCCGAGAAAGATTCCTGGTGCCCTCGGCATTCACCGCCCGGCAGGCCTCTGGCTCATCCTCCGCCTTGTCCACCGCCGTGTAAGCCGCGCAGTGAATCACCGCCTCGGGCTTGAATTTCCTCAGATAAGCCTCCATCTTCAGCGGTTCTGTCAAGGGAAATTCCTTGCTGGAAACTCCCTGCACCTCATCTCCGTCCAATTCCAGCTGCTTGACACAATCATAACCCAGTTGCCCAGTCACCCCGGTAACCAATATCTTCACGTCGAACCGACCCCTTCTGACTCAAGTATGTTGACAGATTTTAGATTCTACCATGTTGAGCAAGAATCCTGCAAAATCATGCAAAATAAAAAGCCTTCCCCTCTGGGGAAGGTGGCAGCCCGAGGGGCTGACGGATGAGGTGGACAGCAAACCTGCTAAGCCAGCATGATTAGCCACGCCGCACCTCATCCGCCCCTGCGGGGCACCTTCCCCAAAGGGGAAGGCTAAGTATCAATTGCAGTGACATTTTCCAGAATACATCACTCATATCTGAGTGCTTCTATGGGGTCGAGCTTGGCGGCTTTCCGGGCGGGATAGATGCCGAAGAACAGCCCAATGCCCACGGAGAAGAAGAAGGACACCAGGATGGGCAGCAGGGTGATCACTGTGGTGAAATTCCCCAGCTTGCCTATGAGCTGGGAAGCGCCGCTGCCCAGCACGATGCCGATGATGCCGCCTACGATGCCTATGACCATGGACTCGATCATGAACTGCAGCATGATATTGTCATAGGTGGCTCCCAGAGCCTTGCGGATGCCGATTTCGCGGGTGCGCTCGGTCACGGATACCATCATGATATTCATGATGCCAATGCCGCCCACCACCAGGGAAATTCCCGCAATGCAGCCCAGGAGAATGGTCAGCATGGAGGTGCTCTCGCTCATAGCCTCCATGAGGCTGGTGAGGTTCCTCACATTGAAATCATCGTCCTTGCCCGCCAGGATATGGTGGCGCTGGCGCAGGAGCGTCTCAATCTCCGCCTGCACCTGATCCATTTCCTCCTGATTTGTCACCTGCACATTGATGGACTGGACATAGGTGATGCCCAGCATCCTTTCCTGGGCCGTGGTCAGGGGAATGTAGATCATATCGTCCTGATCCTGCCCCATGGAGGACTGTCCCTTGCTCTCCAGAAGGCCTATGACCTTGAAGGGCTGGTTGTTGATGCGGATATTCTTGCCCACGGGGTTTTCCGTGCCAAAGAGGTTGGTGGCCACCGTAGTGCCGATGACCGCCACCCTCTGTCTCTTATTCATATCGCTCTGGGTGATGAAGGAGCCATAGCCTACGGTCAGGGAGCGAATGGACATCAGCTCCGGGGTCACCCCCTGCACGGAGGTGTTCCAGTTCATATTGCCATTGACCACCTGATAGGAGCCGCTGACAGTGGGGGAAACGTACTCAATGCCCTTGATTTTCTCCTTGATGGCCTCCGCATCATCGTACTTCAGGGTCTGCATGGAGCCGGCCGCCCCCCGGACACCGCCCCGGTTAGACGAGCCGGGAGAAACAATCAGCATATTGGAACCCAGGCTGGAAATGGAATTGGTCACATTGCTCTTGACCCCCATGCCCACGGACACCAGGGCAATCACTGCCCCCACGCCGATGATGATGCCCAGCATGGTGAGGAAAGTCCGCATCTTGTTGGCCTTGAGGGCAATGATGGCCATGATGAAGCACTGCTTGGCATCGTTGAGCCAAAACTTGTGCGCCTTGGCGGTGAAGGGAGGGAGCCTGAAGGATTCGGCCTCTTTAGATGACATCCATCACCACTCCCTTCCCTGCATCCCGGGTGATCTTGCCATCCCGCACCAGCAGCTGACGGCTGGCGCAGGCAGCGATCTCCGGCTCATGGGTCACCAGGATGATGGTGCGGCCAATCTCGTGCATGGCCTCGAAAATTTCCATGATATCCTTGGTGGACTTGGTATCAAGGTTGCCTGTAGGCTCATCCGCCATGATGATGTGCGGGTCGTTCACCAGCGCCCGGGCGATGGCCACCCTCTGGCGCTGGCCGCCGGAAAGCTCATTGGGCTGATGGTCAGCCCTGTCAGAGAGCCCCACCGCCTGCAGGCACTGCATGGCCCGCTCCAGCCTGTCCTTCTTGCTGACCCCCGCATAGACCAGGGGCAAAGCCACGTTATCCAGAGCAGAAATGCGGGAGAGCAGGTTGAAGTTCTGGAAGACGAAGCCGATTTTCTTATTGCGGGTGATGGCCAGTTTATCATCACTTAGGCCTGCCACTTCCTCCCCGTCCAGCATGTAAGAACCGGTGCTGGGGCGGTCAAGGCAGCCCAAAATATTCATCAGCGTTGATTTTCCCGAACCTGACGGCCCCATCAGGGCGGCAAACTCCCCCTGATGGATGGAGAGGTCAATGCCGTCCAGTGCCGCCAGTTCCTCCCCGCCTATCTTGTATACCTTGCGTATGCCCGTGAGCTTTATCGTCACATGGCGGTTGTCTTTTTCTGCCATAGCTACCTCATTCTCCTCATTACATGGGAGGCGGTCCGCCCTGAGTCTTTTTTTTTGCGCTGTCACCGGAACTTGCCTTCGCCGTGTAGGTAGCCACTATCTCCTCGCCTTCGGACAGGCCCTCGAGGATTTCCACATACTCATCGCTGTAGATGCCTGTCTCCACATAGCGGTTCTCCTGGCTGCCGTCTGCATTTTTCACTATCACATAGGAGCCGTTGCTATCTGTCTTGAGGGTGGAGATGGGCACCACCAGGGCATTTTCCTTGTTGGCGGTGTTGATTTCCACCCGCGCCGTCATGGCAGGCATCAGCACCCCTTCCGGGTCATCCACATCCAGCGTCACATAATAGTAGATGACGCTGGCAGAAGAACTGGAACTGGAGGAGGTGGTGGAGGAATTGGTGTTCCAGCTGTTGCTGGTATCCGTCTGGGAAATCTTTGCCACCCTGGCCGTGAAAGTCTTGCCGGTGTAGCTGTCCACCGTGAAGGTTGCCTCCTGGCCCACCTTCACATTGCCGATATCCGTTTCATCCACTTTTGCCTGGATCCGCTTGCTGGAAAGGTCAGCGATGCGCATGATCACCGTAGGATTGCTGGTGCCCTGCACCGCCATGGTGCCCACGGTCTGGGGCTCGCCTACCACCACGCCGTCCATGGGAGCCACGATAACGGTTTCATTGAGGTCGCTTTCCGCTTCAGACAGGGCAGACACTGCCGTCTCATAGTTCAGAGTAGCATCCTCCAGGCCTGCATCCGTTTCCGCCCCGATGCTGTGCAGATACACAGCGCGATTATACTTGGCCCTGGTATTGGTGACCTTGAACTGAGCCTGGTCACGCTGGGCCTCAAATTCCTTGCCGTCCAGGATAGCCACCGTCTGTCCCGCCGTCACCATATCGTTTTCCTTCACCAGGATATTTTTGATACGGGCAGTTATCCTGGCGCTGACCTCTACGGAATCCACCGGGCGGATAGTGCCTGTGGCTGAGACCGTGGACTTGATATTCATGCGGGAGACTGTCACAGTCTTCACTGCCGCCTGCTGCGCGGCCTGCTGCTTCTCCTGGTAGCTGCTGTAAGCGCAGTAGCCGCCGCCGATTGCCAGAAGCAGCACCAAACCGGCTGCTATAAGTTTCTTGTTCAAGCTAAACTCACCTCGTTACTCCTGTCCCAACCTTGCGGCAGCTGCCATTTCGCTTTCAGTCAGGGAAATGCCCATGGCGTTCTCCACCTCGGCCTTATACCGCGCGTAGTCATACTGGGCGCTGATATAGTTGAGCTTGGCGGTGGAGAGAGCCAGCTGGGCATCTATGATGTCCAGCATCAGGCCCTCACCTGCCCGGTATTTTTCCGTGGCGATATAGTAGTCCTCTTCCGCCTGATTCACCGCCTCGCTGGTGGAGTTGAAGCGCTTCTCCGCCTCCCGCATATTGTAATAGGCAGTACGCAGATTCAGGTCTACGGTTTCCTTGTCCTTCTCCAGGGTGAGCCTGGCCACATCCCGGGCCACCTCTGCCTCGTCCACCTGGGCGCGGGTCACGCCGTTGTCGAAGATATTCCATTTGACGCCTACCCCTGCCGACCAGTTCTGGCTGGAATCGCTGCCGGGGTGGAAATCATTGGACTGCCCCAGGCCTACGCTCAGGCTCACTGTGGGCAAAAAGCCTGCCTTGGCTGCCTTGATGGCCAGTTCCTTCTGCTCCACCACATATTCATCGGAGAGCAGGTCCTTGCGGTTGCCGTAGGCATAGGCGATGGCCTCCGCCATGGAGGTATCGAACCTGTCATAGGCAAAATCCGTGGTCAGGCTCAAGGGTTCCTCCCTGTCCATGTTCAGATAGTTCCTGAGAGTGGCCAGTTTCACCTCATAGGCGTTCTGGGATTTGATGAGAGTCTGCTGGGCATTGGACAGCTCCACAGAGGAACGCAGCACATCTATCTTGGCCTTGGAACCGGCAGAGTATAGCTGCTGCACATTGGTCAGATGCGCCTGATAGTTGTCCACCGACTCCTGATTCACATCTATATTCTTCCTGGCTTCCAGGGCATCATAATAGGCCTTGATGACAGAGAGCTTCAGATTCTCCTGCTCCCGCGCCGTGGCCAGTTTCGCCGTATCCACGCCAATCTCGCTGGATTTGATATTAGCCTGGTTCTTGCCGCCGCTGTAGATGGGCAGGGAACCGGAAAGGCTCAGGCTGTTGCTGTCACTCCTCTCGGCCCCGCTGACCTTGCCGGAGGAAAGATTGTCGCTCAGGGAAGCGCTCACGCCGTTGGTGCCCTTGGCCTGCCTGAGCCGCGCCTCAGCCGTTGCCTCTCCCTTCTTCGTCACCTTCAGCCCTGTGTTCTGAGAAAGGGCCAGCTGGACAGCTTCATCCAGTGACAGGGCCGCGCAGCTACCCACCGCAGGCTGCCAAAGGCCTCCCAAAGCAAGAGTCAAAGCCAGAGCCCCGAAGCCCAGCTTCATCTTCTTCATCTATATTCCCCCTTGCATAACTTTCACATTGCATATTACATATATTAAAACATGATGGTTCAAACAACATTAAGATTATATTATAATTCCATTAAAAATTACAGTTTTATGCAAGCAATATGACAAAAAAACAGCCCTCCCCAATGGGGAAGGCTTCTAGCAAAATAATTCAGGCTGCCTCGGCCAGATCTGCCTCTGCTGGCGGCGCTTCGATTTCCTTGAGCATCTTCAGCCGGCCTGTCTCGATGCCCTTCATGCCCACCTGATTGAGGTAGTTGGCCAGCACTTCCTCGCAGGTGACGGACTCGCCCACGATCTTGGCGCCTTTCAGCATATCGTAGCCATCGCCGCCTGCAAAGAGGAAGTCAATGGCGGCCAGAGTGTAAATGCGTGCATCATCCAGCGGCACGCCGTTCACCTTGATTTCCTTGATGCGATGCCCCACAGGCAGGGTGGGGTCGCAGGTGACAGTCATGCCCGAGAAGGACAGGAAGCCTCCGAATTCTGACGGATAGCTCGAGAGGGAATACTCCATCATCTGGCGGATGACCTTGCCCTGCACCTCTGCCATGCGCAGAGTATTGCCGAAGGGGAAGATGGCCAGGCAGTCCCCCCGGGTCACATTGCCCTGAGGCAGGCCCGTGCGCATGCCGCCGCCATTCTCCACGGCAATTTCCGCCCCTGTCTGCCAGCGGATGGCATCGGCGCAGAGATTGCCCATCTCCGACTCCTGACGGCGCAAGACCGTTCTTTCGCCGCTGAGCTTCCTGTCACTGTAGGTCACCACCTGCTGGAAGAGTGCTTCGCTCCTCTCCTTGGCCTTGGCCACGGCCCGCTGGATTTTCTCGTCAGGCTTCACACCCGTCTGCTGCAGCTCTTCCTTGCTCAGGAGCTTTGCCTTCACCGCGATGACCTTGTGGTTCTTCACCTCGAGCCTGACTTCCCCCAGCGTGTGGTCATGCCAGCCCGTCTGGACGATCATGGTCTTGCCCACCTGCAGCCCCTCGGGCAAAGTGGTATGGCTATGACCATCCACGATCAGGTCTATGCCCTCCACTTCTTCGGCTATGCGCTTGCTGGTGAAATCGCTGCTCTCATTCAGCCCCATGTGCATGAGACCAATGACCACATCGCACCTGGGACGCAATTTCTTCACCATCTCCCTGGCTTCTGCCACAGGATCCGTGAACTTCAGCCCCAACACATTATCGGGGTTGCTCGTGTAAGCTGTCTCCGGGGTAGACAGGCCAAACACCCCTACCTTCAAGCCCTGCAGCCTGAAAATCTTATAGCCGGGGAAAACCTGCTTGCCATTCTGCTCCCGCACCAGATTGGCGCAGAGCAGCGGGAACTCCATCTCCTTGGAGAGCTTCAGGAGATTGTCAAAGCCGTAGTTGAAATCGTGGTTCCCGGGGACCATGGCATCGATCCCTGCCTCATTGAGCAGAGGCACGATGCTCTCGCCCTTGGTCACGTTGATCATGGGCATGCCATGCACCGTGTCCCCCGCATCCAGCCAGAGAGTGGCGGGATGCTCTGCCCGAACGGCCTTCACCACCGCTGCGATTTCCGCCAGCCCTATGGACCGGCCCCAGTCATCCTCAGGCAGGATGCGGGAGTGCATATCATTGGTGTGGCAGATGATGAGCTCCCCCGTGCCCGAAGCCGCCCCCGCCAGCCCCGGCGCCCATACCAGAGCCAGCAGGAAACTGCACAAGCCCAGGCAAAGAGCAGCATAGCTTCGCCTTAATTTTGGCATAAAGATACCCCCTTGCACAAATAACTTCACTGATGAATCTTTCGCCACCCCCTGCCCTTATCCCTGCCCTCAAAAAGACAAAAATAAAAAGGATGCCCCCTCAGGGGCACCCTGAATATGCTCTTATCGTCCCACCGTCAGAAGCCTGCATTCCAGCCGCTTGCAATAATGGGAAATCTGTGCTTCTCCATGCTTCTCCGTGATGATGTAGCTGCCATCAGCCATCACCCTGCGGTGAATGTTCAGCAGATGAGGATTATTGACCTGCATCTGCAAATCCCGTTTCATATCCTTGAGACCGCACAGTTCGTTTTCCTTCTGAATCTCCGCCAAAGTCTGCTGGCGCACTTCCTCTGCCATCATGTCGCGGAAATCCCCTCCAACACATGCCACACGCTCAGTCTCGGCTTCACGAACACCAGCCTCGATGACGCGGGCATCCTGAGCTGCTACAATCATAACGTATACCTCCCTGCCCCCTAGTTACGTCGGCTGAATCCTTTCTGCCTTTACTAGTTCATCGTTACAGTTCCGGACCTCCCATTTAGGGAGCCTTTGGATTTATTATATCGCATTGCGGACGGATTTTCAATCAGATTTTAAGCGTATTTAAATTTTTATGGCAAGACCTTTAATCATCCCGTCCCTTGTTGAGTTCATCCAGCTCGTACGGTGTCTCCTGGTATACATAGTAGTTGAGCCAGTTGGCGAAAAGCAGATGGGCCACGCTGCGCCAGCGCACGATGGGCGGCTTCGTGGGGTCATCGTCAGGATAGTAATTGCTGGGCACATTGGGGTTCATGCCTGCCTTCACATCCCGGTCGTACTCTGCTTTCAGGGTCAAGGGGTCATACTCCGCATGGCCCGTGATGAAGAACTGCCTCTTCTCCAGATTGGCGATGATATAGGGGCCCGCCTTGCCTTCGGCTTCCGCCATGATGGTCAGCTCCGGCACCTTCTCTATATCCGCCTTGCGATTCTCCGTATGGCGGGAGTGGGGCACGAAGAACTCATCATCAAAGCCTCGCAGGAGCCGCTCATTCTCCACGCAGAGGTGATGCCTGAAGACCCCGAAGATCTTCTCCCCCACCTGATGCTTCTTGATGCCATAGTGATAGTAAAGCCCTGCCTGGGCACCCCAGCAGATATGGAAGGTGGAGTAGGCATGGGTCTTGGACCACTCCATGATTTCCGCCACCTCGTCCCAGTAGGCCACCTCCTCAAACTCCATGTTCTCCACCGGCGCCCCGGTGATGATGAAGCCATCGTATTTCCGATGGCGCACCTCCGCAAAGGTGCCGTAGAACTCCGTGAGGTAATCCTGGGAAGTATGGGAGGGCACATAGGACTCAGTGTAGATGAAATCCACTTCCACCTGCAGAGGCGTATTGCCCAGCAGCCGCAGGAGCTGCGTTTCCGTCACCGACTTGATGGGCATGAGGTTCAGTATCAGTATCTTCAGGGGACGGATATCCTGGCTATAGGCCCGGTCAGCGTCCATGACAAAGATATTCTCCCCCTCCAGCACATGGGTGGCAGGGAGATTATTGGGTATTTTGATTGGCATAGAATGCACATCCTTATTTTGCTATTTGTAAACTTGTTTATTGTATCATTTTTTGGCGCTTTTTACCAATCTTTCCCCAAAGAAAAAGACTCCGGGATACCCCGAAGCCTAAAAATATCAACTATCACTGCCAGCCCTGCATAGTCCAGTAATTCTCTATCCCATCCACCACAGGATAGAACAGCTCCTTCACATTGCTGACCCTGACCACCTTCCAATGCCCGTCCTGCTGCTCCTCAAGAGCAACCTTGAGAGTCAGCTTTGGTGCCAGGCGGCCGTAGTCGCTGTCATGGCCTTTGATGGAAATAGTGGCAATGGCGGTTTCATCCTCAGTCTCCACCTTCACCACCTCAGCATCGTACTCCTGCAGGAATTTGGCCGTCTCATCAGCAATCCAGCGAGCCTCGCCCTCCTGCTTGGTAATAGGAGTATTGCCGGTCAGATAAAACTTCATGATCTCCTGAATCAAGGTGATATCATCCTCACGCCTGTCAGTGATATACTTGGTCATAAAGGCCGTATCATGGCGGAAGAACCAATCCTGGGGATACATGCGGGAAAGCTTCTCGACCTCCCGGCAGAGAATAGCAGTGCTCTCGTCATAGCTGAGCGTCGCCAAAGTCTGCAGATCCGCATAACGGGAAACCTTCTCATAATCCCGGGACTGTATGCCGTATGCAATCTCACCAAGAGCGTACTCAGGCGTATGTTCCCTGCTGTAGGCAAAAACTGCTGCTCCCCCGATTGCCACCAACAGCAGCAGGACAATCATCATTACCTTCTTCATTATCATGCCAGCCTCCTTATTATTGAAAACAAGAATATAAACTTGCTGCCAGTTCCACTCGTTGCCTTAACCACAAACCAAACGCAGTTTCTTGCCGTAAAAAGCTATGCCATACTTCCAGACGTTATCAACGGCCTGCTCACGGAACTCAGCCAGGTAATCCATCTGTCCAATCTGAGCCAGCGCCGCCTCAGCTGTCTCTTGCAGTGACTCTTCGCTGTCAGCCACCTTGAACTCCATGATCACGCCTGCCTGTCCCTGCTCATTTGGGAAAATTCCCAAGTCAAAGCGACCATAGCCACTTTCCCGGTTTGACTTGACACGGTACTTGGGCAGGAACCAAGCCGTCAGTCCCAACAGGAAGCCATGATAGAAGCTTTCCTTGTTAGCTGTGTCATGGAAGCTGGCAATCTGCTCCAGATATTTCTGCAGGCCAATAGAAAACTTTTCCCCATCGCCATTGGCAATGGACATAAGAACCATGCGGAGGTCAGTACGCGACATCCTGCCACGATAGCGGTTCACCACTTCCTTGCGATAGACCGTGGCAATCTCCCTGTTGGGGATAGCCAAGGTGCATATATGCTCTCCGTCATCCAGCCGATTTTCTATAGCTTTCAGATACCCTGCTGTAAGCAGCATGGTATATAAGGCATCCTTGTTGGTATATATGTCAGAATACACCACAGCTTCATCCACTACTGCATCCACTGGTTCGCCATTCAGCAAGGACAGCAGCTTTTCTTCATCAGATGCATCAGCATGTTCCATCATCTCGCCTATGATAGCATTGCCGGAAGTATTCAGCCAAAAGACCTGTGGCTGGCACCCCTGTTGGAAGTAATTGATTACCGACCAAGGGTTGTACATTTCCTGCCCGGAAAAGGTGTAGCCATCGTACCAGTGCCTTATTTCTTCAACCCGGTCAGCGTGTCCCAGGCTTTCTGCCATGGTACAAACTTCATCTTCCGTAAACCCCATGATATCGGCAAATCGCCCCTGTACAACGCTGGAGATTTCTAAATTATTCAACGAGCTGAAGATAGTCTCCTTGGCTATACGCAGTACACCTGTGATGATACCAAAGTCCAATGAAGCATTGGACTTGAAGGCTGCTCCCATAAAGTTACGCATAAAGGAGACAACATCTTCATGGAAGTGGTACTGCCACCCCTGCTGAACAGGAACATCATATTCATCCAACAGGATAACAGCCTTGTCCCCATAATATTGATACAGGAAAGACGATAAGGCACGAAGGCTGTCCTCCAATTCCTCACGAGTAGCCTTCATATCATTAATCCGCTCATAATATTCTTTTTCAGCCTGCGTCAGCGGCGATTCGGACTCAGCAAGAAAAGGAAATGCTCTATAGGTTCTTGCCATGATGCGACCGATACGCTGAACCATGGACCCCATATCCATTTGCTTCGCATCATTAAGTGTCAGAAAAATCACAGGGCGTCTCCCTTGCTCCGACATATACCTCCCGCCACCAGAAGCAATATCCGTATCAGCAAATAGCTTGCGATTCTCCTCAGCATTCTCGTTTGTGAAGAAATAATAAAGCATACTCATGGTGAGCGTCTTGCCAAAGCGACGCGGCCGTGTGATGAGCGTAACCTTACTGCGTTCGTCCACCAATTCCTTGATGAATCTCGTCTTGTCAACGAAATAGCATTCTTCACGCAGCTGCTTAAAATCATCAACTCCTACAGGTATCCTGCGACGCAAGGACATTTCACACACCCCCAAGATGATATTAAGAAAAAGGCTCCAGCCGAAGCTGAAGCCTGATGTGTCATAGTGGCGGAGTGGAGAGGATTCGAACCTCCGCACCAGTTACCCAGCCTAACGATTTAGCAAACCGTCCTCTTAAGCCACTTGAGTACCACTCCGCTATGAAATTAGATGGCAGGGGCAGTAAGACTTGAACTCACAACCTACGGTTTTGGAGACCGTTGCTCTACCAATTGAGCTATACCCCTATGATAATGGGGCGACTTATGGGGGTCGAACCCATGCATGCTGGAGCCACAATCCAGTGTGTTAACCACTTCACCAAAGCCGCCATGAAACCAGCAGCTTCCTATCCTCCCAGCCCGTCTCCAGGCAAGTACTTTCGGCCTCTTGGTGCTTAACTACTGTGTTCGGAATGGGAACAGGTGGATCCAC
>CACZHK010000036.1 GCA_902780915.1 Pseudoselenomonas ruminantium | reverse complement strand
GGCAATGCCGGAGCGATTGCCGCCGTTCATGGAGATATACTCCTTGATCTTAGCCGCCGTAGCATCGTCACCCTCAGAAAGAGCCTTGAGATACATATAAACACCGTCACAGTGATTGTCCACCGTGAGTATTTCCTTCTCCAACCCTCTGGCCTCAAAATCCCTGGTGCGGCGGATGATAGTATCCATGGCCCGGCGGGACTCCTCCGGGGTCACATCCTGGTCCATCATGCCAGCACCCCGGCCGGAGTACACCAGATGGTAGAAGCAGACGCGGTTGATGCCCTTTTCTTCGATGAAGTCAAAGATTTTGTCCAGCTCCATGATATTGTGGTGGTTGATGGTAAAGCGCAGGCCCACCCGCTGCCCTGCAGCCACGCAGTTCTCAATCCCCTGCATGGCCTTTTCATAGGCTCCTTCCACCCCGCGGAACTTGTCATTGACATCCTTCAGCCCGTCCAGGGAAATGCCCACATAGCCCACGCCTATATCCTTGATGCGCTGGGCCACCTCCCTGGTGATGAGGGTACCGTTGGTGGAAAGGGTGGGACGAACTCCCTTCCTTTCCGCGTACTCCGCCAGCTCGAAGAAATCTGGACGGATCAAAGGCTCCCCGCCGGAAAACAGCAGCACAGGCACATGGAAATCCGCCAGATCATCAATGAACTTCTTGGCTTCCTCGGTAGTCAGCTCATCCTTGTACTTCTGGGCATCGGACTGCATATAGCAGTGCATGCACTTCAGGTTGCAGGTCTTGGTAGAATTCCACACCACCACCGGCCCCATGCCCTCTGCCGCGCCGTTCCGCATGGCATGGGCATTCTTCGTATAGCGGAGCTGATCCCCGTAGTATTCCCTGGCAAACAAAAGCTTCGTTACGCTAATCAAAATCAAACACTCTCCTGTAATAAGGTATATGAGGCCTTCAGCCTTCCCCCTGCAATCCCAAGGGACATTTTTGAGGTTGTTTTTCCTTGCGGATGCCGTTCAGCAGCAAGCAGGTCTTCATGCGTACATTTTCCCTGAAAGGAATATCCAGCTTGCTGAAAGCCGCTGCCTGATAAATGGAATGCAGAGTCTCGGCAATCAGCTCTGCCGGCACATCATCGCGAATCTCCCCAGCCAGCTGCCCCCGGCTGATGATTTCCTCGAAGATATCCTTGAAGCCCGGTGTGGCAGAGCCATGCCCCGCTCCCGGATGCCCCATGCCCTGAGGGTGCTGGGACTCTGCCGCCCGCTCAGAAGCAGAGAGGAACAAGGGCAGCACATAGCGGTTCTCGTCCAAGAAGATGGAAGTAGCCATGATGCCGGCCGCCAGGGTCTCCACTGCCTTGTCCCCCCGCTCACGGCTTTCTCTCACCGCCGCTTCCACCATTTCCACGGAGTCTCCCAAAAGGGCCATCAGCACCTCTTCCTTGGACTGAAAGTAATTGTAGAAGGTGCCCGTGCCCAAATCTGCACCATTCATGATATCCGCCACGGAAGTCTCCTTATACCCCCGGTCAATAAAAAGCTGCTGGGCAGCCTTCAGGATAGCCTGCCGAGAAAGCTGCTTCTTTCTTTCCCGGCGGCCCACTATCTCTGCCATCCTTATCTCTCCTGTCTTGCAAGCCTGAATTTACAGTATAACTGAAATACGTTCCCTTTGAAAGTCAAAAATGAACTCTATTCATTATTTCGCTCTAGTATACAATATTCCTGCTAATGATGGCTTTTATTTATCACTTCTTTAAGATAAAATAAGTATGCACACTTTTGGGCACGTAAGCAGGAAACACAAAATCCATGGCGAAAGTATAGATAAAATCTACAATGTGCTCGTTCTCAATATGCACACATTCACGTAAATAAATGCTATCAGATAAAGGAGTAGGACTATCATGGTAACCATCAAACAGATAGCGGAGCTTTGCGGTGTCTCACGGGGTACTGTGGACAGAGTAGTGAACCGCCGGGGCAAGGTCAAGCCAGAAAAAGAACAGCTGATCCTGGAAACCATGCGTAAACTGAACTACCAGCCCAACCCCGCCGGGCGGGCCCTGGCTGCCCGCAAGAAATCTCCCATCGTGGGAGTGCTCATACCCTCTATAGGCATCCACTTCTTCGATGATGTGCTGGCCTCCATGCAGCGGGCCGCTAAAAGATATGATTCCTACGGCCTCAAGGTCATCTGGCGCAGCATGAGGGGCTACAATGTAGAGGAGCAGTGCCGCCTCATTGACGAACTCTCCTCCCAGGTGCAGGCTCTCATCATCAACCCGGTCGACCATCCTGATGTGGTGCGCAGGCTCAACGCCCTCATTGATGATGGCATTATAGTCGTCACCATCAACAACGATGCCGCCGGCCTTTCCCGCCACACTTATGTGGGTTCCGATTATCTGGAGGGAGGCCGCACAGCAGGAGCTCTCATGCGCATGATCGGCCCTGAGAAGCTGAATGTGGGCGTGCTCCTGGGCTCCCTTTCCATGCTGGGCCACCGTCAGAGATTGGACGGCTTTCGGGAGACCATGGGCGACAAATGCAACATCCTCTCCATCAATGAGACGGAAGATGATGACATGATAGCTTACGAGCAGGTCACCGAGCTCTTGAAGAACGAACCGAAGCTCAACGCCCTCTTCATCATTTCCTCCGGCGCCTCCTACGGTGCCAGCCGGGCTGTGCTGGCAGCAGGACTGGCAGGCAAGATCACCATCATCGTCTTCGACACCATCCCCACCACCATCCGCATGATGCAGCAAGGCGTCATCCAAGCCGCCCTCTACCAGCACCCCCACGAACAGGGCCGCCGCTCCATGCAGGTAGTCTTCGACTATCTGGTGAACGGGACACCACCGGAAAGGGACCGCTATGTCGTGCGCAACGAAATACGGATACTGCAAAATGTAGAAAACTGATTGCAGATCACGCCCCAAGCCTCCTCCGCAAGCGGTGGAGGCTTTTCTTTACCCCCAAAAAACATAAAAAAAGAGACAGCCAAAGGCTGTCTCCAAGCTAGGATCAGGGTTTTATTGAGAAAGGAAGGTACTCGCAGTATCAAAGGATTTCCACCAGTTCCATGCCCAGCATGGTGCCCAGGTCGTGAAGCTGTTCGGGGGTCAGGGTGAAGGACAGGACAGTGTGGTGTCCGCCGCCTGCGCGCATCCACTCCTCGGAGCCTTTCCTGAGGCCCACGGTGGGAGTCCAGAGCTGCTTGGCTACCGGCAGGTGCGGGGTCTCAGCCTCGGCCTTGCGGCAGTCAACGGGGTAGTAAATCAGGCGGAAGCCCTCGCGGAAATCTGCCACGGTGACATCCACGCCCTTGCCATCTGCGCCGGTGAACACCAGGCGGGCAGGGTCGTCCTTGCCGCCGATGTCGAGAGGATGAACCTCCACCCTGGGCTTGTCGCTGGCGATGGTGGGATCAACCTCCAGCATATGAGCGCCCAAGATAGCTTCATGGCCCTTGCGCAGGTCGAGGGTGTAGTCCTCCATAAAGACGGTGCGGTCATTGTGAGCCATGATCTTCAGCAGGCGGGTCAAAGCTGCGTGCTTCCAGTCACCCTCGGCGCCGAAGCCATAGCCCTCAGCCATGAGGAGCTGGGCTGCCAGGCCCGGCAGCTGCTTGAGGCCCTTCAAGTCCTGGAAGTTGGTGCAGAAAGCTGTGTAGCCCCTGTCATCCAGGAATTTCTTGATGCCGAGATATTCCCTCAGCTGATACTTCACGGATTCGGTGAACTTCTCAGGAGCATTGTCCTGGGGAGCCAGGTCATACTTGTTGCGGAGTTCCTGATAGCAGCGGTCAATATCCTCTTCGCTGACAGCATCGATGACCTCTACCAGGTCGCCCACCGGCCAATAATCCACCGTCCAGCCCAGCTGGATCTGGGCCTGCACCTTGTCGCCCTCGGTGACAGCCACATCGCGCATGGTGTCGCCGAAGCGGCAGACCTTCAGCTTGAAGCTCTCATTGTAGGCCACAGCCACATCCTGCCAGCTGGCAATCTCGGCCTGCACTTCCTCATCGCCCCAGAAGCCGTAGACAATCTTGTTCTTGAGGTTCAGGCGGGAGTTCAGATAAGCATACTCGCGGTCGCCATGAGCGCTCTGATTGAGGTTCATATAGTCAAAGTCGATAGTGTCATAGGGAATATCCTGACGGTACTGGGTAGCCAGATGCAAGAGAGGCTTCTGCAGCAGCACCGTGCCGCGAATCCAGTTCTTGGCAGGAGAGAAGGTGTGCATCCAGGTGATGACACCAGCCACTTCCTCGTGGTAGTTCACATCCTTCATGAACTGGGTGATGCCGTCAGCGGTGGTCATGACCCCCTTGCACACTACCTTGTAGGGCAGCTTGCCGCTCTCATTGAGCTTCTTGACAATGTCTTCCGCATCACGGGCCACATTCTTCAGCTGCTCCTCACCATAGAGGAACTGGCTGCCGGCCACAAACCAAAATTCATAGTCAGGTATATCAAGCATGGTAAAAACTCCTTTGCTAAACTCTCGTATTCTAATGGACATTGCTACGGCCTCACCCGCCGCAGCCTAATCACTTGCTTCACTCCGCAATATGCTGTCCAGCCGCCCGCTCCAGCTCCAGCCCCTCTTTATAGGCCCGCAGGTAGGCATTAGCCCCTATCCTGCTTTCTGCCTTGGGGGGCAGGGTCGTGCTCTTGGCTTCGGCAAAGATGGCTCTCTCCAGGAAGTCCGGCAGGCTCTCATGCTCATTTTTCTTTCTGAGATACAGAGCCAGCACCGCCATGCCCCAAGGGCCGCCGCTGCCTGCCGTCTCCATGACGGTGATGGGCACTCCCAAAAGGTCAGCCAAGGCCTGCTGGGCAATCTCCGGGGTCTTCAGGAGGCCACCCTGGGCCACCATGGACTCAGCCTCCACATGCTCCTCCTCTGTGAGCACCTGCATGCCCACGGCCAAGGGAGCCAAAGCCCCATAAAGCTGGGTCAGCATGAACTCCGGCAGATGCATCTTGGCCTTCGGCCCTCTCACAAAGAGGGGACGCCCCTTGTCCACCCGGGTCACATTCTCGCCGGACAGGCAGCTGTAATTCAGCAGCCCCCCTGCATCCCTGTCAGCCTCCTTAGTATGAGAAAGCAACAGGCTGTAAAGCTTGCCCCCCTTCACATCAGAGCCCAAGAGCCCTGCAAATTCCTCAAAGAGCCCCACCCAGGCATTGAGGTCAGAAGTGCAGTTGTTGGTATGCACCATGGCTACGGTAGCCCCATCCGGGGTCATGACCACATCTATATCCTCATGTACAGAGGCCAGGGGGGCATTGAGCACATTCATGGAAAAGGCAGAAGTGCCTACGGAAATATTGCCGGTGCCGGGACGCACAGCATTGGTTGACACCATGCCGGTGCCTGCATCTCCCTCGGGCGGAGCGCAGACCATCCCCGGCTCCAAGGTGCCGCTGGGGTCAAGGAGCTTTGCCCCTGCTGCCGTGAGCTCACCTGCCTGCTCACCTGCCTTGAGAACTCTGGGCAGGAGCTCTGCCAGCCGCCAGCCGCAGCCTTTCACCTCAGTCAGCTGCTGGAATTTCAGGAGCATATCGGCATCATAGCCGCCCGTGGCTGCATCAATGGGGAACATGCCGGAAGCATCCCCTACCCCCAGCACCTTCTCCCCCGTAAGCTGCCAATGGACATAGCCTGCGAGAGTGGTCAGGAAGGCTATCCTTGGCACTTCCTTCTCCCCGTTCAGGATAGCTTGGTAGAGGTGGGCAATGCTCCAGCGCTGGGGAATGTTGAAGTTCAGCAGCTCAGTGAGCTTTTTGGCAGCCTCCCCGGTGATGTTGTTCCTCCAGGTACGGAACTGAGCCAGCTGCTGCCCCTCTTTATCAAAGGCCAGATAGCCATGCATCATGGCGCTGACGCCGAAGCTGCCGATTTTCGTGAGCTTGACACCATATTGCTTCTCTACGTCAGCTGCCATCTCTGCGTAGCAAGCCTGAATCCCCTTCCAAACTGCCTCCAGACTATAAGTCCAGATGCCATCTTCCAGCTGATTCTCCCAGCCGAAGCTGCCCTCAGCGATAGTGCTTGCCGCACCATCAACCAGCACAGCCTTGATATTGGTGGAGCCAAGCTCCAGTCCCAAGGCCGTATCACCGGCCTCAAGTAACCGTTCTTCTTGCTCTTGAAATGCAAATCTATAGCCACGGCTGCTAGCAGAACCAACCCCTTGACCACACGCTGAATATCCACGGACCATCCCAGCAGGGACATGCCGTTGTTGAGCACGCCCATGATCAGCGCGCCTACCACGGCGCCGGTGACTGTGCCTTCGCCACCGGGGACGGCGGTGCCACCGATGTAGCAAGCGGCGATGGCATCCATCTCGAACATATCGCCGGCCTTCGGCGTAGCGGAGGCATTGCGGGCGGTGAGGATGACACCGGCCAAGCCTGCCAGGATGCCCATGTTCACATAAATCCAGAACATGACCTTGTTGACCTTGATGCCGGAAAGAGCTGCAGCCTTCCTGTTGCCGCCCACGGCATAAATCTGACGGCCAGGCACGGTGCGGTTGGTGAGGAAAGCGTAGAAAGCCACGAGGACTGCCACAATCATGAGCACCAGAGGCAGACCCATATACATGGCCAGCTTCACGGTGAAGAAGTTGACGATGGCGACAGAAACGCCCACCTTGAAGATAGAAGCCCCCACAGAGGGAACCTCAAATCCATTCTTGGCCTTGTTGCGGCGGGAACGGATTTCCATGAAAACAATCAAAGCCGAAAGCAGTAGACCTGCGGTGAGAGCCAAAAGCTCAAACTTCGTGCCACCGATGGTCGTGAAGAACTGGGGCATATAGCCTGCACCAATCTGAGTGAACTCCTGGGGCAGGGGGCCTTTGGTCTGGCCATTCAGCACCACCAGTGCCAGACCGCGGAATACCAGCATGTTTGCCAGGGTAACTATGAATGGCGCAACACCTAGCTTCGATATGAAGAAGCCCTGCCAGACACCTACCAGGAGACCAATGCCGATGGCGGCGAGGATGGCCAGGGGAATTGCCATCTGGTAATCCACTACCATAATAGCGGCGATAGCCCCGGAGAAGGCCACCACAGAACCAACGGAGAGGTCTACGTTGCCGGTGAGGCAGCAGAGCAGCATGCCCAGAGCCAGCACGATGACGTAGGAATTCTGCATGATGAGGTTGTTGACATTCATGGGGGATACGTTCTTGAAGTCAGACATGAAAGCGAAGATGGCGTAAATGACCACCAAGGCGATGATCATGCCGTATTCCTTGAGCCCCTTCAGATTTTCTTTGAAATTGCTATGTACATCAGGTGTTGCTGCTTGTGACATCATTATGCCGTCTCCCTTCTAGCGCTATGTGCCATGATAATCCGCATAACTGCTTCCTGATCAAATTCCTCTTTCTGCAGCTCCCCTGCAATCTCGCCCTCATTGAGGACATAGATGCGGTCGGAGAGACCCAGCAGCTCCTCCATATCCGAGGAAATGACCACCACCGCCTTGCCGGACTCGGCCAGCTGGTTGATGACGGTGTAAATCTCGTACTTCGCCCCCACGTCGATGCCGCGGGTAGGTTCATCGAGAATCAGCACATCCGGGTCAGAGAGCATCCACTTGGCCAGGACCACCTTCTGCTGGTTGCCGCCGGAGAGGCTTTCCACCCGCTGAGTGAGACTGTCAGCCTTGACGTTGATTTTCTTCGAATAATCCTCAGCCGCATGGATCTCGTCATCGGCCTTCAGGATGCCGTTCTCGGAGAAACGGGATTTGAGGCTGGCCAGGGACATATTCCACTTGATATCATCTATCAGCACCAGGCCGTAGGTTTTCCTGTCCTCAGGCACATAGGCGATATGCTGGTCTATGGCGCTCTGCACATCGGGAATGGTGATTTCCTTGCCATGCTTGAAAATCTTGCCCCGGCTGCCTGCGCCGTAGGTGTGGCCGAAAAGGCTCATAGCCAGCTCTGTGCGGCCTGCGCCCATGAGGCCCGCGAAGCCCACTACCTCTCCCTTCTTCACGTTGAAGGAGATATGGGAAAGGCGCTCCCTCGTGGGATCGTCCTCATCCTGCACCGTCCAGTCCTTCACCTCGAAGACCGTCTCGCCAATCTCGGCGTGGCGCTCCGGGTAGCGGTTGGTGAGCTCACGTCCCACCATGCCCTTGATGATGCGATTCTCGTCGATGGGATCGCCGTGGTCACGCTGGATAGTCTCGATGGTATGTCCATCGCGGATAACCGTGATGCTGTCTGCCACCCTTGAAACCTCGTTGAGCTTGTGGGAAATCATGATGCTGGTGAGGCCCTGCTGCTTCAATTTGAGCAGGAGTTCCAGCAGCGTGTTGCTCTCCTCATCGTTGAGCGCCGAAGTCGGCTCATCGAGAATCAGGAGCTTGGCATTTTTCGCCAAAGCCTTGGCAATCTCGATCATCTGCTGCTGGCCCATGCCCAGGTCTACCACCTTGCGGTTCACGTTCTCGTGCATGCCGATGCTCTTCAGCACCTCGGCTGCCTTGCGCTGGGTTTCCTCCCAGTCGATGACCTGGCCGTATTTGAGGTTCTCGTTGCCGATGAAGATATTTTCAGCCACCGTCAGCAGAGGGATGAGTGCCAGTTCCTGATGTATGATGACTATGCCTGTTTTCTCGCTGGCCTTGATATCGCTGAACTTCTGTACTTCACCTTTGTAAACAATGTCGCCTGTATAGCTGCCATAGGGATAGACCCCGGACAGCACATTCATCAGAGTAGACTTGCCCGCGCCATTTTCGCCGCAGAGAGCGTGTATCTCCCCCTGGCGCACCACCAGATTCACATCATCCAGAGCCTTGACCCCGGAGAAATCCTTGGTGATATGGCGCATTTCCAAAATATTGTCCATGCCGCCGCCTCCTGTTATGTGGACGAGCACATTTTTAGCCTAATCATAAGGGCGGAAGCCTTTCCGCCCTTATGGAAGTAACCATCAAAATCTTACTTCAGCTGGTCAGCCTTGTAGTATCCGCTGTCCACCAGCTCTTTCTGATAGTTGTTCTTGTCCACTGCCACCGGGGTGCAGAGGTAGGAAGGAACTACCAGCTTGTGGTTGTCATAGGACTTGGTGTCGTTGATTTCAGGATTCTTGCCTTCCAGCACAGCCTGCACCATGGTCACGCACTTGTCAGCCAGGGTACGGGTATCCTTGAAGACGGTCATGGTCTGCTTGCCGGAAATGATGTTCTTGGTAGCCATGAGCTCGGCATCCTGGCCAGTGATCAGCGGCCAGTTCTTGCCAACCTGATAGCCTGCGCCCTCGAGAGCTGCGGCAATGCCGTAGCTGATGCCATCAAAGGGAGAGATAACAGCGTCCAGCTTCTTGCCGTCGGTGTAGTAACCGGAAATCAGGTCTTCCATGCGGCGCTGTGCAGTCTCCTGAGACCAGCGCAGGGTGCAGATGGTGTCGAAGTCAGTCTGCTTGGAAGGAACTACCAGCTGGCCGTTGTCGATGTACTTCTGGAGCACCTCGAACACGCCGTCATTGAGGAAGTGTGCATTGTTGTCGTCCGGGGAGCCAGCGAAGAACTCTACATTGTAGGGGCCTTTGCCCTCAGCCAGGCCGAGGTTCTTTTCCACATATTTGCCGATCAAGGTGCCTACGCCCTTGTTATCGAAGGTTGCATAGTAGGAAACGCTGTCCGTGTCCATCAGCAGGCGGTCATAGGCGATAACGGGGATGTTATTGGCCTTGGCCTGTGCCAGAGCGTTCACCAGGGCGCTGGAGTCGATGGAAGCTACCACCAGGCAGTTGGCACCATTGGTGATCATGTTCTCAATCTGCGAAACCTGTGCCTGTACGTCATCCTCGGCGTACTGCAAATCAACCTGATATCCCAATGCTTCCAGCTTTTCCTTCATGTTGGCGCCGTCCTGAATCCATCTCTGGGAGGACTGAGTAGGCATGGCCACGCCTACGCGCTTGCCGCCGCTATTTGCTGCCGAGCTGCTGCTGCCGCCATCGGCACCACCGCCGCAGCCTGCCGCTGCAATCATCATGACGCCTGCCAGCGCCGCTGCCACTAACTTCTTGAGTTTGAACATTGCTTTCCCTCCAGTTGAAAAACCGTTGATACTAAACCTGACAAACCCTTGCACAAACCACTTTCCTACGTCTCCGCCGCACCCTCCTTCATATATCGCATTCCCACACAGTAAAAGGCGAGGCACAGGGCAATGGCCACATTCAGCCCCACGCTGGCGGGCCAGTAGAAGGAGATAAAGCCGCAAACCGCCGTGAAAATCTCCACAGCCTTCAGTTTCCTGGCGTTATCCTCCCGAACCTCTTCATCGTCATGTGACGTACACATGAGCTGATATCCCTGTCCTGTGAAGCCGGTCATGACCAGGATCAGCAACGCCTGCTCCGAGCCTTCAAAGATAGCGGTCATCCCCGCCGTCACCAGCATCAGCATGAGCAGCGCCTGCATAGCTCTCTTCACGGTCACGCCCCCTTTTCCTGTGTTCGTGCACAACTTACGCTATTAATATATCACTCCTTCTTATTTGTGTCAAGATTTTTATTATTGAATTGCAATTTTTATCATAAGCCGACAAAATACATTCGTTCCAAACCTCATCCCGCTGAACCTGCCAAAAGAAAAAGCACACCTCACGGTGTGCTGAAAATTCATATGGTGGCGGCACAGAGACTTGAACTCCGGACACTGCGGGTATGAACCGCATGCTCTAGCCAGCTGAGCTATGCCGCCAATAAATGGTGGGCAGGGATGGATTCGAACCATCGTAGCCGTGAGGCGGCAGATTTACAGTCTGCTCCCTTTAACCACTCGGGCACCTACCCATTTGTCATCACAATCAAATGAGCGACAACAACAGAAGTTATTATACCTTCCTGCGTGTCACTTGTCAACCATCCCTGGCATTTTTTCAAAAAAAAATATCTCCTGACACGAAAGGCAGGAGATATATTTTCTCTTTATTTCTTGCGCATCCACACGGGAATGTCGATGAAGGGCTCCACCGGCTCCTGAGGAGCAGCAGGCTGCTGAGGCTGAACAGGAGCCGCCTGCTGAGGCTGCTGGGCGAAAATATTCGGAGTCACGGGAGCTGATACCTGAGGCTGTTGGACAGGCTGCTGAACAGACGGCTGTGCAGGTACCCCTACCTCATCGTTGTTATCAAAGCCCGTGGCTACCACGGTGACCTTGACGGTGTCGCCCATGGTGTTGTCCACGGCGGCGCCCCAGATGATGTTGGCCTGGCCGTTGACAGCTTCCTGGATGGTGGTAGAGGCCTCATTGACCTCGAACATGCTGAGGTTCTCCTCGGCACCGGTGACGTTGATGAGCACGCCCCTCGCACCGTCGATAGTGGTCTCAAGCAGCGGGGATGCGATGGCGTTCTTGGCTGCCTCCACGGCGGCATTCTCACCGGTAGCTTCACCGATACCCATGAGGGCTGTGCCGGAGTTGCTCATGATGGAGCGCACATCTGCAAAGTCCAGATTGATCAGGCCTGCCTCGGAAATGAGGTCGGAAATGCCCTTGACGCCCTGGCGCAGGATATCATCTGCCTCCAGGAAAGCCTGGGTGATGGAAGTCTTTTTGTCAACCACCTGCAAGAGCCTGTCGTTGGGAATGGTGATGATGGTATCTACATGCTGCCTCAGATTGGCAATGCCAGACTCAGCGTTGCGCTTCCTCTTCATGCCCTCGAAGCTGAAGGGCCTGGTCACCACCGCTACAGTCAGAGCCCCTATCTCACGGGCGCACTCAGCTACCACAGGCGCAGCACCAGTGCCAGTGCCGCCGCCCATGCCAGCGGTGACAAAGACCATATCTGCGCCACGCAAAGCCTCGAGGATGTCATCACGGCTTTCCTCGGCCGCCTTCTGGCCCACCTCCGGCCGGGCACCTGCGCCAAGGCCGCGGGTCAGCTTGTCACCAATCTGCAGGCGCTTCGGAGCCATTGATTTCAAAAGAGCCTGAGCATCCGTATTAACAGCGATGAATTCCACGCCCTGAAGTCCCAGATTGATCATGCGGTTCACAGCGTTGCTGCCGCCGCCGCCTACGCCTATTACCTTAATGTTGGCCAGCTGATCCAGCTCATTATTATCCAACTCAAACATCGCTCAAACCCCCATACGAACCAATATGTCCATGCGCTCCCTGAGGCGCATCTAAATCATTACAATATCTACGCCTTACCATTTTACCATCATTAAGCGCGTTTTGCTAGTAGGCACTTTGAAAAACTTCGCCAAAGCTCTGCGCTTCTGAAAAAACACCTGCCGATCACCTGCCAATCCCTCATTCATCTGGCAGGTGAGGCCTTTCAAGTCCGTGCTTTTTCAAAAGATGACGGCGCAGGATGGCCAGATTCTTGAAAATGCGGAAGCCAAATGTCAGCAGGGCCACATAGTAAAGGTCGATGCCCAGGCGATCACCCACAAAAACCAAAAAGGCCGCCAGCAGGGCATTGGTAAAGAAACCGCTGATAAAGACCGTATTGTCAAAGTGGCCGCCCAAGGCTGCCCGCAGGCCGCCAAAGACAGAATCCAGGGAGGCCAGGAGTGCCACAGAAAAGAGCTTGGCATAGGCCAGAGGTATCACCACGGGAAAGACATAGCCGATGGCAAAGCCCGCAACCAGTCCTAAGATAGGCAGTATCATTTGCTCTCCCCCTCCTTCTCCTCTGTCTCGTGGGCATAGGTGTGGGAAGTGGAGCCCTTGTAGGCAGGGACATAAACCGAGGAGCTGGTGGAAACCTCCAGCTGGATGCCCCAGACCTTCAAGGTCTCTGCCACGCCGCCGCGCATCCTGATGGCGCTCTCCAGGCTCTTGCTGTCGCCTATAGCCCTGATTTCAAAAGGCGGCGCCGAGCGCACGTTGTTCACCGAAAGGGTGGGCCCGGCGCAGCGTATCTCGGAAGTGCCAATGAGGCGCTGTCCGTTGATGGAGATAGCCTCGGCCCCGGCGGCCCTGAGCTCGTTGATGACTTTCAGCAGGTCATCGTCATGTATCAAGTAGAGGTTGGGGTTCTCCCCGGCCTTGGCCGTGGCGCTGCTGTCCTCCAGCTTCACGATGATGCCTTCACCTTCCACAGGGGTGAGCCCCGCCCGCAGGCGGATGTCCTCGCTGATGGAACCCCCTGCCTCGCTAGCTTTCTGCTTGCGCAGGGCGGATAACTCCTCCTTCAGCCCGTCACGCTCCTGCTCTGTATTCAGGAGCCTTGCGGTGATTTCCTCAATGCGCTGGTAGGAAACGCTGCCCTTCATATCGGCGGTGGTGCGCAGCTGCACAGCCACCATAAAGCCCAGCACCATGCAGACACAGGCGATGGACCAGCGTCCCTGACGAAATCTTATCATATACCCTTACCTTCCTGATGTGCCTCTTCCTTAGGCATATCCTTGAGCCGTATCACCGGCACTTCATAGCTGAAATCAACATACTCCACAGTATAGGGGCTGGTCTGCTGGTCCTGCAGGAAATCCTCCGTAAGCCGGGCCTTTTCCTCCAGCCGCTCCAGCTTCCCCAGCCGTATCTGCACAGCCTTGGCTGTATAGGCTACAATGGCCCCTGAATTAGCCGCGTTGATTTCCGACAGCTGGTTCAAGGCTGCCGGGGAAAGCTGCTGCAAGAGCTCCAGCACCTTCTTCACGGTTTCATCTTTCACATCATCGCCTATGTACAGGTCATGCACACTGACCCCCGTGATCAAGGGGATAGGCACGTGGCGCAAGGTGCGGTAGGCCGCAATGACCTTCCCCTGCCTGTCCAGGTCCACATAGCCGTACTCCGAAGCCACCGTAGCCACAGGCACCCGCTCGGTGATGGTGACATCCAGGCTGTAGGGCAAGTCACGCTTCACAGTAGCCGTCTCAATGCGCAGATCCTTCAAAAGATTCTCCGTCACCTCAGCAGTCTCCAGATTGAAGAGGGGCTGCCCCTTCTGCACTCTGGCTATGTAGGCGATTTCGTCCTCAGTGAGATAAACCGCCCCTTTCACATTGAGCTTCTGGAGAGTGAAGATAGGAGAATAGACCAAAAGCGACACCAGCCCGCAGGTGATGACCAAGAACAATATTCCCTTTACCAGCCGCCGCGGACTGCGCCTGACTTTCGTCTGCCCATCCAATCTCTCCACTCCTTCTGAGAATCGAATATCTTACAACTTGAACCCTGCCATCTCCAGCATGTGCTCGCACAGCTCCGGGAACTCAATGCCCTTGGCCCTTGCCGCATCCGGCACCAGGGAAACCTCCGTCATGCCCGGCACGGAATTCACCTCGATGACATAGGGCGTCTCGTCCTCGGACAGCATCATGTCAACCCTGGCCACGCCCTTGCAGCCGCAGGCAGTGAAGGTCCTCACGGCCAGGTCCTGAATCTCCTTGGTCTTTTCCTCGCTCATGGGCGCAGGGATGATATGGGCAGAGGCCCCTTTGGTGTACTTGCTGTCATAGTCATAGCGACCCGTGAGAGTGGTGATTTCAATGATGGGGAAGGCTTCCTTCTCCTCTTCGTTGCCCCAAACGGCCACTGTCAGCTCACGCCCTCTGATGAATTCCTCCACCAGCACTTCATCATTGTACTTGAAGGCTTCCACCAGGGCGTTTTTCAGCTCCGTATGGCTCTCCACGATATAAACCCCGATGCTGGAACCCTGGGAAGCAGCCTTCACCACCAGGGGCAGGGAGAACTCTGCCTCGATTTCCTCGGCCAGGCCCCGCTTCATCTCGTAGCTGTAATAAGTGTGGGAGCGGGGGGTGGAAATGCCCTCCGCCAGGAAAACCCGCTTGGAAGCGGCCTTGTCCATGGTGACAGCCGCAGCCAGCACCCCGGAGCCGGTATAGGGAATGCCCAGCATATCGAGAGTGCCCTGCAGGAGCCCGTCCTCGCCGAACTTGCCGTGAAGGGCATTGAAGACGATGGCGCAGCCGGACTTCTGGATATCGTTGGCAAAAGTCTTCGGTACCAATTCCATGCCTTCGGCATTATAGCCCTTGGACTTCAAGGCGTTCAAAATGGCGGTGCCTGTCCTGCGGGAAACCTCCGCCTCCGTGGAAGTGCCGCCCATTACTACTACGATCTTATCCTGATTCATTTCTATGGCTCCCTTACTTCTTCAGCATTCCAACCAGTTCTTCGCCGGTCTTGTAGATATCCCCTGCGCCCATGGTGATCACCAGGTCGCCTTCCTGCACTTCGCCAGCCAGGAAGCCTGCCAGCTTCTCCCGCTCCGGCACATAAGTCACATCCTGGCCGGACTGGCGCTGCACTTCCTCCAGCACTGTGCGCCCGTCGATGCCGGGGATGGGGGCTTCCCCTGCCCCGTAGATATCCGTCAGCACCAATTTATCAGCAGATACGAAGGCGCTGCCGAATTCCTCCTGCAGCAGCTGGGTGCGGCTGTAGCGATGAGGCTGGAACACGCAGACCAGGCGCTTGGGGCGGGTCTCCTTGGCAGCCTTCAGAGTGGCCGCAATCTCCGTGGGATGGTGAGCGTAGTCATCAACTACCCAGACTCCCTGCTCACGACCCTTGGTCTGGAAGCGGCGCTTGGCTCCGTGGAAACGGGCAAGGCCCTCGGCCATTTTCTCGAAAGGCACCCCTACGGAAAGGCCCGTGACGATGCAGGCCATGGCATCCAGCACATTGTGGCGTCCGGGGATGTTCAGCTCCACATGGCCCAGCTTTTCCTCTTTCTTATAGACATCAAAGGCAATGCCCCTGCCGCCGGTGGCGATATTCCTGGCGTTGTAGTCTGCCTCCTGTTCAATGGCGTAGGAGATGTACTTGCGGTCGATTTTCTTGGCGATGTTCCGCAGGTTCTCGTTCTCGAAGCAGAGCACCGCATAGCCCTTTTCCTTGTCCACATTCTCGATGAACTGGTTGAAGGCCTTGATGATGTTCTCCATGGTGCCGTAGTGATCCATGTGGTCATCTTCCACATTGGTGACCACGGCGATATGGGGATGCAGCTTCAAAAAGGAACCGTCGCTCTCGTCTGCCTCGGACACCAGATACTCGCCCTGGCCCAACTTGGCATTGGTGCCCAGGTCAGGCACCTCGCCACCCACGATGACGGTAGGAGAAATCCCGGCGTAGTCCAGGGTCACCCCCAGCATGGCGGAAGTGGTGGTCTTGCCATGAGCACCTGCCACGGCAATGCCCTTATATTCATTCACCAGAGCCGCATTGATATCCGAGCGGTGCAGGCGGGTGATGCCCAAATCACGGGCAGCCAGCACCTCAGGATTGTCATGGGGGATGGCAGAGGACACCACGATGGCATCTGCCCCGCGGACATTCTCGGCCTTCTGGCCGCCCAGGGTAACCTTGGCGCCCAATTTGACCAGGTTCTCGATCACGCCGCTGCTTTCCCGGTCAGAGCCGGTGACCTCATAGCCCAGCTCGCACACAATCTTGGCCAGGGGGCTCATGCCTGCCCCGCCAATGCCTACAAAATGGATTTTTTTGATATCTTTAAGCTCTTTGAGCTGCTTCATGACCACTATCCCTTTCTTCAGCGCCCCTGCGCCAGTTCCAATACCATCTCGGCAATCTCGTCTGCGGCTTCTGGCCGTCCCAGCTGCCTGCTGGCCTCGGCCATAGATCTGAGCTTTTCCTCGTCAGCCAGCAATTCCTGCAGGGCCTCCCCCAAAGTCTCAGAAGTCAGTTCCCTGTTGAGTATGACCTTGGCCGCCCCCGCCTTTTCCAATGCCCTGGCGTTGAACTCCTGATGGTTCTCCGCCGCATAAGGGTAAGGCACCAGGATGGAAGGAATGCCCCGGGCCGTCAGCTCCGACAGCCCCGTGGCTCCTGCCCGAAAGACCGCCAGATCCGCCATGGCCTGGGCCTGGGGCATATTGTAGAGATACGGCAATACCTTGAGATGCTCCGGCAGTTCTGCCAGCCCCGCCTCCTTCAGGCGGCTCATCACATCATCGTACTCCTTGGCACCGGTGGCATGGAGCATCTGCACCTCCGGGTTCCCGGCAGCTTCCACCAGCACCCCTACCATGGCGCGGTTGATGGCCCTGGCTCCGCGGCTGCCACCGGAAATCAGCACCGTCTTTTTCGCAGGGTCAAAGCCGAAAGCCCTGGCACCTTCTTCCCGGTCGGCCTCCATCACTGCCCGGCGGATGGGATTGCCCGTATAGACAGTCTTCTCAGCGGGAAAATAGGGCTTGGCTGCCTCTGAGCCCACCGCAATGCGGCTCACGAAGCGGGAGAGAATCTTGTTGGTGATGCCCGGCAGCACATTCTGCTCCTGCACCACCGTGGGGATATGCCTGAGACTGGCCGCCATGAGGATAGGCCCGCAGACATAGCCTCCAGTGCCGATCACCGCATCGGGGCGGAAATCCCGCACAATCTTGCCAGCTTTCACCACCGCTGCCATGGCCTTGCCTGCCCGCAGGAGATTCCTGGGAGTCAGATGGCGCTCAAAGCCCTGCAAGTCCACCGTGGCAAAGGGCAGTCCCTCCTTGGGCACTATGTCTGCCTCCAGTCCATGGGGCGTGCCCACATAGAGGAACTCCGCCTCAGGGCATTTTTCCCTGATGGTATTGATAATGGTGATGGCCGGGTAAATATGTCCGCCCGTGCCACCGCCTGAAACAATGATCCGCAAAATAACGCTCCCCTTACAAGCTGTTTACCAAATTCTTGAAGTCCCTGCCGCGAGCCTCGAACCCGTCGTACATATCGAAGCTGGCGCAGGCAGGGGACAGCAGCACCACCTGGGGTGCCTTGGCCAGTTCGTGAGCCTTTGCCACCGCAGCTTTCATATCGTAGCCCACCATGTGGATATGCTTCTCATCATAACCATTCTTGATGGCTTCTGCCTGGAAGCGCTCGGCGGCTGCTCCCAAAAGAATCAGCTCGTCGCAGCGCTCCCTCACCAAGCCCATGAACTCCGTCAAATCCGTGAGTTTGTCGTCGCCCCCCGCCAGCAGGATGATATGCCCTGGGAAAGTCTCCAGAGCCTTGATGGCAGAATCCGTATTGGTGGCCTTGGAGTCATTGTAGTAGGAAACGCAATTCACTTCCCGTACCGGCTCAATGCGGTGCTCCACGCCCTTGAAGGACTTCAGCACCGGCACCATTTCCTCTGCCGCAACCCCCATGAGGAAAGCCGCAGCGGCAGCCGCCAGGGCATTCTCCACATTGTGGCCGCCCTTGATGCCCAGTTCCTCCACGGTGCAAAGCTCATGCACCCCACCGTTCCATGCCATCACCAGGCGGCTGTCCGACTGGCGCACATAGGCACCCTCAGAAAGTTCCTCCCTGCGGCTGAAATAGCAGACCTGCCCCCTGGCCCTTTCCTTCATGCCACGGGTATGTTCATCATCATAGTTCAGCACCAGGAAATCCTCAGCCGTCTGTTGGGCGAACATGCGCTCCTTCATCTGCTGATAGACCTCCATGGAGCCGTGGCGCACGATGTGGTCAGGGGTGACATTCAGCACCGCCGCCACATGGGGATGGAAATCTGCCGTGGCCTCCATCTGATAGCTGGAAATCTCGGCAGCAATGGCGCCGCCCTCCCCTACCCGCAGGGCTTCTTCCACCAGGGGAATGCCGATATTGCCCCCTACGCCGACCTTCCCTGCCGGGAAATGGGCTGCCAGCAGCTCGCCCAGCAGGGTCACGGTCGTGGTCTTGCCATTGGTGCCGGTGACGGAAGCAAAAGGAGATTTAGAGAGTTCATAGGCCATCTCCACCTCGGAAAGCACCCGGATGCCCTTGTCATAGGCAGCCCTCACAATAGGCACCCGCACAGGCACTGCCGGGGAGACAATGAGCATATCCACCCCTGCCAGCATTTCCTCCTGCTGGGGGCCAAAGGAAAGCTCAATCCCCAGCCCCCTGAGTTCCGTGAAGTCGTATTTCAGATCAGCTTCGGCCTTGGCATCGCTCAAGGTAACCTCTGCTCCAAAGCGCTTAGCTACCTTGGCAGCAGCAAAGCCGCTGATGCCTGCACCGATAACCAGTATTTTTTTCCCTGCTAACTCCAGCTCCATGATATGCACCTCGTTATTTTACTAACATCAGCCCTGCAATGCCTGCAAGCAAGCCCACGCTCCAGAATACCATGACCACCTTGGTCTCGGACCAGCCACCCAGCTCGAAATGATGGTGGATGGGGCTCATGCGGAAGATGCGCTTGCCGCCGGTGGCCTTGAAATAAGTGACCTGCATGATGACGGACAGAGCCTCGCAAACGAACACCAGGCCGATAACCACCAGCAGGATTTCCGTATGGGTGAGGATGCCCACTGCCGCCAAAGCTCCCCCCAGGGCCAAAGAGCCAGTATCTCCCATAAAGACCTTGGCAGGATGGACATTGAACCGCAGGAAAGCCAGGCAGGCCGCCACGATAGCCACGCAGAAAATCGCCAGATCCGTATGCCCGGTCAGGGCGCACACCACCCCGTAGCAGCTGGCTGCCACCGCCATGGTGCCGGAAGCCAGGCCGTCCAGGCCGTCCGTCAGGTTCACCGCATTGGAAGTGCCCACCAGCACGAACAGCACCAGCAGATAATAGCCAAAGCCGATATCGACATTAGCACCCAGCACCGGCAGCCAGATGGAAGTATCGATGCCCAGCTCCTTCGCGCCGATGTAGATAGTCACCAGAGCGATGAGGATCTGCCCCAAAAGCTTCTGCTTGGCCTTCAGACCCAGATTCCGCTTCTTCACCACCTTGATATAGTCATCAAGGAAGCCAAGGGCAAAATGCCCCAAAGTAATGAACAGGGCCAAAAGTATCTCTGCATTCCAGGGAGCCGCCACCAAAGTGCCAATGACTATCCCCAGGATAATCATGATTCCTCCCATAGTAGGAGTCCCGCTCTTGGCCTGATGGCTCTGAGGCCCCTCCTCACGAATGCTCTGCCCAAACTTCAATTTATGAAGCCAGGGAATAAAAAACGGGCCGGTGATAAGTACAAAGCCAGCAGCCACTGCTGCAGCAAGTACCAGGCTATTATCCAACAAAAACGCCTCTTTCTAAAATCATTCGTATCAATCGAATCCCGAAGCCCTTACTTCAGCAATTCAATAATCTTCTCCATCTGCATCCCGCGGGAGCCCTTAAAGAGCACCGTATCTCCCGGCTGCAAAATCTCCTTCAGCTTCGCTGCCGCTTCCTCATGGGACTCACAGCAATATGCTTCTGCCAGACCGAAAGCCTTTGCTCCCTCAGCGATAAGAGCCCCCAACCTTCCACGGGTGACCACTGCGCTGAAGCTGTGGGCTGCCAATTCACGTCCCACCTGACGGTGAGCCTCTTCCTCGACCTCCCCCAATTCCAGCATATCCCCCATGACGGCAATCTTCCTGCCCTCTTTCACCAGCTCGGACAGAGTCTCGATAGCTGCTTTCATGGACATAGGGCTGGCATTGTAGGCATCATTCACCACATGCCACGGGCCTACCTCCTGGCACTCGAAACGCATCTTGGTGGCCTCAAGGTTCAGCAGTCCCTCGCGGATTTCCTCTGCCTTCATGCCCAGGGCGAAGCCTGCGGAAATGGCTGCCAAAGCGTTCTCCACATTATGGCGGCCCACCATAGGCAGGATGTACTCATGGCGCTCATTGCCATATTCCACCATGAAGATGGTCTGACCGTTTTCCGTGCGGATGGCTTCAGCCTTCACATCTGCCGGCTGCTCAATGCCGAAGGTAATGACCTTTACGCCTTTCTGAGCCTTGTCTTTCATGCCGGCCACATAGGGGTTGTCGTTATTCAGGATTACCGTACCCCCTGCAGGGATGGCCTCCACCAGCTCTGCCTTGGCCTTGGCTATATTCTCCAAAGAACCCAAAAGCTCCATATGTGTCTCACCCACATTGGTGACAATGCCCACTGTAGGCGCCGCCAGGGGTGCCAGAGCCTCAATCTGATGCAGGCCCCTCATGCCGATTTCCACCACCGCTGCAGTATGCTTTCCCTCAATGCCCAGCAAAGTCAGGGGCAGGCCGATTTCGTTGTTGAAGTTGGCCTGGGTCTTCTGCACCGGGCCGCGGGCAGACAGCACCGCCGCCGTCAGGTCCTTGGTGGTGGTCTTGCCGTTGGAGCCGGTGATGGCTACCACAGGCAGGTCGAATTTCAGGCGGTGCAGCTGCGCTATCTGCTGATAGGCAGCAAGGGTATCCTCCACCTGCAGGACCGTGCCCTGCTCCTTCTCAGCCGCCTCAAGATTCGCCTGGGAGCAATCCTTGCCCACCATCACACCTGCCGCCCCCTTCTTCAGGGCCTCGGCGGCAAAATCCTCGCCGTTGAAGCGCTCGCCCTTCAGGGCCACGAAAAGCACCTTCTCGGCAATCTTGCGGGTGTCCGTCACCACATCTGAAAAAGCCTTGGCAGCCCCGTTTACAACTTTGGCTCCTGTGGCCTTCAATACTTCCTCCAGGTCAAAAGCAGGCATAATGCTCCCCCTTACGCAAACTTGGCGGCCACGGCAGCCCGGGCCACTTCCTTATCATCAAAGTGAATGGTCTTGTCCTTCAGTATCTGATAATCCTCATGGCCCTTGCCCAGGATGACCACGATATCGTCCTTCTGAGCCAGCTCCACCGCCCGGAAGATGGCCGCCTTGCGGTCAACTATCTTCTCATGGTGCTTCCCGCCAATCTTCTCCAGCACGCCTTCCTCCACCTGGGACAGGATGAACTCCGGGTCCTCGGTGCGGGGGTTGTCGGAGGTGGCAATCACCACATCGGACAGCTCCGCCGCCAGCCGCCCCATGATGGGGCGCTTGGTGCGGTCACGGTCACCGCCGCAGCCAAAGACGGAGATGATTCTGGCCTTGGCAATCTGGCGGGCGGTCTTCAGCACATTCTCCACCCCATCAGGCGTGTGGGCGTAGTCTACGATGATGGAGAAATCCTGCTTGTCATTGCCCGTCCGCACCAGCTCGAAACGTCCCGATACCGCCGTGAAGGACTCCAGCACCTTCTGGATGATGGTCGGCTCGATATTCTCTGCCAGGGCAGCGCCCACGGCGCTCATGACATTGTACACATTGAAGCGCCCTGCCAGATGGAGCCGCAGGGGCATCTTGCAGAACTTCTCGTTGCAGAATTTCTCATTTTCCAGCAGCACATGGGTGCCGGAGGCCTCCACCTCCACCTCCAGTGCCCTAAGATCCGCCTCACGGTCAATGGCGTAAGTGATATGGGGGCACTTGGCGTGCTCCAGCATGGTGGCTCCCGCCTCGTCGTCTATATTAACCACCGCGCACTTGCGCTGCTTCACACCGGGGGCGCTGACCAAATCAAACAGCTTGGCCTTGGCCAGCTTGTAGTTTTCCAGCGTCTTGTGATAGTCCAGATGGTCCTGGGTGAGATTGGTGAAGACCACCGTATCAAACTCAATGCCCGCCACCCGGTTCTGGTCGAGAGCATGGGAGGAAACCTCCATCACCACATAGTCCAGCCCACGATCACGCATGATGGCCAGAGTGTGCTGCAACTCCACCACATCGGGAGTGGTATTGTGGATGGGGAAAACCTCATCCTCCATCATGATCTGGATGGTGCCGATAAGGCCCACCTTGTAGCCTGCCGCCCGGAGGATGGCCCTGGTCACATAGCTGGTCGTGGTCTTGCCATTGGTGCCCGTGATGCCAATGACGCGCATGCTGCGGGCAGGATAATCGTGGAAAAAGGGCACGATGGTGTCCAGCGCCTCCTGCAGATCCGGCACCACCAGCACTGCCCCGCCGAAGGGAGGCTCGATATCCTCGCGGGTGGTGAGGATGGCCCTGGCCCCGGCCTTTTCCGCCTGGGGAATGAAGTCATGTCCGTCCACATGGGCGCCGGGAATGCACACGAACAGGGTGCCGTGCTCTACCTTGCGGGAATCGTGCTCGATGCCGGTTACTTTCGTTTCTTTATCGCCTTTGATAACAGCACCTTTGACCAATGCTGCCAGTTCCTTGATAAGTTTCATAATATCCTCCTTCGGCTCCACGCCGAGCCGTAAAATATTTTAACGCTACAGCATAGATTTTACAATGAAAAAAATGCAAAAGAAAAGAAGCTGAACTGGCCAGCTTCTTTTCCCAACTGACGGCCGAGATTCCACTCTGCGACCTCATCAGTTTTCGTGTGCAAAGTAGATTTTCTTGGGAATAGTCATTCCCAGCTCGCCCTCAGCAATATCCTTGATGCGCTGCGGTGCTTTCAGCTTGGCATTCTCGATGCGCAGCCGCTCATTTTCCTGCTCCAGCTGCTCTGCCTGGCTCTGTGTCGCCACCAAGGCGTAACCACGGCTGGCCGAGACACCGCTGCCTACAGTCACCAGAAGTGCCATCACTGCCGCCACCAGAAAGAGTATCTGACAGTGGGAGCGGGTGGCCGTGTCCACCACGGTCTTGAAAAGCGGCTCCTCGGAATGCGCCTTCAGGCTCTTTATTTCCTCCTCGCGGGAAAGTGGCGCCTGTTCCTCATAGAACTCTTCTTCATACTCCTCATACTTCCTCAAGGCTGACATCTAAGCTCCCCCCTTGCACTGATTTCCCTTCTAAATAATGTTATCCCAACTTCTCGGCTATGCGCAATTTTGCGCTTTTTGAACGGGAATTATCCCTAAGTTCCTCTTTCGTAGCCTGTTTCGGCTTGCCCAAGAGCTTGATCTCGGGCTTGTGATGGCAGGTACACACCGGCAATTCCGGCGGGCAGATGCACCCGCGCGCCATTTCCTTCAAGGTCTGCTTGGCAATGCGGTCTTCCAAGGAGTGGAAGGTGATGATAGCCAGCCGCCCCCCGGGCTTCAGGAATCTCACTGCCGTCTTGAAAGCGTTCTCCAGGATCTCCAGCTCATCATTGACCTCAATGCGGATGGCCTGGAAGATGCGCTTGGCAGGGTGCCCTGCAGATGCCCTGCGCACTGCCTTGGGCACAGCCTTGCAGATGACCTCCACCAGTTCCCCGGTAATGAACTCTGCTATGCGCTTGCCCCAGCGCTCCTCGCCATAATCGTGGAAGATGCGCGCCAGTTCCTCCTGGCTGTAGGTGTTCACCACCTCATAAGCGGAAAGAGCCGCCTCCGGATCCATGCGCATATCGAGAGGCGCATCCTGCATGTAGGAAAAGCCACGCTCGGCAGTGTCAATCTGATGAGAGGAAACTCCCAGGTCGAACACCACGCCAGCCACCTGTTCAACGCCCAGTTCATTCAGAACCTTTTCCAGATAGCGGAAATTGCTATGCACAATCTCCACCCGGCACCCGGCATCAGAGAGCCGTTCAGTAGCAGCCTTTATGGCCGCCTCATCCTGATCCAGCCCAATCAGCCGTCCCTCAGGGGCAAGCAATTCTGCAATGCGGTGGGAATGTCCCCCACCGCCAAGAGTACAATCCACGTAAGTCCCCTGCGGATCAGTAACCAGCCCTTGGACTGTTTCCTCCAGCATGACACTGACGTGATGAAACTCCATACCCCTGCTCCTTGTAACTACAGAATCCCCAGCTCAGCCAGCGAAGCCGCAATCGAGGTAACCTCTGGCTCAATCTCCCCGGAGTATTCGTTCCACTGGCTCTTGCTCCAGACCTCAATGCGGTTATCCGCCCCGGTGAGCACCACATCTTCCTTCAGGGCAATCCCCGCATAGCTGCGGAGATTCGCAGGCACCAGGAACCTGCCCTGCTTGTCGCACTCCAGAGTGCGTGCCCCGGCAAAGAAAAACCTCACCATGGCCCGGGCTTCAGCCTTGGCCAAAGGCAGGGCGCGGAGCTTCTCCGCCAAATCCTCGAAAGCCTGCTGGCCATAGAGGAAGAGGCATTTGTCCAGTCCCTTGGTGATGATGAAGGTCACGCCCAATTCCTGCCGGAAATCAGCCGGCAGGATGATGCGGCCCTTGGCATCGATGGCATGGCGGTACTCCCCCATGAACATCCTGCCTCACCACCTCGTTACCACAATCCTCCACTTTGCCCCACTTTACCTATTCAATTTATATCAAAAATATCCTGCTTTGGCAAGGAAAAAGCCCCTTTCAGATAAATTTCAGCACAAAAAGACAGGTTTCCGCAGCAAAAAGCCCAAAAACCTGTCCCAACTATGCAATTCGTGTCATTCGTCAAAAATCATAGGGGCCTGCGGCAGTTGAATTCTGGATGAATTCAAGGCCGCGTTCTTTTGGTTCCTTTTCTCTGCGCCAGAGAAAAGGAACAGCCGTACTTAACTCTTAGTCCACCCAAACTTCTCAAAGATAGGCGTATACCTTATCCTCTCCAAAAAGTCCTTATTGGTATTCGCCGTATGGAACACCGGCACCCTTTCCAGTGCATAGATATTGCTGGCCTCGTCCACATTGCCATACTTGATGGTAAAGGCCGCCTTGTACCCGGCCTCTTTCACCATTTCTGCAATGTGGAGATTGTAGGTGCCCGTAGGATATGCCATGTACTCCACCGGATGCCCCAATTCCTCCTCGGCTTTCTTCTTGGACTCCACCAATTCCGCCCTGAGCTGTTCGTCAGATAGATCTGTCATGGATCTGTGGGTGGCGGTGTGGGATTGGATGGAGATGCCCTCCTTCTCCATCTCCCGGGCCTGTTCCCAGGTGAAATACTGGGATTTTTGGCCCAAGAAGCTGGTCACGACGAAGATGGTGGCCTTGAAGCCGTACTTCTTCAGCAGGGGGAAAGCAGTAGTATAGTTATCCTTGTACCCATCATCAAAGGTTATGAGCACGGGATTCTCCGGCAAAGCGCCCGTCCCTGCCAGCCCCTCGAAGAGCTCATCAGGACTGATGCTATGGTAGCCGTGGTCGGACAGGTACTTGAGCTGGCTCTCGAAGTCCCCGGGGAGCACCGACAAGGAGTGGTGCTTGCTGTCTATTTTATGGTAGTTAAGTACCAGCACCTTAATGCCGCCAGCCGCAGTCTCCGGCACCCTCGCTGCCTGCACGGGAGCATTCACCTGAGCTTCGCTCTCCCTTTCCTGTCCCAGGAAGAGCCATAGACCTGCCCCCAGCACCAGCAAAAGCAGGAGCACCAGCCACTTGCCCCCGAAGCTCTTCTTTTCCTGCCGTTCCTGCATTTCGTTCCTCCCCTGCCACATGATTGCAATACGCCTATTTTATCCCTATTTTATGGAAAAAACCAGTCCTGCTGAAAAATTATCTTGTAGCCAGCCCCTACTTGTTGTATAATTTCCTCGTTGGCGAAAACCAACCCATGATAATTGATTTATATGGCTATATTTCAGGAGGTAAGGAAATGGCTATCACTAAAGATATGAGCATTCTGGAGGTTGTGCAGCAGTACCCCGACACCGTTGATGTGTTCGTGAACTCCGGCATGGGCTGCCTGGGCTGCGCTGCCGCCCGCTTCGAGAACATCGAGCAGGGCTGCATGGCTCATGGCATTGATGCTGACGCTCTGGTAGAGAACTTGAACAACGCCATAGGCGATATGTAAGCCGAAAACACCGGGAGCAGGGAATCACAGAAGTGGTTCCTTGCTCTTTTCTATTGGAAAGGAGCACGAAGATGGCAGAAGAAGAAAAGAAAGAGCTTGACCCCCTTGTCACCATGCCCCACGGCAAAGAAGAACTCATCAAAATGGAGATCGTGGGCATGATCCACGGCGGCGAAAGTCCCTATGACGTGATTTCCCACGTGGCCAAATGGCTGGAGAAGGAATCCGGGGAAGCAGGCTATGCCCAGTATGTGGATGACCAGATACGCGCCGTCTACGGCTTTGCCCTGCAGCATGTGAAGCCCATGGAAGACGAGTTGCGGGACGTGAAGGCGCGGCTCCTGCGCATACAGGAAGCCTACAACAGCCCCGACTTCACGGAAGAAGAGCACATCCGCATCGGCTTCGCCGTGGACAGGCACAAGAAGAACATCAAGCGCCTGGAGGAAATGATCATCCGGGCGAAAGCAGATCACAAGGAACTTGTGATGGAGAAGTGACATAAGCGTTGCCATGCCCCTGCCCCGAGCGCCTCTGCATGGCAGCATAAAAAAGCGGGCTATCATCATCAGATGATAGCCCGTACTCTTTTTAGTCCAGAACATACACCGTCACATCGCGGCGGCCAAATTCCATGGCCTCGCCATAGCTCTCCATGCAGAGATCTATGCGCTCGCCGTAGATGGCGCCGCCGGTGTCACCGGCGATGGCCTCACCGTAACCGGGAATATAGAGGCGGGTTCCCAGAGGGATCACATCCGTATCCACGGCCACCACACCACGGCGGGCAACCATGCCCGAGGCCGTGATGCCGCTTCCGCCACCATCCGTAGGCCGTGAGGTCTGAACTTGTTCTTCACGTTCCCTGCGAAGTGCCTCGAGTTTAGCGGCACTGTCGCTTACTGCTATGTCGAGATTGGCTCGAATTTTCGTATCCAGCCCCGGAGTGGCATCCACCAGCTCCAGATTGTAGCCCGACTCGATAAGGGCGTCCCCAACTGTCTGCTTGCTAGTCAGAACTTCCTTTTTTTGTCCCTCATAAGTGATAGTCACCGGGACAGCACGATAAACATTGATTTCGGTTCTTGCTTCGTCGATCTTGTGCATTTCGTATTCGTCTTTGGCGCTAAGTTTCACGCCGGCCTTGGCTAATAAAAGCTGCGGGCTTGTACGGGTAGTGTCGAAGGTAACAGTCCTGCCATCGGCATTGACCGTCACCTGATGCAGGTTTTCAGGCAGGCTGACACGAGTGAACCCCGTGTTCAGCATCATCATGGCAACCAGCATCACGCACATGATGATTTTCTTTTGATGGTCGGTAAGTCTTAAAATTCGCCTTAAACTCATTCAATTCCCCCTTGAAAAAAAGAGGAACTGTGAAGAACATGTAAGAGTGTACCATGCCAAGTTCGGACCTGTCAAACTTGACGGGTCTTATTCTCCCACTTGAAACTGAAAAAAGGGTGAAAAATGGGATTAGAAAAGTGGTGAGTGCCTTTTTCTGAAAGTTACTCACCACTTTTTAAGATTTATGCTTTTAGGCCATACAGCTCGCAGGCATTCGAGGTCGTCTGGCGGGCTACATCCTCAAGGGTCAGCCCCTTGAGCTCTGCCACCTTTTCCGCCACATAGCGGACGAAGGCAGGCTCATTCTGCTTGCCCCGCATGGGCACGGGAGCAAGATAAGGAGCATCTGTCTCCACCAGCAGCCGCTCCAGGGGCAGGGCCTGCACGATTTCCGGCAGCTTGGCGGCGTTCTTGTAGGTCAGGGGGCCATCCACCCCCAGGAACCAGTCCAGCTTCAGCACTTCTCTGGCCATTTCCAGACTGCCGGAGAAGCAGTGCAGCACACCTCTCAGCCCCTTGGCTTCTTTTTTGAGGATAGCCATGGTGTCACCGTGGGCATCACGGTCATGGATGCACACGGGCAGGTGCAGCTGGCGTGCCAAATCAAGCTGACGGATGAAGATTTCCTGCTGCAGGAGCCGCTTGTCCTGGTCTTTTTCCCAGTAGTAGTCAAGGCCGATCTCGCCGATGGCCACCACGCCTTCTTCCTCTGTCCAGGCCGCCAGCCTGTCATCGTCAGCAGAGGTCATGGGGAAGGCTTCCTCAGGATGGATGCCCACCCCGGCATAGACCCCCTCGAACTCACGGGAGAGCTCCACCGCCCTCCCAGAGCTTTCCATCGTATCACCGAAGTTGATGAGGCCAGCCACTCCCGCCTCATGGGCGCGCTCGATGACCTCTTTTTCCTGTCCCAAGAACTTCTTGTCATTGAGATGGGTATGGGTATCAATCATTCTTAGCATTGAGCTTCCTCTGCTCCTCGCGCTTCTTCTGCTTGGCCAGCTTGTTAGCCTTGGCCTGGGCAGCTTTGGCGGCCTTGTCATCAGCCCCCTCTTTCTCCACCTCGATGCGGGGGAAAAGCTGCTCTGCTTCGCCCAGCTGGTGGCCGGCGGGGATGCCGCCCCACTCTGCGATATCCTCCAGCTGCACCTCAGAGAAAGGCTTCAGTCCCTCAAGGTTCAGCTGCTGCCAGATCTTCGGGGAAGTGGCAGGCATATAAGGGGAGATCAGCACGGCGATGAAGCGCAGGGACTCGGCCAGATTATAGAGCACGTTGGCCAGCTCCTGCTTCTTGCTCTCGTCCTTGGCCAGGGCCCAGGGAGCTGTTTCGTCAATGTACTTGTTGGAACGGCTGACAAAAGCCCAGGTTTTTTTGAGGGCTGCAGACAGTTCCATCTTGTCCATGTTCTCACGGTAGAAGGCCACGGTCTCTGCCGCGTCAGCCTTCAGAGACTTGTCTATGTCAGACTCGCCCACGGGAGCAGTCAGCACGCCCCCCTGGAATTTCTTGGCCATGGACAGGGTGCGGTGCAGGAGGTTGCCCAGGTCGTTGGCCAGGTCAGAGTTGATGCGCTCGATGAGGGCATCACGGGAGAAGTTGCCATCCTGCCCCAGATTGATTTCCCTCAGCAGGAAATAGCGGATGGTGTCAGCGCCGAACTCGTCAATGAGAGCGATGGGGTCAACCACATTGCCCTTGGACTTGCTCATCTTGTCCCCGTCCACAATGAGCCAGCCGTGGCCGTAAACCTTCTTGGGCAAGGGCAGGTCAAGGGCCATCAGGATGCAGGGCCAGATAATGGTGTGGAAACGCACGATTTCCTTGCCCACCAGATGGAGGTCGGCAGGCCAGAACTTCTTGAACATCTCCTCGTTGTCCAGGAAGCCAATGGGGGTGAGATAGTTGGACAGAGCGTCGAACCACACATAGATGACATGCTTCTTGTCCCCGTCGTCCATAGGCACAGGCACACCCCAGTCGAATGAGGTGCGTGAGATGCACAAGTCTTCCAGGCCCTGCTTGATGAAGTTGATCATCTCGTTGCGGCGGGACTCCGGCTGCAAAAAATCAGGGTTGTTCTCGATATGGGCCAGGATCCTGTCAGCGTAGTTGCTCATCTTGAAGAAGTAGGCTTCCTCAGTGACCTCCTGCACCGGGCGATGGCAGTCAGGGCAGCAGCCGTTCTCGTCCAGCTGATGCTCCGTCCAGTAGCTTTCGCAGGGAGTGCAGTATAGGCCCTTGTACTCGCCCTTGTAGATGTCCCCCTTGGCATAGATGCGGCGGAAGATTTCCTGCACCACCTTCTCATGGCGCTGCTCAGTGGTGCGGATGAAGTCATCATTGGAAATGCCCAGCTTCTCCCAAAGGAACTGGAAGCCAGCCACGATCTTGTCCACATAAGCCTGCGGCGTAACCCCAGCCTCCTCAGCCTTCTGCTGTATCTTCTGCCCATGCTCGTCAGAGCCAGTCAGGAAAAACACATCATAGCCTGCCAGGCGCTTGTAGCGGGCAATGGTATCTGCCAGAGTGGTGCAGTAAGCGTGCCCGATATGCAGCTTGGCGCTGGGGTAGTAAATGGGGGTGGTGATATAGAACGGTTTCTTTTCAGTCATTTAAGCTAAATCCTCCTACCAATGCGAATGAAACATTTTCAGATAAAGGTAATTATAACGCTATTGTTCAGATTTTGTCGATAGACAAAATTTCCTGTTGGCGTTTCGTCGGCCCAGCTGACATACAGCTTCTATGCACCTTTATTCGAGCATGGCCTGATAAACATCCCGGCGGGAAAGGCCCAGTCTCTTGGCGGTTTCCCTCATGGCTTCTTTCTTGGGCAAGCCTTCTGACATCAGGCGGTTGCAGAGTTCTGCAGGAGAAAGCACTTCTTCCTGCGCCTCTGCTGCAGTTCCTTCCCCTACCCCTTCCACGATGATGACGTACTCTCCTCTTGGCTCGTTCTCCTCGTAGTACGCCAGCAGCCCTGCCAGAGTCCCCCGGCGGAATTCCTCGAATTTCTTGGTCAGCTCCCGGCCCAGGGCAGCCTGGCGGTTTTCTCCCAGCACCTTGCCCATGACCTTGAGCGTACCCTTCAAGTGGTGGGGGGCTTCGTAAAAAATCAGGGTTTCCTTGTGGCCCCTGACCCCTTCCAATACCTCCTGCTGTTTCTTGCCTGTCTTGGGCAGGAAGCCGATGAAGGTGAAGGCAGTGGTGTCAAGGCCGGAGCAGATGAGAGCAGACAGGCCTGCATTGGCTCCCGGCAGGGGGGAAACCCTGATGCCTGCTTCTATGGCCAGCTGCGCCAGATGGCTGCCGGGGTCGCAGATGCCCGGCAGGCCTGCGTCGCTGACGCAGATGAGGTCATGTCCCTCCAGAATATAAGCTATCAGCTCCGGGCCTTTTTCAAACTTGTTGTGCTCATGGTAGCTGGTGAGTTTCGTGTGTATGTCAAAGTGGGTCAGGAGCTGCCGGGTATGCCGGGTGTCCTCGGCGGCAATCAGCTCCACTTCTCCCAGCATCCTCACAGCCCTGTAGGTCATATCCTCCAGATTGCCAATGGGAGTGGCGCAGAGGTAAAGGGTGCCTTTCTGTGTTTCTTCCATAAACAAAATTTCTCCTATGACAAGTATAGCCTTCCCCTCTGGGGAAGGTGCCCCGTCAGGGGCGGATGAGGTGCAACTTTACTTGTTATGGTAGCATATCAAGTTAGTTTCCCACCTCATCCGTCAGCCTTTGGCTGCCACCTTCCCCAAGGGGGAAGGCTTTTTACTGCAATCCGTAAATCTTCTTGATTTCTTCCGTATATCCCCCGTCCGCCTCATGCACTATGAGGGGCGGCAGGACTTTCAGGCCGCCCGGGGCCGCCCCCACCACTGCTTCCAGCAGCATCATGTTGGGAGCCTTGCCCTCTTTGGGCTGCACCATCTGCAGGCGCTTCACTTCCATCTGGGCCTCATGGAGAGCCACTATGATCTCTCCCAGCCGCTCCGGCAGGTGCACCATGGCGAAGTGGCCGCCGAAGCGCAGGGCCCAGCGGGCGGCCCGCACCACATCTTTCAGGGTGGCTGTCACCTCATGGCGCGCCCTTGCCACCCCCGACAGCTTGGACAGCTGCCCCTCCCCCACGGGGCGGTAAGGCGGATTGGCCAGCACCAGGTCAAAGGACTCAGGGCGGTACAGTTCCTCGATGGAACGGTAGTCCCCCTGCCGCACAGCGACTTTATCCGCCAACTGGTTCAGCTCCATATTCCTTTGCGCCAAGTCAGCCATCACGGGACTTATCTCCACCGCCTCGACCTTGGCAGCCAGGTCGGCAATCAGCAGGGGGATCACCCCCGTGCCGGTGCCAAGTTCCAGCACCCTGTCTTTCTTGTGAATCCTGGGGAAATGAGCCAGCAAGACCGCATCGAGAGAGAAGCAGAATTCCTCTGTGTTCTGGATGATCTTCCGCCCCCGGAACATCAGATCATCCAGCCTCTCATGCTCACGCAGCTCTACCAGGCTCATTCCTCCTGCTCCTGACCATGCCCCTCACGGCCACGGCGCTCATTCCTGTCCCGCCTGGGACGGCGATTGCGGTTGCGGCTGCTCCGTTCGCTGTACTCGCGGCGGCTGCTGCGCTCGCTCCCTTCGCCATCGCGATTGCGGCGGTCACCGCGCTGGGAATTGCGATTATCCCTGCCGCCCTCGGGACGCTTGCGGCGCTCACCTCTGGGCCTGTTATCATGGGGCTTTCTGTCCTTCGCCCTTCGGTCACGGCTCCTGCCATAACTTCCGCGGCTGCCCTCTTCCTCTTCTCCCAGGGACTCATTCCTGGCCGAGCGCTCTGTGATGGCAGCAATGAGGCTGGCATCAGCCTCATCCTCATCATTGTCATCATAAGTTCTCCTGAAGGTGCGGGAAGGCGCGGTATTCTCCGCTTCGTCCTCCTCCTTGCTGACAATGTCCTCCCAGGAGGCCACGATAGTGCGGCTATTGTCCAGCAGCACCGTTGCCGTGCGCTTCTGCTGATTGACAGAGATAACCTTGCCCTCGCCCTCGGCGGAAATCACCCGGCTGCCCTGCTCAGGTTCCTGTATCTTGCTGACCTTGCGGCAGCCGCCGCAGACACCGGCCTCGTAGCAGTCATTCTCATACTTCAGGCAGCACATGAGCCGGCCGCAGATGCCGGAAATCTTGGTGGGATTGAGGGACAGGTTCTGCTCCTTGGCCATGCGGATGGACACAGGCTCGAAATCTCCCAGGAAAGAGGCGCAGCAAAGGGGCCTGCCGCAGCAGCCGATGCCCCCCATGAGCTTGGCCTCGTCCCTCACGCCAATCTGCCGCAGCTCAATGCGGGTGCGGAAGACAGAAGCCAGATCTTTCACCAGATCGCGGAAATCAATGCGTCCGTCAGCTGTGAAATAGAAGATGATTTTCGACAGGTCGAAGGTGTACTCCACCTCCACCAATTTCATGGGCAGGCCGTGCTCTGCAATCTTGGCCTCGCAGATGCCGAAGGCTTCCTGCTCGTTCTTCTTGTTGTCCTCGATGCGCTGGTGGTCATTTTCCGTAGCGATGCGGAGCACCACTTTCAGAGGTGCTTTGATCTCGCTGTCCTCCACCTCCCTGGGGCCTACCACGGCCTTGCCGCACTCCACCCCGCGGGCAGTCTCCACCACCACATCATCCCCCTGGGCAATAGTCAGATTGCCGGGGGAAAAATAAAATATCTTGCCCGCCTTCTTGAAGCGGACCCCTATAATCGTCTGCAAAGTTATCCTCCTAATTATCTATCTGAAACATCCTTCATACGGATGAAAAGTCCTTCTAATTGCAACCGCAGATTCACATTGGTGCGCAGCCGTTCCTGCATCTCTTTCACACAGGCCAGCAAGGCAAAAATCTTCCTTTCGGGAAAATAGGGCAGCAGCGATGCCAGCCTTGCCCGGCAATTCTCCTGATAGATCAGCGGACTGCCTCCATCCTCATAGAGCACCAGCATATCCCGCAGGCTCATATTGAGATAGAGCAGCCACTCGGCCAATTCCTCCCGGCCCCATTTCTCCATGGCCTCTGCCTCGCGCCAGATGGTGGTCATGCTGAGCCTCTGCAGGCCCTCCAGGAACTTGATGGCACTGTCCCGGCGCTCAAGCCCACCGCTTTCAACAAGCTGCAGAGCCCTGCCCAGGCTGCCGTCTGACAGGGCAGCAATTTCTGCCGCCTGCCCATCCGCCACTCCCTGCCTGGCCAGGACTGCAGCAATCTCATCTCTGGCCAGCACCCCAAAAGCCAAGGGCATGCAGCGGGAAATGATGGTGTCCAGCAGGGCGCTGCGGGCAGCGGTGACCAGTATGAAGGTCACCTCCCCCGGCGGTTCCTCCAGGGTCTTCAAGAGACTGTTGGCAGCCGGCTCATTCATCAGATCGACTTCATCAATCAGCAGCACCCGCCTGTCGGACATGACAGGATAGCGGGCCGCCAATTCCGTGAGTTCCCTGATGGCCTCGATGCGGATAATCTTCGTGCCCTTGCCCCGCAATTCCGGCTCCAATTCGCAATAGTCCGGATGTGCGGCATCTGCCATAGCCCGGCAGGCAGGACAAATGCCGCAGGGAGCGCCATCCGAGGGATGCTCGCAGAGCACAGCTGCTGCCAGGACTCTCCCCAGCAGCTTCTTGCCCACTCCCTCCGGGCCGGAGAGCAGCAGGGCATGGGGAAGACGCCCCTGGGAGAGCAAGCGGCGCAGTTCTTCCTTCTGCCGACCATGCCCCAGGATGTCCTCCCATCGGATATGAAAATGCCTTTCCTGCGCCCCGGCCATTTCCTCTGCTGCCAAATTCCCACTCATTCCTTACATATACAAATCCACCAAAAGGCCCCTGATGGCATCGTGGCTTTCGATGATAGAAAGCTGGCTGGCCTGCCCGAGGCGTATCTGCTCAGCCATCTCCTCCAGTTTCTTGTCTATTTTCCGCACGGTGGTGTAGACTTTGCGGCGGCCCATCCTGTCCCAGCCGGACTGGCTCTTCAGCTCATACATATTGTTCACGGCCTCGCCCACGAAGCGCTGGATGAGGCTGCGGTAGGAACGGAGCTCCTCATAGGTAGGAGTGCGGGAAAGCCGTGCCCCCTGGTCGTCTATCTGCCGCATGAGCTTGTCCAGCTGCTCGGCAGACAACGCCTCCTCCTGGTCGAGAAGCTCCGAGCTGAAATCCCAATCTGCCTCACGGGTGCGCTCATCATTCATGCGCAAAACGGAAACCGAAGGGCCTGAAGTGGACATACCATCTATCTTAATAGGCATTATCTCTCACCTGCTTCCTGGAATCTACAATTACCCTATCATTGATTATATATCAAATAGCCACGTTATGCCATAGAAAAAACCGCCGGGGTGCTGCCCCGGCGGTTCGTCCTTATCCTCAGTGATGCCTGCGGCTGGCATGCTTGTCGTAATCATGGCGAACATCTTCCATGGCCCGGTCATGCCTCTCCTGCTCTTCCTTCATGCGGCGCTGATAGCGCTTCTCGTCACCATCCTGGCGGTACTCATGGCGGATGGAACGGACCGCGCTGTCATGGCGCTGCTGCTCTTCCTTCACGCGGTGGCTGTACTCATTGGAGCTGCCATCCTCGTATTGATGCTCATGGGCATAGACAGCATTATCCACGGCGGGAATCACAGCACCTGCTAAACCTAGAGCAAAAGCCCCTGCCACAGCCAGGCCCATGATTTTCTTCACAGCGAATTTCATTATCATTTCCTCCCCAGTCAGCATTTATCTCAACGCCGTCAGTATACAGGAAGAAGATTAGAAATCCCTGTGAATGTGTGAATAATTTTATTTGCCGCTTTCCTTGCCTTCCGCGATATCATTGAGCTCCTTTTTCAATTCAGGGCTCCACTCCACAGCGCAGTTCTTGCCCTGGCGCTTGGCAGCATAGAGGGCCTGGTCTGCCCGCTGATAGAGATCATCAATGGGCACTACCCCGGTGGAGTCATAGGCAATGCCTATGCTGGCGTTGACCCGGCCGGTCTGCAGGGTCAGGGACTTCTCCTTGAGCAGATGCTGGAACTTGCTGATAGCCTGCCGCACCTGTTCCCGGGTGACATCGCCGCAGAAGAGGGCTATGAACTCATCTCCTCCGAAACGGGACACAAAGCCATGCTTGAAAGCCTGTTCCATCGTCCTGGAAAAAGCCAGCAACACCTCATCGCCCACCTGATGGCCGAAGCGGTCATTGAATACCTTGAAGTCATCAACGTCCAGCTCTACCAGATGCTTTGGCTCATCGAAATGGTCTTCCACATAGTCGTAGAAATAGCGCCGGTTGGGCAGGTCTGTCAGGGGGTCATGACGGGTGAGGGCGATGATCTTCTTCTGGTACTCCCGCTCGCGGGTCACATCCATGGCCACGCCCACAGTCCCCAGGATGCTGCCATCCTCATCAAAGATGGGGCACTTGAAGGTGCGCAGCTTCCTCATGCCGTTGCGCTTGCTCAGCACATGCTCATTGAAGCACATGGAGCGTCCCGCCTTCATCACCGCATCCTCAGTCTCGTTGCAGACAAACTCTCCCTTTTCGTACTGATCCTTGGTCAGGCCCCAGATATAATAATGGCCCCGGCCCCGGATATCATTCTTCTCTTTGCCCACAGCCTCGCAGAAGGCATCGTTGACCTCCAGATGGGCTCCCACCTTGTCCTTGTACCAGATAAGGTCAGGGGAGGTGTTGATGGTGGTCTGCCAATAATTCCTGACCATCCAGGCCTCCTTGCCATCCTTGAGCTTCTGTGCAAAGCGGTCAAAGCAATGGGTCGCCAGCGTCTCCGTCAGGGGAGCTGGCCAGATCTCATCCAGCAGTTCCATGTCTTCCCTGGACAGATCCCGGGGATGGTCTGTCACCAGTATGCAGCGGGCCTTCTCCCCCGCACTTTGGCAGACCAAAGGCAGGCTGAGGCTCTCCATTGCTTCCTCGGTAAAAATCACCACATCAAAAACATCATTTTGCAAAGGGCACTCGGAAAACCGGCTGGCTATGGCAAAGCCGTGAGTGAATCTCTCCCGGGCAGGCATATGCTGGATAGCCTCCGCCGCCTCAGACGGCAATCCCGCCAGCAGGATTCGCAGTTTTACTTCATACACTGGTTGCTCACCTCTTCGCTGAGATATATTCGCAAAAGTTCCGATCTGAAGAGTTGTATTCAGTCATTAGTATTTCGCTTCCGAACAAAGAAAACCCTCCCTGTATGCTTAAAATTTAGCAAACCGGGAGGGCTCATTCCATAATTCTCGTCTTACAGGGTCATGGGCTCAATGCCTTCGCGGGCCATGAAGCCGGAAATCTTTTTCACGCCTGCCATGACCTCATAGTAATTCTCCGGGGTCAGGGACTGGGGGCCGTCGGACAGAGCCTTGGCAGGGTTCGGATGAACTTCCATCATGAGGCCATCAGCCCCTGCCGCAATGGCGGCAAAGGCCATGGGCTTCACCATGCGCCATTTGCCTGTGCCATGGCTGGGGTCAACGATGATGGGCAGGTGGGAGAGATGCTTCACCGCCGCCACGGCACTGAGGTCAAGGGTGTTTCTCGTGTAAGTCTCATAGGTGCGTATGCCCCGCTCGCACAGCACCACCTTGGGATTGCCCTCGTTCATGATGTACTCGGCAGCATTGAGCCACTCGTCCAGGGTGGCGGCCAGGCCGCGCTTCAGGAGCACCGGCTTGTCGCACTTGCCCAGAGCCTTCAAGAGACCGAAGTTCTGCATATTCCGCGCCCCCACCTGCAGCACATCGGCATAATGAGCCACCCTCTCCACGGCTTCCACCACCGTGACCTCGGTGACCACCTTCAGCCCCGTGCGCTCACGGGCCTCGGCCAGGTACTCCAGTCCCTTTTCCTCCAGCCCTTGAAAGGAATAGGGAGAAGTACGGGGCTTGTAGGCGCCTCCCCGCAGGAACTGGGCGCCGCCCTTTTTCACGATTTCCGCCGCCTCGAAAAGCTGCTCTTTGGACTCCACGGCGCAGGGGCCGGCCATGACCACTGGCACCTCGCCACCGATTTCTATATCCCCCACCCGCACGGTGCTGGACTGGGGGTGGAATTCACGGCTGGCCAGCTTGTAGCTCTTGGAAATGGACACGCTGGTTTCCACACCGGGCAGTGCATCCACAGGCACAGAGGCCAGCCGGGCCTTATTGCCGATGACGCCTACGATCTTCTGCTGCGCTCCCTCCATGACCTTGGCCTCCAGCCCCACGGACTCGATAGCCTCGATGACCCCCTTGATATTTTCGGCAGATGCCTCCGGATTCATGATGATGACCATGTATTTTCCCCCTCAACTCATTCCTCGATCACTTATCTTCTGCCGAAAGCACCGGGAAAGGCCCCAGTTTTTTCAGCCAGATGCTCTTTTTCTCCACCTCGCCCACAGCTTCATGCAGGGCTTCCGCAGCGCAGGTATCCACTTCCAGGTCAAAGAAGAAGATGTACGCCCCCAGCACCGTGCGGGCAGGACGGGACTCGATGCGGGTCATATTGACCCCCCGCCGGGCAAATTCTCCCAGCACCTCATAGAGGGCACCGGACTTTGCACCGTCTATCTGGCAGATGACCAAGAGTTTCTGCCCTAAATTCCCCGCAGCCGGAAGTTCTGCCTTTTCCGCCCCCTGCCTTTCCACCAGGAAGAAGCGGGTGCAGTTGGCCATATTGTCCTGAATCTCCCTGGCCAAAGGCACGAGGCCATAAAGCTGCCCTGCCCGCACAGGGCAGATGGCAGCCCAGCCCAGGAAAGCCGGCTCCTCCGCCACCAGTTCTGCTGCCCTGGCCGTGCTGGCAGTCTTGATGATTTCTGCCTGAGGATAATGCTGCCGCAGGAAATTGCGGCACTGGGAAATGGGCTGGGGGTGGGAATAGATGCGGCTGACCTCCTCCGGCTTGCACTTGGCCATGAGCTGGTTATGCACCGGCCAGATAAGCTCCTGCACCACCGTCAGCGAGCTGCTGCCTGCCAGCGTGTCCAGGGTGATGCTCACCACGCCCTCGAGGGAATTCTCCACAGGCACCAAAGCCATATCCACCTTGCCCTCTTCCACCGCCTGGAGACATTCGTAAATATCCGGCTCCATCACCAGCTCTATGCCCTCCGTGCGGCCTGAAAGATAGAAACCCGCTGCCTCGCTGTGGGTTCCCTGGGGGCCCAAGACACCCATTTTAGCCAAGCTGTCCCACCTCCTCCAAATAAATAAAAGCCTGCTGATAAAGTAAATTTATCTTAACACAGGCTTTCATATTTAACAAGAATTATTTAGATTTTATTTCAAAAAGTCTTCGTACGATGTACATCCATGCTCATTCCACCTGAAAGTTTGCCAGCTCCGGGCACAGGTCAGCGATGGAAGTTTCCAGCTCGGCCTTGGGGCGCAGCACATCCATGACAGGCTTCATGACCCGCTGGAATTCCTCATCATCCTGCATGAGGGCCAGGATGGCGCTGGTGTTGATGGCATCATCAAGAGCCGTGTGGGCCGTGCCCTGGAAGTCCTTGTCCATCGCACCCAGTGCGTGCTTCAGCGCCAGGCTGTTGTGCAGGCCGATGCGGTCATCAAAGGCCTTCTGGAGATCTACCCAACGGCTGTCCAGCCAGTTGGTATCAAAATCCTCCAGCTTCAGACGGCATTCCTTGCGAAGCTGCCTGATGTCAGACATGCTCCAGGAGTAGATTTTCGTCTCCCCTTCCCCAATCCAGTCCACGAAGGACTGGAAAGCCTCACCGAAATGGGCACTGCCGGCCACCATCTCCTGCGTGATGCCCGTAAGCTCTGTGATATGCTTCCTGATGGCACCGTACTCCGGCAAGACATAGCAGCGGAACTTATCCTCTTGCTGGTAATTCTCATCCAGCCGCACAGCCCCGATCTCGATGATCTCGCCGCTGAGCCTTTTCCTGATTTCCTTATACTCCCTGTCCACGGGATTCATTTCCAAATCCACTACCACATGCTTCATTATGCTTCCCCTTTATGTCAATCTGTTTGATTTCTATTGTCTATATTGTACTTTATTGAGGGAAATCCTTCAATAGAAAAAACCCCCGCAGCTGCGGGGGCAAAAGTTTCCCTTAACCTAAGAGAGAGAGCACACTGGCACGATTGTGATTCTGCAGGTTCATAGCATGGAGAGCCAACTGGTTCTGCACCTCGGCGCTCCGAAGTTTTGTCACCTCAGCAGCAATGTCCGTATCCCCCATGGTGGAGGCGGAATCGTACAGGCTGGTCTCCTGAGTGGTGTAGTTGGCGGACTGGTACTCCATGCCCTGCTCAGCTGCACCAAGGCTGGCGGACTGGGTGAGGGCACTGTCCAGAGCTGCATCCACCTTCTCCAGAGCCGCAGCAATGCCGCCGGACTCCTTCAAGTCGAATGTAGTATTGCCCCTGCCATCCGTCAGGCCCAGGCCCTGGGAACTCATGTTCCCCAGCGCCACATTCTCATAGCCGTCTGCTCCGGCCACGGTAACGGTCTGGCTGCCATCCAGGAGAGGCTTGCCATTGTAAGTGGCATTGGCTGCCGACTGGTCAATGGTAGCAATAGTCTCATCCACAGACTTCTGCAGGGTCGCCAGATCCGATGCCCCATTGGTGCCGTTGCCCGCCTGGATCAGCTTCTCGCGGAGGCTGGACAGGGAATTCACGATATTCTCCGTAGCCCCGCTGGCGGTCTTCAGCATGGAACTGGCCGTCTGTGTATTGGCGTTGGACTGGCCGATTGCTCCTGCATTGGAATACATGCGCTGCAGTATACCATACTCAGCTGGCCCATTGGCCGCACCGGGGAATTTGCTCCCCGTGGCGATTTTCATCATGCTGTTCTGCATGGCCTTCTGGGTGCTGTTCAGGGTGCTGAGGTTATTAACACCTCCAATAGTCATAAGCATCATCCTTTCTCTGCTTATACCATGCCCCGGCACAGGCTGCCTGCGCCGCCACGCCCTGCGGGACGGTCGCCTTCGCCTGTACCCCCTCTGAGAAACGCCCAGGAAGACAGGCTCCCTGCTAGCACAGGCATTTCCTTTCTTCAATTATAGCGCAAAAAATCATCGGTCAGCAAGAACTTTCTCAAAGGACAGCTTGCATTTTTATCCTGCCTATGGTAGAATTATCAAGTCAATTGAATTGCGGGCATAGTTCATCGGTAGAATGAAAGCTTCCCAAGCTTTAGAGGTGGGTTCGATTCCCATTGCCCGCTCCATATGAGTTTATAGGAGTTGCGAAAGCAACTCCTTTTTTGACATCCTCACACATTTCCCAAATACACATATCTCAAGAACTCTCCGGCAATCTCCCGCAGCCTTTCCAGTGTCTTTATAGGTGTTGAGGGCACATTCAGCTTGTACCTGGGGAAATATCTGGACAGATGCAGGGGAATTTCCGGGGAGAGGCCGGCCAGCCATTGGGCTTCTTGAGCCATTTCTGCTTCGCCGTCATTGCGTCCCGGTATCACCAGGGTGGTGATTTCCACATGGCAGCCTGCCTCATGGGCGGCACGGATATTGGCCTTTACTTCCTCGAAATCTCCCCCCACCCATTGATAAAATTCAGGGGTGAACCCCTTCAAGTCTATATTTGCAGCATCCAGCAAGGGTAAGAGTTTCCTGAAGGGCTCCGGGGATAGCTCCCCATTGCTTACCAGCACTGTCTTCAGGCCCGCTTCTTTCAGCAGTGCTGCACTCTCCCGCAGATATTCATAATTCATCAGCGGCTCATTATAAGTGAAGGCCACACCTATATTGCCGTGCTTCTTCCCGGTGTCCAGGGCCAGGGCCACCAGTTCCTCCGGGGGCAGATGGTAAGCTCTCAGACCTGCTTCCTGTTCCTCAAAGCAAAACTCCCCCTCTCCCGCTTGCGAGATGCTGTAATTTTGGCAGAAGGGACAGGCCAGATTGCAGCCAAAGCTGCCCACGGAAAGTATCCTGCTGCCGGGATGGAAGTGGTACAGGGGCTTTTTCTCTATGGGGTCAAGGGCCACAGAAGTCAGCAGCCCATAGGAAAGGCTCGTGAGCCTCCCTCCCCGGTTGCCCCTGGCCTTGCAGAAGCCAGTCTCTCCCTCACCCAGCTGACAGGCGTGATGGCAAAGATGGCAGGTTAATTTCATTGCTTCCATATAGACCACCCTTTCCTGATTATAAGGCCATTGTTTCAGTTTTGCCGTAGGCAAAACCTCCTCTTGGCCTCTTGGCCTTTCAACGAGGCGGGAGATATTAACTCGCCGCCTGTTAGTAGTTTGCCGCCCCCACTTATGGAAGTGGGGGACATCTTGTACTCGTTATAAGGAAAAAGCCTCCCGAAACCGGGAGGCTTTAGTATGCAAATGGTGCGACTGGGGCGATTCGAACGCCCGACCCTTCGCTTAGGAGGCGAATGCTCTATCCAGCTGAGCTACAACCGCATAGATAGCATTATAGCATATCGCGCTCTTATATTCAAGCTATTTTTTAGCCTAAAGACACGGCTGCACTTTCTTCCTTCTCGTCGCGGCGGACGAACCAGCCGGCCAGCAGTGTGCCGGAGATGGAGTGCCAGGCGCAGGATACAGCGCAGGCGAGAGCGGCGTGGGGATAGGCGGCGAAATGGGCTACGGCCAGGCCTGTGGCGAGGCCTGCATTCTGCATGCCCACCTCGATGGACAGGGTACGGCGCTTGGCGGTGTTCATGCCCGTCAGGCGGCCCACGGTGTAGCCAAGGAAATAGCCCAGGGCATTGTGAGCGAGGACCGCCAGGAAGATGACCACACCTGCAGTGAAGAAGTTGCTCCCCTGCAGGGAGATGACACCGCCCACAATCAAGGCCAGACCGATGACTGCCACAGAAGGCATCACCTGACGCACATCATCCATGGCCTTAGTGGCACCGTAACGATAGTTCAGGAAAAAGCCCAGCAGCACGGGAGCGATGACAGACTCCAGAATGGTGATAAACATGCCGGCTGCCGGTACCTCAATGCGTTCCCCCGCAAGGAGCAGCACCATGGCAGGCGTCATAAGGGGCGCCAGAAGGGTCGAAGCAGTGGTCATGCCCACGGAGAAGGGCACATCACCACGGCAGAGGAAACTCATGATGTTCGAGGAAATGCCGCCGGGGCAGCACCCCACCAAAATGAGGCCCACGGCAATCTCATCGGAAAGGCCCAGCCCCTTGGACAGGAAGTAAGCCGAGAAGGGCATGATAAGGTACTGGGCGGCGGCACCGATGAAGATATCCAACGGCCTTGCCGCCAAAACCTTGAAATCCTTCAGTGTAAGGGTAAGTCCCATGCTGAACATAATAATGAAGAGAATAATAATCTGGCTCTGCCCTTTCACCCAACCAAACAACTGCGGCATGAAGAACGCAATAATGGCTGCCATAATGACGAATCCCGCCGTATGCGAAGCCAAGAACTGCGCTGCCTGTTTCATTCTCTCCATAATAAATCCCTCCAAAATGTTTTTCATACACGGACATATATTTGTCCTGCGATGTTTTGTATCATATACCTCATATGTAACTTTGTCAACCCATTTGAATGAATAAACCGTACAATTGCAACAAATTTACCGGACACCTTACGGTGTCCACACGCCCTTGCACGAACACTAAACTCCCGCTGCGCCTTCGGCTTGCACTCGTTAAGTGTTCGTAGCAAAAAGAGGGAGGCATGCGCCTCCCCCTGGAATAATTTTCTTATTTGACCTTGAACTTCTGAACTTCGTTCTGCAAGTCCGTAGCCATCTCTGCCAGGCTCCGGCTGGCGTTGGCGATTTCCTGCACAGAGGCGCTCTGCTCCTCCGTGGCGGCGGAAACTGTCTCGGATTCCTCGGCAGCGCTGTGGCTGGCGGCATCTATGGTGCGGACATGGCCCACGATTTCTTCGCCGTTCTTGGCCATGCCGGTGATATCGGCGCTGATGCCCTGGATCTGGCCGGACACATTCTCTACCAGCTCGATGATGCGACGGAAAGAATCCCCCATGGAGATGATGTTGGCGGCCCCCTTCTGCACCTCGGCACTGCCCGCTTCCATGCCACTGATGGCGTTGTTGATATCGTCACCTACAGCCTTCAGCAAGTCGGCAATTTGCTGGGCAGCCTCCCGAGAGGACTCAGCCAGCTTGCGGACTTCCTCTGCCACCACTGCAAAGCCGCGGCCCTGCTCGCCTGCCCGGGCGGCCTCGATGGCTGCGTTCAGGGACAGGAGGTTGGTCTGCTCGGCGATGCCCGTGATGGTTTCCACGATAGCCACGATTTCGGAGGAACGCTCGCCCAAAGCCTTGACCACTTTCATGGACTCCAGGCTGCTGGCCTCGATGTGCTTGATCTGGGTGATAGCCTCTTCCAAAGTCCTGCCGCCGTCACGGGCAATCTCTGCTGCCTGACGGCCCTCGCCGGCTGCCACATTGGCTTCCCCGGACACAGTCTGGATAGTGCCGCTGAGGCGCTCGATGGCCTCGGTGGTGGAGCTCACGGCTCCCAGCTGCTCATTGGTGCCCTGCGCCACCCGCACGATGGAGTTGGCCACCTGGTCAGAGGCCTGGGCAGACTGCTCAGTAGTTGCATTGAGCTCCTCGGAAGCTGCCGCCAGGCTCTGGGAAATATCATGGACGGAAAGCATGACCTTGGCCACGCTCTTGCGCATCTCACGCAAAGCATTGGCCAGCTGGCCCAGCTCGTTCTCGGTGCTGACCTTGGCCGGACGGTCGCGGAAGTCGCCGGAAGCCAAGAGCTGCAACTCCGATACCATAGCTCCCAGCGGAGCCATGACCTTGTTGATAGTCATGACAATGCCCAGGGAAATGCCCACGATGATCAGGAGAGCCAGACCTGCCACGATTTTCAGCAGGCTGTAGACAGGGGCAAAGAGCTCGTCTTCATAGGCTATGGCCGCCATGCCCCAGCCCGTAGCCTTGACGGGGGCATAGAAGGCAATGAGGTCAGCTCCGTCGGCCCGGGTGAACTTCATGAAACCCGTCTGACCGGAGAGCATCTTCTGCCCCAGTTCCTTCAGGGCAGGGTCCTCATCCTCGGTGATTTTCTTCTTCATGATGGCTTCTTCATCAGGGTTGACGATGTAGGTGCCCTCCTTGGAAACCAACAGGCTGTAGCCATCGTTGCCGATCTTGAATTCGCCCACCTTCTCCCGGACAGCGTCCACATAGATAGCTGCCAGCACCATGCCCACATTCTGGCCGGAGGGATTCTTGGCCAGGGCGATGGAGTTCACGATGATCTTGCCCGTAGCCTGGGAAATGACGGGAGGTGCCACGAAGGAATCCTTCTCACCCTTCATGGTTTCCTTATACCAGGCCTTGTCGGCGTTGTGCATCTCCTTGTAGCCGGACTTGGTCCAGCCGTGGAGCAGGCCGGAACCGTCAAAAGGGCCCCAGCTCACGCTGTCGTAGACTCCGGGATAAACTTTTTCCATGAGCTTCAGGCGCAGCTCATTGTTGGCAGTCAGCTCAGCCTGACTGTCCGGCAGGCCCCGGGCCGCCAAAGAGTTGGCCGTCATCTGGGTTTCCAGCATGCGGGCATCGAACCAGTCGGAAACACCGTCCGCCACCTCAGCCGTGGTCTTCAAGGAGCTGGATTCCAGCTGCTCCTCAAAGGCCGAGCCGGTGAATTTGAAAATAACCCCTGCCAGCACCAGCAGGCCAATAATAACCACAGGCAGTACAAAGACCAGGATTTCGGCCTTCACCGTCCTGCCCCCCTCCAGGGGATTGAAATTTACAGCCATGGAAATTCCTCCTTGAGTGTATTTGAACTTTCGGAATCAAAACACAACTTATATCAATGATGTTATTCGCACATTACACAAAAAAACCTGCCACGCCAGGATATTTTTTCATGAGCAAAGCACCCTGCCGTGGCGGGCAGGGTGCCATAGGTATCTCGGAATCCAGTCTTGGGAAATGATTATTTCTCCAGCAAGTCACCGCCGGCAATCCCCGGGGTAGTCATCTGCTCAGGAGACATTACATGCTCCATATATTCCTTGGTGAGCCAGCCCTTCTCCAGGATAACCTCCTTGATGGGCTTGCCTGTGAGATATGCTTCTCTGGCCAGGGCGGCACACTTTTCATAGCCGATATGGGGCAGCAGGGCGGTGACGGTGCCCACAGCGCCGCCAAGCCATTTGTGGCACTGCTCCCTGTTGGGCTCGATATCGACGAGGAGCTTGTCCACGAAGGTGTTCACCGCATTGGTCATGTAGTTCAGGGAGTTGAACATATTGAAAGCCATGACAGGCTCCATGACATTCAGCTCGAACTGCCCATTTTCCACTCCCAGGGTCAGGGCCAGGTCATTGCCTATCACCTGATAGCAGGCCTGGTCCAGCACCTCGGCAATGACGGGATTCACCTTGCCGGGCATGATGGAAGACCCCGGCTGGCGCTGGGGCAGTTTCAGTTCATTCAGGCCGCAGCGGGGGCCTGAGGCCATAAGGCGGAAATCGTTGGCCATCTTGATGAGGGTCAAAGCCGTGACCTTCATGGCGCCGGAAAAATCCGCAAAACCATCGGTGTTGTTGGTGGCATCGATGATATCGTCAGCGGTGACATAGGTATCGCCGGTGACCCCAGACAGGGTCTTGGCCACGGCCTTGATGTACTCCGGCTCTGCATTGAGGCCTGTGCCTACGGCGGTGCCGCCCATATTCATGGTACGCAGCCCCTGCATGGCAGTCTCGATGCGGCGGGCCCCACGGCGCACAGAAGAAGCGTACATGCCCATTTCCTGCCCCAGGGTGATGGGCACCGCATCCTGCAGGTGAGTGCGACCCATCTTCAGGATATCTTTGAACTCAAAGGCTTTCTTATCCAGCTCGTCAGCCAGGCGGTTCAAGGCAGCCACCAGCTTCTTGCCCTTATAGTTGGCGCAGACCTTGATGCCCGTGGGGAAGGAATCATTGGTGGACTGGGCCATATTGGCATGGTTGTTGGGAGAAATGATGTCATAGCTCCCCTTGGCTTCTCCCTTCAGCTCCAGAGCGCGGTTGCAGAGGACTTCATTCACATTCATATTGATAGAGGTGCCGGCACCGCCCTGAATGGGATCGAGAGGGAACTGGTCCAGCAGCTTGCCAGCGATGATCTCATCGGCAGCCTGCACCAGCAAATCGCCGATTTCCTTGGAGAGACGCCCTGTGGACATATTGGCCAGAGCTGCAGCCTTCTTCACCATGGCCATAGCCTGGACGAATTCCGGGTCGATGGTCTGGCCGGTGATGTGGAAATTTTCCTTGCCACGCATGGTCTGCACGCCGTAGTAAACCTCATCCGGTACCTGCATCTCTCCCAGGAAATCATGCTCTATTCTCATTGCTGCCCACGTTCCTTTCTCAACAAAACACACAGCACTTTCTTGACTTTGGTCAGATTGTATCATGTATACAAAATACAGTCAAGTACATTTATTGGATTTTGTTTTTCCAGGAAATACACAAAATAAGGAGGACAGCAGGAACAAATGTTGCAAAAAAAGAAGCCCCAAGCGGGACTTCTCCTTTGAAATCAATATTCTGAATCAGAAAATCTCCTTGGCCACCACGATAGTCTGGTCGCGGTTGGGCCCCACGGAGACGATGCCCACATCTATCCCCGTCACCTCTGCCATGCGCTCCACATACTTGCGGGCCTTCTCCGGCAAATCCTCATACTTCCTGATGCCGCTGATATCCGTCTTCCAGCCCTCGAAAGTCTCGTAGACAGGCTCGCACTCGGCTACCACCTTCAGGCTGGCAGGCACCAGCTTCAGGATCTCGCCCTTGTACTTGTAGCCCACGCACATCTTGATTTCGTCAAAGCTGTCCAGGATATCCAGGCGGGTGATGGCCATGTAGTCGATGCCGGAAATGACGCCTGCATAGCGCACCACCACGGCATCCAGCCAGCCCGTGCGGCGGGGACGGCCAGTAACTACGCCGTATTCGTGGCCTTTCTCCCGGAGTTTGTCACCGATCTCATTCAGCTGCTCTGTGGGGAAGGGGCCTTCGCCTACGCGAGTGCAATAAGCCTTCACCACGCCGAAGACCTTGCCAATCTTCTTGGGTGATACGCCAGCCCCCACGGCTACGCCGCCAGAAATGGGATGGGAAGCGGTGCAGTAGGGATAAGTGCCATAGTCTATGTCCAGCATGGTAGCCTGGGCGCCCTCGAAGAGCACCTTGCGGCCTGCGTCGATTTCATCGTTCAGCAGGGTGATGGCATCGCACACATAAGGACGGAGCCTGTCGGCATAGCCCATATATTCCTTGTAAATCTCATCGAAGTCAAGAGGCTCATGGCCATAGAGAGCCTGCAGTTCCTTGTTCTTCCTTGCCAGATTGACCTTCAGCTTCTCGGCAAAGGTCTCCGGGTCCATCCACTCGCAGACCCGGATGCCGATGCGGTCATCGCGGTCGATATAGCAGGGGCCGATGCCGTTCTTGGTAGTGCCGATCTTGCCAGCGCCCTTCTGCTCATCCTCCAGGCCATCCATCAGGCGATGGTAGGGCAGCACAACATGGGCACGGTCAGACAAGCGGATGCCGGACACATCGATGCCCCTGGCCTCCATGGCATCCATCTCCTGCAGCATGACCTTGGGATCCACCACCACGCCATTGGCAATGATGTTATGGGTTCCTTTATATAGGATACCGGAGGGCAGCAGGCGAAGCTTGTAATCTTCCCCGTCCACCATGACAGTGTGGCCAGCATTGCTGCCCCCCTGGAAACGCACCACAGTCTCAGCCTGCTGGGCCAGGTAGTCAACAATCTTCCCTTTGCCCTCGTCCCCCCACTGGGTACCGGTAATAACGACAGTAGACATAAAAATCTCTCCTCTAATGATTAAAGGCCAAACCTTTCAAAGATGGTGTCAACATGACGGAGGAAGTAATTATAATCAAAGCACCCCTCAATTTCTTCCTTAGAAAGATACTTCGTAATATCCTCATCCTTCTCAACGTTGGCCTTGAAGTCTTCCCCTTCCAGCCAGCGCTTCATGGCGTTGCGCTGCACCCATTTGTAGGCATCCTCGCGCAGCACGCCCTTGCCCACGATGGTCAGCAGGAGCCTCTGGCTGTAGATGAGGCCGCCGGTGCGGTTGAGATTCTCCAGCATGGCCTCGGGATAAACCAGCAGCTTATCTATGATATTGGTAAACTTCTGCACGCAATAATCCACATTGATGGTGGAATCCGGCAGGATCACGCGCTCCACTGAGGAGTGGGAAATGTCACGCTCATGCCAGAGGGTGATGTTCTCCATGGCTGCCTGGGCATTGCCCCGCACCAGGCGGGCCATGCCGGAAATGCGCTCGCAGTTGATGGGGTTGCGCTTGTGGGGCATGGCAGAAGAACCCTTCTGGCCCTTGGAGAAGAACTCCTCAGCCTCACGGATATCCGTCCTCTGCCAGTTGCGAACCTCGGTGGCGAACTTCTCGAAGGAACTGGCAATGAGAGCCAGGGTAGTGATGAACTCCGCATGGCGGTCACGCTGGATGACCTGAGTAGCCAGGGGCGTCGGCGTAAGGCCCAGAGCCTGGCAGGCCATCTCCTCCACCTTGGGGTCGATGTTTGAATAGGTACCCACGGCGCCGGAGAGCTTGCCCACGGAAATAGTCTTCTTGGCATGCTCCAGACGGTCGATGCAACGATCCACCTCTGCACTCCACAGGAGGAACTTGAGCCCCAGAGTCATGGGCTCAGCGTGAATGCCATGAGTCCTGCCGATGCAGGGAGTATGCTTGAATTCTGCAGCGCGACGGCGCACCACCTCGCGGAATTTCTTCAGATCTTCCAAGATGATGTCTGCAGCATCCTTCAACTGCAGGCAGGTAGCGGTATCTTCCACATCCGAGGACGTAAGTCCCACATGGATGTACTTGGAATCCTCGCCCACATTCTCGGCCACGGTGGTCAAGAAGGCGATGAGGTCGTGGTGGGTAACCGCCTCGATCTCAAGGATGCGCTCCACGGTGAAGACAGGGCCTGCATTCACCTTCTCGCGAATGCGCTGCACAGCATCTTTGGGGATGTATCCCAGCTCTGCAGCCGCATCGCAAGCGGCCAGCTCTACCTCCAGCACCCGCTGCCACTTGGCGGTATCCGTCCAAATAGCGCCCATCTCAGGATTCGTGTAACGTGCGATCATCAGTTTTCCTCCCTAATGCCCTTGCGGCGTCACTGCACCGCAGAAGTGAAAACAACACAACGAAAAAACTCAAATTGACCGTGCCGACACCTTCGGCTCCCGGCCTCGTTTTGAGTCTGGAAGATACCTTATTTACATATCCCTTGACAATGATAGCATTTTTACACTTCATCTGTCAATCTGTTTACTCAGCATATGCAATAAAAGACTTCCCTTGAAGGGAAGGCATAAAATTTATCGGACTTTCAGCAAATTTTAATTGCGCCATGTTATCATAGTAGCTATAATTGTTCTATGTGTGACTTTCTCAAGGAAAAGCAAATGAATTTCACTATATTATAAGAAAGAAGAGGTTATCTATTGGCAGCTTCAAACTCCAGTATTCCCCCCAGAAAAAACAAGCGCAAAAGAAGCATCTGGCCCTGGGTGCTGGCCTTTCTGGTCTTTGCGGGCGCGGCTCTGGCCGGAGCCTACTTTGCCTCCTCCAGCCTGGAGGACAAACCCGTAGCCACCAAGGAAAAGAAGGATGAGCTACTCACCGCCACGGACAAATCTACTATCATGATCATGGGCGTGGACGAACGGGCTGACGATGTGGGCCGCTCCGATACTCTGATGGTGGCCACCATCGACCCGAAGCTTGACCAGGCCGCCCTGCTCTCCATCCCCCGTGATACCCGCGTGAAGATCAAGGGCCACGGCTACGACAAGATCAACGCAGCCTACGCCTACGGCGGGGAGCGCCTGACCCAGAGCACCGTAGAGGACTTCCTGGGTGTCAACATGGATCACTACATCATCGTCAATGTCAAGGCCTTTCAGCGCATCATAGATGCCATTGGCGGCATTGACATAGATGTAGAGAAGCGCATGTACTACGAAGACCCCTGGGACGATGACGGCGGCCTTCTCATAGACCTGCGCCCCGGCCTCCAGCACATGGACGGCAAGACCGCCGTCACCTATGTGCGCTACCGTGACGAGGAAGGTGACATCGGCCGCATCAAGCGCCAGCAGGCCTTCATGAAAGCCTGCATGGACAAGGTCACCTCCCCCACCATCATCACCAAACTGCCCTCAGTCATATCCGAGGTCTTTGAGTCCGTCAAGACTGACCTCTCCGTGCGCCAGCTCCTGGAGTTCGCCGGTTCCTTGAGCAAGGCCAAGAACAATGGCCTCAAGACCGAAATGGTGCCGGGACGCCCCCTCTACATCGAGGGCATTTCCTACTGGATCCCGAAAGTTTCCGAGCTGCGCACAGCTCTGGTGGACACTCTGGGCATCACTATGAATGCCAGCATGAGATCCCGCATCGAGCGAGCCGAGGCGGAATACGAAAGCTCTATCCCCTCCACCGCCACAGAGGTGCCGGAAAGCGATACCAGCATAGGCAAAGCCACCACCGTCAAGCGCAGCAGCACCTCCAGCAGCGAGGAACGCACCAGCACAAACAGCAGCAGCAAGCGCAAGGAAACCGTCAAAGCCGACAAGGATGAAAAAGAAGACGAAGAAGAAATCCCCGAGCGCAACCGTGCCCTGCGCGAACGCGAAACCAAGCAGGAAGAACCTCCCCGCCAAACGGTACAGGAAGAAGCTCCCGCTCCTGATGCAGGAAGCGACGCTCCCGCCCCGGGAAAAAGCAGTGCAGGCAAGACAAGATAAGCAAAATATCCTTCCCCTTATTTTGGGGAAGGATATTTTTTTACCTCTATGAGCAATTTATGTGGCAGGCAAGCTGCCGTTTCACCTGGCTGAGTCAAGCGTCCCATATTCACGCAGATTTTGTCCGGGCAGTCCGCCTCCTTCACTCGTATGCTTTCGCCCTCCACTACGATCAGATTCTTTCCCCGGGCTGTTTCCACCAGCAGTTCCTCCCGCCCCTGATGGCCCGTGAGCTGCACCCGTTTATACAGCTCCCCGTCTACACTTATTTCTGCATAGCAGACTGACGCTGCCTCCTGGCGGAAAGCGAAGAAGGCTCCCACCAGAAAAACAAGCAGGAACAATGAAAGGAACACATCTCCCCTGGAAATCTTTTTCAATTGCCGCCACTCCTCTCAGCCTTCAGTATCCCATGGCTGCCAGAGCCCTGTCAACCTGCATGGCAGATATCATAAAAAAAATGGCTGCTGCCCTTGAGCAACAGCCATTTTTTCAATTCATATCTACTGCCCTGTCATCAGTTTTCAGGGTGGCGGCTTCCCCCCGCACGAGGGAGAAGGTCAGGCCGATGACAGCACCGATGATGGCGGGAATCAGCCAGCCCAGCATCAAGCTGTAGAAGGGCACATACTGAGCCAGGATGCCATTGAGCACCGGCAGCTGGAAGCCTGCGGCGTTCAAGGCATCAACCACAGCGAAGGCCAAGGTGAAGTCCATAGCCCAGCGGTATACAGCGCGGCGCTCGCCGATGAAGCCGTGGAACAGGGACAGCACCACCAGCACGATGACCAGCGGATAGATGCCCACCAGGAAAGGCACAGCCAAGGAGATGATCTGGGTCAGGCCGATGTTGGAAACCACGAAGCTGAAAGCCACGCCGAACCGCAGGAGATGCCTATAGGACACCTTATTCTTGAAAAGCTTGTTGAAGAACCAGGCCGTGCCGGAAATGACGCCGCAGCTGGTGGTGAGGCAGGCCAGGCCGATGATGACAGCCAGCAGCAGGTTGCCTGCAGGGCCGAAGAAGATGCCCACAGCATTAGCCAGGAGCTGGCCGCCGTTGGCAGAGTGTCCCAGGACACCGGCGCTGGTAGCGCCAAGATAAGCCAGAGAACCATAAACCAAAGTCATCAGGAACAGCGCAATCAGGCCTGCCATGAGGCAGACGCGGCCAAGGGCCTTGGAGCCCTCTACACCGCGCTGGCGCACGGCATTGACCACCAGCGTGCCGATGGCGATGGAAGCCAGCAGATCCATGGTCTGGTAGCCATCCTGGAAGCCCTGGGCAAAAGCGGCCTCCACATAGGGGCCGGTGGCGGGCATGATGTCCCCCAGCGGTGCGCCGAAGGCCCGCAGGAACATGATGACCAGGAAGACCAGCAGCACCGGGGTCAGCATCTTGCCCACCCGGTCGATGAGCTTGTTGGGATTCAAGGCCAGCCAGTAGGTGGCACTGAAGAAGATCGCCGTATAGATAGCCTGGCCGATAGTCATGGTATCCTCGGTCAGGAAAGGACGGATGCCAATCTCAAAGGAAACAGCCCCGGTGCGGGGCACGGCGAACATCGGCCCGATGGTGAGATAGAGGATCACCAGGAGAGCCGTGGCAAAAGCCGGACGGGTCATGCGGGAGATGAATTCGATGTACTTGCCCCCCTGCATGGCAATGGCAGCAATGCCCATGAGGGGCAGCCCCACGCCGGTAATCAAGAAACCTGCCATGGCCGGCACCACATTATCCCCTGCTGCCTGTCCCAAAGCAGGCGGGAAGATCAGATTGCCTGCGCCAAAAAAGATGGAAAACATCATGAGCCCCACACCCAGGAGCTCTCCTTTACTAAGGCTGTTCATTCGTTTCTCTCCTAACGTATCGAGTCGTACAATGTTCTCTCCGAGTGTACATCTGAGAGCATATAAAAAATCATGCCCCAAACACTCTGAGCACGACCGAAGCAGTACGACTATTGATTTTTGATAGGGACATTATAGCATAGGGAATGTTACAATGCAACACACGGTTTTGGCTGAAGACACATCTCGAGGCATCATCAGCAGCTCCCTCTCCTGCCCCATAGCGGGAAGTTCGCCCCTGTTCTTCCCTACAGAATTAGATTGACTTTTTTTAGTACCTAGTATAAAATTCAAATTAAATCATGAAGCCTATTTGTCAACCTCTATTCATAAAGAAGGACGTGCACTATGCTGGTACATGAACTCATCAATCAGGGCGCAGGCAGCGACATCGCCATCGTTGACCACGAGCGCCGTTTCACCTATGACGAACTCAAGGAAGCCGTGAGGAATTGCCGCAACCGGCTCTACGCCGAGGGTGTCAAGCCCGGTGACAGGGTGGCCATCTTCTCCCGCAACAGCGCGGAATTTGTCTTTGTCTACATGGCAGTGGCCTCTCTGGGAGCCATTTCCATCCCCATCAACTTCCAGCTCTCCAACCGTGAGATTGCCTACATCATCAAGGATGCAGGCGCACGGTTCTTAGTGACCTACGATCTGCTGAATCTGGTAGATGCCATGGCAGCGCTCCGCTGCGACATCCGCCTCAAGCAGATTGAGACCAAGAACATCGGCACAGCCAAGGCAGGCCTGGAGGAAGCCCCCAGCTTCCCCTCACACCTGGACGAGCACGCTCCCTGCGTCATCATCTACACCTCCGGCACCACGGGCAACCCCAAGGGAGCAGTGCTCTCACATCGCAATCTGGTCGCCAACTGCGAGCAGATCGTCTACATGGGCTGCAAGCCCGAATGCAATGTGCTCTGCGTGCTGCCCATGTACCACTGCTTCGGCTGGACCTGCGCCGTGCTCTACCCCATGTGGTGCGGAGCTACCGTAGTGATTCTTGATTCCTTCACCCCGAAGGAAACCATCAAGACCATCCGGGAAGAAAAGGTCACGGATATGTACGTGGTTCCCTCCATCTGCTCCCTGCTGACCAAGCTGGCCTCCAAAGAAGACATGGCCTCCATGCGCCTGGTGGTGTCCGGCGGCACTACCCTGCCCCTGAAGATTGCCGAGGATTTCATGGAAAAATTCGGCCTGGAAATCTGCGAGGGCTATGGCCTCTCCGAGACTTCCCCCGTTGTGACCATGAACCCTCCCGGTGCTTCCAAGGTTGGCTCCAGCGGCGTGCCGGTGCATGATATCGAGATCCGCATCGTGGATTCCCAGAACAGGGACGTACCCCAGGGCGAGCCCGGCGAACTCATCTGCCGGGGCGAGAATGTCATGCTGGGCTATTGGAACCTGCCCGAAGCCTCCGGCGAGGCCCTGCGGGGCGGCTGGTTCCACACTGCCGATGTAGCCCGCATCGACGAGGACGGCTATGTCTACATCGTTGTCTACATCGTGGACCGCATCAAGGACATGATCATCTCCATGGGCGAGAACATCTACCCCCGCGAGGTGGAGGAAGTGGTCTACCAGTTCCCCGGCATCGCCGAAGCCGCCGTCATAGGCATTGAAGATAAACTGAGAGGCCAGGCCGGCGCCTGCTTCTACAGCCTCCACGAAGGAGCCAGCGTGAACATCCGCGAACTGAAGAAGTTCCTGCAGGAGAACCTGGCCCTCTACAAGATTCCCCGTGAATTCCATGAACTTCCCCATCTGCCTCGCACTTCCACAGGCAAGATTGCCAAGCGCATGATTTGGGAAGAGTTCCAGAAGAATAACTGAAGCGTGCCGAAAACTCCACCAGTTTCAATGCATCCTAAAGAAAAGGTTCAGAGAATCGCTCTTGCAAAGCGTTTCCCTGAACCTTTTTGGTGCTGCAAATGTCCAAAATAGCGGCAATCAGCTCCCTGCCAAAATCACAGGGGCTTTTTCGCAGGTGTGCCAGCCTTGCGTGGATAGGCCTTGGGCGTGGGCTTCACTTTCTTCACCGTCACGATGGCCCGCCTGTCCGTGAGCCCCGGCAGGGACACTTCCCGGCACCGTGGTGCAGAGCCACCCAGAAGTGACAGGGCACGTTCTGCCGCCTCAGCTTCCTCTGCATATTTTGCCCCCTTGAGAGCCACCAAAAAACCACCCTTTTTCACGAAAGGCAAGGTGTACTCAGCCAGCACAGGCATTGCCGCCACCGCACGGCTGACAGCGAGATCGAACCTCTCCCGATAGGCCTTGTTCCGCGCCCCTTCCTCCGCCCGGGCATGGACGCAGGCAACCTCTTCCAGGCCCAGCTCCTCCACCACCGCCTCAAGGAAACCGACACGTTTCTGCAGGGAATCCATCAGCGTCAGCCTGATATCCGGGCGATAGATTTTGAGGGGAAGTCCAGGGAATCCCGCCCCGGTGCCTACATCTATGATAGTGCAGCCTTCCGTGAACAGTCCCGTCTCCAGCGCCGTCAGGCTGTCCACCATATGCTTCACCGCCACCTCCCGAGCCTCGGTGATGGCGGTGAGATTCATCTTCTCATTCCACTCAATCAGCATTTCATAATAGCGCTTGAACTGCTGCAGCTGGCTATCAGCCAACTGTAACCCTGCCGCTTCCGCTGCTTCTGCCATGAACTTTTGAAACATTTCCGTCTACTCCTTGCGAACTTTTATGCTTGCAGGCAGGGATTTCCCTCCAGGCGTCCACTGCCTGCTATTCCTTCTGGAATCAGTATAGATGGCACTTCCGCCCCTGTCAATCTGCCCGTTATTCTTGATTACTTTTGTCTATATAGCACAAACTATAGTTTACAGTTATCGTTTCATTCTCAAGAAATATTGGCTTTCCTGTCAAAAATGGATATAATGAATAGCATCACTATTTCACATAGTTGATATACCGGTAACATATATCACAGCATTTTGCCGGTCAACGCAGCAAGTAAACCATAGACCGGCCACACGGAAAGGATGTTACACCATGAAAAAGGAAAATGTGAATCACGCTTCTCTCCAGCTCCATCAGGAAAGCCAGGGCAAAATCGAAATCATGAGCAAGGTGCCCCTCCGCACCCAGCGCGACCTGACTCTGGCCTACAGCCCCGGCGTAGCGGCGCCCTGCCTGGCCATCAAGGAGGAGCCGGAAAAGATTTATGACTATACTTCCAAGAGCAATCTGGTGGCGGTAGTCACCAACGGCACCGCCGTCCTGGGCCTCGGCTCCATCGGCGCTGGCGCAGGCCTTCCCGTCATGGAGGGCAAGGCCATCCTCTTCAAGGGCTTCGCAGGAGTTGACTCTGTGCCCATCGCCCTTGACTCCAAGGATCCCCAGGAAATCATTCGCGCCGTGGAGATGATGGCTCCCACCTTCGGTGGCATCAATCTTGAGGACATCAAGGCTCCCGAATGCTTCGTCATTGAGAACGAACTCAAGAAAAGGCTGGATATCCCCGTCTTCCACGATGACCAGCACGGCACAGCCATCGTGGTAGCCTCTGCCCTCATCAACGCTCTCAGAGTAGTGAAGAAGGAAATGGGCGCCATCCGCGTGGTAGTGAATGGCGCAGGCGCTGCCGGTCAGGCCATCACCCGCCTGCTGGTTTCCCTGGGCGTGCAGGACATCCTGCTCTGCGACACCAAGGGTGCCATCTACGAAGGCCGTCCCGAGGGCATGAACCCCTTCAAGGACGATATCGCCAAGATCACCAACCGCCAGATGCACAAGGGCAACCTCGCCGAGGTGCTCAAGGGAGCAGATGTGTTCGTAGGCGTTTCCGTAGCAGGGTGCGTCACCGAGGAGATGGTGCGCTCCATGGCAGCTGATCCCATCATCATGGCCATGGCCAACCCCACTCCCGAGATCATGCCTGAGCTGGCTCACGCAGCCGGTGCCCGCATCGTCTGCACAGGACGCTCCGACTATCCCAACCAGGTGAACAACCTCCTGGCCTTCCCCGGCATCTTCCGCGGTGCCCTGGATGTGCGGGCCAAGGAAATCAACGAAGAAATGAAGCTGGCAGCAGCCTATGCCATCGCCGGCCTCATCTCCGAGAAGGAGCTTGACCCCGACCATGTCATCACCAGCCCCTTCGACCCGCGGGTAGCCCCCGCCGTGGCCAAGGCCGTAGCCAAAGCCGCCATCGACACCGGCGTCGCCCGCAGCCACGACATGACTCCCACGGATGTGGCAGCCCACACCAGAGCCCTGCTGGCAGGCACAGGACGCAAGCAACAGATCAGCGCCAGTGCCTAAAAGATAACCTTGACAGCCTAAAAGCCGCTATCCAAACGGATAGCGGCTTTTCCTATGCCATCTTACTTTTTGGCTCGCAGATATTTCACGGCAGCCAGCCCTGCCTCGGCTCCCTGATATACCGCCTTGGCAATCTGCAGCAGGCCGCCAGTGCAGTCTCCGGCAGCGAAGATGCCAGGGACATTGGTGGCCATATGCTCATCGGTTTTGATATTGCCGTTTTCCAGCATGACCCCCAATTTCCGGGCCAATTCCGTGCTGCCTGCGGTGCCCAGGGCGATGAAAAGTCCGTCCAGGGGAAGCTCGCTGCCATCTTCAAAGACAGCTTTCTCCACCCTGTTTTCCCCCTGCAGGGCTGCCAGTTTTCCTTGGCAGACTTCCACCCCGGCAGGGATTTTGTCTGCCAAAGTTTCTGCCCCCTGGGTGAAGAGATAAACCCTGGCAGCGTGAGGCAGCAGAGCCTCCGCCTCATGCAGGGCATAAGCTCCCGCCCCAAGCACTGCCACTGTCTTGCCCCGATAGAAGAAGGCATCACAAGTGGCGCAATAGCTCACCCCGTGTCCTTCTAATTCCTTCAGCCCCGGCAGGGCCAAGGTCTTGCGCGAAGCACCGGCAGCGATGATCAGGGCATCAGCTTCATACTCAGCCCCGGCAGAGCGGGCCTGGTAGCCCTTGAAATCCGACCTATAGCCAAGCTCCACCAGTTCATCCTCAACAAACTCAATGCCCAGGGCCGCAGCCCCTGCTATCCCCCTGCGCTCCAGTTCTGTGCCGGTGACAGGTTCTGCCAGGCCGTAGTAGTTCTCTATCTTCTCTGCCCTGCCCAAAGCTCCGGTGCCCAGCCCCTTGTGTAGGACAGTCACCTCAGCCCCGCCCCGGCGGGCGTAGAGGGCAGCGGAAATGCCCGCAGGGCCCGCACCCAAAACAAGCACCTTTCCCATAGGGCACCTCCTGTCAGACCAGCAGGCTTTCCACCTGCTCCCTGGGCATCAGCCCCAGGGCCTCATTGACCTTCTTGCCATCCTTGAACACCATCAGGGTGGGGATGGACATGATGCCGAACTGCTGGGCCAAAGACTGCTCCTCGTCCACATTCACCTTCCCCACCTTCACCTCGGGATGGGCTGCCGCCACTTCCTCCACGATAGGGCCAAGAGCCTGGCAAGGCCCGCACCAGGCCGCCCAGAAATCCAGCAGCACAGTGCCCTTGGCCTGCAATACTTCCTCGTTGAAATTCGCGCCGGTAATAACTTTCGTACTCATATGCTTTTCCTCCATTAACTCAAGAATCTTCCTTAAAACTCTTGCTTGCACTCATCTTCAAACATGAGAGCCAAAATCTTTTCCACCAGGGGATCTTTCAGGGAATAGCAAATCTCCAATCCCTGCCGCTGCCCCTCAATGATGCCCGCCTGCCTGAGCTTCCCCAGATGCTGGGACACAGTGGACTGAGGCACTTCCAGGCAATCCTGCATGAAAGTCACATTGCAGCAGCCCTTGCGCCACAGTCCCCGCACAATGCAGAGCCGCACAGGATGGGCAATAACCTTCAGCTTCTCAGCCAGCTGGCGAAGGCATTCTTTGTCTTCAATCACTTTGCTGCTCACCTCCTAATTTCTATATCTCAATATTACGATATAAAAATATAAAAGTCAAGAGGATTTTTTTGATATTTTTATTGACACCTAAGATTTCTTAAGCTATAATTATTTTGTTCTTAAGCGAACAAACAACTTCATACCTCATCATGACTCAGTAGCTCAGCTGGATTAGAGTATTTGACTACGAATCAAAGGGTCGGGGGTTCGAGTCCCTCCTGGGTCACCATTTGAGATTTAAGCACCAGCTTTCTTCGGAAGGCTGGTGTTTTTGTTTGGCCAGCGTCTAAGAGAATCTAGCTCCAAGAGCCGCTTTATCACTAACTGTTTGGAATAAATATTTTTTTCAAAAACTTTGTAATATACAGCAACCTCAAACGTAAGTACAGACAAGAAAGGAAATACATAAATGCAAATACAATATGGATCACCTCAAAGGCAGCGCAACGGGCAGATGCTCCTCTATGGATGAATTCAACAAATTCGTCAAGGATTTCAACAAGAAAAACGGTTCCCAGTGGTTGAAGCCCGCAACGTACGGAAATGTCGTTTCCACCGTGAACCTGGCAACTATGGATTTTAACATGGCATGACAAACACTTAATTTTCCGAAAGGCTTTCAACTTGTGCTTAAACTATACAGACATCAACAAAAGGAGCTGCGACGAAATGCGAAGGCATTTGCCGCAGCTCCTTCTTGCTGTCAGATGTCCCTGGCAGGATATCATTAATATCCACGTTACATTGGCTCATCCTTTTCCGTATATTCTTCCAAAGCCTGAAGCATGCCATTCCATATATCACTGCCTATACCCTGCACATGATATTTAATATATTTAGCAGCTTTTCCCCAATCTCCCTCCAGCTTACTGTTCACGAGCTTCTGCATAGCAACGGCTCTGGCTCTGACCGCCTCATCCGGCAGAAGATTGACCACTCTTCCACAAAGACTGATATGAACGAACTGGCAAGTTCCTTCATTTGCAATTTCTTTAAGTATATAGACCAGGCCCTGAGAAACTTCCAATACTGTATCTTCATGCAGTGCAAAGAAGAATCCCATACCCCGAAAATTATTTTCTATAGGAAGGAATTGTTCTTTATCCAAATGTCTCTTCCCAATAAGTTCGTCCATGATTGCACGCTCATAAAAAGGACGGTCATATATGTTCTTCGGATTTGGCTTTCGCTGAGTTGCTTCATCAAAGAGCTGCTTGACATCTTGTATAAAAGAATTCCCTTCCATTACATCGGGAGTATCCACAGGAAGTTCATATCTCGCCACAATGCCAGGAGGCGCAGCAAAAGGCTTGAATCCCAGGCGATCCTTGCTATTCTTGATCGAATTCGATTTATCATATCTATAGGCAAAGACCAAAGGTGTATCACACCCTGACAGTCCAACCATGCATGCAGGTACATATTGCACTTCCTTGCATACAATTTCTTCAATCCTCTCGACATTAGCATTGAGCACATCCTTATTGTGCCATGCAATCTCCGTATACTGATCTTTCAGCTGATTTTCAAGCCTGCTCCTTTCAGCCAAATCAAAGTAATCTATCTTCAGTGCCTGCTCTTCTTGGACAGATTGCTTGCGCTGCAACTTGCTAGTATTGACCGTATCATGTATCCTCAGGAAACGCAAGCCTACAGGATCCAACTGGAATTGCTGAACCACTTTATGATCGGTAACCCGCTGTCCTTTCTCCAGGCTAAGCTCACCAATACCAGTCAAGCCACTATCGCCGATCTGTCCGCTGCCGCGCAAGAAGAGAAGCACTGAATCCACTGTATTTTCATGCATTCCTGTCATGAGTGCAATCTCCTTGGCATTCAAACCAAGTTTCAAAAAAGACAGTACCGCAGCCTCTATTGCATTCATATCCTCAAAAGTTCGTTCAACCATGGTCACATCAACTAAGGCAACTGGATAATATATATATGCAAAAAAAAGAATATCTTCGTTATGTATCTTGGGATAATGCAGTTTCAGTTCCTGATGCATATTCTGCAGCGTATTCTGGACTTTATGGATCCTGTCCAACCTGGATTTTTTTTCCTTCATAGACTCAGCCATGCTCATACCCCTTAAAACTCATTTCCAATTTTCAAGGCTCAGAATATCACCAGAACCATTTTTGATATCATTCAGCATCTTTCTGATAAAATCTCCGAACAGCTTCTCACTGGGAGTATTGCCATCATCTTCAGCATCAGGTTCATTAGCGCAGTTAGAAAGATATTCCATATCACCAATCATTACCAGTGTTTTTTTGCATCGGGTCATTGCAACATTCAGGCGTCGCAATTCAGCCAGAAAACCTATGCGATTATCTGTGGGAAGCTTGCTCGGAGAACTTCTCACGAAACTGTAAATGATAATATTGCGTTCATGTCCCTGGAAACTATCAAGGGTGGCTATCATATTGTCTGCCGCTTCGGCAGACAGTATGCCCTGCTCCACGAGTTTCTCCCGCAAATATGCAACCTGCGCCTTATAGGCTGCTATGATCCCTATTTCATCCTCTTCCAGCCTATCATCATGCTTGAGTCTGGACAGAATCCTGATTACGCACTCTGCTTCCAGATTATTATAATATCCGCTTGGCACTCCACGAGTCTCACTGCGGCCAGCCTGTCCCGAAGTATCTATCACCACTAAGGGCTTATCGGAAAGGAACTCCAGTGCCCCCTTCAGGCCTGCTTTCTTTTCAAAAGATTTATACGCCCCCTCATAAAACCAGTCAGAGATAATATCTGCAATTTCTTTAGGCATACGGTACTGTGTATCCAGCATCATTTTGTTCTCGTCCGGCATTCTCTCATACATATCCTCAAACAGACTTTTCTTCAACAAGTCCGTTTGGATATTATTGCTTTCGCAAACTGCCACCACATCTGCATCCGTCATTGGCGGAATCTGCTTATGATCGCCGAGCATAATCAGCTTTGGCGAGACACTCATAGGCACCAGTGCATTATGGGCCAAAATCTGACCAGCCTCATCAATGATTGTTATATCAAATTTCAAATCGGCAAATTTTCTCTGTGAACTGACACCTATGCAGGTAGCTCCAACCAACTGAACCTCTTCCAGCACCGTCTGCAAAAGAGCATAATTTTGTTTATCAAGGATTTTTGTCTTCCAAGTCAGAAAAGCCTGCAATAGTTGCTCTGCTCTCGCTTTTTTCTCCTGGGCAAGACCTGCCAATCTATCGATATCTGCCCGCCTAAACCAGGCTTGGTCCTGCACGGATTCTGCCACACTGATTTTTAACGCCCAACTCGGCTCTCCCGCTGCCAAAATCTTGTTTTGCAATGCCTCGACAATCTTGTACTGTTCTTCATATCCATCCCTGGCCTCAAGTATATCCGCATACTCTGAAGTTATAAGCTTGGCTTTTATGCTCTGGTATTCACGGATAGCCTTATTTAATGCCACAAGGCATTGTTCCTCCATGGCACGCCCATTTTCATACGTGGCCTGAGTCTTATCCAAATCACCGAGCATGGTGCGTTCCATGAAAAACAGCTTGATTTTTGTAAAAACTCCCGTACCCTCTCGAGCAGACTTAAGTTTTTGATACGCCTTATTGAACGCATGTGCCTGTTCCTGCAGCCTTGTCTGAACTGACTTCAAATCATGTCTGGCAACTTCTATTTTCTTATAGGCTGGACGCAGTTCCCCCTCAATATGATTGACTAGGGTGGCGTACTGTCTGTCTAATTTATCTCGCGACAACGACAATTCTTCCAGTTTATCAGACATCTTCTGCCAGCGAGCAATCCACTCCTTCAGTATCGGCTCATTGCTGGCTACCTGCTGACGGATTTCCTCACGATAGCTGTTTAGCTTATTCTCGAATAAGTACGGTACGATTTTAGGCTGAACCTTCGCCTCCGAGCCTATGCGGAGCATTGAGATATCAGGCTCGTCGGCCAAACGTTCAAGAACATTGTCCACAGCTTTATTATTCTGAGAAGAAACCAATACGCGCTTATGCTCTACGCGAATAAAATATTTGACCCATTCCAGGATAACTGTAGTCTTGCCTGTCCCTGGCGGCCCCATTACCAGATACAGATCTTTAGTTTTAATCCCTTGCTCTATGGCCTTTTGCTGACTGGCATTGGGTGGATATTTCTGAGCCTGCAAAGATTTGTGCAATGCTGATAAGTCTTTATCCTCAAAACCAGCAGGAGGATATTTCTTGGTGTGAAAAACCTGGTTGATATAGGCAGCCCCAGCGCACTGGCTTTTTTTCAGTTGCTCTACGGCTGCCACCTGAACATCACGGTTGACTGTCGAAAAAGACAGGCGAATCTCACCAAATGGAGGAATGATTTCTTTATCTATAACCTTATTGAACAAAATATCCAAACTGGAAGAATCTACGGATTCATAGGCAGCTGTTATTTCTCCACGCAATTCTTCTCCCTGTGTGCTCATGAGCACAATCTGCGTCCCCGGTCGATATTCATTCTCAGGCAATTCCCCCACAGTGAAATTATAGGCTATGCGATCAAGACGCTCATATTCCTCCGAAAATACGGGACTTATCTTGTTATAAAAAAGAGGGGCAGTCTCATTGACATGATTTTCTTCGACAGACGAATACACTTCCGCATAATTCTGGATTATATCCAGCTTTCTTATAGTACGATCGTGCAGGCCTCCTGAACGTTCCTCATTCTCCGCCTGTTGATACTGCTCCTGCTCGGCGAATTTTTGCTCGATGAAGTCCAACCCTGCCTGCAATTTGTCCTTTTGCAGGTAAATCATGTGGTTGGCCTCATTCAAGCCAATCTGTTTTCCGTCAGCATAAGATTCTATGCCACCCAAAACGCCATTACGAATGATTATAGAGCATTTGTCAGGAATCGAAAACTCGATGGCCTGCCCCATCCATCTGTTATACTCGTTAAAATTGATAGGAAAGGATGAAAGAATCGTCAATTCATGATGATGGGTCTCCGAGCGCTTGCACTTATATTCTCTATCCTGGCTGCATATATGATATAACCATGAATCCGGCTTCATTTTATCCGGTTTGCGCATAATAAGGAATTCCTTTTGCCCGGATAATCTTTTAATCATATTTTCTTCAGTATCTTCTTCTATATCATATCCGCAGAATTTTACATTCTGGCCGCAGAAAATAGTCAGTCCACCTGGTAATTCATTATATTTTTGTTTTAGCTTAACAAAGCGAAACATCAGTCATGCTCCCTTATTTTAGCCAAGTCTGCTGCATCTGGAATTTCTACTTTTACAGTTTCCCCGACAATCATCTGTTCTTTTTCTGATTGTCCTGCATATTCTGTGACAAATTCCCGGTCAAATTTTTGTTCCATTTCTTCGATGCTATATGCCATAATTATAGGGACGCCCTTTCCTAATATGTCGCAACATTTGCTCCAGCTCTTTGGCCTTTGGCCTGTCGGCAGGCTGATAACTCATGCACCTCACAATCAGCTGATTGACTGCGGGCGGGATCTTATCGTTCAAGATACATGGCTCTGTAAAAGCTGCCCAAGCCTTTTGCCTATCGGCAGGAGTTTTATAGTCTATACCGGGCTCTGGCAGCTTCTTCGCAAAGAATTCATAAAGCATTACACCTACAGCAAAGATGTCCAACTTATCATGCTTCATATTCCCCTTCCACAAAAGCTCCGGAGCTTGATAACCCTTTGTTCCTACACCTAGTGATACCAGGCCGAGACTGATGCCAAAATCTAGCAGGATCAATTCCATTTTCCCCGCTGCCGTGGTGACAATTTTAATATTGTCTGGCTTGATATCACGATGGTTCAAATTCCTCTTTTCGAGCAACTGCAAGACCCCGCATAATTCTTCCATCAAATAAAGCATTTCAGGAGCCTTCAGATTTCGCATTTTCTTGGTCAGCGTCTCTCCCTCAACCCACTGCATCACTATGTAAAGTTTATCCTTGGTGTGTATTTCATCAAAGATTGCTGGCACATGCTGGCTATTGAGGCTGATTTCCGAATGGATTATGACTTCTTTTATTGCTTTCTGCAGATTGATCTTTCTGACGGCAGGAGAATCCCCTGGAATATTGATCAGCTTCACACAAACTTTGCGCTTCAACCACAGGTCCTGTGCCAAATACACAGCTCCATCATTCGTTTCAATCTTGCTCTCCTCTATAAGCGCATACCTTGGCTTTGCTAACTGATAACTCAGCTCCATTTTTTCTCCTCTTCATTTAAGAATTCCAGCACATATTCCAAGCCTGGCCTTTCATCACTGCGCATAGCCTTCAGGCAGTTGATCAACTCCCCTGAGACACCTTCATCCTCCATATCCTCCATTGCATCTTTCTGCTCATCCAGGGATTTGACTATTCCCCCATTCAGAATATCCACGCACAAGATACTGAGGGCATATTCATCCACTGCCTCCCAATTACCTGAACTCCACTGCGGATGAATGTACTTAGACATTTCACTTGGCATACTGTCCTTGGCATCATCAGCAAAATCCCTGATGGTCATATCATCATTGGCAAGTTCCAATTTCGAAAAATCAAATTTCGTCAGATAGGGAATCCACCCCTTTTTCATGTCATGGTAATCACACAGATAAATGCTGCCATAGGATAGCAACCTATGATAAATAGGGATGCTGGACTGATGCAGCCCCAACAGGCACTCTGCAATCTGACGGCAGAGTTTGAGACGTTCAGGCAATGTCAGACCTTTTTTCAGAACATCTTCCAAGGCTTGCGGCTTTCTCCTGAAAATATAAGCAAACAAATAGGAATTTGTCTTATTAGATTCATATGGTGTGATTTCTTCAACATCCGGCATACCGATTGTAAAAGTATCAGCTTCCTGTTTAGCAATGTCGATGGCATCTACATTTCGTTTCAGAAACTTTTTGCCTGTTGCTCCAACGGCCTTTTTATCATATTCTCTGATCAGCGCATATTGATCCACTATATTTCCTGGTTTTATGGCATAATATTCTAAAATGCAATGAGACCGGTCTCTATCCTTGGGAATTTCACAATGATAGATTTCATATTCGCCAATAGGCATTTTGCCTTCCTTAAATGCACCTGCATTTTTAGGCTTATACATTTCACGCAAAACCTTGTGCCATCCTGTCAAGCATGTGCACAATTCTGAATAAGTCACTATCTCGCCTGGATGAGATGAGTTATTACCAACATCTCTGCTGAAATCAAAGAAATCGTCCCGCTTCCTGCCATTATGCAGTATATATTTACTGGCAAGCCCCGGATCATTGATCAAGCCATTTTTTTCAAGAAAATCAAGTTTATATTTCAACTCAACCTTTTTTAGATCATGGTAATCAGATTTTACTTCCTTCATAAACTTGTCCGTAAGTTTATTTTTAGAAATATACTGTGTAGCTACTACCTCCATGGCATTGCGCATTGCCTGTGCTGCTTTTTTATAGTCAATATGAGCTAATTTTTCCGACTCAACCCAGTTGTCATAAGCACTGGGGAGAATATTTTTCATAAAATCAAAATTTCCAGACATAAGTGAAATTACCTCTCTTTCTTAATCAAGATTTCAGAGAAAACTCTTCAAAGTCCCATACCTGTACATTTCCGCACATGGCAAAATCTTCCATAAGTTTCTTATTTCGCAGCTCCTCTCCGTTCCTCTGAAGATTTCGATATTCATTACCAATGATTATACAGCAAAAATATCTGCGTTGCAATTAGGACGCATTGGTTAATTTACTCAGCCAATCTACGCATATTCGGGCCAAGTTCATTTAATCAACACGCCCTACCAAAAGGAGCTGCGACGAAATGCGAAAGCATTTGCCGCAGCTCTCTTTTACTATCAGATACCCTTAGCAGGTATGGCACTCGTCGTAGATGCCAGCTTTTTTCAAAGTCTCCACTACCGTATCACCGATATGGGCTACGGTGTCTGCCACTTCGATGCCCACTTCGTTGAGGGCCTTGATCTTGTCGGCAGCAGTGCCCTTGCCGCCGGAGATGATGGCGCCGGCGTGGCCCATGCGCTTGCCCGGAGGGGCCTGGCGGCCGGAGATGAAGGCCGTGACAGGCTTATCGGGCATATTCTCCTTGATCCACTGGGCGGCGGTTTCCTCGGCGTTGCCGCCGATTTCGCCGATCATCAGCACAGCCTTGGTCTCAGGGTCATCCTTGAAGAGAGCCAAAGCGTCAATGAAATCCGTGCCCTTCACCGGGTCGCCGCCGATGCCGATGGCGGTGGTGACGCCGATGCCGGCGTTCATCAGCTGGAAGGCAGCCTCATAGGTGAGGGTCCCGGAGCGGGAAACCAGGCCCACATGGCCTTTCTTCTGGATGTTGCCGGGGATGATGCCCAGCTTGGCCTCGTCCGTGGTGAGGATGCCGGGGCAGTTGGGGCCGATGAGGCGGGTCTTCTTGCCCTCCATGTAGCGGCGGACTTTCACCATGTCCTCCACAGGGATATGCTCGGTGATGCAGACCACCAGCTCCAGGCCTGCATCCACCCCCTCCATGATGGAGTCGGCGGCGAAGCGGGCCGGCACATAGATGACAGAAGCAGTTGCTCCCGTAGCCTCCACAGCCTCCTGCACCGTATTGAAGACGGGCACGCCCTCTACTTCCTGGCCAGCCTTGCCCGGGGTGACGCCGCCCACGATTTTCGTGCCGTAGTCCAGCATCTGGCGGGTATGGAAAGCGGCCTGCTTGCCAGTGATGCCCTGAACGATGACTTTGGTATCTTTATTTACTAAAACTCCCATGATATGGCCCCCTTACGCCTGTGCTTCTTTGACCAGCTTCACGATGGTTTCTGCGCCGCCCTCCATGGTGGGTGCCATGATGACGTTCTTGATGGGCGTATTCTTGAGAATTTCCCTGCCCTCCTCAGCATTGGTGCCCTCCAGGCGCACCACTACCGGCACCGGCAGGCTCTTGCCATCTGTAGATATGAGCTTGGCTGCTTCCAGGATGCCCTTGGCCACCTGGTCGCAGCGGTTGATGCCGCCGAAGATGTTGACGAAAATGCCCTTGGACTGGCCGCCCTCCAGCATGATGTTGAAGGCCTTGGCAATCTTCTCGGGATTGGAATCGCCGCCCACATCAAGGAAGTTGGCAGGCTCGCCGCCGAAGTATTTGATGATGTCCACCGTAGCCATGGCCAGACCTGCGCCATTGACCATGCAGGCCACATCGCCGCCCAGGTTCACATAATTCAGGTCGGCAGCAGCCGCCTCCAATTCCTTGGGATCTTCCTCGGTCTCGTCCCGCAGCTCTGCAATATCCGGGTGACGGAAAAGGGCGCTGTCATCGAAGTTCAGCTTGGCATCAAGGGCCATCACATCATTATCCCCGGTAAGCACCATGGGGTTGATTTCAGCCAGGGAGCAATCCTTGCCTACAAAGGCATTGTAAAGGCAGCCCATGAGTTTCTGGGCGGGGCGCACAGCCTCTTTGGGCAGGCCCAGCTTGTAAGCCATGCGGCTGGTCTGGAAGGGCAGCAGGCCCACAGCCGGGTCAATGGTTTCCTTGAAAATCTTCTCCGGGGTCTCGGCGGCCACCTTCTCGATTTCCATGCCGCCCTCGGTGGAAGCCATCATCACCACCCGGGCTGTGTTGCGGTCAATGACGAAGGAAAGATAGTATTCTTTCTTGATATCTGCACCGGCCTCGATGAGGAGCCGGTTAACCTTCTTGCCTTCGGGGCCGGTCTGGTGGGTCACCAGCACCTTGCCCAGAATTTCGCTGGCGTAGGCCTTCACCTCATCCAAGGACTTGGCCACCTTCACACCGCCAGCCTTGCCACGGCCACCAGCATGGATCTGGGCTTTCACCACGCACACGGGGGTGCCCAGCTTCTTGGCATTCTCCACCGCTTCTTCTACAGAAAAAGCCGGGAATCCTTCCGGCACCTTCACGCCGTAGGATTTCAGGATCTGCTTGCTCTGATACTCATGGATATTCATGTAGCACTGCCTCCCTTATGGGTAACTCCAGGCTGGGATTTTATCTTAGTTTATCCCAATTCATAGTTAGATTTTACCCCTTCGCAGGTGATTTGTCCACTATTTTCGCGCAATAATATCATTTCGTTTATTTATGGTAAATATAAGTTGCCCCCATTCTCAACATCTGCAAACACAATCAAACCTTATTATGCTATAATGTTACTGCTGTCTATACTCCCTGAATAAGAACGAAGGGAGGTGTATTTCATGTCTGCTTTTCTGTTAGCTATGGTTTCCGGCGTAGTTGGTAGCATAATAGCCCACTACATATGCAGAGCCATAGATCGGCACCTTGACAGCAAATAAGTATTCATTTCTGCCGTTCTTTGTACGCCCTAGTCAGGCCCATGCACGAACACAAAAAAGCCGCCTAGGTAGTCAGCCCCGGCGGCTTTTCTGTTTGTGTACTCCACGAGTCCACTTTCCTGTTATGCTTATATTATACCACCTGCCGCCCACTAATGGCAACAGTTTTATGTACTACATCATTTATGCAATTCCACAGCATAAATCGTCTGCGCCTGATATTTCTCCCCCTTCTTCAGAATCGGCTGGGGGAAGGAAGGATTGGCCAGGGCGTTGGGGAAATACTGGGTTTCCAGGCAGTAGCCGCTGCGGCGGGGGAAGGTGACGCCGTTCTTGCCCGCGAGATCCCCCTTGAGGAAGTTGCCGCTGTAGAACTGCATGCCGGGCAGCGTGGTGTAGCAGGTCATGGCCAGGCCGCTTTCCTCAGACTCCACATAGGCAGCCTTCTTGAGGCCCCCTGCATTGTAATCAATGGGACAGGTTGGGTCAAAGCCGAACATGCCCGGCTTCAGCTCAATCTCCACCGGCTCGTCCCGCAGCACCCAGTTGTGGTCATAGCCGTGGCCCATCTGCAGCTCGTCGAAGTCATCGTCAATGTGCTCGCCGATGGGCGTAGGCTGCCTGAGATCCATGGGAGTGCCCTCCACTGGCAGGATGCGGCCATCAGGCAGGGACTCGGCATCGGCCCAAGTGTAGCTGTCAGCAAAAATCTGCATTTTCTGCTTCATGGCCGCCTCGGTGCCTGCCTCATAACCATCCAGATTGAAGTAGGCATGGTTGGTGAGGTTGCAGATGGTATCTGCATCGCTCTCCGCCTCGTACTTGATAGAAAGCTCATTGTCATTGGACAGGGAATAGAGAGCCGTCACGGTCATATTGCCAGGATAGCCGCCCTCCCCATCCTTGGCATGGTAGGTGAACTTCACGCCCTCAAAGACTTCTTCATAGTCCCAGAGATTCAGATGGAAGCCCTTGAAGCCGCCGTGGATGTGGTTCTGCTTCTGGGAGCCGGTGTTCAGCTCCAGCTGGTACTCCTTGCCATTTATCACCGCCTTGCCCCCGGCGATGCGGTTGGCATGGCGGCCCACCACGCCGCCCATGCTGGTGGTGTCCTTCTCATAGGCTTCGGCGCTGTCATAGCCCAGGACGATATCCCGCTTCTTGAAGTCCTTGTCCCGCACGATATAGCTCACCAAGCGTGCGCCGTAAGAAGTGACCTTCACCTCCGTCCCCTTGGTGTTGCGCAGGGTGAAAAGGAACACCTCACGCCCATCCGAAAGCTTGCCGAAAGATTCTTTTTTGATTTCTGCCATAGTGATCCCTCCGGGAAAGAACTTGTTTGCTATGAATCGACCTCTATTTTAGTCAATTCTCTACCATTTCATACAATTCAACTTTACTCCTTCCCGATTGCTTTGTCAATGATTTGTTAAACGTTTACTATGAAAGCAAAAAAAGAGGCTCTCACAGAGCCTCCAAATCATCTCAACTCAGATATGCCTTTCTACCTCAAAACGGTAGAGCTGCACCTTTTCCTTTTCGCCAATATTTCCCTTGCGGCGGGCAATGGAAATCTGCTGCTCCACCGTGTCCACCCCGTCAAGATCCGGCAGCAGGAGTCCCCTGCGGTTGCCTGCCTGCACTATCACCCCATAGCGCCGCACATCCAGCTTCGCGGGGCTGTCTATTGGCTCAGGCTCCGTCAGCACATCCACATCATAAACCAGTTCCGAGAGTTCTTCTTCCGTCACCTGGGAAAATCTCGGGTCATTCAGACCGGCGCTGACGGCATTGTAGATGATCTCCTGGGCCAGATTGTCCCGGGTGGGCAGGAAAGTGCCGATGCAGCCCCGCAGCGCTCCGTCCTTCTTGATGGACACAAAGGCCCCGTGACGGCCCTGCAAGGCTGCGGGCAAATCCGCAGGCGCAGGCAGGTACTCATGGCGCTTCACGAAATGCTCCAAAGAAGCGCGGGCCAGTGCCAGATGGGCATCCTCCCTGGCTCGCAATTTCGCAATCTGCTCCCGCTGCTCCTGCTCATAGAGGTCGAGGATGGCACGCCCTTCGTCCCGCTCTCCCGGCTCGAAGATGGCTGTGCCGTAGCCCACGCCAAAAGGCCCTTCGTAAGCCAGCAGGCGCGAGGCCACCTTCCGCCTGTCCATAGCTCCCGCCATGATCCAGAAGGAGCGCAGGCCGCACTCTGCCGCACTGTCTGCCATGGCATCGGGGGTGGAGAGCAGCTTCAAGAAGTCACCGTCACGGAAGCATTCCTGCATGCGCTCATCAAAGACAGGCCCTGCCGGGTCAAAGCCATAAGGTCCCTCAGCCAAAAGCTTGTGGGACAGATCCCCGCTGGCCACCAGCACCGTGGGCCGCTTGAGCAGCCGTGCCGTCTGGGCAATCATCTGCCCCAGATGGTAGTGATGACGGCGGGAAAGCCCCGAAAGGCCAATGCGGACGACTTTCCCCTTGAAGCCCGCTGCTTGCAAGAAGTGCAGGGGTATGAGCGTAGCATGGTCAAGGGCAGGATTCTTCTCCCCCATGACGCCCGCAGGAAATTCCTCCTTGTCCGCCAGAGCGCAGAGCTGCTTGCGGAAGGCCACATCGTATTCTGCTGTGACTTTAACCTCCGGGGCGCGGAAATTGCCAAAATCCCCTCTGGCTCCCTCTCCCGGCGAGATATGGAAGTAGTCCCCATACATGACGCTGTGGGGGCTGGTGATAACCACAGTTTCCGGTTCTTTCGCTGCCACCCACCTGGCTGCCTCACGGTAAGCATCAATAGTAGACTGGATTCCCTTCTCCTGCCCCTGGCCCACCTCCGGGATGATAAGGGGCGGATGGGGTACGGCAATGGCTCCTAAAAGCATGATAAGACCTCCCTTTTATATACTAAATCATTTTAATTATACAGCAATTCTTGAAAGATTTTAAGCAAAAAAGCCATGAAACCTCAGAAAGGCTTCATGGCTTTGCTTGTATTTGTAATGTCTTACTCCACCGTCACGGACTTGGCCAGGTTCCTGGGCTTGTCCACATCGGTGCCGCGGGTGATGGCGGCGTAGTAGGCCAGCAGCTGCAGGGGCACTACGGAGAGGATGGGGGAAAGGAGCTCGTCGGTAGCGGGGACCTTCATGACGTGATCCACATACTTCTCCAGTTCCTCGTCCCCCTCGGAGGCGATGCCGATGACTACGGCATCACGGGCCTTGACTTCCTTGATGTTGGAGAGAGTCTTTTCGTAGACGCTCTTCTGGGTAGCCAGAGCGATGACGGGAATGCCCTCGGTGATGAGAGCCAGGGTGCCGTGCTTCAGCTCGCCTGCGGCATAAGCCTCGGCGTGGATGTAAGAAATCTCCTTCAGCTTCAGGGCGCCCTCCAGGGACACGCTGTAGTCAAGGCCGCGGCCAATGTAGAATACATCTTCATTGAAGCCATAAGCCTTGGCAAAGGTCTTGATGGGGTCAACATCGGAAAGGGTCTCGGAAATCTGAGCAGGAACCTTCTGCAGGAGGCCCACCAGCTCGGCAGCCCTTTCCTTGGTCACAGTGCCCTTCATCTCAGCCATGTAGAGGGCCAGCATGAAGAACAGCACGATCTGGGTGGTGTAGGCCTTGGTGGAAGCCACGGCAATCTCCGGGCCAGCCCAGGTGTAGAGCACCTTGTCTGCCTCGCGGGCAATGGAGGAACCCACCACGTTGGTGATAGCCAAGGTAGTAGCCCCCAGGCGCTTGGCTTCCTTCATGGCTGCCAGGGTGTCCAGGGTCTCACCGGACTGGGAAACGGTGATGAACAGGGTCTTGTCATCAATGATGGGGTCACGATAGCGGAACTCGGAAGCCACATCCGTCATGACGGGGATACGGGCCAGCTTCTCGATGTAATACTTACCCACCAGGCCTGCATGATATGCAGTGCCGCAAGCCACGATGTAGACGCGGCTGAACTTCTCCAGGTACTCCTTGTCCCACTTCAGCTCTTCCATCTGAATGGCCTGGCCATCAGCGGTGATGCGCTGGCTCATGGTGTCGCGGACAGCCTTGGGCTGCTCGTTGATTTCCTTGAGCATGAAGTGCTCATAGCCGCCCTTCTCGGCAGCCTCGGCATTCCAGGTGACCTCGAAAATCTTCTTGTTCACCTTCTCGCCCTTGCGGTTGGTGACCTCCACGCTGTCAGCGGTGACCACAGCCAGCTCACCGTCAGCCAGCACGTAGTTCTTGCGGGTGTGGGCGATGATGGCGGGCACATCGGAGGCGATGAAGTTCTCGCCTTCACCCAGGCCGATGATCAGCGGGTTGTCCTGCTTGGCGCAAATCAGCATATCAGGATGCTTGGCGCTCATGAACACCAGAGCATAGCTGCCCTCCACCCGGGAAAGCACCGTGCGCACGGAAGCCACGAAATCACCGTTGTAGACTTCCTCCAGCAGGTGTGCTACCACCTCGGTGTCAGTCTCGCTCTTGAACTCATGGCCAGCCTCAATCAGCTCTTCCTTAAGGGTCAGGTAGTTCTCGATGATGCCATTGTGGACAATGACGAAATCCCCAGAGCAGTCCGTATGAGGATGGGAGTTCTTGTCAGACGGACGGCCATGGGTAGCCCAACGGGTATGGCCGATGCCCAAAAGCCCCTCAGGCATCTTGCCCTTCAGCTTGTCACGGAGAGCAGCCAGGCGCCCCACGCTCTTTTCCACGCGGATCTTCCCATCCCCCAGCACTGCAATGCCGGCAGAGTCATAACCGCGATACTCCAGCTTAGCCAGGCCATCCAAAAGCACATTGGCAGCCTTATCACGCTTGTTCTTCCCAATAAATCCAACAATACCGCACATAAAAGTGTACCTCCTATAAACGGATACACTACCCCTAAAGACCTCGCGTACTTCAGCCCATGGATGGGCGTTCCGCGGCCGTTGGCTTTCACGGATGAAAGGCAAGGCCGCTGTTTCTTTGCGTCAAAGAAATGAACAGCCGAAACATAGATTCAGAATGCAAAGATTACCTTCACAAACGAACCTAACCAAAGCCTAAAAGGGTATAGCATCCCTATCACAGTACACCTGCTGTGTCCTCCACTCCCTTTGTCCCCCTCCTCGCAGAGGGGCTTTAAGAAGTTTCTCTCGACCGGACCGGCCGGAAGGCATCCGCTGAGTTCTCGACAACCTTCTCCTCGTCCTCTCAGCTTTTCTCGAACAAGCTGAGAGCCTGCGCTAAGCATTCCTGCTTTTCATTACACCGGTACAGCAGGCAAATCCACACCGGATTTCCCTCGGGCTTCGCCCGATTACCCGCCTATTGTAGCCTAAAGAACTCCCAAAGTCAAGAATCGTGCACAAATAATATCAGGCAAAACATGAAAAAAGCGCCGCTGACGCGACGCTATCATTTCAAGGTGGTGGGCAGGGATGGATTCGAACCATCGTAGCCGTGAGGCGGCAGATTTCCCTTTAACCACTCGGGCACCTACCCACAATGGTGACCCAGGAGGGACTCGAACCCCCGACCCTTTGATTCGTAGTCAAATACTCTAATCCAGCTGAGCTACTGAGTCATATTGCAGTAAAATATGAAGTTTTTGGTGGGCCCACTTGGACTCGAACCAAGGACCGACCGGTTATGAGCCGGTTGCTCTAACCAACTGAGCTATAGGCCCTTACTCCGCCGCTCATCAGCGACAGGTATTATAATAGCATATGGTTCCCGGCAGGTCAACCCCTAAAATGATATTTTTGTAAAAAAAAACGAAGCCACCACCGAAAACAGAAAAGCCGGCGCATCTGCACCGGCTGTGATTGCAATGGAGCGGAAAACGAGGCTCGAACTCGCGACCCCCACCTTGGCAAGGTGGTGCTCTACCACTGAGCTATTTCCGCAATATGGAGCGGAAAACGAGGCTCGAACTCGCGACCCCCACCTTGGCAAGGTGGTGCTCTACCACTGAGCTATTTCCGCATATATGGAGCGGAAAACGAGGCTCGAACTCGCGACCCCCACCTTGGCAAGGTGGTGCTCTACCACTGAGCTATTTCCGCATTTGCCCGTCCTGCGATGTTTCTCGCTGACTGACAAAAAATATTTTACTCATTTGAGCACCACATGTCAAGGCTTTTTTGCAATTATTTTTCAGGACTGTTCCCCCAGGGTCTGTTGCAGCACTTCCTTGGCCTTCTCCAGCTGGCTGTCCACGTCACCTTCCGCAGAAAGCTGCGCTTCCACATCGGGGGTGATGCCCGTTCCGTCAATGCTGCGGCCAGAGGGAGTATAATACTTCGCCACGGTGAGCTTCAGGCCGTCGTCATTCATGAGAGGCACCACGATCTGCACGGAGCCTTTGCCATATGACTGGACACCTACCACCTTGCCCGCCCCGGTATCCTGCAGGGCACCGGCCAGGATCTCAGAGGCGCTGGCGCTGCCATTGTCCATCAGCACTGCCACGGGCATATAGGGTGCCTCCAGCTCAGAATCATACTCTTCTTTGGCACCGTTTTTATCCACTACGGAGACGATATTGCCCTTGGGCACCACTTCCCGGGCCACTTCCACGCAGCTGGTGATCAGCCCCCCGGGATTCTGGCGCAGGTCGATGATAAGCCCTCTTGCCCCTTCATCCTTGATTTTCTTGAGTTCCTCCTTGAACTCTTTGCCCGTATTCTCGGCAAAGGAAGCAATGCGGATATAGCCAAGGTCAGTGTCCTCCAGCTTCATGCCCTTGACGGAAGGCACATGGATGGTGGCGCGGGTCAGCTGGTAGTCAGCATCTTCCTGCCCCTCACGATGGATAGTCAGAGCCACCTGAGTGCCTACCTCGCCCCGGATTCCCAGCACCACTTCCTCTGGCTGCAGCTCGGCGACAGAGGTGCCGTCCACAGCCATGATCTCATCCCCCGCCAGGAGGCCTGCCTGCTCGCCGGGAGTCCCCTCCAGCACGGAGATGATGGTCACCTTGTTATCCTTGAAGCCCATAGTGACGCCAATGCCGCCGAAGGCTCCCTCCGTGTGCTCCATCAGCTTGGTATACATTTCCTTGTCCATGTAGATGGAGTGGGGATCCCCCAGGGACTGCACCATGCCGGAGATAGCCCCATCCATGAGTTTGCCCTCATCTGCCCCATCCACATAGCGAGCCTCAATGAGCCGCATGGTGCCAAAGAATCTGGCCAAATCAACTATCTTGTGGCTGTCCAGCCCCAGCAGGGCCACCCAGGCCCCCATGGTCAGCAGGGAGGAAATCACCGCCGTGATGATGATGACTGCCGCCAGCCGCTTTTTATTCATAAAGTAGCTCATACAGAATCTGCCTCATATATCACAAGTAAGAATAGGGACTGATAGGCTCGCCCCCCTGGCGCACCTCGAAGTGGCAGTGGGGGCCGGTGGAGTTGCCGGTGGAGCCGCAGTAGGCTATGGTCTCCCCCTGTGATACCTGCTGTCCCACGCCTACCGCCAGAGACTGGCAATGGCCGTAAAGGGTGGAGATGCCGCCCCCGTGGCTGATGATGACCGCATTGCCATAGCCCGAGATCCACCCTGCATATTCCACAGTGCCACCCTGGGCAGCGGCGATGGGCTGGCCGTAGTCGCCGCCGATATCCACACCGCTGTGGAACTTCTGGGTGCCTGTGATGGGGTGGACGCGCCAGCCGAACTCCGAAGTCACCGGCCCTGCCATGGGCCAGAGCATGGCCCCCGAGCCGCCCCCCACCGCCGCAGGGGCGGCAGTGGCGTAGCTGGAACGGCGGAGCATTTCCTCCACCTGCTTGGAAGCCGCCATGAGCTCGTCATATTGGGCATCAATGATGGCCTTGTCATTCTTCATGCGGTCAAGGAGCGCCTTGCGCTTGGCCACCTTCACTTCCCTCTCATCACGGGCCACCCGGGCCCTCTGCTCCTGCTCGGCCTGCACGGCCTTGTCCTTTTCCAGGCTGGACTTGGTGCGCTCGATATCCGCCTTCTCCGCCAGTACCAGCTGCACCAGGTCATAGTCCTGCTTGATGACCCGCTTCAGGAGATCCATGCGGGTCATCAAGTCTGAGAAATCCTTGGCCCCGAAGAGCACATCCATATAGGAAATCTGACCGTTGATATAGATATCCCGCACCCTTTTGCCCAGTTTTTCAGTCTTATCTTCATAGTCTGCCTGGGTCTTCTTGAGTTTTTCCTCATTTTCTTCCAGCCGGGCCTCCGTGGCGTCAAGCTCCGCCTTGCGAGCCTCATGCTCGGCAATGGCGGCCTCGGCCTCCTCATCCAGGATGCGCTTTTCTTCGGACAGGGACTCAATCTTCCCTGCCAGCTCCTCACTCTGCTGGCGCTTTTCCTCCGCCTGGGCATCGTAGCTGGCCTTGTCATCCTCAAGGGATGCCAGCACCTGCGAGGACTGCATGAGCATCAGCCCCGTCAGAGCCAGGCTGAAACTTTTCTTCTTCGTCATCTTCATGGTCACACCTTCAGGAAGCGCTTCAAGGAAATGGCAGAGCCGCCTGCGCCGATGGCCATGCCCGCCAGGATGATGCCCACGGTGACATAGTTCATGAAAGGATACTGGGGCATCAAGGGGAAGAAGGCCAAGGTGCTGTATATCTTCGCCGCCATGGCCGCATAGAAGCTGCGCAGCGCCAGAGCTGCCAGCAGGCCGCCGAAGCAGCCCATGACAATGCCCTCGATGATGAAGGGCCAGCGGATGAACCAATCCGTAGCACCCACGTATTTCATGATGGCGATTTCCTTGCGCCGGGCAAAGACCGTCAGACGGATGGTATTGGAAATGATAAAGAGCGTGGCCCCCGCCAAGAGCACCATCAAGGCCAGGCCAAAGACACGCATGAGCCGGGTGATATCAAAGAGATGCTCCACCACATCCTGGCCGTACTTGGCTTCCTCCACCCCCTTGATCTGGGCGATGGCAGCGGCGGCTGTCTCCACCAGTTCCGGCTGATGCACCGTCACCTCAAAGGCATCCGGCAGAGGGTTCTTGTCTCCCAAAGCCTCCAGCAGGTACTTCTGGTCCCCCAGCCTTTCTGCCAGTTTGTCCTTGGCATCGTCACGGGAAACGAATTTCACTGACTCGATGCCCTGCATATTCTCTATTTCGCTCTTGATTTTCTTGTGGTCGCTATCCTCCAGCTTGTCCTCCAAGTAGACGCTGATCTGCACCTGGGACTCCAACATCCCTGCCATGCGGTTCATGTTCAGCACCAGGATGAGGAACACCCCCAGCACGAAGAGAGACACTGCCACGGTGCCCACGGAAGCAAAGGTCATCCAGTTATTCCGCTTCAAGGAATGGAATACCTCCTGCAAGAAATATTCACTGGTCCTAAGCTTCATAACCGTATACCCCCCGTGCTTCATCTCTTACTATGTGACCGCCCTCAATGGCAATGACCCGCCGCTGCATGGTGTCCACGATATGCTTGTCGTGGGTGGCCATGACGATGGTGGTGCCCGCCTGATTGATGCGGTGGAAAATATCCATGATATCCCAGCTGGTCTCTGGGTCAAGGTTCCCCGTAGGCTCATCGGCAATGACGATGGCGGGGGAATTCACGATAGCGCGAGCGATGGCCACACGCTGCTGCTCACCGCCGGACAGCTGGGAAGGAAAGCTCCTGTACTTGTCGCGGAGCCCTACCACCTCCAGCACCGCATTGACACTCCTCTGCATGGTGCGGCGTGGAGCCTCGATGACCTGCATGGCGAAAGCCACATTCTCAAACACCGTCTTATCCGGCAGCAGGCGGTAATCCTGAAAGATGACTCCCAGCCCGCGGCGCAGATAGGGCACTTCGCTGCGCTCCATATTCACCACATCGTGGCCATTCACTAAAAGCTCCCCGCTGGTGGGCAGTTCCTCCCGGAAAAGCATCTTGATGAAGGTAGACTTGCCAGCCCCGCTGGCTCCCACCACGAAGACGAACTCTCCCTTCTTGATGTCCACATTCACCCCGTCCAGGGCCACCACGCCGGTGTCGTAGACCTTCCGCACATTGCGCATATGTATCATTGAGGTTTTTCACTCCTTATCCCCTGCAAAAACACTCAGCAAGTGAGTATACCGCTTTATATTCTACCACAAAGGGAAATATTCTCAAAGAAAAAATCCCCTGCACCGCTTGCGGTGCAAGGGAACCACTCCGGCAAGATACTCAATTCAGAAGCTCATCTCTGCGCCGCAGGAAACCGCTGCCAGACTCCGGCTGCAGCCCTATGAGCTTCACTTTTCCTGCTTTTTCTCTTCTGCCTTTTTCTCTTTTTCCTCCTGCTTCTCTTTCTGCAAAGTCTTATAATCCCTCTCGGATATTTCTTTCAGATACTCCTCGGGTATGCTCCTGAAGGCCTTGGGCTGCAGGCGGTAAAGTTCCCTGTAGCTGGCCAGCGCCTTTTCCTCATCCCCCATTTCCTCATAGAGTTGCCCCATGATGAAGTAAGTGACGGCATTCTTTGGCTCTATGCCCCTGGCGCTTTCACAATCCGAGAGAGCCGCTTCCCGTTCTCCCCTCATGCGATGCACATCGGCACGGTTGAGGAAATTGTAGATATTCTTGGCATCTAGGGCCACAGCTCTGTCCGCATCGGCCAGCGCTCCCTCATAATCCCCCACCACGGCCTTGGCGCGGCCTCTGATGGCATAGTTTTCTGCCTCATTGTCCCGCTTTTCGGCTGCAAAGACGCGCTCCATCTGGAACAGGGCCTGCTCGCCAAGGCCAAAATCGCTGTAAGTATCGGCATTTTCCCGCATCTTTTTCAAGGCCTTGGCCGAAGCAGAGACAGCGGCTGCCCGTTCCTGCCGCATTTTCTCATATCGCTTGGCCTCTGCCAGCTTCATCTTCTCCCTGAAGCCGGTGGCCTTTTCCACGCGATAAGCCTTGGTCACCATTTCCTGCAAGCGGGCGCCGTTGCCATCTTTCTGCAGGAATTCATGGAGCACCTCATTGACACGGGTATACGGCAGGCAGGTCACGCCTCCCCTGCCATCATCGCGGAACTGCCATTCCTCGGCAGTATCATAGTCATGAAAAGCCTTGGAGAGAGCTCCGGCCACATAGTAGGCATTTTCCGCCGTATTGTCGAATTCGTCGCTGGTCCAGTCAACACTGAGCAGCTTGGCACCATCAATATAGATATCCTTGCGCCCCAGCACAGTCACATGGCCCACCCCATAATCACTCATGAGCTGCGAGAGCTTCGTCTCGCGCAGATTCGTATCCGGGTGGTCACTGTAGTCTTCCTGTTTCTCCTTCAGGCTCGGGTCAAGGTTATGGTACTCCATCACATTCTGTGTCACATAGGTGAGGTAATGCCCCATGCGATACATGGCCGCCGCCCCGCCCCCGGGATTGAAGCCCGCCGAGCACATCAGGTAGAAGCCGCCCTCATCCGCATCATATTCCGTGGGCAGAGTCACATTCTTGGCAATGGAATAGCCTGCCAGGGCGTTGAGCTTGTTCCAGTCCATGCTGCCTGTGTCCATATTGATGAAAGCCATGCCATAATACTGAGCCACTGCCTTGGCATAATTGTGCGCGCTGTGCTGCTCCAGCCCATGAGTCATCTCATGGGCCATCACTGCCGCCAATTCGTCACGGTCGCACTGCAGCCCTCGCACCAGCGCCCGGTTGACGCTGATATAGTTGGTAGGATAGCACCCCGCATTGAAATCATTGCTGTCATTGACCCCCCACATGAAGGGCAGGGAGTTCACCTTCAAGGCATAGTCCCCCTTGGACACCAGCTGTTCCATGACCTCATTCACCACGGCCCAGTCATGCTCGTTCCTGTCCTTGCCATTGACCTGCATATCCTGAATCCGTCCGCTTATCTGAGCGCGGGGATCATTGCCCAGGGCAAGGATGCTGCTGAGGCTGGACTTATACGCAGCGAATACCCCCAGAGCCTGAGCCGCAGCCGCCCAGGGGTCTACCCCCGCTTCCGCAGGCACAGCAGGCAGGATAAGACCTGCCCCCAGCAAGGCAGACAGGCAAAAGGAAACCGCCTTGCGCTTTATTGAAGAAAGCTGACCTCTCATGCTCATACCTCTGTCCCAGCGAGCTTCCGCAGCAAAGCCTCACACCCCAGGCTGACATCCTGATAGGTAGTCTCGAACTCCCCCGTATACCAGGGGTCAGCTACCTCCCGCGAGAGGCCCGCCCAGGACAGCAAGGACGAGCACTTCCCCTGAGGGTCACTGCCCGTCAGCCGCATCAGATCCCGCCGGTTCTCCTCATCCATGTAGATGATATAGTCTGAGGCCTCATAGTCAGCCCTGGTGATCTGCCGCGCCCGCCGCGGAGCGAAAGGCACCCCATGCGCCTGCAGCGCCCGCTTAGTACCGGGATAGGTGTCATTCCCCAGCTCATCAGTGCGGCAAGCCTTGGAGTCAATCTCAAACTCCTGCTCCAGCCCTGCTTTCCTGACCAGATCCTTCATGACGAACTCACACATGGTAGAGCGGCAAATATTGCCGTGGCATACAAATAAGATTTTCTTCATACCTTGAAAACTCCTTAGTCCCTTGATATATAAGGCTGCACAGCCATTCTTGTCTTTTTGATAAGGCGGCACAATCCCGCATAAAATCGCAAATCTACGACATCAAAAGTTGTAAAAAAGTTGTAAATCCGGCCCTTTTTCACCGAATTACAACTCGATTCCATTCACTTTTTTCAATTCCTGCTCAGCCAGCTCGAAGCTCGTGTGAGCGTAAGTATTGAGAGTTACGCTTATATCCGAATGCCCCATCAAGTACTGCAGCGTTTTGGGATTCATGCCAGAATGAGCCATGTTGCTGCAATAGGTATGACGGCATACATGAGGTGTAACCTTCGGTATCGGCACCTTGTAGATGGAGTTGTACTTCTCACAGATGTGCTGAAAATACTTCTCCCAGTGCAATGCGACCATAGGCTCGCCCTTCTTGTCCAAATACAGGAAACCAGCATGACCATCAATCATCGGCTCCACCTTCGGTTTTGGCCGCTTGTCAATGATACGCTTAAAAGCAGCACATACTGCATCGCTGATGGGAATAACCCTGTTGCCGGCCTCGGTCTTTGGCTTCTCTATGATGTACTCCATATTGCGCTTCCTCTGCAGCTGATGGTCTATCGTCAGCCGCTTGGTGCCCAAATCAACATCCTTAATAGTAAGCCCTACGAACTCAGATATCCTGAGACCAGTGTTGAAAAGGATGAAAATAGCATCATAGTACCTTGAGAAATGCTTATCCTGCGCCACAAAGGCCAGAAATTTACGCTGATCCTCACGACTTATGGCCTTCCTGGTAACACTGTCATTCACCACCACAGATGCCAGCTCAAACTGGAAGGGATTCTTGTTGAGCATATCATCCTCTACCGCCATCTGGAATGCCGGTCTGACAACACCTCTTATAGAATGGATAGAGCTGTAGCCACGGCCATCCCTTTGCAGCTTTATCAGCCACCTCTTGGCGTCAGATTGCTTCACACGGCCGATGAGCATGGAACCAAAGGCTTCCTTCTTGATGATGTTGACAACAAAGTTATAGTTCGCCTGTGTGTTATGGCGAACCCCAACCTTCTGCTGAAGATATAGTTTCACCAAATCCAGCACGGTAATCTTGCTGTCATAGCCCAGGATACCATCCTCAAGGTTACGGATAATCTTTTTCTCCATCTCCCGCAAGGAAAGCTCTGACTCCTTGCCTACAGGCGGAATATCATAAGGCTCCAGCTTCCAGCTGTAGACAAAGTGAGTATCCCCCTTGGCATCCTGATACTTGAAGTAGTACCTGCCATCACTACGCTGGCCCTCGCCTTTGCGAAGGACGCGCTTCTTGTTGTCTCGTCTTCTTGTCATTTTAACTGCTCCTCCATGTATAGGAAGAGCCTTGGCACTCCCATTATAGCATGCCAAGGCCCTCTGGTACTATACGGCCGTCACCTTATCTAGAAAGTTTTCCATTTTCTTCCGTTTGACAAGACGCTTGACCCCTACCATCAACACAAGTTCTGCCCCCTCAGGAGAGTCAAGAAGCCTGGTCAGTCTTTTTACACCCACGTTGAAGTAAGCAGCAGCCTCATCGAGAGTCAAACTATATTTGTCCTTTGTTGGTATCGATGCTTTCATTTTTTGTTCCATCTGGTCCTCCTCCAATCTGCGCCACTGCCGCCAGTGGCGCCACCAATCACCCACCCAGTACAGCATGCACGGCATCCCCGTCTGTGGGGGCACGCTGCAAGTTCAGAAGATCATCCACCTCATATTGATGATATATCCTCCATATCTATGACCTTTTCAAACTGGCAGCCCGGGAAACGGAGTATTGCCTCCCCGCCTGCCTTCACGATCCCCATACTCAAAGTCCACAAAGGGAACGTCAGGCAACAAGTTTACTGGCAGCTTAGGGATGAACCCATACGCATAATTGCGAGAATAAAAGCGTGCAAGATAAGCCTGGATAGCGTACCTCAACGCCTCCTCTTTATTAGGCATCGGCATGACAGTAGGCTTCACCCACACTTCTAGGAATGTGGAGATTAATGCTACATTATCGGTGTAAGCAAAGCCATTATCTGCCGTCACCGCAAACCACTGTTTACCTTCTTCGCGTCTAGCAACCTGATCTTTCATCTTAAATTACCTCCTCAGTTTTACTATCTTCCAATTCTCTTAAGCAGGCTTGATATCTTAAGGCCAACAGGCGAGGTCGCCCAGGTATCTTTGATGATCCGCGCTTAAGTATTCCATCCTTACCACAGCTGAGCAATTCGTGCTCCTTGAATTTCCGCTTCATGTCTTCAATGGTAAGAGGCAAATCATCACCACGATCTCTTGCTGCTTTTATGACCTGGCTGTAAACCACGTCACAATTCATCATATAGACATCGCCGTCCTTATATCCTGCGAACGCCTTTAATTCAGATATGTAAGCCTCGACACTGGGGGCCACTCTCAGCTGACCGGTACCCAAAAGAGCAAAAATCTCTGCTAAGAAACGCACATAGGGCTCGACCTGGTTGGCTTCTTCTGCCTGCTTATAAACCAATCCAGCAATGATTGCGCTGTATTTGCTTTCATCAACAAGACAACTACAATTCAATTTAATGAAGCGCAGCATCTCATCAAGAGTAATACTCAAGTGTGCAAAGTCGTCCTTCAAGCGTGGCACCTTGACTGGTGCACCTTCCCTATATCTAGAAAAGTCCCGCTGTATGCGCAAGCAAACCTGCCCGTAGTTGCTCTCCAGATACTGAATCCACCTCGTCCAAAAGGTCTCCATAATGGCCGGATTCTGCTGGAACACTTCCAGTCTCGCTCCATCCATAGGGCGAGTAATATTCACCCTTAGGTACCGAAACTCAGCCGACTTGATTTGGCCCAGCAATCTAGTCTCACCGTTAAAGACACAGCCTCCACGGACATGATACCCCGCAGCCCGCTTTTTCACAGAGAACTTCTCACGCGGAGACTTATCAGAGTAAGTACGAATCAGCCCTTGTATGTTCTTCGCCTTTCTATTGACCTCTTCCCTAGATCCCTCTAAGTTAAAGTCGTCCACCACAAGGACATCGTCATACGTCTCTTCAGTAAGTGCATGCATGGCCGCCTCAGTGCCACGAACCGAGTGGATTCTCCTAGACTTTTCAACGAAGACATTAAAAAGCACCTTAGAAAAAGCGGTCTTCATGAAGCCTGAGTCACCAACCAACATCATACAAAAGTCAAGAGGGTAACCTGCATCTGAAAACAAGGCGTCCATGTAGCTAGCAGCACAGTACAACAGCAAGGGCACTGTAACCTGTTGCTCTCCTGCCTCCAGAATTGAAAAGCCCGTAGTCAAGGATACGGTCTCATCAATCAGCAATTTCTTGCCTGAGGAGCAATCCTTCCGGCCTCCATGATAAAAATCACGGGTACCATCCTTCTTGACAGGTCCCCAGCCCCAGCGGTCAACCATCAGGGTGCAAGGACGCTTTTTATGAAGCAATAAGGCGGCTGCACGCCTGAAGTATTCTTCAGCATGAGGAACCGAGTCTTTCAGCAGCGTGCAGATAGGATTCTTTTCTTCAATCCTACGCATCAAAGACTTCCATTCAGCAGCAGGAATGTCCAGGGTTACGACGAAATTAGTAGCATCGACAATGACCACCTTGAATGACCTCTCCAGCTTTTCGCCGTCGAATCTGTAATGCCCAATTTCAGCAACGACGTCCATGACAAAATCACTGAATTGAGTCATGCCCTTCTTATTCATCCTGATGAAGAACCCCTCTCCACGCAAGAAGTAGTTGTCCCCTATGCAGATGTATCCTTCTTCTTCAGGCGTCAGCGACCTTAATGGTTTGCCTATGCGATACTGATTCCAACCATAGGGATTGGCCTGCATAACCACATAGTTGTTCGATGAAGCCACTGCCTCGCAAGTATTGCTGAGCGACCATGCCTGCACAGCCTTACGGACATCCTCGGGATTGTAGAACTTCACTACCTCCTTAGGCTTGTCGTAGTTGTACCTTACCATTTCAACACCATCACGGTACTTGATGGTGCCATCAGCAGATGCCTTAGTCGATGCTCCCCCCCACCAGTATCATCCTCGTGGCGGACGAACTCGACCACTGTTTTCAATGGCTTTTCCATAAGATAGCCTCCTAATAAAGAGTCATAGGCAGATAACCGGTCAAGTGCACTCTGCCTGAGAACATTTCGCTTAAGCAATTCCCATTATAACCACCTTTCCAGACGGAAAAAATATGTGGAAAAAATGCCACCAGTTTGGTTATTATGCCCCATGATCAGCGACGCACTCTGATAACGATAAGCATTTACAAGCAGCATAATGGTCAATAGCAGCAAAGCATCAACTGACATAAGCAGAAATAACGACCAGGAAAACCTACCATCAGGCTCATCAGCCATTCTAAGACTAAAAAAACGCTCAAGCAAGCCCCCCTTGGCTAGCCTCCTATAACCAATGACATCATATCTTTCCTATATATTTGGTTCCCTTTTACTATGGGGAAATTACATCCGCTCAGGTTTCACTACCGCAACAAAAGTCTTTCCAGTTATTTCCTTCATTAATATAATAAGTACTGATACTACGTTGCCTTCAGTTCCATTGGCCCCAATACCATCTCAGCATTCTTTCATAGATTTATTTCCCAATTACGAAAATTCTGTCATCTACACCAATTATATCCAACAGACACAAAAGTGAATGTATTTGTATCGTATTCACCTTTCACGCCTTTAAAATTTACGAACCCCAAGCTAACATCAAGTCAAAATTGCCATCACACATTCCTACAATTTCTTTATTGGGTCAACTTTTTCTTATAAGGGAGCGAATGATAATGCCAGAAACTATATCAAAAAAATCAGTAGTAGAACTATTATGTGAGATTAACGACAGAATAAAAAATAATCCCTTCTCTGATGATTCTGATGGACGCAAAGGGAAATATAACATAAATATGCTCGAAACATTTTGGCTCTTACACGGTAATTATGATAAAATCCAACAGGAACTCCCTCAACTAAACTTAAGCGAAATCATTAACAAGGCCATCAACAACTATGAGCATATATTCGAACAAGAAGCAAAAGCATTTGTAGCATCAAAAGTCGATTATATATTTTCTTTTTTAGATGACTTTATAAAAGAAACCGAATACTACCCAAAAAAATCTAAGCACCTAATGCTGTTAAGTAAAACGATAACATCCATAAAAACATGGATAGATACCTATAAAGACTTCACTTCAGACTTTGAACAGATATTCGAAGGTTTCGACATTCCATGGTCTCTAAACAAAACATTGAACCCAGATTGCAAAAGGTTTTCACCATCCAGGTTTCCAGAAATAAGTCGACGCTTAAATGCTAAAAATAAAAGATTTTATTTCTATAATAACTCAGAACAATATCAAGAGATGAAACACAGGACCATAGATAAAGAAACAAGATTAGAAACAAATAGCAATACAGATTGGTTAACAAATGAATACAACTCAATAATAGCCAATCTTTTTGAAATATTCAATTTAAGTGAAGAAGTTTTCAACTCTACTAGAAAGCAATTAAATTCTAATATCCCACAAACGGAAAAATTATTAATATCTATGGAATATGCTATAGATGGTGGATTCAATTACGAATTATTAACAATATATTTATTTATAAGCAAAGACAAAACTTGTGCCCCATGGACAAATATGATATCTCAAAGACATGAACTCTTCATCCAGCGTTTATATGATACATTAATATCCGAAAAACCATCACTGAGAGAATTGTTTAACATTTATTACGAAAGAAGTATTATAGAAAAGCGAAAAGAATTTTCATTAACGGAAGACCTAGATTATTCAACTCCAATCACGTTCTTTAAACTCCATAAAATTTTTGTATTATATAGGGCCATAGTCACTCCTATGATAATAGACCAGGAGCACAAAAACGAACCATACCATCTTTATCCCAGGTCAGTAAGCAACACCATAAGAGATTATCTTAAAATTTTTAACTACACTTCTTTAATATATCCATGTTATAACATTTTTATATCATATCCACCAATCCAGCTCCTCAATGATTTTGTTTTAACCATACCAAAAGCTGCCCAATTAATGGGAGTGAATAAATCTACATTAAATAAAGCAATTGACGAAAAAAAAGCATTGCAGCGAAAACATATATGGTTTTGGCTTGCTCTATCTGGTTGCACTCATGAATTCCTAGACGGACTAACATCCATGCCATTTTATGGTTCCGATAATCATAACGATTATGATCATTTGCAAAGAATAGCTCCAATTACATTTTTCAGTATCGCAGAAAATATCATTAAAAATCTAAATGACATTTCCGAATACATAAATAGTCTTGGTAAAAACAACAATAAAAAGTTAGAGTTCATCTCAGCGAAGCATCAAGAAGAGATTACTGGACGGTGTACTACCATCGCAAATTTAATACACAAAAAAAGATGTGAAATTGAAGCTGAAATATACCAAAAGAAAATTGATGCAAAAGCCAAAAATGAATCTTTCAAAATCAATAACGATAATCTTAATAGCTTATCTCCAAATTTCAAAGAATTAATATCGATATTAGATCAAACAATCAAAGCCTTAAAAGATTGCACTCCAGACTAGTCCCCATAGTTCTTATCAACATCAGGCACCACTCCAATTCAGATAGTCATACATAAGAAACGTAACCAGACTGTTCAACATATAATGGCAAAGTGCAGCATAGCAAGACCGCGGACAGCGCGGACAACCGGATTACTGTCCGCGCTGTCCGCGCTGTCCGCCTCCCCAAGACCCGCACCATGCAAGGCTTTTCGCTATATGCGGTCAGGCTGGACAGCTGGCCAATCCAACATAAAGGAAATTACTCCCCATCCAAGTCTCTTATAGTAACGCCTATATTTCCTTATCAAAATGTATATACAACCGTCTATCTTGGCAAATAAAAATAGTGCGCCCTAAAAGCGCACTATTTTTATTTTTTCAATTTATATATTACATATATTTAATCTGTATATACATTTTTGAAAGGGTGGTTCCATCATGGCCAGACAAAATAAGCAGGACATCATTAACATCAGAGTATCCAAGGACTACAAGGACAGATTAAAGAAAAAAGCTGACGAATCCAGCATGACCATAAGCAGATATGTCATCAACTGTATCGACAAAAACCGCACCAATATCATCCACGACGGTGACGTTCTCATATCTGAAGTCTGTACCCTTAATGCTCAATTACAAAAACTTAGCAATCGCAAAGATCTCCCAGTCAAAGAACTTCAAAACGCAATCTCCGCAGCCATTTCCAAACTCAATGATTTAGCAAACGAAGGGATATAATATGTCTATACTAAAGTTCGAACCAAGGAACAAACGACATCATTTGAACGAAATGTATGCTTATCTAATCAATCCAAACAAGACCACCAACAATTCATTCATCGGCTTTTATGTCAATCCATATAACCCTATCCCCGAAATGCAATTTGTCCAAAACCATTACCACTATCCCTTCTGGGATAATTCTTATAAAACCTATCAACAATTCATTTTTTCTTTTGATGAATTCATAGATAAAAATAACCCCTTCATAAGGAACATCTGCACAGAAATAGGTATTGTTTTACTCAACAATGAACAGCGTCAAGCTTTTGCTTCAATACACTTCAACGGAACTAAAAATGTACACTGCCACTATATGATGAATTACATTGACATCAAAGGAAAAGCCTACCGACAGAATTATTCGATCCATCATTACCAAACTCAGGTTAACAGCATACTGACAAAGTATAATTTCCCTCCAATAAAAATTAACCATAATTAACACAAATCATCAGAGGAGAGCAGATATTTCTGCTCTCCCTACTTCTGATAATTCCCGCCCTTTATTTACGCACTTTTACCCTCCACCACTTGCACCACGTCAGCTCTAGATAACACCGCAGGTTCTGTATCAACATCTTCAAAGCCCACGCTACGACTCAGCATTTTTATCTGCTCTGATACTCCTGCCACTAATGGTAATTCCTCTGCATTAAGCTTACGTTCCATATGAAAACAGGCCTTAGCATAAACAATACCGGTTTTATTTGTTGCCTTAACTAAAGTAAATTTTGTAACCACTTCTGTACTCTTTATCCCCTTAGTCAACAGCCGCATCAAATACCGACTCAGCTCCTTCAATGAGCCCGTTGGTAACGATAACATAACGGGGAACAACTCGCCCTCTCTGAGTAAATACAGACGATGACGTTCTTTGCAAGCTTTAGAACCATTCTCACCAGAATCATACGCATTAAAGGGACAACTTTTGCATTCTCCACCAGGTTCACCCAAACCTGTAACAGCATCAAGACTACCACAATCAGGCGGGTTAGCCGTCCCGGAAAACTTGGTTTTAAAATATGCACGTATCGGATGATGATGCAATATTACCGCTGAAAATTCTTTTGCAAAATCTGGTTCCTCTGGATTTTCCGAGGGGAGCTGATACACAGTGGTCTCACCAGATGGCATCTTTATCCGCTCAAAGAAAGTACTAAGACCTTCCATTTCTTCCGCTATTGTGGCACTAAAATCAAACTCTTTTAGGGCCAAATAACCTCTGTTATCAACGCCGACAATATCCTTGTTATTCGTTGCTTTAGCCATATTTCTTTTCCTCCCATATTTTATCATAATACTACCCTGCATTCCCCACCTTCAACAGCTCTACCATAGCCGCAGCATGTGGACACTTGCCCCTCACCTCGCAGTATTCCAGGCACTTCTTCCCCTGCCATGTCTCTTTTATCGAGCATGGTGGCGGGAGTATCCTCGTGCGCAGAGCTGACTTGAGCATCTTAGATTTCTTGCCAAAGTACCGCAGAAGCCATCGGTCACTGATTCTGTTGATGGGTATGATGTAGACCTGTTTGTCTATGCCTCTCTCTGCAGCTGTCTTGAGACATGAGTCACGACAAAGGGCCTGTATGAACATTTTTTTGACCTCGAATCCAGATTGCTCCAGCAACATCCTATAGTAATTGAGTTGTACCGCCCAATCCCAAACATGGCGCACACCATCATAACGGAACTCCTTGCGGGTCTTGGGCTGTCCCTTTCTTGCTCCCGTCTTGTAGACCTCACCTGTGGGCACGTCAACCTTATAAATGCCCAGAGCTTTAGCCAGCTTGTAGGAAGATGTCACCTTGAGGTCGCCAAGCACGCCTTCTTCCCCATCGATGATCTTGCCATAAAGGTCGAACTTACCGCTGGTAATCCTGTCCTTCAGCCGTATTTCCCCCAGGATTTCCCCAGAGGTGTGCTCTTCATGTATGGTATGGACAGCCTGCCCGTGAAGGGAATACAGGACATCCTGTGGAGCTACGGCATAGCTGGTCTTTTTCTTCAGATATATTTCCCTCACGCCCCCTATAAGCTCTGTGACGGTTGCTCCCTTAATCCCACGGTCAAGGGACTCTGCCACAGCTCTTAGGGTGGGCAGGAACATGCACCTTTGTTTCTCTGGACAAGCAGCCAGACAGCGCTTGATGGTAATACTTCGCCCGCTGGGGCATACGAATTTTGTCGCTGGCATCTTCAACCCTCCTGCCATAAATCTTCATAATAGTGATCCTGTACGAACCAATGCATCAGGTGCTGCTTGGGAAATCTTGCTCTTTGCCCCAGTTCGCTCATTAGCGCCACGTCCTTTCCCGCCGCTTCCCCTTGGGCTACTATACGACCTCCCAGAGACATGCTCATATAGTGGTTTCAGCACCTCGTCTCCGTATGCCCAGCGGTATTCCTCTATTTCTTCCGGGTAGCAATAGTCCAGCAGCCTATTGTATAAGTCTTTATATTTCCAAGGCACATCAGATGGAACGTAATACCCATGCTCCTGCTCCCAATACTCATACCGGGGAAAATTCTCGCCAGATGTCTCTTCAATGATTTCCCCTACTTTCTCAATCACAGCCTCCAACTGGCTCCGATTTATGTATTCATGCTGCGAATGCGGGTTATAATAGCCAGCAGACAGGTTGACTGCTACCACCCCCATGGCCGGAGCAATCAACGAGATATCGCTGAAGGTGCCATAATCCGTCTGGAAGCCCTTGCTGGAAATATAGTCTTCAAATTCCTGGTTGTAACAATCATAGTAGACAGCGTCCTGCTTGCCCTTGCGGTCAAGCTCCACGATACACTTGATGTTCTCCAGTTCCATTGGGAGCTTCTTTACACCATACCATTGGACAAAGGCTTTAGCCCCGCCAGCACCTCTTTCCTCATCACAGGTAAATAACAGCCACGGCTTCTTGTCTGACCGCTCCCAAGCTCTGACCAGACCATAAACACCACATCTGTCATCGCCGCCTATGCCCTCAGGTGACATCAGGATGTTGCCATCCTCACTGAAGCAGATGGTCTTGGCCCTTTCTCTATGTACAGTATCCAGGTGAGCCACAAGTAATACGGGTGCTTCGCCCTTGACCAGCAGGAACTTCCCCTCACAAGCAACAGTATTACCTTCATATAGCTTTTTCAGCTGACTGAACAAATTTCTCTGGGAGGGCCTTATCACATCTTCCAAGGTAATCATGCCACCAGCTCCTTCTCTGCTTCCTCTTTCTCCTTTTCCCGGCGCTCCATACAGTGACAGCAGACACGCTCACCGTTTTCTTCCCCAGTTACCTCATTCTGAGGATAGTAGCAGCCACATTCGGAGCAGTAGGCATAATACCTATCACGGCAGCTGGCACAGACGTAAATAACGGTTCCCTCGCTATTAGACACGGGATACACATCCCCGAAATACTCACCGCAGGAGTCACACTGAGAGGTACCTTCCTCCTCGTCTTCATCCTCTTCCCCACAGTCCTCACAATACAGGTTGGTGTTGATCTCAGTTCCGCAGCAGATGCAAAGCCCGTAAGTACCAACGTAGAAGGGCTCAAAGCTATCAGCCTTATCCTGCCGTATGCTGATTTTTGCTCCAAATCCCTTATACATCCAATCTGGGTATCCACCAAAGCCAACGCCGGTGCTGATTTTGCAATGAGTATTATTGAAGTAATTGTAGGTCTGCCAAAGATTGGCAGTCTTTTCCAGCTGTGATAGCTCCCTCTGAACCAAATCACGATAGATTCTAGCTTCAGCCTGTACTCCATAGGTCCCCCCTGACGTATTGTAGAGCCTGCTCTGAAGCAGAACTCCGTTCCCAGGCTTGTAGGCAAAAATCTGGCGCATGGTTTTGCGATTATTCAGTGTCTCCGGATTATCTGGATCAGCCGCCACAAAGGCAATGAAGCTGTAGTTATCCCGCGCATAGCCGGAACAGCCGTTGTTATACCTGTAGGCCGTCGAATTAAGAGAGTGACAGCTTGTGAGGGTACTTCCCCTGTCATCATCCTTCGGGTTGCTCATGGTCAGGAAATGGGCTGGGTTCAAGGACACAAAGAACTTGAAGTCAATCTTCTTGGCAGAAAGCTCATCAGCGAACTGGGCAAACAGTCTCTGAAAATCACTTCCGGCTCTATCGTCAGAAATCCCCAGCGCATCACAGAGAGCCTTAAAGATGCGGCTTCGCTTCTTGTGTGGGGCATAGGCTTTGGGCGCCAAGGCCCTGATGGCTTCTATGTAATGAGTTTTGTCACCCTTCTCAATAGCAAAGAAGTTCACAGCCCTGCTCAGTAGCCCTTGCCTTTCTTCATCACTGTCATCAAACGCAGGAGCCAGTATGTCATCAGCAAGCCTCCTGATGCGCTCATAGTCGGGATTATGGGTGCGGGTGCCGTTGATGACCAAGGCATCAAGTTCTTCGTTCCAAACTGGCGAAGTACGAAAAAGCTGGCGCAGCTCCATCTTGGCGTAGGCATTATCCCTGGCCAGCCGGTCAACGAACTTGTCCGTAATATCGTCCAGAACACTTGTTTCGCTGGTATGGGCGCGATAGTCATCAATGGCCTTCCAGATATTACGTTTGTTCTTCTCCACAATCTTCTCAATCTCAAAATTCATTTCAGTTTCCTCCTGCAGTCTTGCTACAAAATCGCATTGAAAAAGGGCATGGCCTAAGCCATGCCCGCAGCAAACCTCTCACATCAACTTTAGCTATCCTTATCTTCTGAAAGCTTATCTGCTCCCCATCGGAGCAGTACGCCCAATGCCTCCGTTGCCAATGCAAGCCAGATATCATTGTTTTTCATGATGCTATCTCCTTCCTAAATGGTGTTACATTACTTGCCGGAAGTGCCAGCGGCACAGTACCCTTACCCGGCAAGGCAAGGATTTCGCCACCAATGCGCTCCAGCTCGGTAGCCCTCTCATAATCTGCCACGTTCTGTGAAGCAGCCGTGACAGCATTCAGCAGACCATAACGGGTGTTATCCCCACTGAGGAACAGCTGTCTGAAGATATCCCCCTGCTCATTTTCTGTGAGATTGAAGCTATCTGCCAGAAGCTGCACTTCCTGCATGGGCTGATGCTCCAAGGGAATCTGCATAGCTTCCTGCATTTTTCCCACGGTCAGCATGAAGCGGCTCTCATCCACCGCACAACGCACGGTATCTGCCACCTTCATGAAGAACGCTTTATCGTCCTGGGCCAGAGTCTCATCACTATATAGTTCGTAAGCCGTATCATAGTTTTCCACCTGCCTGCCCACATGCCGCTTCTTTTGGCTGTAGTCCTTGACAATCATGCCATTCTTGCAGACCAGACGGAAAATCATTGGCTCCACAGTCAGGTTCCCTAGCCCCACCTCGCTGTTTGTAATGACAAAGCCTGCCTGTACTGCATCCCCCACAGCCACCTCGGCCTTCATGCGCCGGTTGATGACCTTAAGGTACAGGTGAGTATCAGTAATCTCACAAGATTCTATGACTGCCCCCTTCATGTCCTTGATGATAGGCAATACTGCTGCACAAAGTTCCAGATTGTCCAAACGGCGGTAGCGGTCAGAAAGAAAAGCCCTCACATTGCCATCCATGACACGGAGCATGCGCCGGTCGCGGGTCTGCTGAAGCCAGTTATTGACATTGGCATCCAGCAAAGTTGGTGCCTCCTTCTGCATCCGTTGGTAGTATCTCAATGGTATTCCCAGCCGCGTAGAAATCTGCTGGTGGGCCAAAGGATTCACGCCAAAATCCAGCAGTTTACCCCCCATAGACATAGACAGCCTGGAGCCACCATCCTCTGTTGCAAAGGTCAAAGTACGACTATCTGCTACAAAATCTTGCCGAGCATTGCGCTGTCTCTGCAGCTCCTCTCCCAGCTCTTCTAAGGTTCTACCCTGTTTCATGTAAATGCCTCCTTTTTTTCGCATAAGAAAAGGCACAGGCAATAGAGCCTGTGCCGGAATCACTTTTATAATATGCAGTTGAAATTTGTCATTTTGTCAGCTTAGTTATATCTACAAGCGGATGAGGACTCATACTAATGAGAGTCCCCAATCGTGCTATCATCATTCTATTCTCCGACATATTGAGATCAATACTATTTACTGAATCAATCTTGATTTCAGTCTGTTTTTTATACTTCTTGACTTGCTTCTTTCTTTTAGCCATGCAAATCACACCTCACTTTTCCAGATTGGAATATCAACCTTGTTGTAACGTCATGAATTTAACATTTCAATGCACCTAAGAGCCTCCATCTCCTGCAATCCAACCTCTGAATCAGTCTGCACAAGATTTGTACCTGTGAACTCTTCCATATCATCATCATCGTCCAAGATAACGAATCTTTCAACCAACTTTTTGTTATCATCAAGCCATTGACGTATTTCATCCCCCCGGCACGATAACCCGGACAGCACAGGCGTGCTGTCCATGATTTCTAGGCCATATTCCTTCAATCTGTTTAAAAGAGTATTTCTTGCCTTAGCGAAACCGGCCCGCCATGATGAAGACAAAACAATCTTGGCTCCTGTAGCTTTGACAATTTCCTGCAACAATCGGAAATGAGAATCTGTTCTTAGCTTAATCGAATTCCCATCCTGTTTAGAATTAAGCACACCATCCACATCTAAAAATATCACTTTCAAAGCCGTACCTCCTACAATCCCCCACTTAAAACCTCCGCAATCTTATGTAAAACTTCTGTATGTGTGATTCCATTATCTAAACACATCTCTCCAAACTCCAATGCATATATTGAGTCTTTTGATTTTACTGCCTTTAAATAGTTGTTATAAGCTTCTTGTTTCCTTTTCTTCCAATGCCCATAACCATAGTAACAAATATTAGCTTTTGTGAACGCAGCCCAGCCATCACCTTCTTCTATGGCTTTATTCAGCCATTTAATCTCTTTCTTCAGCTTGCAGTCTCGATTCTTTTTGCCTTCTTCTGCAAAAGTCCCGGCAATATATTCACGCCCCATACGCCCAATCATTTCCAGCCCACTGTCCTGTACGGCCCTATCCAACCATTTCTCATATTGCTGAAATAAATCACCAGTCCATGTATCCTTAGCTTTTTGATAATATGAAAGTGACTTTTGTACATTCTTCACACAGAGACGCCCTTCTTCGTAAGCTTTTTCCAGGAAAAACATCGCTGCCACATCACCATTTGATACCAATTCTTCTTTCTCTCGTAGAATTTCTTCAAACCCTTCCACCTGTTTAATTTTTTGTTGCAATAATACGCACTTCTGCCTATAGTAACTAGTCATGCAACTATTTTTATACTCTGTAAGGTCAGAAGTGAGCGAAAAAGCAAATGACGCAATCCCCCCCAAAGGCGGTATTCTTTTATTCATTTCAAGTTCGTAGACTTTCTTTGCCATTTTCTTAATGCCATCCACTGTACAGCCTTCTATGACTGGCAATAACTGGCGTTCTAGCAATGGATTCTGTTTTGCCAACGTTAATGTTTCATCATCAAGATTGTACTCATTGCGAATATCTGTGAATTCACAAAGACACTCACTGAGGAATTTCTCCTCAGCAAACTCCATACCTTCTCGTGTGAAAATAAAAGTCATATTATTCCTCACTCCTTTTATAAACCCATTTCAAAAAATTTGTTATTAACCTCTTATATAGTAACCATTTTTCGTTGTAATTCATCTTTATATTTTGCAAGTTTATTTAATCACTTACAAATAACATATAGCAAATAATACATTACAATGTAAAAACCAACACGAGTCAAAAGCTGAATTATTTCCCTCCGTACTTCTTCTTGATCGTAATGGCTAAATATTCTTTTTATAAATTTAGTTGTTCTATATCTTATAGATTTTCTCCTCTTATCCCTTCTTTCTTCATATATACGTAAAGCTCTCTTATAGTCACATTCCTTGTTAATATTTTTATTTCCCATAATGATAGTTCCTTATTACTGCCAAAGCTTTTCACACTACACACATCTTCAAATCATCTGCTTTGCCATATCTGACTGCTCAACACATCTACATAATAATGGCCGTAAAACTCGCTTCTAATCCAAAGAAGATTTAGAACAAGATTCACATATTAACTTTTCTCTAAATGCTCTTTTCTCCTAAGACATCATATTGACAATAGCACAGGCGATAATTCGCCTGTGCTAAGATGCAATACTATTATAGAAAATTCGTTAAGCCTCTGCCGATGCAGGCTTCAAATCAGAAAGAGTCTAATTCAATGTATCTGACAGTTTGTCCATTTTCTTTTTGATTATCGACCTCATCGCCCTCTGCATTCATAAAGTTTGCCAACAACCAGCCTGCTACTCCACCAACTACAAAATTCCAAATCACAGATATCTCCTCCTAACAATCAACTAACATCACTTGACTGATTAGATTATACAAAGATTTTTAACTTAGGTGGTATCCTAGCAGGCAACCTTAGAATTATTTATCCTAAATCAGTCATCCTTTGCTCTGCCACATCAATCCCTGCTTCCTTAGCCTTTTCGTAATATGACCTCGCCTTGGACAAATCCTTTTCTACGCCATTTCCATTTGCATACATATCGCCCAAACTTATCAGCGAGACATCTACGCCATGCTCTACAGCATTTTTAAAGAAAGCTATTGCTTGCATTGCATTCTTGTCAACACCATTACCATCTCGATACATTTCTCCCAATATATCCTCTGCAAGCGCCTGCCTGGAATTTGTATCAACAGCTCCTCTCTTTAATAAGGACAATGCATTTTCATAATCCTGGCGGTAATAACAAATCAGCCCTAACATCACAATGGCATCTTCACAGTCGGTCTCCGCTGCTTTCTCATACCACTCCTGCGCTATGTCCGTATCTTCTTCTACACCATTACCCCAATAATACAAATCTCCCATACTGCACATAGCATCTCCATCACCAGCCTCAGCCGCTTTTTGATACCAAGCTCTAGCCGCTGTATAATCCTGTATAATGCATGTGCCTTCTTCATAGAAAGAACCCATATTATACATTGCAATACTCTGACCAAGATTTGCAGCCTGTAGGATCATCTGCAAAGCCTTAGCCTCATCCTGTTCAACTCCCAAACCATGTTTATACATCATCCCCAACGCAACTAAAGCCATTATATTTTCATGCTCAATTGCTTTTGCAAACCATTCCGCAGCCTTCACATAATTTCTTTCCACTCCCTTCCCATCACGATACATACTGCCCAGTAACTCTTCTGCGTCGTTTTTGAGTTCTGTTGCCTCTACAACCGCGCGTTCCAACAAAGATAAGGCTTTATCATAATCTTGTTCGCAATAGTAAAAATTGCCGAGTCTATATAATGCGTTGCCATCTCCTGCATCAATAGCATCCTGATAATACTTTATCGACTTAGCAAAATCCCTTTCAACCCCTTCACCAAACTCATAAGAATACCCTAAATTGCACATTGCAACAGTATTCCCCTTTTCTGCTGCTTTTTCAAACCAGTAAATAGCTTCTCGATTATCTTTTTTCACTCCCTCGCCCCCTACAATACATCATCCCCAAGGCATGCATTGCCTCAGAATCCCCCTGCATTGCAGCTTGATGATATAAATCTAGTGCTTTTGCATAATTCTGAGCATCCAGCTCTATTTGTGCCTCTTTTATCAAATCAGTCGCTTCCAACTTTTCTCCATTCACAATAGTAGCCTCCTTATTTTCATAAATCCCCCGATAGTAATCAGCAGACTTACTATCATTATTTGCTATACTTTGCTTAAATCTTTCCTCTGCAAGTTTTAACAATCGTTCATCTATACCAACGGGAATTTTAAACTCATGAGCAATACGTAACAGTTCTTCTGTACTAGGTTCAACTACTTCCCGTCCCATATTCTCTTCGATATACCCTAATTCGCCTCTTGCTTTTTCAATATCATCTTTATCATCTGTGAAAGCCATGCTCAGAAAATAACTAGTAATAGCAGCCTCCCACTTTTTCTCTTCTATGTATGCATATCCCTTATCACGATAAAATCGAGACAAGCTTTGCGGAGTATATATAAACTTATACATTTCTCTCAAGGCGCTATGCACTTTATCCATATCACCTTGATTCTTCAATATATTCAACATCTCGATTCGTAAGTCTAACGAACATGGATTCCATTCGAGCCCCATCCTTAAGGTATTCATCGCCTGCGCTGCATCGCCTATTTCAACTAATGCATAGCCACAATAATAATATAAATCAGCTACAGGATGTGTTAGCCAAACTACATTCGGCTGTATCCTAGCATGTTTTTTCTGTTTTTTGTTATTCTTGTCCCCCATAGCATAAAATCTAATGAACATGTCGAATTGAAACATTTCATCAAAGGTATAATATTCTTCTGAACCATTTACTTTAGCCTTCTTAACTTTCTTGATTTCAGTTTTTAACAACTCTATAGCATTTTCATATCTTTCATCTTTAATCAAAAGCTTTGCTTGATCAATGGCATCGGATACATTATCAAAAGTCGAACCAATTTCATTAAAATTCAGCATAAATAATCACCCTCCACAACTCTTAATTGTACCTCTCCTTAATTTCCTGATATAGCAAAGAACATTTTTCCTTATATAATCGCGAGATTTTTTCAACCATCTCGGTTTCTAAAGGTGATATACTTCCAAGGAGGTCTATTGATATAAAAGGTATAAATGGAAAACCACCTCCAAAAATCTTATCCTTATTTTTCCATTCCGGCATAGATTTAGCCATTTCCATAATTCCATCCTTAGTGCAACCTTTTAACACTGGTCTCACAAGTTCATTTAATTGCGAATTCTGATATAACACCATTAATTTTCCTTCATCCAATTGGTACCGATTGCGTATATCTGTAAAATTTTTTTCACACCTATTGAGAAATCTATCTTCATTAAATCTACTAAAAGCTTCTGGCGGAAAAACATAAGACATTTCAACCACTACCTCCTCCACATATACTCAAAATTCGAAACATACAATAATCAATCAAAATTATCCATTTTAAATTTAAACTTCTGCACCCTACCAGCTATAAACTTCTCAACATCCTCCTTGCTGGGCGTCTTAGATGCTCGTTTTTTCAAGTCGTCAATAATTTCTTTCCCAAGTTCTCCCAATTCTACTTGATACTCACGCACTGAATCATTTACGCGAGCATAGACCCTAACCCTGTCTTCATCAGTAACACATTCCTCCATGGCCCACTCTGCATCACTGCGTATGTTCTCTATCAGACTCTCCAAAGCATCTACATCATCCCTTTCCTTTTCAGCCTCTTTATCCGAGACATCAAGTATGGCAGCCAACGCCATTCCTGCCAAGCCACCAACAGCTAAAAGCAACCCATTCTTTGCCCAGGTCATGGAAATCTCCTCCTTAATAATAATCAAAACTTCTCATGCTTTGATTATACGAAGATTTTCGGCTAAAGTGGTATCCTAGCAGGCAACTTTGAGGATATTTATTTGCACTCCCTCCAATTCGTCAGAGGTTTGCAGTCATACCTATACAATGCTTCATTGACCTCATCTATGTTATAACGCTTCGCTTCCAGAAAATACGTCACAATCATATCACTCAAGCAGCTATCAGACAAAGCATAGCCTGCCCGCTTAAGCAAATCAGTTGCTTCATCCATAGACAGATGCAATGCTACAACAAAGGCCAACACAGTTTCCTTTGTCGGGTGATAATGTATATTATTACGGATTTTTGCAAAGTGCCCTTTTGTTATTCCCACAGCACTGTATATCTCTACCGGCTTGCGCTTACGCTCCTTTATCCACCACATAAGCTTCTCAGAAAAGGACATTTGAAGCTTAGATGCTAAATAATCTATCCCCTTTAAGAAGTCTATATTTACTGCCGCCGCTGCTATTCTGATGCTAGAATAAAAATAGAGCAAGTCAAGGTGAGAATTTCACATAGCCCCGATAGGGGTATAATAAAGACAGGAGGAATCTCACCATGGCAAACCAT
>CACZHK010000035.1 GCA_902780915.1 Pseudoselenomonas ruminantium | reverse complement strand
TATGCACACCGTGAGCTGGAGTATCTCTGCCTTGACCGCGCTACCTTCCATTACAAGGAAGGCCTGGCTATCCGCTATGGCGAGCTGGTTTACGATGGCATGTGGTTCTGCCAGCTGCGCGAGGCTCTGGCTGCTTTCGTGGAGAGCACTCAGCAGACTGTCACCGGCACCGTGACCCTGAAGCTCTACAAGGGCAACATCATCTCTGCCGGCGCTACTTCTCCCTATTCCCTCTACAGCCAGGAATTCGTCACCTTCGAGCATGATGATGTGTATGACCAGGCAGATGCTACGGGCTTCATCAACCTCTTTGGCCTGCCCCTCAAGGTTCGCGCCCTCATGCAGGAGAAGAACGAGAAATGAGCGAGGCCATGTGGGGAGGACGCTTCACCAAGACCGTCGATGAGATGGTCAATGAGTTCCAGGCGTCCATAAACTTTGACAAGCGCATGTACCATGAGGATATTGCAGGGTCTATCGCCCATGCCATCATGCTTTCCAAATGCGGCATCATCTCCGAGGACGACTGCGGTTCCATCCTGCAGGGGCTGAAGGACATAGAAAAGCAGATCGAGGCGGGAGAGTTCGACTTCTCCGTGGACCTTGAAGATATTCACATGAATATCGAAAAGCGGCTGACGGAAGCCATTGGCGAGGCGGGGGGCAGGCTGCATACTGCCCGCAGCCGCAATGATCAGGTGGCGCTGGACACCCATATGTATGTCCGCCGGGAAGTGACGGCGGTGCTGGAGGGCATCAGGAATCTGCAGCAGGCTCTGATGGAAACTGCCGAGGCCAACAAAGATGTGATCATGCCTGGCTACACCCATCTGCAGCGGGCCCAGCCCATCCTCTTTGCCCATCATCTGCTGGCTTACTTCGGCATGCTGTCCCGTGACTTTGCCCGCTTTGAGGGAGTCTACCAGAGGGCAGACATCATGCCGCTGGGGGCGGGAGCCTTGGCTGGCACCACCTTCCCCATTGACAGGGAACTGGTGGCCAAGCAGCTGAACTTCGAGCAGCTTTACACCAACAGCCTGGATGCGGTCAGTGACAGGGATTACATCATGGAGTTCTTGTCGGCAGCCAGCATCTTGATGGTGCATCTATCCCGTTTGTCCGAGGAGACCATCCTCTGGTGCAGCCGCGAGTTCTCCTTCGTGGAGCTGGATGATGCCCATTGCACGGGCTCTTCCATGATGCCCCAGAAGAAGAACCCCGATGTGTCCGAACTGGTGCGGGGCAAGACCGGCAGGGTAGTGGGCCACCTCATGGCCATGCTGACCACGGTCAAGGGCCTGCCCCTGGCCTACAACAAGGATTTGCAGGAGGACAAAGAGGGCATCTTCGATGCCATCGACACGGTGAAGTTCAGCCTGGAGGTCTATGCCCAGCTGGTGCGGGGCATGAAGGTCAGGAAGGATGTTATGCGGAAAGCCGTGGAGGAAGACTTCTCCAATGCCACTGACCTGGCTGATTATCTGGTGAAGAAGGGCATGCCCTTCCGTGAGGCTCACGCCGTCTCCGGCGCAGCTGTCCATCAGTGCATTGCTGAGGGCAAGTATCTGGCGGATATGACGCTGGAGGAGCTGAAGAAACTTTCTCCTCTCTTCGAAGCCGATATTGCCGAAGCTCTGAAGCCCGAGACCTGCGTCAACCAGCGCAATTCTCTGGGCGGCACTTCCACCAGCCAGGTGGAAAAGCAGCTGGCGGCAGCAGGAGAGCTGCTGCAGGCAGAGAAAGAGAGCCAGGCAAAGCTGGCGGCAAAACAGATATGATGGCAAATCCCGAGGGCAAAAATAGCCTTCGGGATTTATTTTTGTCTATCGACAAAATTTCAACAATGCGTTATGACGCGGCTGCGCCTTGTCGAAACGTCAATATGTAATTTTGTCTATCGACAAAATTTGAACAATGCGTTATAATCTACCTAACGGTTTACTGCCGTAGCGTTCTTTCTTTAAAGGAAAATAAAATGCTGGATGCGTTGGGTAAGGAGTGTTTGGCGTGAAGCTGGATAGCCTGAAGATCGTTCTGGCCTGTTTGGCGGTATTTCTCTTCAGCTGATTCGTGGAAGGGTCATTTGAAGTCAAAGAAGCAGGGCTGCGTTGGTGCGGCTCTGCTTCTTTGCTTTATCTTGGGATATTGAAATCTGGCACGCGGCAGGAATCTGCTGTGCTCATGTAGAATAGAATGAAAGATGTACAGCGTGAGAGGGGAGTTGTATATATGGCAGCAGATGAAACCTTGATCATAAAACCAAAAGTCAAAATCAAAGTCTTCGGCGTGGGCGGCGGCGGCAACAGTGTCCTCATGCGCATGGGACAGCACAACGACCTGGATATTGAACTGGTGGCGGTGAATACCGATGCCAAGCAACTTTCGCTGGTGGCTCAGTCAGGGGTCAAGCCCATGCAGATTGGCGAGCCATTGACCCGTGGCCGTGGCACCGGCGGCAATGTGGAATTGGGGGAGCAGGCGGCCAAGGAGGCGGAAAACCACCTTCGGGAGGCCATGAACGGGGCTGACCTCATCTTCATCACCGCAGGCATGGGCGGCGGCACAGGCACGGGAGCAGCACCTGTGGTGGCGCGGCTGGCTAACGAACTGGGTATCCTGTCCGTGGGCGTGGTGACCGTGCCCTTCACCTTTGAGGGCAGCCGCAAGAAGAAGCTGGCTATGGAAGGCGTGATCAAGATGCAGTCCCAGATGGATGCTTTGATTGCCGTGGAGAACGACAACCTCATGAAGCTGCCTGAGAATCGTCGCATGTCCATGGTGCAGGCCTTTGCCTGCGCGGACAACATCCTCAGGCAGGCCATCAACTGCATTGCGGAGCTGATTCTCACTACGGGGGTCATCAACGTGGACTTTGCCGATGTCACCACCATCTTCCGCCAGAATCCCAGCAGCGATGCTTTGCTGGGCATCGGCAGCAGCCCCCGCAGCGCCGTGCAGGCGGTGCAGCAGGCTGTGGAAAGCCCTCTCATCAACAAGAGCCTCAAGGGGGCGCGCGGCGTGATCATCAATCTCACTGGCGATGAGAGCCTGAGCCTTTTTGATGTGAACGAGGCTACCCGCTATGTCTATGAGCACACGGACCCGGATGTGAATATCATTCTGGGGGCAGTGGTAGACGAGGCGATGGCAGGAACTGTCCAGGCCACCATCATAGCCACGGATTTTGCTGACAGCATGCCCTTGAAGGCACCCACGGTGAAGGTGCCGGAGAGCAAGGTGCAGGCACCGCCCAAGGAGTCCGGCTTCTCGCTGGAAACGCCCTCTTTCATGACAAAGCCAGCGGCTACGCCGGCCTTTAAGAGCCAGGGGGCATTTGCCATCCCGGCCTTCAAGCTGGCGCCTGATGGACTGGATGAAAAAAAATGATGTTATGACGGCGGCCTGGCTGCCGTCTTTTTCTTGGGGAGAAAGATATGAGCGAAGAAATGCATGAGTTTTCACGGCTGGAGTTGATTGCGGGCCGAGAGGGGCTCAGAAAGCTCAGCGAGGCCAGGGTGCTGGTTTTCGGACTGGGGGGAGTAGGCTCCTATGTGGTGGAAGGGCTGGCCCGTGCGGGCATAGGCGGTTTTGTGCTGGTGGACAATGATACCATCAGCCTCACCAATCGGAACCGCCAGCTGCCGGCTCTGGCCTCCACCACGGGACGAAGAAAGACGGAAGTGGTGGCAGAGCGCATCATGGATATCAATCCTAAAGCCAGGGTGGAAACAAGGGAACTTTTTTATCTGCCGGAGCAGGGAGAAGATTTCTTTGCCCATCTGGGGGAGATTTCCTATGCCGTGGATGCCATAGACACCATCACTGCCAAGATAGATCTGGCTTGCCGGTGCGAGAAGCTCGGCATACCCCTGATCGCCAGCATGGGCACGGGCAACAAGCTGGACCCCACCCGCTTCCAGGTGGCTGATATCTATGCCACCAGCGTTGACCCCCTGGCCAGGGTCATGCGCAAGAAGCTCAAGGAAAATGGCGTCAAGGGCTTGAAGGTGGTTTATTCCAAGGAACAGCCCCTGGCTGTGAGCCAGCCGGGGGAGAATCCCGACGGCACGCCGCGCCGCGCTGTGCCGGGCAGTGTCTCCTTCTTGCCTTCCGTGGCAGGGCTGATCATCGCCGGGGAAGTAGTGCGGGATCTTTTGGGCATAAAAAGGTAAATCGGGGCAAAAGATTTCGGACAGTCGGCTGATAAACCAAAGCTGAAGCATGATGGAACAAAATCTAGAAGGAAAAATGAACTGCGTGTAGAAATAATCAAATGTGGTATGTTGTACGGACTTCTGTATAAACTGTGATGATATAGAGTCACGAATTAGACGGGAGGTGCAGTTCCATGGGCACGAAAGTCAAGGAAATATTCAAGTATAAGGGCAAGCATATTCTATACAATACAGGAAAAATCGAACAGGAAGAAGAAAAGGAAGAGGCCGTGGCTACCAAGGCGGATGAGGGGCTCACCGAAGAACAGATGAACGTGGTGAAGGGCTCCATGAGTGACAACCGCATCTCTGACAGCGTCAAGGATCTGGTGGAAAAGGCTTCGGCGGAGCCGGAGCTTTCCGAGGAGCAGATGAATGTGGTGAAGGGCTCCATGAGCGACAACCGCATTTCCGACAGTGTCAAGGATCTGGTGGAGAAGGCTTCGCAGTAGGAATTTTTGTGCAAGGCATTCCGGCATATGATATTAGGATTTTATGGGAAGGAAATACTATGATAGATTTACCGCTGAAAAAATTGCGTCCCGGCATGGTGACGGCCCAGAGCATATATAATTCCAGCGGTGCCAGCTACCTCACCAAAGGTACGGAACTTACCAGGCAGTACATAGACAAGCTGTCTTCTCTGGGGATAAATGATTTGCATGTGCTGAGCTATTCTTCGGAAATACAGCTTATGCCGCCTGAGGACATACTTTCGGAAAAGACCAGGATAATGGCCATACGGCGTGTGTGTGATGTGTTTTCTCAGATAGAGAAGACGGGCACCTTTGAATTTGAACCCTTGGCCAAAGCTGCTCTGGCCATGGTGTCGGATATTGCCACCCGCAATGGCAATCTGGTGCAGCTGACGGATATACGCGTCCATGATGAATATACTTTCGCCCACAGTGTCAATGTGGCCATGCTCTCAGGCATGCTGGGCAAGCTGGCTGGTTTGCCTGAGACTGGGGTGCAGGAGCTGACTATGGGGGCTCTCCTGCATGATTTGGGGAAGATCATCGTGCCGCCTGAAATCCTCAACAAGCAGGGCAGGCTCACCAAGAATGAGTATGACATTATCAAGCATCACCCTGAGGCGGGCTTTGCCAAGATTCGCTCCATGTCCTTGCCAGATACTCACCTGCTGGGCGTGGTGGCTTTGCAGCATCACGAGCATCTGGACGGCACAGGCTATCCTGCCAGGCGGAAGGGCAATGAAATCCATCCCTATGGGCGCATCTGTGCCATAGCGGATGTATATGATGCCCTCACCAGCAGCAGGCCTTACAAGAAGGCTTATTCACCTGCTGTGGCTTATCACATCATGACGAACTGCTCGGAGGGGCAGTTCGATGAAAGGCTCATGAAACTATTTTTCAGCAATGTGGCTATCTATCCTGTGGGGACAGTGGTGAAGACCACGGAGGGGTATGGCATTGTGAAGAAGGTGGAGTTTGGCCTGACAGACAGGCCTATGGTAGTGATGTATGCAGACCTGGAGGGGAATATCTTGCCCAAGCCATATGAGGAATGTCTCCATTTGCGGCCTGAGCATAAGATAGATTCGGTGGTTGATGACAGCATGCTGCTGATCAAGATCCGGGAATCGGGGTTCGACCCGGCTTCCCTTTTGTAAAACAGAATGATCGGGCAGGTATCTTTTGGGGGTGGCTTATCCTGTTGACGACCGCCCCCTTTTTTGCATGCAGCGTCAGCAACCAAACTCCTTCTGGTAAAATTCTCCGAACGCGAGTATAATACAAAAGCATGACGAGCATTCAGGGCAAGGCTCCTCTTTGAGAGCAGCTTGCCTTTTTTTAGGAGGCGGGGCTTTGGGATCCTTTATTGAAATAGAAGCGCTTGAGCATAGCTATCAGGCGGCAGATGGTGCGGGGCGCAAGGCTCTGGGAGGCGTTTCCCTCTCCATTGGCAGAGGGGAGTTCGTGGCGGTGCTGGGAGCCAATGGTTCCGGTAAGTCCACTCTGGCCCGGCACCTGAATGGCCTGCTATTGCCCAGTTCAGGCCATGTGCGCGTGGAGGGCATGGATACCAGAGAACTGGCTGAGCGTGGCGAGCTGTGGCAGGTGCGGAGCAAGGTGGGCATGGTCTTCCAGAATCCCGACAACCAGCTGATCGCCGCTATGGTGGAGGACGATGTGGCCTTCGGCCCGGAGAATCTGGGGGTGGAACCCTTGGAAATCCGCCGCCGGGTGAAGGAGTCCCTGGAGGCGGTGGGCATGACCCGCTTCAGGAAGCGCGCTCCCCATCTCCTGTCCGGGGGACAGAAGCAGCGGGTGGCCATAGCCGGGGCGCTGGCCATGGAGACGGACTGCCTGGTGCTGGACGAGCCAACTGCCATGCTTGATCCCCAGGGTCGCAAGGAAGTGCTGGAGGTGGTGAAGCGGCTCCACAGGGAAAGAGGACTCACGGTCATCCTCATCACCCACTTCATGGAAGAAGCTATGGAGGCTCAGCGGGTGGTAGTCATGGACAAGGGCTGCTCTGTCATGGAGGGCACTCCCAGGGAGGTCTTTGCCAGAGGGGAAGAGCTGAAGGCTCTGGGACTGGAGGTGCCGCTGGCAGGGGAATTGGCAGCGAGGCTGAGGCAGGCCGGAGTGCCTTTGCCCAAAGAGGCCATACTTACCGTGGAGGAATTATTGCAAGGGCTGCAGGCCTTGAGGGGGAAAGCCCATGTCCATTGAACTGAAAAATGTGAGCTACACTTATATGCCGGATACCCCCATGGAACGCCAGGCTCTCATGGGCGTGACTATGACCCTGGAGAGGGGCAGGTTCTACGCCATCGCGGGCCATACCGGCTCGGGCAAGTCTACTCTGATACAGCAGATCTGCGGCCTGCTCACTCCTACCTCAGGAGAAGTGGTGGTGGAGGGTGTGCCGCTGAAGGCCAAGAGCAAGGAAGGCAAGAAGCAGGCGGCGCTGGCAAAGCGGAAAATCGGCCTGGTCTTCCAGTACCCGGAGCAGCAGCTCTTCGAGGAAACAGTGGCGGCAGATGTGGCCTTCGGTCCGAGGAATCAGGGCCTGACGGAAGAGGAGATTGCAAGGCGGGTGCAGAAAGCCCTGGCCCTCGTGGATCTTGACTATGAAGCCTATGGGGGCAAATCACCCTTCCAGCTTTCCGGCGGCCAGAAGCGCCGGGCAGCTATTGCAGGGGTGCTGGCCATGGAGCCGGAGTATCTGATCCTGGACGAACCTACGGCGGGCCTTGACCCCAAGGGCAGAGAAGCGATTCTTGAGCTTATAAATACCTTGCAAAAGGGCGGCAAAGGCAAGGAGCCCATGACCATCATCATGGTTTCCCATGCCATGGACGATATCCTGCGGCTGGCAGACGAGATGTTCGTCATGCAGGAGGGCCGCCTCACTGCCTCTGGTGCCCCCGCAGAGGTCTTCGAGCGTTGGGACGTGCTTTCCGAAGCAGGCCTGGAGCCGCCGAAATTGCTGCTGCTGATGGAGCGCCTGCGGGAAGCGGGCCTGGCGGAGAGAGGCCCTGTGCGCAATCTCAAGGAAGCGGTGCAGGCAGTGAAAAGGGGGCTGGGCAAATGCTGAGTGACATTACCATTGGTCAGTACTATCCCGGCAATTCCCTGCTGCACAGGCTGGACCCGCGGGTGAAAATCCTGCTGCTGCTGCTGCTTATGGCAGAAATATTTATTTTTGCCAGCTGGACAGCTTACGGCTTTATCATTGCCCTGACCTGTGCCCTCATGTGCTGCTCCGGGGTGCCGCTGAAGGTGCTGCTGCGTTCTTTGCGGCCCCTGCTCTGGATCATCGTGCTGACCTTCATCATCCACCTGCTGGGCACGCCGGGGGAGACCGCTTATCAGCTGGGGGTCATCAATATCACTTGGGAGGGGCTGAGCCGCGGCACCTTCATCTGCCTGCGGCTCATGCTCCTGATTCTCCTGAGTTCCCTGCTGACCTTCACCACCAGCCCTGTGAAGCTCACGGATGCCATGGAGGCGCTGCTTTCGCCTTTCCGCCGCTTTGGCCTGCCTGCCCATGAGCTGGCCATGATGATGACCATCGCCCTGCGCTTCGTGCCCACACTGATAGAAGAGACTGACCGCATCATGAAGGCCCAGCAGTCAAGGGGCGTGGACTTCACCACAGGCAGCATCTTCACCCGCCTCAAAGCCATGGTGCCCATCCTGGTGCCCCTGTTCCTCTCCGCCTTCCGCCGCGCCGACGAACTGGCTCTGGCCATGGAGGCAAGATGCTACAGGGGCGGCGTAGGCAGGACACAGATGAAGGCACTGGCAGTGACCAGGCTGGACTATATAGCTGTTTTTTTGATGATAGCAATGGCGGCAGGCTTGTCGGTGCTGGCTTGGCTTGATTGACAAACTGCATAAATATTGGAGAGCAGGGCCTTGAAGGGGGACTGCTCTTATTTTATGAAGAAAATTTGCCTAGACAGGCAGCCTTGACATGGTATAAAATATGAAAAGAGCCTGTAAAAGGGCTTCTTAGTCATGCTTTATGGAACTGAGTTCTGACAGGTTCTACAAGAAATTACCGTAATACTAGGTGGTGTAATAATGGACTCAATACTGAAGGTGGGCATAGATGTTGGCTCTACCACTATCAAGCTGGTGGTGCTGGACCATGAGAAGAAGATTCTCTACAAGAACTATGCTCGCCACTTTTCAGAGATAGGCAATGCTTTGCAGGAGAACCTCGCCCATTTGAAAGAGGTGGTGGGGGAGAAGAAGTTCTCCTTTGCCCTCACGGGTTCTGCAGGCATGGGCATTGCCCAGCGCATTGGCCTGCCCTTTGTGCAGGAGGTCATTGCCTGTGCTGCGGCGGTGAAGGAGCTCATTCCCCAGACTGATACAGTGGTTGAGCTAGGCGGCGAGGACGCCAAGATCACTTACTTCGGCGACGCGCCGGAACAGCGCATGAATGGTGTCTGCGCAGGCGGCACCGGGTCCTTCATCGACCACATGGCCTCCCTCCTGTCCACAGATGCCCCGGGCCTCAACGCCTTGGCGGAGAAGGGCAAGCAGATTTATACCATCGCCTCCCGCTGCGGTGTCTTTGCCAAGACGGATATCCAGGCTCTCATGAATGACGGGGCGGCCAAGGCAGATATTGCCCTCTCTATCTTCCAGGCGGTGGTGAACCAGACCATCGGCAATCTGGCCCAGGGCCGTCCCATCTCGGGCAACGTGGCTTTCCTGGGGGGGCCTCTGCACTTCCTGCCGGAACTGCGCCGGCGCTTCATTGAGACTTTGAAGCTGGACGATGACCATGTGGTGAAGGTGGATTATGGCAACTACTTCGTGGCCATGGGCTCGGCCCTGTCCGAAGAGGCCCAGGTCATTGATGTGGCCAAGCTTGATGCCTGCATCAGGGGGGCGGCCCAGGCGGCGGCTGCCGAGACCCGCAAGGCTGACTTCACCCTCTTTGACACTCCTGCCGAGTATGAGGAATTCAAGGCCCGCCATGACCGGGATAAGGTGAAGCGGGGGGACTTTGCTTCCTACGCCGGTCCCGTCTATGTGGGCATTGACGCAGGTTCCACCACCACCAAGATCACAGCTATCGGCCAGGACAAGGAAATCCTCTACACCTCCTACGGCAGCAATCAGGGCTCGCCTCTCCAGACGGTGGTGGGGGAGCTCAAGGAACTCTACAAGGCTCTGCCGGAGAGCGCCTATCTTGCGGGCGTGCTGACTACGGGCTACGGCGAGGCTATCGTCAAGGCCGCTGTCCACGCGGACGGGGGCGAGGTGGAGACCTTTGCCCATCTGCGGGCGGCCCAGGAGTTCTGCCCGGAGGTCACCTTCGTGCTGGATATCGGTGGGCAGGACATGAAGTGCTTCTTCGTGAAGGATGGCAATATCGGCAACATCACCCTCAATGAGGCCTGCTCTGCCGGCTGCGGCTCCTTTATCCAGAACTTTGCGGAAGGGCTGCACATGACGGCGGCGGAGTTTGCCGAGAAGGCCATTGAGTCCAAGGCTCCCGTGGATCTGGGCACCCGCTGCACTGTGTTCATGAATTCCAAGGTGAAGCAGGCCCAGAAGGAAGGGGCCGAGGTGGCGGATATCTCTGCAGGCATTGCCTTCTCCGTCATCAAGAATGCCCTGTTCAAGGTCATGCAGCTGAAGGATACCAGCACGCTGGGAGATCATATCGTGGTGCAGGGCGGCACCTTCTACAATGATGCCGTGCTGCGCTGCATGGAGAAACTGCTTGACCGCGAGGTTATCCGCCCTGATATCGCAGGGCTCATGGGGGCCTATGGGGCGGCTATCCTGGCCTTGGAAGCAGATGAGCATCCCGAGGAGAAATCGCAGCTGCTGTCTGCCGAGGAACTGGCAGTCTTCACGGTAGCTACCAGCTCTTACCGCTGCCAGGGCTGCGGCAACAAGTGCCTGGTGACCATGCAGAAGTTCCCGGACGGGGGCAAGTATTTCACCGGCAACCGCTGCGAGCGGGGAGCCGGGGGCAGCAAGGCCAGCCATGAGGTGCCCAATATCTATGCTTACAAGTACGAACGCCTCTTCAAGGCCTATGTGCCAAAGGAAGGGGCGAAGCGGGGCCGCATCGGCCTGCCCCGGGTGCTGAATATGTACGAGGATTATCCCTTCTGGTTCACCTTCTTCACGGAGCTGGGCTATGAGGTGGTGCTGTCTGGCAAGTCCAGCGCCAGTATGTACTACAAGGGTATGGCCACCATCCCTTCGGATTCCCTCTGCTACCCTGCCAAGCTGGTGCATGGCCATATCATGGACCTGGTGGAAAAGGGCGTCAGGAAGATTTTCTATCCCTGCGAGCCCTACAACATGGCAGATGATCAGTGCCAGTCCGACAACCACTTCAACTGTCCCATCGTGGCTTCTTATCCGGAAAATATCCGGGGCAACATGGATATCCTGAAGGAGGAGCAGATTGATTTCATCCAGCCTTTCCTGCCCCTTGATGACGAGAAGCGCATGGCAGAACGGCTCTATGAGGAACTGGGCAGCCATGAGGGGCTGACCAGGAAGGAAATCAAGGCGGCGGTGGCAGCAGGCTACAGGGAACTGGCCCGCTACCGTGAGGACGTGCGCTCCTTCGGCGCCGGCATTCTGGAGCAGATTGAGAAGACCGGCCAGCAGGCCATCGTGCTGGTGGGGCGTCCCTACCATGTTGACCCGGAGATCAACCACGGCATTGCCGAGATGATCCAGTCCTACAAGCTGCCCATCCTCTCCGAGGATGCCATCTGCCATCTGCCCATCAAGGCTCAGAAGCTCAGCATCGTGAACCAGTGGAGTTACCATGCCCGCCTTTACCGGGCGGCCCAGTTCGTGGCAGAGCACCCGAATCTCACCCTCATCCAGCTCAGTTCCTTCGGCTGCGGCCTGGATGCCCTGACCACGGGGCAGACCAAGGACATCCTGGAAGCCCATGACCGCATCTACACCATGATAAAGTTGGACGAGGTGTCCAACCTCGGCGCGGCCCGCATCCGCCTGCGCTCCCTGATGGCAGCGCTGGCCCGCAGGAAACCGCTGCCCTACAGGGAAGTGAAGCCTATAGAGCGTCCCCGCTTCACGGCGGACTGCAAGGCCACCCATACCATTCTGGCACCACAGATGGCCCCTATCCACTTCGAGCTGATCAAGACGGCTCTGCGGAAGTACGGCTACAATGTAGTGATTCCGCCCATGCCCAACAAGCAGACCACGGACGTGGGCCTCAGGTATGTGAACAACGATATGTGCTATCCCGCTATCGTGGTCATCGGCCAGCTGATTTCCGCCCTCAAGGACGGCCTTTGCGACCCGGAGCACACCAGCATCGTCCTTTTCCAGACCTGCGGGGCCTGCCGCGCCACCAACTACCTGGGCGTGCTGCGTGAGGCGCTGAAATACGCGGGCTTCCCCCAGGTGCCGGTCTTTGCCTGCATGGGCCTGCCGGATGAGACGGACGACTTCAAGCTCACCAGGGAAATGCTGGTGGATGTCATCAAGGCCGCCATCTACGGCGATGCCCTGATGAATGTGAAGAACCGCATGATGCCCTATGAGCTGGCTGCCGGCAGCACCAAGGACCTTTACAAGAAATGGCTGGAGCGTGCCAAGGAGGAAATACAGCACGGCAGCTGGTGGAAGTACAGGAAGAACATCAAGGCGCTGGTGCGCGACTTTGACAACCTGCCCATTGACGAGGACCTTTGGAAGCCCAAGGTGGGGGTGGTCGGCGAGATCCTGGTGAAATATCACCCCGTGGCCAACAACCACATCGAGCAGGTGCTCATGGATGAGGGAGCCGAGGTGGTCATGCCCGACTTCGTGGATTTCTTCCTCTATACCTCCCATGATGCCATCGCCAAGCGGAAATTGCTGTCCGGCTCCTACAAGGAGCAGGTTTTTGGCAAGATGTTCATCCGCCTGCTGGAGTTCTTCCGCCATCCCATGAAGAAGGCCCTGGCTGAGAGCAGGCACTTCCTGCCCCCGCGCTCCATCTACGACACAGCCAAGCTCGCTTCCCGCCATGTGTCCCTGGGCAATATGGCGGGGGAGGGCTGGTTCCTCACGGGGGAGATGGTGAAGCTCATAGACGAGGGAGTGCCCAATGTCATCTGCCTGCAGCCCTTCGGCTGCCTGCCCAACCATATCACGGGCAAGGGCGTGCTTCACGAGCTGCGGTCCAGCTATCCCGGAGCCAACCTCACCGCCATTGACTGCGATGCAGGTTCCTCGGAGGTCAACCAGCTCAACCGCATCAAGCTCATGCTTTCCGTGGCCAAGGAACGCGGCCCCAAGCAGCAGAAAAGCGCCGGAAGCAATTTTGCTGCTGGCAAAAACTGAGCAGAAGTGCTAAAATACAAAGGTTGCAAAAGTCGGGGCTATCCCCGCAAGCTAAGGGCCCTGGGCCCTTGAATACAGAGAGGTGCAATATGGCAACTAGATTTTATGATTTAGAGGTGGCAGGCTGCAAGAGAAAGCTGTCCATCCTCAACGTCACCGACAAACTGGCCATCGCCGGCTTCATCATGCTGGGGGATGTGGAACTGGTGGATGCCTGTGCCAAAGAGCTGGCCAAGAAGGTGCCCGCTGACACGGAAATCATCCTGACGGCTGAGACCAAGGGCATTCCCCTGGCAGCCCAGCTGGCCAAAGAAATGGGCATGCCTTATTTCGTGGTGGCCCGCAAGTCCATCAAGGCTTATATGGAAAACCCCGTCTGGGTGGATGACGTGTCCATAACCACCAAGGGCAAGCAGATGCTCTGCCTCATGGATGCGGATATCGAGCGCATCAAGGGCAGGAAGGTGCTGCTCCTGGACGATGTCATCAGCACCGGCGGCTCCATGAAGGCACTCACCAATCTGGTGAACAAGGTGGGCGGCACTGTCATCGGCGAGGCCTGCGTGCTGGCCGAGGGGGATGCTTCCAAGCGCGAGGACATCATCTACTTGGAGGCTCTGCCCCTGTTCGATGCAGAGTGAAGCCATGGAAATAGATTTGCACAAGCTGGCAGAAGCCTTCCTGCACTCTGATGTGCGCCAGGGCTATATTGATCTGGCTGAGGGGGAGGTCATCCTGCTGCGGGACGATCTGGATGAGGCAGAAGCGGAGGCTCATGTCTTCGAGATAGAGGAAGACTGGGAGCACTACCTGCCACTGCCAAACTTGCTGGACGAGAGGGAAAGGGAATTCATGCTCTCCTTTGCGGAAAACGCCCGCGAGGGCGTGCGGGAGCGCTTGCAGGAGTCCCTCACGGGCGCGGGCGCTGCCAGCAGGTTCCGCCATCAGGTCAAGCGGCTTCTTTTGCAGAAGGCCTGGGAAGCTCACTTCCGGCAGTCCATGCTGGAAGCTGCCCGTGAGTTCTGCGAGGAGAACTCTCTGGCTTACAGAGAATGAACATATAAGAAAATAAGCTGTGAGAAGGCATAAGGCTTTCTCGCAGCTTATTTTTATGTCTGCACAGCAAAAAAAGAGGACGCTTTCGCGTCCTCTGAACTCTCAAGATGGTCGGGATGACAGGATTCGAACCTGCGGCCTCATCGTCCCGAACGATGCGCGCTACCAAACTGTGCCACATCCCGACAACGATAAATATTATATAACAGCTGGAAGAGAAAAGCAAGCTTTATTTGCAAAAAGTTTTTGGCAAGAGGGAGCAAGATTCAGAAATGCTCCTTCAGGGTCTTGCCGTCCAGGAAGCGGATGAACCAGTCAGGTGCAACAATCTCGTCATCAATCTGTATCAGGGCCTGGTGCATGCGGATGGATACCCAGCGTTTGTTGTGGGCATTGTGGATCTCGTCGGCGAACTGTTCCTCATAGTGGGCCTTGAAGGTTTCAGCAGTGCTTTTGCTGGAGGTGATCTGGAGAACTTCCGAGAAGGCGTTCTCCTCGCCTGCCCCGTACTCTACCTTGAGCACAATAAAGAGTTTCATGTTCTTCTTCATGCTTCTGTTCCTCCTTGTTGACGAACTAATTCCAATTTTTGTATTCTTCGCTGAGAGGCAGGTGAATTCCTTCCCTGCAGACATAAAAATACTCGAAAGGGTCATGCCCCTTTCGAGTATTTGCGTATCTGCAGTCACTTGCTGTGATGCTTGAGGAAGTTCTCTATGCGGTTCAGTGCTTCTGAAATCTTGTCGATGGAGGTGGCGTAGGAGCAGCGGACGTGGCCTTCGCCACAGGCGCCGAAGGCGCTGCCGGGGACGAGAGCTACGTGCTCGGCTTGCAGCAGGGCTTCGGCGAACTCGTCGGAGGTGTAGCCGGTGCTTCTGATGCTGGGGAAGATGTAGAAGGCGCCCTTGGGCTCGAAGCATTCCAGGCCCATCTTGATGAAGCCATCGTAGATGAGGCGGCGGCGGCGGTCGTACTCGGCCACCATCTTCTTCATGTACTTCTCACCGTGGCGCAGAGCCTCCACTGCTGCTACCTGGGCGGTGATGGGGGCGCAGAGCATGGTGTACTGGTGTATCTTGGTCATGGCGGCGATGATGGCCTTGTTGCCCATGGCATAGCCGATGCGCCAGCCGGTCATGGCGTAGGCCTTGGAGAAGCCGTTCAGCAGGATAGTGCGCTCCTGCATGCCCGGCAGGGAGGAGAAGCAGATGTGTTCCTCCTCGCCGTAGGTCAGGTCGCCGTAGATTTCATCGGAAATGACGATGAGGTCATGCTTCTCGGCAAAGTCTGCCACGGCCAGCAGGTCTTTTTTGGTCATGATAGCCCCTGTGGGGTTGTTGGGGTAGCCGATGAGCAGCACTTTAGTCTTGGCTGTGACGTGCTCTTCCAGCTCTGCCGCCGTGATGCGGAAGTCGTTCTCCGGCTTGGCGGGCACAGCCACGGGTACGCCGCCTGCCAGGATGGTGCAGGCCTGATAGGACACATAGCAGGGCTCGGGGATCAGCACTTCGTCCCCGGGAGCCAGGACAGCCCGCATGGCGATGTCCAGGGCCTCGCTGACGCCTACGGTGACCAGGATATCCGTATCCCAGTCGTAGCTGGTGTCATAGCGGCGCTGGTAGAGGGCGGCTATCTCCTGCCGCAGCTCGGGCATGCCCCGGTTGGCGGTGTAGGAGGTGTAGCCCTGCTCCAGGCCATAGACGCAGGACTCCCGGATGGACCAGGGGGTCACGAAGTCCGGCTCGCCCACACCCAGGGAGATCACATCCTCCATCTGGGCGGCGATGTCGAAGAACTTGCGGATGCCAGAGGGAGCAATGGCGTTCACGCCAGGGGAGAGGCGTTCCTGCCAGTCGCTTTGCTTCTCGATCATGGGGACACCACCAATCTGCGGTCACGTTCCTCGTCATTGATGATGACCCCGTCCTTCTTGTAGGGCTTCAGCATGAAATGGCTGCGGGTGGCAGTGACCCCCTCGATGGTGGACAGGCGGGTGGCCACGAAGTTGGCCACGTCCTTCAGGGATTTGCCCTCGATGATGACCAGCAGGTCGAAGCTGCCGCTCATCAGGTACACGGTGCGCACTTCGTCGAAGCGGTAGATGCGCTCGGCGATGGCATCAAAGCCCACTTCCCGCTGAGGGGTCAGGTTGATCTCGATGACGGCGGTCACCGTGTCGTCCCCGAATTTCTCCCAGTTGATGAGGGTGTTATAGGAAAGGATGATTTTGTTCTTTTCCAGATCCTTGATGTTCTTCTCCACTTCGTACTCGCTGCGCTGGAGCATGGAAGCCAGCTCGCTGACGGGGCGGCGGGCATCATGTTCCAGGAGTTCCAACAGTTCTCGCATAAAGGAACCTCCTTATGTAAAGTATACAATCACTAGTGCCTATCTTAGCATAAAGCCCTCGAATCTGGCAAGGCATTTAGAGGGGGGGAAGGGGACTCGTGTCCTTTTGCGAAAATATTAGGAGGTCTCCTTGCCAATTGGGGCGCTTTCAGCTAAAATACTGTTTAGAGAAAGTCACTTAGAGGGTTTTCTTAAATTGTGTTTTGGAGGCAGTCAGATATGGTTATCGGCAGTATAGATACATTTGATAAGGGTCATGTGGTCTTTCCCCAGGCCATTATGAAGGCTTTGGAGTATCTGCGCACCCATGATTTGACCAAGATGGAAGACGGCAAGTATCTCATTGAGGGCGAGGACTGCTTTGTGAACCTGCAGCGGTATGTGACCAAGCTGCCGGAGGATTGCTATCCTGAGACTCATAAGAAATATGTGGATATCCAGTATCTGGCCGCAGGGGAGGAGTATGTGGGCTGGTGCCCCTTCAGTCCTGACCTGGAGGTGACGGTGCCCTACGATGAGGAGAGGGACATCACCTTCTATAAGTGCCTGATACCGGAGAGCGATATCCTGCTCAAGCCGGGCTGTTTTGCTGTGCTCTATCCGGATGATGTCCACTCTCCCCAGTGTGCAGTGGATAAGCCCATGGAGGTTGTCAAGGCAGTGGTGAAGGTATCTGTGGATCTTTTGTGATGGAATATAGGCATGGCGGAGCGCATCTGCCATGCCTATTTCTATATATGAATTTTATTGCCGTGTCACTTGTGTATGATGGTTTGGAGGAAACAGGCACTCATGACGGTAAGAAGACTTTTCGTGGAAAAAAGACAGGGGTATTTCGATATTCCTGCCCAGCAGCTCTGCAGCGACCTCAAGGAAACCTTTGGCCTCAGGGACCAGCTCAAGGCCGTCCGCATTATCCAGCGGTACGACATTGAGGGTCTTGATGATGAAGAATACGCCCGGGTGCTGCCGGTGGTGTTCGCTGAGCCCCCCGTGGATGTGATCTATGAGGAAAAACTGCCCAATTTCCCCAATTCACGGATGTTTGCCGTCGAATACCTGCCGGGACAGTATGACCAGGCCGCCGACTCTGCCGCCCAGTGCGTGCAGCTGGTGACCCAGAAGGAGCGCCCTGAGATCCGCACTGCCCGCTGCATCGTGGTGGTGGGCAGCGTGAGCAAGGAGATCTTTGAGAAAATCAAGGCTTATTGCATCAATGAGGTGGAGTGCCGCGAGGCCTCGCTGGAGAAGCCTGAGTCACTGGCAGAGCACTACGAGGAACCCGAGGACGTGGAAGTACTGGAGGGCTTCGGCAGCCTCAGCTTGCAGGAACTGGCAGAGTTCCATCGGGAGCGCGGCTTTGCCATGAGCCTGGAGGACCTGGCTTTCTGCCAGAAGTATTTCTTCGAGCAGGAAATCCGCAATCCGACGCTGACGGAGCTGCGGGTCATCGACACTTATTGGTCTGACCACTGCCGCCACACTACTTTCACCACTGCCATTGACGAGATAGAGATCGAGCAGGGCTATTTCAGTCCTGCCTTGGAAAGGGCCTACGGCCTCTACCAGCAGGACAGGACGGACATTTACAGAAATGAGGAGCGTCCCGTGACCCTCATGGATCTGGCGGTCATCGGCATGAAGGCCCTGCGCCGGGCAGGCAAGCTGGATGACCTTGACCAGTCCGAGGAAATCAACGCTTGCAGCATCGTGGTGAAGGCGGATGTGGGGGGCGAGCAGGAAGACTGGCTGGTGATGTTCAAGAATGAGACTCACAACCACCCCACGGAAATCGAGCCCTTCGGCGGTGCGGCTACCTGCCTGGGCGGTGCGATCCGGGATCCTCTCTCCGGCCGTTCTTATGTCTATCAGGCCATGCGTGTCACTGGCGCCGCTGACCCTCGCGCGGCCTTCATGGATACCATGCCCGGCAAGCTCCCCCAGAAGAAGATTACCCTGGGGGCAGCCGCAGGCTACAGCGCCTACGGCAATCAGGTGGGCCTGGCCACGGGACAGGTGCGGGAGGTTTACCACCCAGGCTATATGGCCAAGCGCATGGAAATCGGCGCCGTCATTGCTGCTGCTCCCAAGGTAAATGTCATCCGCGAGCGTCCTGCTGCAGGTGATGTGATAGTGCTGGTGGGGGGGCGCACTGGCCGTGATGGCTGCGGCGGTGCCACTGGCTCCTCCAAGGAGCATACGGCAGCTTCGCTGACCACTTGCGGGGCAGAGGTGCAGAAGGGCAATCCCCCCACGGAACGCAAGATCCAGCGCCTCTTCCGCAATCCCCAGGTCAGCCGCCTCATCAAGCGCTGCAACGACTTCGGCGCAGGCGGCGTGGCGGTGGCCATCGGCGAGCTGGCTGATGGCCTGATCATCGACCTGGACGCGGTGAAGAAAAAGTATGCGGGCCTTGATGGCACAGAGCTGGCCATTTCCGAGTCCCAGGAGCGCATGGCTGTGGTACTGGCAGCAGAGAATGTGGCAGCTTTCAGGCAGTTTGCCGATGAGGAAAATCTGGAAGCTGTGCCTGTGGCGGTGGTGACGGAAGAACCCCGCCTCATCATGAAGTGGCGGGGCAAGCCCATCGTGCAGATGAACAGGGCTTTCCTGGACACCAATGGGGTGCGCCAGCATGTCAATGCCAGGGTGGCTCAGCCCGACAGCGGCCATCGCTACTTGCGGGAAGTTCCTGCAGAGGTGAAGGAGGCAGGGGAGAATCTGGAGGCCGCCTGGCTCGCCAATCTCGGCTCTCTCAATGTCTGCAGCCAGAAGGGGCTGGCAGAGCGTTTTGACTCCACCATCGGCGGCAACACTGTCCTCATGCCCTTTGGCGGCAAGAAGCAGCTGACTCCTGCTGAGGGCATGGTGGCCAAGCTGCCTGTATTGGGGGCGGAGACCAAGACTGCCACGGCCATGACTTTTGGCCTCAATCCCGACCTGATGAGCTGGAGCCCCTTCCACGGCGCCCTCTACGCCGTGGTGGAATCTGCCGCCAAGATGGTGGCTCTGGGGGGGCGGGCTGATCGCATCCGCCTGACCTTCCAGGAGTATTTCGAGAGCCTGGGCAAGGCTCCGGAGAAGTGGGGCAAGCCCTTCTCTGCCCTGTTGGGTGCCCTCTATGCCCAGCATGAATTGGCTATACCTGCCATCGGCGGCAAGGACTCCATGTCCGGCACCTTCACCAGCAAGGACGGGGAGGAAATCTGCGTGCCGCCTACGCTGGCCGCCTTTGCGGTGGATGTGTTCCCCGCCGACCAGGCTGTTTCCCCCGAATTCAAATATGTGGATGACAAGGTCTATCTGGTGCCCTGCCCGCTGGATGAGCAGGATTTGCCGGACTTTGACCGGCTGAAGGACAACTTTGCTAAGATCAGCCAGCTGACGGAAGACCACAAAGTCTTTGCGGCCCAGAGCGTGGGGGTAGGGGGCATTGCCGCCGCCGTCACCAAGATGTGCCTGGGCAACGGCATCGGCTTTGCTTTCAATATGGAAACCTGGCCCCTTTCCAGGGAAGACCTTTTTAGGCCCATGTATGGCTCCATCCTTCTGGAGGTGCCGGAAATGGTGCAGGTGGAAGAGCTTTTGGCCGGCACCGGCTTCTTCGAGCTGGGCAGGACCACCGGCGGCCCCAGCATGGTCTTCGGAGAGACGGTAGTCATGCTCTCCGAGGCCGAGGAGGCCTACACGGAGCCGCTGGAGAAGATTTTCCCCACCCAGGCCCGGGCGAAATCCCTCTTCAAGGAAAAGGCCACCTATGTGCCTTACACCAAGGGCACGCCCCTTACCGGCGGCGATACCAAGGTGGCCAAGCCGAAGATTTTCATTCCCGTGTTCCCCGGCACCAACTGCGAGTATGACACTGCCCGCGCCTGGGAGAGGGCAGGGGGGGATCCCCAGACCCTGGTGGTGAGGAACCTCACGCCCCAGGCCACGGCTGAGACGGTGGAGGCCATCGTCCGCGGCATCAAGAAGGCCCAGATCGTCATGCTGCCCGGCGGCTTCAGCGGCGGCGACGAGCCGGACGGCTCCGGCAAGTTCATTGCCGCCATGTTCCGCAATCCCCGCATCCAGGAAGAAATCATGAAGCTCCTGCGGCAGCGGGACGGACTGATGCTGGGCATCTGCAACGGCTTCCAGGCCCTCATCAAGCTTGGCCTGGTGCCCTACGGCGAGATCCGCGACCTTTCCGACAGTTCGCCCACCCTCACCCACAACAGCATTGGCCGCCATATGTCCTGCATGGTGAAGACCAGAGTGGCGTCCAATCTCTCTCCCTGGTTCAACAATGTGCAGGTGGGCGATGTGCATACCATTGCCATTTCCCACGGCGAGGGACGCTTCGTGGCAGATCAGGAAGTGGTAGCCAAGCTGCGGGTGCGGGGGCAGATCGCTACCCAGTATGTGGATGAATTCGGCAATCCCACCCTGGATATGCCCTACAACCCCAATGGCTCTGTCAACGCCATCGAAGGCATCACCAGCCCCGATGGCCGCGTCCTGGGCAAGATGGGCCACTCCGAACGCATCGGCGAAAGTGTAGCCTTGAATGTGCCGGGAGCCAAGGACCAGCAGCTCTTTGAAGCCGGGGTCAGGTACTACAAGTAAGTTTTCATATGGGAAGCGGCCCTGGAGGAGCAAATCCTTCAGGGCCGTGTTTTTTTTGTCCATAAGTATTTTTTTCTTGCCTATATGAGCATAAATATGTATAATATGCTCATGTTTCGCATTTACATACTGGTTAAGGGGGTTATTGACATGAGCAGCTTGAGATTTGATGAGTCCCGTCTGTCTGCCAGGGAACTGACTCTGGCGGCGGCTATGACAGCGGTGGTATTCCTGCTGACCTTTTTGCCGAAGATTCCCATTCCCTTGGGGTATGCCCATCTGGGGGATGCGGGGATTTTCCTGATCATCTGCCTGGTGGGGAAGCGTGAGGGCATTCTGGCAGGCTGCCTTGGTTCCATGCTGGCTGATTTTTTGGGAGGCTTTGCCCTGTGGATGGGGCCGACGCTCATCATCAAGTGGGCCATGGCCATGACTTTCATCAAGCTCAGCCGTGAGGGGGAAATGGGCAGCCTTCGTTCCCTGCGCACTTATGCGGCCCTTGTTGCTGCCTGCCTGGTGATGGCCGCAGCTTACGCTTTGTTCGGTGCCTTCCTTTATGACAGCCTGGCAGCAGGCCTGGCTTCTCTGCCGGGGCTCTTGCTTGAGGGTGCAGTGAATATCCTGGCTTTCTGCGCGGCGGCTGTTCCTTTGGCCAGGTATATGGGAAAAGCCAAGTCTTTTTTATCGCATTGATTTCAGCTTGCTGAATCTTTACTGCCTGCGGGCAGTATTTTTTTTGCTATTGCAAGGTGGCTGATGAGGGGGGGGCAGCAAGAAGGTCGGTGAGAGAACTGAGATTTTTTGGGAAAGGGAGAGATGCATAATTATACAGATGCGAGAAATGTTCAGAAAAAACAAATTTTGTCTTGCGGGGGGGGGCATCTGTGTTATAATTTGAGTACTGAGGGCAAGTTGCTGTATATTTAGGCATAAATTTGCACAATTTAAGCAGGAAATGCTAAAGAGACAATTGTGCCCATTGGCAAAATTGCGTATTGGCACACTTTGGGCAGGGGCGGGAAAAGGCATGGCAGATGCGACCATCATCAAGACAATATGCCAGCACAGCAGGCCACTACCAGCAGATACCATGGCTTTTTTGCGAGGCATTGCCGAAGATTATGCCAAGGTCAGGGCTGCAACTTATGAAAGATATGGGGGCATACGCAGCCTCAATCATCTTACCCCGGTCTACAATATCCTCAGTGAAATGCGTTCCTGCGGCCTGCGTTCCCAGCTGGATCTGCCGTCGGCCTATTATGAGCTGGCTGTCATGGAAGCGGTGACAGACATAAAGAGCATGTGGGGGACGGTAAAGAACAAAGTGCGGGAAGCCATTTCCGGTCGTGACCGGCTCACGGCTGATGAGCTCAAGTATCTGCGCACGGTGCTCAGGATTGATACGGTGTTTGCCGCTGTGCTGAACAGGAGAAAATACGAAATGCCGCAGAATATGGAAGGAATTTCCGTAGAAACAGGGCGGCTGAACAATCTCCTTTGCCGTCTGGTCAGGCAGTGCCATATGAAGCCTGCGGTTCGCAAGGCTGATTATTTCCGGGTCACGCCCGCTGGCTACTGCTACAAGGACGGAGGCATCTATCTGGTGAGCCGCATCAAGCGCAGGAGAGTCTTCCTGCCGCTGAAGGACGGGCAGGTATCTTCGCACCAGATATGTGTGCGCCTGGGAGATGGAGAGGCGAATCTGTATTTATACAGGGAGTCGGAAGCAAAGGACATAAGCGGAAGTGCTTCTGTTTATGCTTACATTGGCTATCAAGATGCCGTGACGCTATCCAACGGCCATGTTTACGGTGCAGGACTGGATCGCCTGGTAAGCCCGGAAACGGAACGCCTCAACGCCAAAAATCAGGCAAGAAGCAGAGCTGTGCGCTCCAGGCTTGACAGCCTGAAGGCAGGAGATATGGCCAAAGCGGAGCGCATCAGGGCAAGCAATCTCGGCAAAAAGAAATACGACAGACAGAAGCAGCGGGCAAGGGACAGAACTCAGAACTTCATCAATGCGGAACTGAACCGTATGATAGAAGCGGAAAAGCCCAAGCGGATTGTCATTACCAAGCTCATAGTGAAACCTCGCACCAGGCATTATTCCCCTCAGGCAAACCGCAGGCTGGCCAGAAGCTTTGGCAGTTATATACGCAGGCGGCTGGAGGAAAAATGCAGGCTTTACGGCATCGAGTTCGTGGCCATAAATCCCAAAGGCACAGGCAGCACATGTTCAGCCTGCGGCAGTGAGGGAATCAGGGAAAAGCAGGATTTTCACTGCGAAAATTGCGGCTACGCCGCTACCATCGCTCAAAATACTGCTAGGAACATCGAGAGAATGTCCAAGGGCACCATTTGATATTGACAGACTATGCCTTATCTGGGGATAAAGGATGCACTGCATCTTTTCAGCAGCCTTAGCTGCACCGCAGGGCGGGCATTTCATGTATATGCATTTTCATTGCAAAGCACAACACGGCATTATCTGGGGGCAACCCTTCTTGTATGCCAAGACCGCAGCTTTATGCGGAGCGAAGCAGCTGCCAAAGGCAGCGGCAGGCGCAGAAGCGCCAAGCTAATCCGTATGATAATTTTAGTAAGGAAGAATGCAGATTCTATTTGACTGTGACAGGGAGTGAATCCCATTGGCTATAAAAAGCAGACTTTTATCCAAGTTGAAATTCACATATATGACCACAACTGCGGCAGCAGCCGCCCATCCCCAGAAGCTGCGCCCGGTGCTTCACAATCTGGAAGAAGCCAGGGAGCTTTGCCGACGCGGCCTGAAGGGCAACGCCTACGCCAAATACGGCGAAATTTTTGATGGCCTTATCATGGCCGTCAAACAAATCCTTTCCGGCGAAGCAGGGAGCGAGGCAGGGGAAGTTGTCAGCCTTTGCAAGGATCTGCTGCAGCACATGGTAACAGAAATCGGAAAGGAAGACCATTTCAAGAAAGAAATGGTCTTTTTGCCGTATAAAGCCAGCATGTGGGACAGCCTGGAGAGCGTATGGCGGGCAGCTTATGAGGATAAAGATAACTGCCTGGCTTATGTGATACCTATCCCTTACTGCGACAGGAATCCGGATGGAACTGCTAAAGAGTGGCACTGCGAGAGGGATTTGTTCCCTAAGGATGTGCCTACTTTGGATTGGCAGGAAGTGGATTTGAAGGCCATGCATCCTGATGTGATTTTTTTTCACTACCCCTATGATGATTGCAATCAATTTAACCGCAATTCGATACAATTCGGATTTTTGGATGCATGTCCGAAACCCCTTAAAATAAGGGGGCTTTGGAGATTTTCCCAGATTTGCAATTTGCGCGTAAGCAGAGAATTGTATCAAGTAAGGGGAAAATAATTTCAATGGCATCCTAAGGTGGGTGCAAATGGGTGCATTTGGGTGCATAACTAAAAGTAATCGTTGGACAGTATGCACCCAACCTGCAGAAGCGGGAAATCCATGAAGCAGAATTCTATTTGAGAGGGAAAAGTTATAAGCGATTGCTTGTTAGGAGGTTCTTAAAATGTCACACACAGACATACAAAACAGTTTTTTGATAAAATTTGTAAAACACGAATTTTCTGCTGACATAATGGATGGAAGATTATATTGTAATTCTATAGATTATTTTAGGAATCTTAAAGATGCTGGAGGACAAGAAGATCGATTGGAAGGGATAGCGTGGTATTATCCTGATTATAATGACAAGACTAAGGCTATGAAGATTGAATTAAATGGTGAGGATAATTGCTTGTTTTGTATGTTTAATTTAGCACCATTGTATGTGTTTGATAGTGGTGGTGGACATTATAAATTAACTGAACTGGCTAAAGAAAAGTTCAGAAATTTTTCTGGAACAACAGAAAACGAACTAGACTGCATAGTGATTTTGAAACCAGATGAATTTATAATAAGGACAAATAAATCACTTTCAACTAAGTATATTCCTATGAGCATGATGAACCATGCTTGTGAATATGTTTTAGATAAAACTGATCCAAATGAGATGGAAAATAATCTTCTAAAAAACGACCATAGTATGGCAGGTTTTATAAAAAACAAAGAATACGAATGGCAGGAAGAGTATAGATTTTTGTTTTCTAATACTTTGCGTTTTGCAAATAACAATGGTGCTGTAATAATAGAGTTAGAGGAAAATATAAAAGATATAGCATATCGTGTTGAATATTGCTTTAGGGATGTTTAAAGCAATATGAAATGCGAGTTTTCTTTAATACAATTTTACAAGGAAATTGTGAAGTCTATCTGAGAGGGTGATACCTATGGCTATCAAAAATAGGCTCTTATCCAAGCTGAAACCCACATATGTATCCATGAACATGGCCGAGAACGCCCACCCTCAGAAGCTGCATCCGATTCTGCACCGTCTGACTGAGGCTAGGGCGTGTTGAAAAACTCGATGGTTTAATTTACATGTATTTTCGAAAATAAGAATTTACCCGTTTACAGAAAAAACATGGGCACCACCCCTTATAA
>CACZHK010000034.1 GCA_902780915.1 Pseudoselenomonas ruminantium | reverse complement strand
CCCCTTCCCCTTCAATAAAATACTTCAGGCGGGAGCCTATGCGCTCCCGCCTGCTTCACTGCATTATGCGATTCAAACCTTCACCCTCACCATGAGGGCCGCCTCCTCGGCGGTGTCCAATACAACAATTCCAATTCCTCAAACCAGGAGCCAACCCCGTCCCCCTATGTCACGGCCTCCCCACAGGAAGCCAACATTCTCTATGTAGTATATTCTATGAAGTCCACGTTTTCTTAAGCACAAAATAGGGGGTCTCCAGAAAAATTTCATAAAAACCTCTCCAGCGCCCCCTCTTACGAGCTATGTCGTTATAACACAAGGCATTGTACGTTCTGACAGGACACTCTCCATCCCCCAGCCCTCAGGCGATGCCGTATTTCTCATACAGCTCATGCCGCAAAGCCTCACTCTCCGTAGCTGCCATAGCCTCATCATTCTTGCCATTCTTCAGTAAATAGGCCATAAGACGGGACAATCGCCCTTCTCCCTTCTTCACGCCTTCTTCTACCCCTTCTTCTTTTAAGGATTTCATATATATCTTAGCAGCATACTCCGTACGCATCATTTTTACCACTCTCCCCCGGTTCTCTGCAAAATAATCTGCCAGCAGATTATGCTCTATGCAATAATCCACGGCTTCCTTTATGGCCGTATCCAAATCCATGCCTGCCTCTTTGTTGTCCCGTACCCTCTGCACAAATGTAGCATAAGCCTTCAAAGGCATGCATTTGTACATAATCTTCCTGTTGTGCCCAGCATTGACATTGATGACATGCACCATCCACTCGTACCCTGGCGCAGGGTGCTCGAAAGCATCAGACAGATGCTTCACCGTCACTTCCTCTTCTTCTTCCTGACCATTGTACAACTCAAAGCACTTGGGGGCAGGTATCTTCACCAGCTTTGTGCCAAATAGATTTTTCTTGTTGCGAACCAGCCATTTGTCGTAAATGTCCGCACTGTATAGAAACTCCCTCAGAGGCATATTGGCCGACTTGGTGCTCTGCTGCTCGAACAGATCCATGAATCCATGCACGCACATCGCCAGGTCATTATGCATGCCAATGTAGACCACTTCCTTGAGCGTGTATACCTCAAGCGCATCTGCATCCGTGTAATCTGTATCATTCGTCGCATTGAACAGAGACAACGCATTCTCCTTGATGGAAAAAATGTCGCAGAACAGTCTGTCCTTATGATTCCGCGCCCCATGAGCTTTCTGCTTGCTCCTGCCCTTGCGCTTCCTCTTCGCCAATTCATCATCCCCCAGCCTGACTTTCTTGCCTAAATTTTACCACAATTCCCCTCCCTCTTCAATAAAATACTTCAGGCGGGAGCCTATGCGCTCCCGCCTGCTTCACTGCATTATGCGATTCAAACCTTCACCCTCACCGTGAGGGCTACCTCCTCAGCAGTATCTACTGTATAAATCCTTCAAGGCCAGGAGCCATCCCCGGCCCCTCTATGCCACGGCCCCAAAAGGCTACTGCTATACCAAAGCCTGCTGTACGCCTCCACAAGACACACCCTCCGCATCATCAGGCATTGCCGTATTTCTTATACAGCTCATGCTGCAATACCTAGTTCATCTACCAAATCAGAGACAAAGTTGTGCGCGAAGCTGCTCTACCTCAGCCAAAGTCTTATCTGCTAAATCAGCTATCTGCTCATTAGAGTAGCCTTTTCTGAACATCTTCGCCATAATTTCATTCCGTCCCTCAGCACGCCCCTCTGCACGCCCCTCAGCACGACCCTCGTTCTTTATGTCCTCCATTATCTTGCACATAGCCTTAACCCCCTCACTGTCCTCTTTGAAATACCTCGCACGCTCTGCCAGTTCCGGGAAGTGCATGTCATTAGGGTCGGTGCAGAGGAAATCATGTATCAGCCATCTCAACTCTGTATCCTCATCACCCTCGTAAGCCCCATTCAAATAGACGATATGCGACTTGCCACCAAAAGCCTTATTGTACATCTCCAACACCGTCCGCTCTATGTGATAGATGGGCAATCCGCCTCCCAGCACATCATTCTCTGTAATCATGATCATGTAGGTTTCAGCCTTCTTCTGGAAGTTTTTCTCCCCAGCAGGCAGACTGTTTGCATCCAGCATGCTACTGTGATACACAGCCCGTTCCGGCACCGCCCCGGCATATCTTTGCGCTGTATCTCTGCATTGATATGCCTGCCTTCCTCATCCTCAGCATAGACATCCAGTTCCAGGCTGTGTCCTACCAGATTCTTCATTTCCTTCTGAGTGACAACCCGCGTCACTACCAGGCCCTTGTTCCTCAGTACAATCCTCAGTATCAGCTGAACTCCGGGCTTATTGTCCTGCATGCACGCTTTCAAAAAATCATCGTCCATCAGCCGAAGTTTCGGTATCAATTCCAGATACCTTGCCTCACTGCTTTCCTGCTCCTCCATCCCTCAGCCCTCCGATCCGCTTCTCTTGCCTAAATTTTATCACAATTCCCTTTCCCCTTCAATAAAATGGTTCAGGCGGGAGCATCGCTGCTCCCGCCTTTTTGGACTCACGCCAGTATGTCTACATTTGCGCCCAGATTCGGGTCTGAGCTGAGTTCGTTCAAGAGCTGCTCCGTGCCACCCTCGACCGTCTCCATAGCCTTCTTCAGCACTGCGGTGCCAAGATCCTGCGTGGCCTGCTGCTGATGCATGCCCACGGACATGGCAGCAATGCTCATGTAATTGTCCCCCATAGGCTCCACCTCCTGAAAAACACATCCATGTTACTGTTGTTATCGTCATTTCAGATAGAAAACTTAAATGCTTTTTTAAGAAAGCAGGAACTCTGCGAAAACCTGATTGCCTACCTTGGCCCCTGCCTTGGTGAGGGAAACAGACTTCTTGTTCTCCTGCAAGAGGCCCTGCCGCACCAGGCGGTTGATTTTCTTGCCGTAGACGGAGCGCAGGTCTTTGCCGAAGGTGTCCTTGAACTTCTTCTTGTCAATGCCCTTTGCTGTGCGCAGGGCCAAGAAGGCGAACTCCTCCATATGGTGCTGCTGGCTGGGGTCTTCCTCTGAGCGCAGGGGCAGGCTGCCGGACTTGATGGTATTGATGTACTCATCAAGATCTGCCACATTCTCCAGGCGCATGCCATCAAGGTAGGAGTGAGCAGCAGAGCCCAGCCCCAGATAGGGCACGTCCTGCCAGTAGCTGAGGTTGTGGCGGCTTTCTTTGCCGGGCCTTGCAAAGTTGGAAATCTCATAGCGGCGATAGCCCTGCTCCGGCAAATATTCCGTGATGTAGTCGTACATCTCATCTGTCAGCTCATCCTGGGGCAGGTTCAGCTTTCCCTCCTGCTGGAGCTTGAAGAAGGGTGTTCCCTCCTCCACCTGCAGGCCGTAGATGGAGATGTGCTCCGGCTGCAGGGAAAGGGCCTTGGCCACGCTTTCCTGCATGATAGCCATGGTCTGCCCCGGCAGTCCGTACATGAGGTCCAGGCTGAGATTTTCAAAGCCCGCTTCCCTTGCCAGCTTCACAGTTTCCTCTGCCTGCGCTGCCGTGTGGATGCGGCCCAGGGTTTTGAGAATATTATCCTCAAAGCTCTGGACACCTATGCTCAGACGGTTGGCTCCCCATTCTCTTAGCTTTTGCAAATACGCCTCGTCCACGGTGCCTGGATTTACCTCAATGGTGAATTCCTCCGGCTCCCCGAAGACGCTTTTCATCAAAGCCATCAGGGTGCCCATCTGGTCAAGGCTCAGAGCCGAGGGCGTACCGCCCCCCAGATAAAGGGTGGCGGGCCTGCCATGCTTCAGCACCATTTCCTGTCCCCGCACCAGGGTCTCTACCCCCAGGGCATCCACATAAGCCTCCCTGGCTTCTTCCCTGCCCCCATAGGAGGCAAAGTCACAGTAATTGCACTTCCTGCGACAGAAAGGGATGTGCACATAAGCTCCCCATTGCATATCTATTTACCTGCCTTAGTCGATTTTAAGTATGGCCATAAATGCCTCCTGCGGCACCTCCACGGAGCCTACGGCCTTCATGCGCTTCTTGCCTTCCTTCTGCTTCTCCAGCAGTTTCCTCTTGCGGGAGATATCGCCGCCGTAGCACTTGGCCAGCACATCCTTGCGGCGGGCGCGTACATTCTCGCGGGCGATGACCTTGCTGCCGATGGCTGCCTGGATGGGAATCTCGAACATCTGCTGGGGAATGATTTCCTTCAGCTTGGAAGCCAGCTGGCGGCCACGGCTGGCGGCTCTGTCCTTGTGGACGATGGTAGACAGGGCATCCACGGCATCGCCGTTCAGCAGGATATCCACCTTCACCAGCTTGGAAGTCTGGTAGTCTGCCAGCTCATAATCCAGAGAAGCATAGCCGCGGGTGGCGGACTTCAGCCTGTCGAAGTAGTCGTAGATGATTTCGTTCAGGGGGATGTGGTAGGTGATGAGCACCCGGTTGGTATCCAGATAGTCCATGGTCTTGAACTCGCCCCGCTTGTCCTGGGAAATCTCCATGACAGCCCCTACGAAATCATTGGGCACGATGACCGTGGCCTTCACATAGGGTTCCTCCATGTGCTCGATCTCCGTCTGGGGCGGCAGCTCTGCCGGGTTGCTGACCTTCACCATTTCCCCGTTGGTCTTGTACACATGGTAAATAACGGAAGGCGCGGTGATGATAAGCTTCAGCTTGTACTCACGCTCCAGGCGCTCCTGGATGACATCCATGTGCAGAAGTCCCAGGAAGCCGCAGCGGAAGCCGAAGCCCAAGGCCACAGAAGTCTCCGGCTCAAAGACCAGGGCAGCATCGTTCAGCTGCAGTTTTTCCAGCGCGTCCTTGAGGTTGTCGTAGTCGGAGCTTTCCACAGGATAAAGGCCGCAGTACACCATGGGGGTGACGCCGCGGTAGCCCGGCAGAGGCTCCTTGGCCCCTCTTTCTGCGGTGGTGATGGTATCGCCCACCCGCACATCACGCACATCTTTCAGAGAACCTGCCACGAAGCCCACTTCCCCGGCATGAAGCTCCCCCAGTTCCACGGGCTGGGGCTTGAAGCAGCCCACATCCGTCACCTCGAAGACCTTGCCGGTAGCCATCATCTTCAGCTTCATGCCCCGCTTGATATAGCCCTGCTTCACCCGGATATGGGCGATGGCGCCCTTGTAGGAATCGAAGTAGGAGTCAAAAATCAGGGCCTGCAGGGGCGCAGCCTCCTCCCCCTCGGGGGCAGGGATATGCTCCACCACCGCATCCAGGATTTCCTCTATGCCGATGCCGGCCTTGGCAGAAGCCAGAATGGCATTTTCCGTATCCAGGCCGATGGTATCCTCGATTTCCTGCTTCACCCGGTCAGGCTCGGCGCTGGGCAGGTCTATCTTGTTGATGACGGGGATGATTTCCAGATCATGCTCCAGAGCCATATAGACATTGGCCAGAGTCTGAGCCTCTACCCCCTGGGCAGCGTCCACCACCAGAAGCGCCCCTTCGCAGGCAGCCAGGGAACGGGAAACTTCGTAGGTGAAGTCCACATGGCCCGGAGTGTCGATGAGGTTCAGCTGGTACATCTCCCCATCCTTGCCACGATAGTCCAGGCGCACCGTCTGTGCCTTGATGGTGATGCCGCGCTCACGCTCCAGGTCCATATTGTCCAGCACCTGGGCCTCCATCTCACGCTGGGAGAGGGTGCCCGTGTACTCTATGAGGCGGTCGGCAATGGTGGATTTGCCGTGGTCGATATGGGCAATGATAGAAAAGTTGCGGATATGCTTGCTTTCCATTCACATTTTCCTTTCAATATTACAAAAGCCACCTATGCGAAAAGCACAGGCGGCTCCATTGTATCGTAATCGCGAGAATTACTTTGCCATAGCGTTGACCTTGCGGGCAAGGCGGGACTTCTTGCGGCTGGCAGCGTTCTTGTGATACACATGGTTAGCAGCAGCCTGGTCGATAGTCTTGCAAGCAACCGTAAGGAGGGATTTCGCTTCTTCAGCGTTACCAGCCTCAACAGCGTCGAGCACTTTGCGGGAAGCCGTGCGGACACGGGACTTCTCAGCAGCGTTCTTAGCATGGCGCTTCGCGTCAGTCTTAACACTAAGGATAGATGCTTTGATATTCGGCAAACGATTCACCCCCCTCGAAATTTCAGTACCTTGCTATTTTAGCATGAAGGACGGAGAAATGCAAGAGATTTATTTCAGCTGAGCCTCATCCTTTTTCAGGCAGCACTTCTTGTACTTCTTGCCGCTGCCGCAGGGACAGGGGTCATTGCGGCCCGCTTTCTGCTCGTGGCGGCCAAAGGGAATTACCTTGCCCATATTCCTTGCACCGTCTTCATTGGCGCTGAGCTCATCTGGCGTGTAGCCCTTGAGCAGCCACATGCGAGTGCTGTTGTTGAAAGCTGCAATCAGCATGAAAAGGGCTTTCGACTTTTCCTCATCTTTCATCAGCCCCAGGCTGGAGAGGTAAGCGGCAGCCTCATTGAGATCCCCGCCGTTCTGCAGGAGAATGTAAATCTCCCCTACAATATCAGCGGCCTGCAGGACCTGCAGCTTGAATTCCTTCATCAGATACTGGGCAAAGGCACGGTACTCGTCAGTGGACTCGATGTAGTTCTCCTCCCCCGCCTCATAGACCTTGTCATAGGTGAGAGGCGCAAAGCCCAGGGCCTCCCTGGCGTGCTGCTCGTCCTCCAGCTTCTCCGCATCCAGCAGAGCATAGTAGCGCATGCCCTGGGGCAGGGCATCAATCTGGGGCAGCCAGCAGGAGGCGTTCAGCATGACGCCCACGAAATCCTGGAAAGTCACCTCGGCGGCGGCAGCCTGGTCAAGGTATCCCAGTACCATTTCGTAGAGCTGCTCGAAATTCAGATAGCCGTAGTAGAACAGGAGGCCGGCAGCCAGGCGGGCCATTTCCGTATTGAGCTCCGTCATGGAGTTGTAAGCGCCGCCGCTGATCTTCTTTATCTCCTCCTGCAGTTCTGTCGGCAGATACCAGGCCAGCTTCTCAGATTCCTTCTCCACGCCGCAGGCCAGAAGGCCGATGCCGCGCAGGTAATCAAGGCGCAGGTCATCATCCCTGAGTTCCGTGGAAAGGCCCCCCTGCTCCAGCAGGTGCTCGAAGCACTGGCGCTGCTCCACCAGCGCAGAGGGCAGCCAGCGGCGAGCAAAAGCGGTGATTTCGGGGACCAGGCGCTCAATCAGCTCGGCCTTCTTCAGGGAACTGGTACCGCTGACATTGAGGTTGTAGCGGATATCGTCAAGCTCTGCCTTGGTCATTTCCTCCAGGGCTGCCGACAGATTCAGCTCCTGAGGCAGCTTTCTCCTGTAGAGCTGCGCACGCCTGGCCTCAGCCTCCGCCTTCATTTCCGCTTCCAGCATCTCTGCGGGGTTCTCGAAATTTTTATCCTGCAATGTACTTACTCCTTATCTGTCTTATCCTAAAACTCAAAAGCCTTCCCCTCCGGGGGAAGGCTTAATTTACATTAGTTGAAGTAATCCTCTATGCCATCCAGAATTCCCTGGGCCGCCTTCTGGATGCCAGCATCGCTATAGAGCAGCTTCTCCTCCGACCGATTGGAGATGAAGGCCAGTTCCACCAGGGTAGCCGGCATGTCCGTATGCTTCACCACATAGAAATTGCAGCTCTGGGTGCCACGGCTCGGAGTGCCCAGCTGATCTATGACCCCCTGCCGCACCTTGTCTGCCAGGCTCCGGGACTTGGCAGAGCCCTTTGCGTAATAGTACCCCGTAGTGCCTTTGGCAGCATCATTGGTGAAGGAGTCCATGTGGATGGAGATAAAGATATCTGCCTCCCTCGCATTGGCAATATCACAACGGGCCTGCAATTCTTCATTATCTGTGGCTCTGCTCTTCTTTGGGGACACTTCCGTGTCCTTGGTGCGGGTCATGTAAACCGTCGCCCCTTCGGCTACCAAGAGATTCTTCAGCTCCATGGCCACCCTCAGGGTGATGGTCTTTTCCATGACCCCCGTAGGGCCGATGGCTCCTGAATCACTGCCGCCGTGACCGGCATCAATGGCAATCTTCTTGCCCTTGAGCCCCGTGATCTGATCCAGCTCGTCACCGCTGTCCTTGGCCGAGCCTTCAAAGACACCGCCGCTGGGAGTTTCCTCCACTCTGACATGCTTCTGCTTGGACGTGTCCTTGCCAGACTCAGGCTGGCTGGTTTCCGGCTGTTTCTCCTGCTGCTCAGCTTTGCCCGAGGATGCCATTTCCTGCTCGACTTCATCTGTCTCCGAAGGAGGAGCAGATGGCTTCTTTTCCGAAGGGGAACCATCCGGCAAGTTGATCTTCCTGTTATCCGAGCTGCCGGAAATATCGCCGAAGTCCAGCACAATGCGGCAGGCCGAAGCCCCACCCTTCAGCTTGAATACGCTGTAATTGTTCTTGCCCACCTTGGTCTCTACCACGATGCGCACTGTGTTCTTGTCAAACTGTGCCACATGAAGCTTGCCCGCAAACTGGCTTCTGAGATCCGTATCCCTGGGCACCTTGGGGCTGAGCCAGGCATTTGGCAGATCCACCACCACCCGTTCAGGGTTGGAGAGCACCATCTTCTTGAAATCAACCTCTTTATCGGCCTCCACCACGATGCGCACCTTGGAATCCTGTTTGCTCACGCGCACCCCGGTGACCTCTGCCATATCCTTGACCCTGTCCCCGAAATCCGAAGCCAGCGCCCCTGTCTGGCACATGAGCAGGGCTATAAGTATCAAAACTAAGAGCCTTAAGTGTCTCATAGAAACCTCCTGCTTGGAAACCTTGTTAGTTCTATGTACACCAACGCTTCCACACACACTACGATTCCTATTATAACGCTAAAATATGGCTTTTGCCAAGAACAAAAAAGCCCTCCCCTCAAGGGGAAGGCTAAAATTCCCTCACAGCATATTCTTCAGAAACGCCTTGGTTCGCTCTTCCTGCGGGTTCCCAAAGAACTCCCCGGGGTTATTCTCCTCTACAATATTCCCATCTGCCATGAAGATCACATGGCTGGCAGCCTCCCTGGCAAAGGCCATCTCATGGGTCACCACCACCATGGTCATATGCTCGGCAGCCAGTTCCCGCATGGTCTTCAAAACTTCGCCTGTCAGTTCCGGGTCCAGGGCGGAGGTAGGCTCGTCAAAGAGCATGATATCCGGCTTCATGCACAGCGCCCGGGCGATAGCCACCCGCTGCTGCTGGCCCCCGGAAAGCTGGCTGGGATAGTAATCCTCCCGGTCGCTGAGGCCCACTTTCTGCAAGAGTTCCCTGGCATAGGGCAGGATATCCGCCTTCTTCAGCCCCTGCACCTGCACAGGCGCCTCAATCAGATTCTCAATGACTGTCATGTGGGGGAACAGGTTGAACTGCTGGAACACCATGCCCATGTGGGAGAGGGCTTCCTTCTCCGCCTCGCTGTCCACATATTCGGCCTTGCCATCTGCCCCGGTCCTCACCAGGGCCTTGCCTTCCACCAGGATAGTGCCGGAATCGATGGTCTCCAGTTTGTTCAGGCAGCGAAGCAGGGTAGACTTGCCGGAGCCTGAAGGGCCGATGATGGCCAGCACCTCCCCCCGCTTCACCGTAAGGTCGATGCCCTTGAGCCTCGCCCTTATTTTGCATATCTGCCATAACGCACCTCCAGACGCTTGAAGCCCCAGGTCAGCACAAAGGTCATCAGCAGGTAGAACACCGCCGCCACCAAAAAGGGCATCATGTCGAAATCACGCTGCACGATGGTACGGGCCACCCGCAAGAGGTCATTCATGGCCAGGATATAGATGAGAGACGTATCCTTCACCAGATTGATAGTCTCGTTGCTGATAGGCGGCAGCACGATGCGGATAACCTGCGGCAGGATTATTCTCCGCATGGTCTGAGTATAGCTCATGCCCAGAGTCTTGGCCGCTTCATACTGCCCCTTTGGCACCGCCTGGATGCCCGAGCGGAAGATCTCCGCAAAGTAGGCGGCGTAGTTCAGAGTAAAGGCCAAGAGCGCCGCCGCCAGATCCGGCAGCATGATGCCTATCATGGGCAGGGCAAAGTAAACGAATAAGAGCTGGAGCATCAGCGGGGTGCCCCGCATGAGCCAGATGTAGAACTCCATCAAAAAGGACAGGGGACGGCAGGAAGAAAGCCTGGCCAGGGAGGCCAGCATCCCCAGGGGCAGAGCCAGGATCAGGGTCACGAAGAAGATTTCCAGCGTGACCTTGCTGCCCTCTGCCATCTGGAGAATCATATCCAGAAGGTTCATCAGTTATTCCCAACTTTCTTTAGTTCAATAAAGTATTAACATTATACTATGAAAGCTGAAACCTGTAAAGTGAAAAGGCTGTGCCTTGCGGCACAGCCTGAGAAATCCTAGCTTCTTTGATTTTCCTTCTTGTCATCCACCAGCACCGGCTCTGCAGCCAGCCCATCCTTGAAGCCCTTGAGGCTTTCGCCCAGGCTGCGGCCCAGCTGGGGCAGGCGCTTGCCGCCGAAGAGCACCAGGGCTACGCCCAGTATCAGCAAAAGTTTCGGTATGCTAAGTCCTAACATGATTCACTGTCCTCCCAGAATACATTCCCCTACATCCGTTCCGGGGACTATCTTACTCTTGTTCTCTGGTATTCTCCTGAGAAGCATCGTTTTCCTGCTGGCGAGCTAATTTTTCTGCAAAAGTTTCCCCGGGGACTTCTGCGGCAGGCACTTGCTCAGCAGAGCTGGCAGAAGCCTCCTCCGCAGCAGCAGTTTCTGCCGCTTCCTGCCCCTTTTCCAGTTCCAGCAGTTCCATGAACTCCTCTCCGGTGATGGTTTCCTGCTCGTAGAGCTTCCCCGCAATCTTCTCCAGAGCCGCCCTGTTGTCTTCCAGCAGCTTGTAAGCCTTGTCATACTGCCTTTTCACCAGGGCCACCACCTGATGGTCTATGACAGTCTGGGTCTCGATGGAGCAGCTGAGGCTGGTGTCGCCCCCCAGGTAGCGATTGGTGACGGTCTCCAAGGCCACCATGCCGAATTCCTCGCTCATGCCGTAGCGGGTGATCATGGCTCTGGCCATCTTGGTAGCCTGCTCGATGTCATTGGAAGCCCCGGTGGTGATGGTGTCAAAGACCAGGGCCTCTGCCGCCCTGCCGCCGGTGAAGGTGGCGATCTTGTTCTCCAGTTCCTCCTTGCTCATGAGGTAGTGGTTCCCTTCCTCCTCCACCTGCATGGTATAGCCCAAAGCGCCGGAGGTACGGGGGATGATGGTGATTTTCTGCACCGGCGCCGAGTGGGTCTGGAGAGCCGCCACCAAAGCGTGGCCCACTTCGTGATAGGCCACAGTCCACTTCTCCTTGTCCGAGAGGATGGCGTTCTTCTTCTGGTAGCCGGCAATGACCACCTCGATGCTTTCCTCCAGGTCGGACTGGCTGGCCTCCGTCCTGCCATCCCGCACCGCCCGCAGGGCAGCTTCATTGACGATATTGGCCAGCTCTGCCCCGGAGGCCCCCGAGGCCATGCGGGCTACCTTGTTGTAGTCCACCTCAGCCTGCACCTTGATTTTCTTGGCATGGACCTTGAGGATTTCCTCCCGGCCCTTGAGGTCAGGGAGCTCCACCGGCACCCGGCGATCAAAACGGCCCGGGCGGGTGAGGGCAGGGTCCAGGGAATCGGGGCGGTTGGTAGCCGCCAGGATGATGACCCCGGAGTTGCCCTCGAAGCCGTCCATTTCCGTCAGCAGCTGGTTGAGGGTCTGCTCCCTTTCGTCATTGCCCCCCAGCTGGCCATCACGCTTCTTGCCGATGGCGTCGATCTCGTCAATGAAGACGATGCAGGGAGCCTTTTCCTTGGCCTGCTTGAAGAGGTCACGCACCTTGGAGGCCCCCATGCCCACGAACATCTCCACGAACTCCGAGCCGGACATGGAGAAGAAGGGCACATCCGCCTCGCCTGCCACAGCCTTGGCCAGCAGGGTCTTGCCCGTGCCGGGAGGGCCCACCAGCAAGAGTCCTTTGGGCATGGAGGCGCCGATGGCCTTGAATTTTTCCGGGTCATGAAGGTAGGAGACAATCTCGGAAAGATTTTCCTTGGCCTCCTCTTCTCCTGCCACATCGCTGAACTTCACCCCCTGGGCGCTCTTGATGTAGACTTTCGCCTTGGAACCGCCCAGGCCGAACATCATGGAGTCCCGGCCGCCTCCCATGCGCTCCATCATCTTGCGGGACATGTACTGTCCGATGGCAAAGAAGATCAGGAGGGGCAGCACCCAGGACAGGAGGATGCTCATGAAGGGTGACATTTCCTCCACGATCTCCCCGGAAAAGTCTGCCCCGGACTCATAGAGCCGCTTGGTAAGGTCAGGGTCGTTTATCCGCCCCGTCTTGCAGACGGTGCCTTCCCCCTTTTCCGTGAAGATGATCTGGTTTTCCTTGATATTCACCTTTTCCACATTCTTGGCTTCGGTCTGCTGGATAAAGGTGCCATAATCAACTTCCTTTATCTTCTGGGACTCGAAGTAAGGCATGAGAAGATGGTTGAAGGCCACCAAAAGGGCCAGAGTGACAATATAGTAAAAGATGATGGGCCTTTCAGGCTTTTTTACCTCATTCATATAATGACTCCTTTCCGGGAGTATCAATTTCTCGCCACGCGCAAGCGCAGGACCTTCACGTGCTTGGTGTAGAACCAGTATGCCACGCCGATAAATACCGCTGTGACAGTCCAGCTGAGGGGATAGCAGAACATCAGGGTAGCAAAATCAGGGCTGGCAGGAAAGGCCAGATAGACCCAGGCCAGCCGTACCCCGCAGATGCCCACCAGGGCCAGCAGGGCAGGCTGCAGCGAGTAGCCATAGCCCCGTAGCGCCCCGGAGAAAATATCCACAATGCCGTTGATGCTGGCAGGCACCACCACATACCAGATGCGCACCATGCCCAGGGCAATGACCTCCGGGTGGCTGTCAAAGAGAGCCAGCAGGTTTTCCCCGAAGCAGAGCACCAGCAGGGAAACGGTGGTCATGAAGGTCAGCCCCAGGCCAAAGCAGAGCCAGGTGGCCCGGCGGCAGCGGAAGAGCTTCCCCGCCCCGTAGTTCTGGCTCACAAAAGTGGTGGCCGCCTGGGAGAAGGAATAGACAATGCAGTAGACATTGATCTCGATGGTGAAGGCGGCACTGGAGGCCGCCATGGTATCCGCCCCCAGGCTGTTGATAGCCGCCTGGATAACGATGTTTGACAGGGAAAACACCATGGCCTGGATGCCCGCGGGCAGGCCGATCTTCACGATTTCCCTGATGCGCTGCCCCTGCCAATGCAGCCTGTGGAGGTCCAGCCGGATAGCCCCGTCCGTATGCCGCAGTACATGCAAAAGCATCCCCGCCGCCATCAGCTGAGCCAGCACCGTGGCTCCCGCCACACCTGCAATGCCCCAGCCCAAAGGCCCGGCAAAGAGCACATCCAGCAAGGCATTGGCAACGCTGGTGACAGCCAGTACCTGCAGCGGAGTCCTGGTATCTCCCCGGCTGCGGAAAACAGCTGCCTGAAAGTTGTAAAGCCCCATAAAGGGCATCCCCAGCAGGAATACCCGCAGGTACATCTCCGCTAAAGGCATGACGCTGTCAGGCACGGCCAGGGCCGAAAGCACCGGCCTGGTCAATAGCTCGCCCAATGCCATCAGCCCCAGGCCAACTGCCAGAGCCAAAAGGAAAGCCGTGTGAACAGCGCTGCCGGCCTTCTCCATCTCCCTGGCGCCAATGAAGCGTGCGATCATGACATTGGCTCCCAGGGAAATCCCCATGAAGAGATTCACCAAAAGGCCGATGATGGACACATTGGTGCCCACCGCCGCCATGGCCTCCGTGCCCACAAAGCGCCCCACCACCGCCACGTCAGCGGCGTTGTAGAGCTGCTGCAAAAACACCGTCAGGGCCAGGGGCAGGGCAAAGCGCACAATCTTGTCCCAGAGGGATCCGTGAGTCATATCAATCTCAGTGGCTTTCATAGCCCACTAACAACTCCTTAAAAATCAAACTAACTTGCCCTATTATCATATCACAAATAGAACAGATAAACAGCCCCATGCGTCGCAAATGGCGCATGGGGCAAGTTCTGCTATGCTATCTTCAGATTTCACACCGGGATTCTCTTCCTGGGCTTGCCATGATAGACCTCATGGCCGCTATTCTGAGCCTTGCCTATCTCTCCCTTGATGGCATCAATGAGGATAGTGCCGATGACATGCTTCCACATATCCTCCATGCTGTCCCCTGACTGGACGGGAGCCTGCTGCTGGGGCGGCGGGGGTGGCTCCTGGCGCTTGTGGGCCATTTCGTCTGCCCGCTGCAGCTCGTTCCAGAGTTCCCGATCATCCTTGGGAGAGGCTTCCCAGGCCCATTTCAGCTCGCCATAAGCCTCCTGGTAGCGCTGCCTGTCGTAGTAAATGAGCCCGCGGTAGCGGTGGCACTTCCAGATGGGATAGATGGCATTGTCATGGGGAGTTTTCTGGGCATTGTCAAAGTCCATCAGGGCATTGTCATCAGAGCGCAGGCCATAATAAGCCCGCCCCCTGAGGTAATAGGCATAGGCCAGGGGGCTGTCCGTGACGCTGGTGTCCCGGATGACCATGTTGAGGCGGGTGATGGCGGCATTATGCTCGCCCCTCTGGATCAGGGCCACGCACTCATCAAAGACCTGCCCCAAAGTGTATTGGTTTTCAAGCTGATGGCCAATTCTCTGCTTTTCCTTGCCGCTGGCTTGCTCATACTTCTGCAGCAATTCCTCATTCTGCTTCTTGAGCTCGTCCCGTTCCTTCTGCAGCTTTTCCAGTTCCTGCCGCTTCTGCATCATATTCTGCAGGTCGATGGTGTCGGTATCCACCTCAGCCGTGATATTCACCGTATACTTCATGACATTCCCGGTAAGCTCCGGCACAGTATTCTCATGGGTGACCTTCAGCACCGCCCCGGAGATCATGCGCACATCGTCTTCCGTCAGCTGCATATTCTGGGTGCGGGAATAGCTCTCCACATAGACCCCCGCCTGCTCCACCGCCGACCGCATGGCCTCCTGCCTGGCAGCATCCTTGGCAATCTTGGGAGAATCATTGTCCCCCATGATATATACTCCCGCAGCATGTATCACCTGGGGCGCAGCCTCTGCCCCCCCAAAGGAAAACAGCAGCCCCGCCAGCATCGAAAGCAATAATATCTTTTTGGCCATGGTATCAACCCTCTGTCCTCGTCAACCAAATCCAATCTTCTACAGCATATATCGTCATTTTTACTCTTTATTTTAAGCCATTTCTCTGATAATATCATTAAATTTTGTTTAGAAATTGATTTTTCTTTAAGGCTCATCGAAATCAGCTAAAAAAAAAGAGCTGCCCCTAACAGCAAAAAAGCCCCCGAAAACTTCGGGAGCCTTGATTTCAATGGAGCTAGCTGCAGGACTTGAACCTGTGACCTGTTCATTACGAATTTTCTCATCCATGAAAAGTATGTATAAAATGGAAATTTATACCGTATTTTCAGCACTTTATACATGATTTTTGATGATTTTATACATTTTGGAGCTTCTGAGCAAGTATGAAAAAATAAAATGGGCAGGGAAATAGGCAGGGAAAAATGCCTCTCCGGCAAGTTGTAGGCAAGTTACCGGCAAGTTAGCCAAGCCTTGATTTTACTGGGTTTATCCATCCTGATGTGCCCTCTCGGCAAGTTATAGGCAAGTTAAATTATCCCCAACTAGGAATGTATTTCATATATCTTGGCGCAGTCTCTTGGTCAAAAGGCCGAATGAGGTTCTGGGCAATTGCTTCCTTTATAATACGAGAAACCATCCCGGATGAAGTAGTCTTCAGGCCAAAGCGCTCACGCAAAGAGCGATTTGTCAGATAATCGCCTTGTATATATCGGATGCAGGCATGTAAATAACATCCCCAAAGCCGATCTTTTGTCGATAAGTCAGAAAATTTCGTTTCTGAAAGTAAAGTAACTTTTGTGCTCTCTTCATAAACATCCATTCTCGGCGCCGGCAGTTGCATAAGTTCACAGGCTATGACGCTTTTATCCCAACCGGTACCGGATTCCTCGCATATCCGCATGCGTCGCATCAAAGCGGAAAGTTTTTCATTTCGGGATCTAGGTGGAGTATCAACTATACGGAACACATCAATAAGCGGTCTGCCGGGATTCGTTATCTCGATGCGATTGGAAAATATCTCCACCATAGGACCTGCTCCCGTAATGGAAAAGTCCTGATGTATCAATGCATTCGCTACAATTTCCCTGATTGCGTCTATCGCATAGAATGTCCGTTCCTTTCGGAGCCCGTTTTCGATTGTCTCCCTTGCAGGAACTAGAGCATGAATATATCGCATGATATCCTCGAAAACAACAGCATATCCGCTAGTTTCTGGCGGATTTTCCCGTAAGCGGTACAACTTGTTTTTCCCTTCATACTGTATAATCCGGAGCGCTTTTCTTGCTACTCTGGGAAATTCTGTGACTTTCTTGGCAAGCAAAATTGCACCCAAATTTGTAATAGAGAATAAACCATTATCCTGCTTGATTACGATTTCATCCGTTTCTAAATAATTTAGGATTTCATTGGACTGATGAGGAAGTGGCATGGTTAATAATTTAAAATACACTTCGTAGTGCAACAAATCCAGAACAGCTTCTGTAGAAAGATCCTTTTTTGCAATCTGCTCCTCGAATTTCTGGTTTTGTAGTTTGTTCCATAGCCGAGATTGTATTGTCGGATATTCTCTCAACAACTTCGTATAGCTTCCTACGCGAATGTATTCTTGTTTTTCAAAAGTGACGGGTAGATTCATGGCCGATCGAATCACGATAACGCCAACCGTTTTTCCTTCCATAATCACTGTCTTATACTCGAAATCCGCATGTGCAGAGAGCAAATAACGAAGCCAATTCTCTAATTCCTGATTCCCCTTTTTCAAATTGTGCAAATCATAGTTCGTACCAACAATTTCATGGGTTTCATCGTCAATCCCCCAAATAAAATAGGCCGTATCTTTATCCATCAAAGCAGCACCATTCGCCAGTGCGCTAATATCTCGACCTATCATTTGCGGATCATAGTTATCATGTTTGAATTCCACCCACTCAGTTTCATGTGGAAGGAACAAAAGCTCACGCACGAGTTTATCCAGATTTTCCAAAAAAGTCACCACCTCGAGAATTGGATTTTGAGGAAATCTTATATAAAAAATGAAAAAGAGATTTTCTATGACAAAAATTCCTTGATCTGCATGGATAGATCCCGCCCTTTTTCGTCCCGTTTCGTCGCCATGAGGAAACGGCAGCGGCCCTGGCTTTTTTCTGCCCAGAGGTGTCCCACCATGTCTTTTTCCTTTGCATCATCAGCACTGATGATGTGGGCGCCTTTGTATTCAATGGCAGCCACGGTGTCATCCTTGAGTTTCACGATGAAATCAGGATAGAATTTGTCCTTATGAGTGGGGAGCCAGAAAGAGTTTCTGGCATCCTTGGGAATGTTGCGAACCCAGGTTTCCACGTTGGGATGGGCATCGATACATTGAGCGCAGTAAACTTCCTCATCGGAGTCCATCGCGCCGATCAGGGGATAAAAGTGATGTTGGAACACTTTGGAGCCACGGTAAAAGCTCTTGGCTGGATAGCCGTCCGGGCGGAAGATCATGGAAACGTCGGGAGTGACACGGACAGTGGCAGCTTCTTGAAACAACATGCCCTGCATTCCTTTCTCGTATGCCGCATTCTTACAATCCGCAATGCGTTCCGCGAACAGTTTCGCCAGAACGAAACGCAAGCGAACCAGGTCTGCCAAGGAGACGTGCTGAAACTCCATCAGCCTTGTCAATGTCCGACGGGTGAATTCCACCAGATCCTCATAGTTCAAATCTATGTCCAAGGTTTTTCTTGCCAGCCATCCTACCAACTCCGCAAGTTCCCAGTTCGTTTCACCGGGAAGGAGCGTTCCTTGCCCCTCTCCAAGATGGCGTTCCGTTACCCTGTGCCCCATGACATCGAATTCATACACATGCTTTTCCGTGTCGAAATGGAAGGAGGGCAGGGTGGGTTCGTAATTGTCCGTCAATCGCCAATCCTCCGGCAGAAAATCTTCCGGCTCTGCTGCATAGACACCTGCATCTTCACCGAAATCAAGGCAAAGCTGTGGAACGGTAAACTTCACGCTGTGATGGATTGGAGAAACCAACGGAGGAATTTCAGATGTTTTTCGACGAATCTCCCGAAGCATGGACGCACGGTCGGAACTGTTTGAGAAAATCTGTTCCGCATGCATCTCCAATTCCCGCAAATCCATGGGCGAAGCCTGCTCAATTACTACCTTGCAGCCTCCCTCGGGCAGAATCTCCACAGAGGTATAGCTTCCTTCCTGCAAAATAGCGTTCAACGTGTCTTTTGGGGGCGGTTCCATCGTCTGGAACTGAAGCGTGATACGTTCCGTTTCCGGCGCATGAATTTCCAGTCCCGGAAGGTTTGGTTGGTAATGCTGAAGGGCTTCTTTTGCCTCTTCGTCCTCGAACCCCATGCCCAAGAGATTGTCGCGGATCTGGCTGACCGCCTGCATCCATGCAGTCACAGCTACATGAGCATAGGCGCGATTCAGAACCTCCGATACTCTTCTTTTCGCGTAAGGCATACGAAGGACTCTCCCCAAGAGCTGTTCCGCATCCTTGGGAGAATGTACCTGCGCCAGAGAGCAGAACACATAGGCAAAGGGGCAGTCCCATCCCTCTTTCAATGCCTGCACCGTGATCACATAGCGAATAGGGCAGTCCGGCAATAGGAGGTTAACTCCGTCCAGTTCCCGCTTGTCCCCCGTGGCGATTGCAATCTGATCTTCCGGTACATGGGCTTCCTCTATGAGATAACGGCGCACCTTTTCTGCCGTTACTTCTCTGTCCTTGTTTTCTGCTTGGAAGAAAGCGATGGGGCGCACATAGTCCGGCTCTTTTGCAGCTTCTTTTTCGAGAGCGATTCGCTGCTGCACCGCATTGTCTGCTGCATGTTCCCACGTCTGATGTTCCGTCAGCACGATAGGCAGTTTGATCATATCTTCTGCCTTGAGTTCCGAAGCACTGACCTTGAACAATACATTGGAATTAGCTGCAGGAGTTGCTGTCAGTTCAATGATGGCAGACGGGCGGAGCCTCTGCATGACCTCAATACTCAACGGGCTGGCATGGTTATGGGCCTCGTCGATGATCACAAGAGGACGGTGATAGGCGAGAAGATTGCGAAAGGTTGCATAGCCGTTTTCGTCCTCGTCAAAATAGGGCTGTTTCGGAATATCGCGAAAACAAGGCTCCAAAAATTCATGGTGGGCATAGACTTTGCGCCCCTCCTTGCTTTTCACGCGGAAAGACGCAAAGGTTGCGACGAAGAGATTAACCTCACCTGTCACATCCTGCGGACGAAGGCGGGTAAATTCGGTAATGTCAAAGACGCGCACCCGTCCCCCAAAAGCATCTTCCAAAACCTTTCGATTGGGACTTTCCAAGTTCGACAGGACGGTATAGGTTTGCTTGCGGATCATATCCGTAGGCACCAGCCACAGGACGAAGGGATAGTCTTTTTCTAAAAAATTCCGCGCAGCCAGAGGAATGGCGTGGGAGGCCAGAAGCGTCTTTCCACCGCCGGTTGGAAGGCGTAAGCAGATATAAGGAACATCTTCCAGTCCCTTGAGCGGTGTATAGACAGGCGGATAGCCCGGAGCGTTCTGCTGTGTCTCGAATGCCTTGCGCGAATCCCCCAGAACCTTTGCCTCCGTCAAAAAGGCGGATAAATGGTCGAGGGCTTGCTTTTGATAATTTTTCAGATACATCGTTCCACCTCATCAATTCGCCGGAATTTCCTTCGGTATTTGCCGAAAGACGATGCCCATTGCCTTCAAGGTCTCCTCGTGGAGTCTGCTGCTCTCTCCGTAAATGATGCGAGGCCCGTCGTGGGGAGGCAGGACGGCCAGCACCTTTTTTGTCAGCACGTTTCCGCCATCCGGGCGTCTGTCTCCCAGTATGCCATTGTAAAGGAGATAGTAGGCCGTCCCCTCATGAATGCCAAGAAGCGGGGAATTCTGTCCGTAATCTGACATTGTTTCCCTGACGATGCCTGGATTATTTGTATTTCCACTCCCATAGGGCGTGCCAGTGGCTTTCATCCAAAGATGCGCCGCCAGGGTTTGGAACTTCACGCCCTTCCGTATCTGCCCGTCAGCGGTGAAGACTTCTTCACCCAAACGATAAAAGGAAAATCCCCCGCCACCCTGCCAGTTCTCCGCTTTCGAGATACCGCCTTCCTCTCCGTCAATGACTTTCCGCAGACGAGGAACCACATGGGTCACAGCATGTTCGCCAATTTCAATGCCGACATAGTGGCGATTCATCTTCTGGGCAACAGCAGCGGTGGTGCCGGAGCCAAGAAATGAATCAAGAACGAGGTCGCCGGGATTGGTGGCAAGGAAGATAACACGTTGAATCAACCGTTCCGGCTTCGGTGTGGCAAAGGGCGATTTGTTGTTGAAAAGGGCAAGGATCTCTTTCTTGGCTTCGTCCGTATGGCCAACCTCAGAAAATGGCCAGTTGTTTGTGGGCGGTTTATCCCCAACCTTATCAAGGTAAGTCTTGCGAGCAATGCCACCCTGCCCGTTCTTTGAAAAATAAAAACGAGGCCAAGGCCCCCGCTTCAACACCTGTTCCGCTTTGGCTTTCGATTCCGCCAAGGACTGCGAGAGGACAATGCCTTGCACCCCTTGGCGAACCTCATGGTTCGAAACGCCACAAATCGAGGCGCGTTTCGCTTCATCGTGAAGGTCTTTCAGTTCATAAGGACACCATTCGTTCATAATCTTCAAAACGTCGTCCTGTGCAAATGTCCAACATCGACCATTAGTAGGGTATAGCATTGCCCCCGTAAAAGGGTGCTGTATGGCATATACCATGCCTTGATGAGTTGCCGCACCCGGAGCATAGGGATTATCACTTCTCCACAGCCCATAATCATTGTCAGGATTTTTATACTTCTTGTCCATCTCCGCTGTCCGTGGCAATTTGTTCGGTTGCCAATCAGGTTTCTTTCCATAGACCAGAATATGTTCCACCTCATTGACAATTCCCTTGGAATCGTTGCGTGTGGAGTAGGTGCGTTGCCAAGAAATATTTGATACAAAACAGTCCAATCCGAAAATCTCGTCCCCAATGCACTTGAGATTTGCATATTCCCTATCATCAATGGAAATCCAGATGCTCCCATCCTCCGAAAGCATTTCCCGCAAAAGCTCCAGTCTCGGATACATCAGGGAAAGCCAAGTAGAATGCTCCACGCTGTCATCGTAATGCTCGAAAGCAGAATGGGTATTGTACGGCGGATCGATATAGATGCAGCGTACCCTGCTGCGATAATAAGGCATGAGCGATTTGAGCGCAGCCAGATTGTCCCCCTGCACAATGATATTCCCTGCCGCAACGTCACCATAGCATAGGGATTCGTCCCGTTCCAACAGGCGATAAGGGACGGAGTTCGCTTCTTTCGTTGCATGTTCCTTGCCTGCCCAGACAAGCGTTGGCATTGCGTGTCACGCTCCTTTTTTTATATGCATCATTTCCTTAGCACAGTACATTATTTATATTTTTAAATCCAAATACTCATATTTATATCGTCGTCTACTATCATTTTGATGCGCATTGACGCCAAAACTATCCCCACTGTAGTCAATGAAAGTTTTTTTAGTGGCGTGTCATTCCATAGCTCAAATAAGTGTACGTAATTTGGATTCATTTTGCAGAGAACATCTTTAACCTTATCTTCTGGCATTATATTATTCGTGAACAACTGAATAATTTTCTCTTTTTCTTGCTCTGTCATATGGGGATAGATTTTAAATTGACTCTTTAAGACCTCCTCATCCACCGCATTAATTTGCCATTTTGTTGAATCATGTAAACAAGGCAAAAAGAGTTTTGGATATTGACTTTTATAATTTTCAATCTGTTTCCTTTCATATCCTGAGCAAAATAATCCAGCATATGTATTTGAAAGACATTTTTCCATGCTAATCGACGTAACTTCTACATTTCCTGCTTTTGTATAAGATAAGTGGGTAAAGAAACTTTCCTTTTTAGCCTCATCCAAGAAGTCCGCAAAGGGTAAGATTTCATTGTTTAAATATTGAATTAGTGATTCAATATTATTTACAGATGTAGTTTTAGTATATCTTACCAGAAAGCAAAGTGCCAAAGCGTCTAGTTGTTTGGGAATCAACATTGGCACAATAGTAATAGCCTCTCTAAACGCAATTTGCAATAATGAACGTTCTCGCTCCTTGATACGTCTCACTAATAAATCCGTCAATACTTCTTCTAATTCTTTCGTGCCTGAACGGATATACGCCTTTTGTGCATCTACATAGGTGTACTGCATATCAGGATTTTTGAATTCTTCACCTACGGTCACATCATCCATTTTTTCTTTCTGTATTTTTTCAAAAAGCCTATTCAATAATTCATCGTTTCTCTTTTTTGCTTCTAATGCTGCTTCCTGTTTGTAAGATTTTAATTCGCATTGAATCAAGTCTAGGCACAAATCTTTAGTATCCCTATAGTTCATGCCATAATAATTGTTTTGTTCCAATATTTGTTCGCCTTTTCCACCCGGTAAATTGGATTGCGACATTGTGCGTTCACCTGTCATGCTCATCACTCCTCCTGTAATAATTGTTTTGTGTTCCAATTTGCGTTCCGTAGGAAGAACTTTTATTGATTTGAGTCATAGAGCATGTATGTTTGCTTTTTGATTTGAAATATTTTTTTATTATATGTATAATTATTCCCAACAGGAAAATTCCTACTCCACTAAAAATCCATTCTTTATTATTTTCTATATAAGATAATACTTCTAACAAAATTTACCACCTTAAAATTTCTTCTATCGATTTATATGTGTTGTTGAATATATAATTGCCTTGAAGTTCATTGTCACGATATTTATCAGGCAATCTATCACCGTTGGCAAGTATCGTGATTACCTTGGCCAATTCAGTCATGTCCAAGCTTTGTTTTTCTGCCAGCTTGAAATCCCGTTTAAATTGAGCAGTACGCTCTATGCTATATTTCACGACCTAAGCTCCGCAAACAAGTCTTCCACGGAATGAAACTTTTGTGCGTTGGGGTCATTCAGCATTTTCTCTGCTTCTTCCATAGCAGCAAAGGTTTCTTCATTGGGGATTTCCGATGCCAGCCAACCGAATAAGCAAATAAAACTTTTTAGCTGTTCCTCGTTCATCTTATTCACGATATTTAAGGCAATGGATCGATTGTTCACTTTATTCACGCTCCCTAAAAATCAACAGCATATCGTGGTAATAAGTGTTTGTTGACAGTCTCACATTTCATTGTCATTTTTCTTTTGCTACTGACATTTCTTCTGTTTCATTTTTTGGCATTTCAATCGGAAATGGGATGCCTCCCCGCAGAACACACTGGCGGAGGAACAAATTGACTGCGCTTGACATATCTAAGCCAAGACTGGAAAAAAGAGCTGTTGCCTGCGCTTTGATCTCACGATCGATCCTTATTTGAGTTGGAACTGTAGCCATTACCACACCACCTTTTCTTTTATTATATCATGATAGGTTTACAATGTAAATCATATTTGGATTGATTTTATATTAGTTATGCAAAGTGACACAGCAGAATAACAGAAAAGGCTGCCCACACATGGACAGCCCTTGGGGAACGTCTCTCATATCTGAGCATATTTATCGGCCTGTTTCCTGTCTTTCCTGCCGGTGAAGTCCGTAGGGAAGAGAAGTATGCCTGATGGATATGTTGGGGTCTGTGATATCCTGCCATAGATTTTTATCAACTTCTATTTCGTAGTCCATTGTCATTTTGGAAAATGACCTCCGACGTATATCCCCCTAAGACTTTCTGGCAGGAATGATTTTTCGTTGCATGATACCTCTAATTATTCACCACGTAACCCCTTTTTACCATCCTCTCGATTCGCTTGGCAAAGTCTTTGGAGGACACCTTCTTGACGAAAGCCCTGGTCTGCTTCTCCAGTCGCTCCTTGCTGTCCGTGAACACGATGGCTCTCTGCTTGCCCTGCTCAAGTCCACATAGGCAGCATTGCGGGTCTGCCCTCTGCCAGAGGTCGGCATATCCGCTACTGCAAGCTCTACACCCATACCTTGGGCTTTGTAGTTCGTAACTGCGCAACTGTAATCAATGCTGTTGTACTGCCCTATATCGAAAGTGACTTGCTCACCGCTGTCTGTCCTCACAGTGAAAATATTTCCCTTGATGGCCTCGATTTGTCCCATCGTTCCGTTGAGGACCCCGAGCCGCTTGTCATTGGATGTGAAGATGATGCGGTCTCTGGGGGCAAATCGGCGTTTTTCCTCCGCATCCTTCTCGCCGTTATGGGCTGTGATCCAAAAATCCCATCCATCCTCTATTTCGCCTTTGCAGCGGTATTCGTTCCGAATAATCTCGTTGTACTCTTTGCGGTCTGCATTGCTGGAAACGAAAAGAAGCTGTTTCCTGTAATCTTCCAGAGGCGCCTTTGCCATAAGGTTTGGGAACGACCCCCTTGCCCCGTTGCATCCGCTCGATGATGTCATGCTCCTGACGGATATTTGCCTCGGTGGTGACATAGACATCCTTGCGGTTCTTCCCCCGCTCCATCCTATCCAATTTCACAAGCTGAAACCTCTCTATCGCCGCCTGCGCCTCCTTCTGCGATATGCGCTCCAACAAGCCCTCGGCCATAATGTGGTGGCAGACTTCGGGAATGGAGAAGGCAAAGGCTTCTCGGGACAAATGCTCAACGGCAGTTTTGGCAATCTCGTCTACTCGCCGACAGCTTTTTCCTGTTCCTCCGTGTCCGTAGATGGTTCTTTTCGATTTCTGCCAGTACCCGCTCCACGGCGATTTGGTGAATACGGATAAGTTCCTCCCTGCGCTCATCGGACTCTGCCAAGGCAAGGCTGACAGACTTAGGTGCGCTGAAGGTAGCGTCAAAGCCAATGCGCTTTCGCCGTTCTTCCTCCGCTATGTTGTGGCAGAATGTCTCAAACTCGCCCTTGCTGAGTTCTCCTGTCAGCTTCAACCGCTTGGCAAGTTTCCCGTGCCATTTGTCATAGTGGCTCTGATGTCCGGTGTAGTAATCTGCGGAATGCTCGTAGTAGGTGCTTGCCTGTTCGTAGTTGATGGCTCTCCCGCTCATCATGACGATTCGCCCTCCTGCCCTGCCATGTGTTTCTTCGTTTCGTTGAGGGAATAAGACCACATTTTGTTTCTTCCTTCTGTTGCACTGGGTGCTTTAGGCGGACTCCTTCATTGTTTCTATACATTTTTGAAAAATGGGCAGGAAAATAGGCAGGGAAGGCAACAAAAAAGCTCCCGAGAAGTCTCGGAAGCCTTGAAATCACTGGAGCTAGCTGCAGGACTTGAACCTGTGACCTGCTCATTACGAATGAGCTGCTCTACCAACTGAGCTAAGCTAGCATATCCGTCTCTTGCGCAACTGACACAATATATTATAGCCATCCGAGGTTGGGCTGTCAACCTTTATTTTGCAAACTCCCGCTTCAAGGGGAAAAAAGATGAAGAATTGCCCCAAAGTCCTATATCCTCATCTTGTTTTGAGAAGGTTTTTCTATAATGGTGTAGAATATACAACTATAGTACAGTTTGTGCGGAAATACGGAACAAAATTGTAAGGAGGCGGCGCTATGCCTGCCCTGCGTGTCTTAGTCATAGGCAACCAAATATTGGGAGACAACAAGATTGCACAAGAGCTGGCTTTGCGCCTGCCCAAGGACAGCCAGGTGGAATTCTCTTCCGGTGCCGCCGATGCTATTGAGAAGGCGCGACAGTTCAAGCCCAATGCGGCGGTCTTGAATTTCTCCATGGCTCTCACCCGCATTGAGGGGGAAATGCTCATCAGCCTGCTGGCCAAGAAGATGCAGATTCCCACCATCGCCTTTGGCCGGGTGAATTCCAGCCAGCAGACCGCCCAGCGCATGGGGGCCCTCAAGTATGTGGTGAAATCCTCTGACCCGCTGCTGGCCGACCACTTCTATCATCTGCTGGCAGATGATCTGCAGGCCCTGCGCAATGCGCCTGCTTCTGCTGCTCCCCGTATGTCTCCCCCCCCTGCCGCCAGGACAGTGCGCCCGGCGACAGCTTTCCCCCGCCCCGCCACTCGTCCTTCTGTGGATGTTGCTCCCCTGCCCCGCCGCCCGGCACCTTCCACTCCTGCGCCTGCCATGGCCGCCCCTCCCATACGCCGGAGCGGGCCTCTCGAGCTCATCGCCATCGGCTCATCTACAGGAGGCACGGAGGCACTGTCCGTGGTGCTCCATGGGCTCAAGCCTCCTCTGCCTGGCATTGTCATCGTCCAGCACATCCCGGCCATGTTCTCCAAGCTTCTGGCGAACCGTTTGAACGAGGAATGTCCCCTTTCCATCAAGGAGGCGGAAACAGGGGACAGGGTAGAGCCCAACCATGTCTACATCGCTCCGGGAGGCAAGCACATGACCCTGAGCCGCACCGGTTCCTCGCTGGTGCTGGACTGCACGGCGGGACCGCCGGTGCACAGCTGCTGTCCCGCCGTGGATGTGCTCTTTGATACAGTAGCAAGGTTCGTGGGAGACAAGGCCTTGGGCGTGATTCTCACAGGCATGGGCAGAGATGGCGCTGACGGGCTTTCCCAGATGCGCGCTGCCGGAGCCTATACCCTGGGGCAGGACGAAGCCACCAGCGTGGTGTATGGCATGCCGAAAGCCGCCTTCGACCAAGGGGCGGTGTGTGAGCAGCTGCCGCTGCCGGATATTGCGGCGGCTATTACCAGAGTTGCCAATAACAGATAAATCCCGAAGGATTGAAATGATGTTCCTTCGGGATTTTTGCTTGCTTTTCTTGCAGAATCTCTGCTTATTTTCTGTTTTTGTATCTATAGCCCAGCCACAGGACAAAGAGCCACAGCGGGGTGATGATTACCGCCAGCTGCATATCGGGAATCTGGGTCATCATAAAGACTACCCCCAGCAGGAATGCCAGGCAGAGGTAGTTGGCCCAGGGATAGAGGATAGCCTTGAACTTGGTATCCTTGCCCTCGCGCCGGCAATATGCCTTGAACTTCAGGTGAGTGATGCAGATGACGATCCAGTCCACCACCGCTGCCGCCGTGGCGATGGAAATGAAGTACATGAAGACATGGCCCGGGAACATGTAGTTCAAGAGCACCACCAGCAAGGTAATGCCCGAGGATACCAGGATGCCGTTCACCGGCACGCCGCGGCCGGAAATCGCAGCGAGGAACCTCGGCGCATCATCATCCGCTGCCAGGCCGTAAAGCATGCGGCTGTTGCTGTAGATGGCGGAGTTGTAAACGGAAATGGCAGCCGTCAGCACCACGAAGTTCAGGATATGGGCCGCTGCCGGTATGCCCACATTGGAAAAGATCTGCACGAAGGGGCTGGCTTCCATGCCCACCTCATTCCAGGGCCAGAGGGCCATGAGCACCGCCATAGTGCCCACATAGAACAGCAGGATGCGCACGATAACCCCGTTGATGGCCTGGGGGATAGTGCGGTCAGGGTCGTCTGCCTCCCCGGCGGTGATGCCGATCAGCTCAATGCCCCCGAAGGAAAACATGACTACTGTCAGGGACAGCCCCAGCCCCCACCAGCCATTGGGCAAAAAGCCCCCATGCGCCCAGAGATTGGAGATATTGTCCGGGAAGGCAGCCGTGCCGCCAAAGAGCAGGTAAAGCCCCAGCACGATCATCATCATGATGGCGGTAATCTTGATGAGAGCCATCCAAAACTCCATCTCGCCGTACATGCGCACATTGATGAAGTTGGCCACCGTAATGACTATAAGGCACACCAGGGCACTGACCCACTGAGGGAGATCCGGCAGCCAGAAATTCATATAGATGCCCACTGCCGTAAGCTCGGCCATAGACACGATGACATAGTTGAACCAATAATTCCACCCGGACATGAAGCCCGGGAACTTGCCCCAGTATTTGTTGGCATAATAGCTGAAGGAGCCGGACACCGGCTCGTCCACCGCCATTTCCCCCAGCATGCGCATGATGAAGAAAATCACGATGCCGCCCAGAAGGTAGGCCAGCATCACCGAAGGCCCCGCTAGGGCAATAGTTGAGGCAGAGCCATAGAACAGCCCCGTGCCGATGGCGCCCCCCAGGGCAATCATCTGCAGGTGACGGTTCTTCAGCCCCCGCCGCATTTTCGTCGCGTTCGCATTACTCATTCATTCATCTCATTTCTAAGCTCAATTCACCAAAAGGACACATAGCTAATAGTATACAATAAATACGGCAGTGCCGCCACCCGGAGGCACTGCCCATTCTTTCATTCAGTTAACTCAAGAGCAGGCTGTCGCTGGTAAGCTCGCTGCCTGCCGCCTTTTCGAACATGGCCAGCAGATCCTTCACGGAGAGGTTCTTCTTTTCCTCCCCTGCCACATCCACCAGAATGCGCCCGTCGTACATCATGATAAGACGGTTGCCCAAGCGCAGGGCATCCCGCATGTTGTGGGTGATCATGAGGGTGGTGAGCTGCTGCTCCTCCACCACTTTCCTGGTGAGGTCCAGCACCTTTTCCGCCGTCTTGGGGTCAAGGGCCGCCGTATGCTCGTCCAAGAGCAGCAGCTGGGGGCGCACCATGGTAGCCATGAGCAGGGTCAGTGCCTGCCTTTGTCCGCCGGAGAGCAAGCCCACCTTGGATTCCAGCCTGTCCTCCAGCCCCAGATGCAGACCTGCCAGAAGTTCACGGAAATGCCCCCGCTCCTTGTCGGAGGAACTCCATCTGAGCGTGGGCGTCCGCCCCCGGCGGGAGGCGATGGCCAGATTTTCCTCTATCATCATATTGGCCGCCGTGCCCATCATAGGATCCTGGAAGACCCGGCCGATGAACTTGGCCCGCTTGTACTCCGGCCACTTGGTGATATCCGTGCCCGCAATGGTGATGCTGCCCGTATCCACCGGGAAAGTACCTGCGATAGAGTTCAGGAGCGTGGACTTGCCTGCGCCATTGCCGCCGATGACCGTAACGAAATCCCCCGGGGCAAGATGCAGGGAGAGCTTGCGCAAAGCCAGTTTCTCGGTAATGGTGCCTGGATTGAAAGTCTTGGAAATATCCTTGATATCTAACATAACAGCCGCCCCCTCATACCATGCGCATCTTGCGCCAACGCGCCTGAATCAGCGGCAGGGACAAGGCGATGGCCACCAGCACCGCCGTAAAGAGCTTGAGGTCATTGGGCGGCATGCCCATCTGCAGGACGATGGCAATGACTGCCCTATAGACGATAGAGCCCAGGATGACGGAAATCAGGCAGTTCTTGAAACTGCGGGTACCGAAGAGCACCTCGCCGATAATCACGGAAGCCAGGCCGATGACGATGGTGCCTACCCCCATGCCCACATCCGCAAAGCCATTGCTCTGGGCCACCAGTGCCCCGGAAATGGCCACCAGGCCGTTGGACAGCAGCAGCCCCAGGACAATCATCACATCCGTATCAATGCCGTTGGCGCGGATCATGTGGGGATTGTTGCCCGTAGCCCGGACAGCCGCCCCAATCTCTGTGCCGAAAAACCAATAGCAGGCCAGAGATACCAAGAGCACCACCACAGCGCCGATGATCAGCACCGTCATGCTCTTGTCCCCGCCTACGGGGAAGATGGTGAAGATGGTTTCCTGCTGCAGCAGCGGCAGATTGGCCTTGCCCATCACCCGCAGATTGACGGAATAAAGGGCAATCATGGTGAGAATCCCCGCCAAGAGAGCCGGAATCTTCAGCTTCGTGCAGAGGAAGCCCGTCACCACCCCGGAAATCATGCCCGCCACGCAGGCCATGAAAATGGCGGGAATAGGCTGCCACCCCGCCGTCAAGAGGGAGGCTGCCACAGCCGCCCCCAGGGGGAAGGAGCCTTCCACCGTGAGGTCGGCGATATCCAGCACCCGGAAAGTCAGATAAACTCCAATCGCCAGCAGAGCCCACAGGAGCCCTTGTGAGACGGTTGAAACAACCAAATCCATTTACTCAACAACCTCCGCATCCTTCAGCACATCTTCAGGAATAGTTATGCCCAGAAGGTCTGCGGCCTTCTTGTTGACAGATACCTTCAATTCCTTGGCCAGCTCCACAGGAAGGGTTTCCGTCCTGGCCTTGCCGTTCAGCACATCAGCTGCCATATAGCCCGTCTGCACCCCCAGCTTGTAATAGTCGATGCCATAGGTAGCCAGGCCGCCAGCCTTCAGCATATTGGGCTCGCCGCAGATGACAGGCACCTTGGCGGCATTGGTGATGTCGATAAGGGTAGGCATGGCAGAAGCCACCACATTGTCCGTAGGCTCATAGAAGGCATCCACGGAACCAATCAGGCTCTGGGCCGCCTGCTGAATATCATTGACGGTAGAAATGGTGGCCACTTTCACCGTCAGGCCCTTGCTCTCAGCATACTCCGTCATGGCCTTGATCTGTACCTCGGAGTTCACCTCGCTGGAGGAATAGATGGTGCCGATGACCTTGGCATCCGGCTTGATCTTCAAGAGCAGATCCACCTGTTCCTTGATGGGGTTCATGTCGCTGGTGCCGGAGACATTGCCGCCCGGTTCCTTGTTGCTCTTCACCAGCTTGGCTCCCTCATAGTCCGTGATGGCCGTGCCCAGGATGGGAATATCCTTGGTGGCATTGGCCATGGTCTGAGCCGCAGGGGTAGCGATGGCGCAGATGAGGTCCAGCTTGGCGCTGACGAAGCGCTGGGCGATATTCTGCAGGTTGGACTGATCAGCCTGGGCATTCTGCCTGTCAATGGTGAGGTTCTTGCCCTCCTCAAAGCCACGCTCCTTGAGACCGTCCACGAAGCCCTTGTTGGCCGCATCCAGAGCATTATGCTCCACCAGCTGCACAATGCCCACATGATAAGTCTTCTCCCCGCTGCCCGCAGCCTGGTCACCACCGCCGCAGCCAGCCGTCAGGGCCGCCGTGGCAAACAGAGCCGCCGCCACCATCCCTTTGAGTTTTTTCACGCTTAACATTTGAATCCCCACCTTTTTGTAATATATGTTTCCTGTAAATAGACAGGTATTATTATACAACATTACATATAAAAATCAAGCAAAGGCTTGCAAGGATTTATCTTTGTCCATCCAAGATAGCAAGCCAAAAAAAGCACCTGCCGCCCAAAGCAGCAGATGCTGTAGTTGCTTGCTTCAATCAGAACTTTTGCCTGTCCTTCAAAGCCCTTTCAATATCCCGCTTGGCAGCCTTGGCCTGCAGGTCAGCACGCTTGTCATAGTTGTGCTTGCCGGAGGCCAGGGCCAGTTCCAGTTTGGCCCTGCCATGCTTGAAGTAGATTTTCAAGGGCACCAGAGTGAAGCCCTTTTCCCTGGTCTGGCTGAAAAGCTTCACAATCTCAGCCTTGTGCATCAGCAGGCGCCGCACCCGCAGGGGGTCGTGGTTGAAGATATTGCCTTGCTCATAGGGGCTGATATGCATGTGCTCCACAAAGACCTCGCCATTCTTGATAAAGGCGTAGCTGTCCTTCAGATTGGCCTTGCCTGCCCGAAGGCTTTTCACCTCCGTGCCCTTCAGCTCCAGGCCCGTTTCAAAGGTCTCATGTATGAAGAAGTCGTGGCGGGCCTTGCGGTTCTCGCACACAATCTTGATGGCAGCATTCTGTTTTCCCATAGCCTCCACCTTTCTTCTTGTCTCATTAGTCTTAGACTTTACTTGGAATTGCCCGTACCGCCCTCTGTCTTGCGGTTGAGGTGCGGGCGACCTTTCGGCGCGCCCTCACGGCGCATTTCCTGCTCCTTCTTCTCGTGGTAGCCGGGAGGATCAGGCCACACGGCAGAATTCAGCCCCGTGATTTTCACCCGATGGTAATCTCCCTCCCGGCGCTCCTCAAGGCTCCTGCCGTTGCTGCTCTTCCTGCCCAAAGTCTCACGGGCAGCGCGGCCAGCCCTGCCTGTGCGGTCGGTGCTGCGCTCCTTGGCACGGGAAGCCCTGCCTTTGGCTGGCTTATCTCCGGCAGGGCGGGAAAGTTTTTCCCCGGAGGAACCACGGCGTTTGGAACGCGGCCCCTTATGCTGGCTCTTGGTCTTGCCCTCAGGGGGAATTTCCTCCAGCACAGAAGCCACCAGATCCCCATCCTTGGGACCGCGCTTCTTGCCGCCCCTATTTCTGTCGCGCTCCCTGCGGTCAGCCTTGGGTTTGCCACTGTTCTTGCGGCCGCCGCCCACGGCGTTTTTCAAGGCCTGAGCATCATCGGCACCGTTGTCCTTGAGCACGAAATCTAGGTTGCGTTCTTCCACATTGGCCCGCACCAGCACAATCTGCACCTCGTCCCCCAGACGATACTGCTGCTGAGTGCGCTCCCCCACCATGGCGTAGAGGTCTTCGCGGTACTCATAGAAATCGTTGATCATGGTGGAGACATGCACCAGCCCCTCCACGCCATTATCCAGTTCCACGAAGATGCCGAAGGCGGTGACGCCGCTGATGACGCCGGTGAATTCCTCCCCTACGAACTGGGCCATGTACTCGATTTTCTTCATGTCCGTAGTCTCGCGCTCTGCCTCGATGGCCACCCGCTCACGGGCAGAGGCATGGTCGGCGATTTCCGGCAGCATGGATTTGAGCTTGGCTTCCCTTTCCTTGGGCATGCCGCCTTCAGCCATTTCTTCACGCAGCAGTCTGTGGACAATCAAGTCAGGATAGCGGCGGATTGGCGAGGTGAAGTGGGTGTAGTAGCGGGCAGCCAGGCCGAAATGACCCAGGGACAGCTCGCTGTAGCGGGCCTGCTGCATGGAGCGCAGGGCCACCGTGGAAATAATGCGCTCCTCGGGCCTCCCCTGCACCTTTTCCAGCACCTTCTCCACATCCATGGGCTGGATATGGCCGGCTTCATCCTGACGGACATAAAGGCCAAAAGCGGCCAGCAGGTCGTTGAAGCGCTGGATCTTCTCCTCGCTGGGCTGCTCATGGACGCGGTAAATGAAAGGCTTATGCCTGAGATCCATATGCTTGGCCACAGTCTCATTGGCAGAGAGCATGCACTCCTCGATGATGGACTCCGCCAGGGAACCTTCTCTCTTGATGAGGGCCACAGGGTGCCCCTTCTCGTCCAGCTTCACCTTTATCTCCGGCAGTTCGAAGTCGATGGAGCCACGGGCATGGCGGATTTTTTTGCGGAGGTTCCTGATTTCAGCCAGGGTCTCCAGCATTTCCTTGATGTCCTCATTGTCAGACACATAGGGCTCAGCCTTTTCCACCAACACCTTGTTTACCATATTATAAGTGAGGCGGCGGTAGACATGGATTACCGTGGGAATGATTTCATAACTGGTAATCTCACCCTCCGGGGAAATCTGCATCTCGCAAGCCATGGAAAGGCGGTCAACGCCAGCGTTCAAGCTGCAGATGCCGTTGGAAAGCTCCTTGGGCAGCATGGGGATGACCCTATCCACCAGATAGACGCTGGTACCGCGCTCCCTTGCCTCCACATCAAGGGGCTGATTCTCACGTACATAGTGGCTCACATCAGCAATGTAGACCCCCAGGAAGTAGGAACCATCCTCCTTTTTGTAGGCATAGACGCCATCGTCCAAATCCTTGGAATCCTCCCCGTCCACTGTGACAATGGGGAAATTGCGGCGGTCGCGGCGACCGCGATACTCCTCGGGAGAAGGCTCCTGTTCTGTCGCCTCTGCCGCCTGCTGTACAGCTTTTGGAAAAGTCTCGGACAGATCATACTGGCGCATGACAGAGAGCACATCCACCCCAGGATCTCCCACCTTGCCCAGAATCTCGATGACACTGCCCTCTGCACTCCTGCGGCCATCAGGCCACTTGGTGATCTCCACCACGACCTTGCTGCCGGTCTTGGCCCCGTGAATCTGCTTCTTGGGGATGAAGATATCCTGGGTGAGCTTGGTATTGTCAGGGGTAACAAAGCCAAAGGTCTTGCTGCTCTCAAAGGTGCCTACGATTTTCTCATTGGCCCGCTCCAGAATCCGCAGGATTTCCCCCTCGCGGGAACGCCCCTCCTGCTCCGAGGGAGTGACCCGTGCCACCACTCTGTCCCCGTGCATGGCAGAGCCAATGCCCGGCCCCGGCACGAAAACATCCGTCTCCTCGTCATTCTCACGCACATCCGGGATGATGAAGCCAAAGCCCTTGGCAGTCATGGAAAGATGCCCCACCACCAGATGCATGCGGGCAGGAGTGCCATAACGGTCGCTGCGGTTCCTGATGATGGCCCCTTCCTGCTCCAATTCCTCCAAAGCTTCGGAAAAAGCCACCTGCTCTTCCTCGCTGAGCTCCAGATTCTCAGCCAGCTCCTCCGCCAAAAGGGGCTTATAAGCAGCCTCGCGCATATAAGCCAAAATACGTTCTTTCAATTCCATACGTTCTTTCTCCAATAATAATTCCGTACCGTCCGTACAATTCAAGCTGTCATACTCTATGTAACTTCCGAACCCCGGCACCCAAGGTTGGGCGCACCCGCGAACCTTTGGACTTCCGTGAAGGAATCCAGGTTCGCATTTCTTTTTGTTACTTTTTCTTTGCATCAAAGAAAAAGCAAGCCGAAGGCATCAACCTACCTCATCAAGGAAAGCCGCTGTCCTGGCAAACACCAGTTCTCTCTCCGGCTCCAGGGGCAAAAGGTGCCCCGCCTTCTCCAGCCAGAAAATCTCTTTCTCCGAACTCTTCACATGCTCATAAATATAATCGGCACTCCCGGGATCTGCCGTATGATCCCCGTAACTGTGCACTATAAGTATAGGAAGCTCAATCTTCTCCATGCACTTCTTCGCTGCCTCCATGACGGCAAAGAGCTCATGGACGCAGAGCAGGGGCATCTTGCGGTAAGTGCGGTTCACCGCCTCCGGCACATTCTTGAGATTGCGCCGGGCCTTGGGCACATACTGCCCCACGCACTCTTCCCGGGGCGGCAGCTTCTCCGCCCCCCACCCCGGATGAATGATGGCAGGGGCCGCCAAAGTAACCAGGCGCTCCAAAGGCTTCTCCGCCGCCAGCCGCAAAGCCAGCAGTCCCCCCATGGAGTGTCCCACGGCAGAAATCTCCTCGCAGATGCCAGAGAGCAGGGCATAGCCATCCCGCACGGAGTCCATCCAGTCCTCCCCGGTCATATGGCTCATGTCCTCCACGGTGGTGGCATGGCCCGCCAAGCGCACCCCCAGCACTGTATAGCCCCGCTTATTGAGATACTGCCCCAAAAGCAGCATCTCCGCTGGCAGCCCCGTAAAGCCATGAATCAAAAGCACCCCGCACTTTCCTCCGGGCAAGAAAAACGGCTCCGCCCCCGGCAAAATCATCCCTGTCATCCTCTCATAACGGAAACATCAGTGTATTTCCAATCTAAATCTAAAAGCGCCCCCGGTGACCCGGGAACGCTCAAAGAAGCTTCAATTAATTAGTCATGCGGGCAATCACAATCGTAATCACGGCGAACAGAATGGCGAAGACCACCGTCACCCGCGCCAGCAGCGCATCCATGCCCCGCGCCTTGCTGGAGAACACCGTATCGGCACCGCCGCCCATGCCCCCCATGCCAGCGACTTAGCCTCCTGGCCCAGGATAGAAGCAATGAGCACGATGGCCACGATAGCATCCAGCACCATCATCAAAGTAAGCAAGTTTCAAGCCTCCCTTGCGTAACGTCTCTAATACATCTTAACTATCATAACACAAAGGGACACAGCCTGCAAGGAGCTTCGAGGAAAAGGACATGTGGGCTGTTCACGACAGACATCTATAAGGCTTGGCGAGATGTAGGCTTGGCAAAACCTGTGGTTGAAGAATTTTTCGGTGGTGGCCATCCGGACAGGACTGTACTTACTTTGCCTCTAAGATCGGAGAATACCCTAGGCACTAGCTTAGGCACTAGCTTCGACATTAATGTTGAAGCCGATTCCGAACTGGCGAAAAGGAGATTGTTACTAGAGTTCTGTCAGGAGCCAAGAAGCAAGAAAGAAATCCAGGAATATCTGAACATTGCCTCCGAACGCTATGTTCGGCAAGTACTGATATACCTCCTGCTTGAGTCAGGGGAACTGTGCAGGACTATTCCCGACAAGCCTAAGAGTCCTAAACAAAGATATATAAGAGGTATTACGTGTCAATAAGGCAATGTCATTAAGTTAAGCCTTCCTCAGAGGGGAGGGCAATGGTTGCAATCACATGCAAATTTATGAAACGCCCCTGCACAGTATCTTGAAAGGTATTGCTTTTTCTGGCTATTCTGCTACACTTTAGATAGATGTCGCAGCGGTTAGAAAGTGCATTTGCATAGATGTGAATGGAGGCTGAGGTATGCTTCAACATAAAATACGTGCCGTATCGCTGGAAAATTTTATGATATTTGAGAAATTACGGACTGATTTTTCACCAGGCGTGAATGTAATATCTGGAACAAATTCCACAGGTAAGACGGTTTTGTTGAAAGCTATGTATTCTTTTTCGAGGGCGCTGGTTGAATCTCAAAAGGTAAAAACACCGTATGATAATGTGGAGCGTATATTTAGCAATAAATTCATTGGTGTGTTCAGACCAGATGAACACGATCTGGGACATCTGATAAACAAAAAACATGGCAACGACAAAGGTCTGGTGAAAATTTACTACGATAATGGAAATAGTGCAACATTATTTTTTGCGAAACAATCTCCTAATAAAATAGAAGTGGGATTTGATGCAAACGCTTCAAGTATTTCCTTCCCCAACTCAATTTACATACCTCCCAAGGAAATCATTTCTTCTACCGAAAACTTTGGTTCCATCTATAGGGAGTATGAAATTGCTTTTGAAGAAACCTATGCTGATTTGTGTTACTTGCTTGAAAAGCCACTAAAAAAACAAGTTGGTGGTGGCGGGCAGGAAAAAATCATACGTGATTTATCGAAACTTATAGATGGCGATGTAAAACAGAACAATGGTAAGTTTTATCTAGATACAAATGGCAAAGAATCATTTGAAATGGGATTGCTTTCCGAGGGGTATAGAAAGCTAGCAACCCTTATGTATCTCTTGAGGTCGGGGAGTTTGAATGAAAACACCATACTTTTCTGGGATGAACCTGAAGGAAATATGAACCCAAAAATGTTACTGCCTTTAGCTCAGGTGCTGGGTGAGTTGTCTAAAATGGGTGTGCAGATATTTATAGCAACGCACAGTTATTTTGTCCAACAAGCCTTTGATTTTCTGAAACGAAAAGACAAGGGGCTGGATGTGAGTTACTTTTCTTTATTCTTTGATGATGATGAAAAGGTTATTTCTGTGGAGAAGCAGGATTATGTAAGTGATTTGGAACACAATTCTATCATGGATGAATTCAATGATGTTTATTACCGTGAACAGGAGTTGTTTTATCGTGATTGAAAGCGGTTTAGACTTTTCTTTTGCACAAGGATTTGTGGTGAACAAGTTTGATGATTTGCCTTTTTATCGAGAGCGATTTAGCAAGCTCCCCCATGGAAAAGGTGTTGATTTTTTAGCAGTAAGCAAAGATTGCATCATACTTGTGGAAGTTAAAAATTGCCAAGGAGATGAAAGAAATAACCGCTGGAGAATATTTCCGAACAACAGTAAACTCATGACCACCAACACTGCAACTGATACATCGCATAGGAGCAGTTTGGATATTGAAGTTTCGGAAAAAGTGGCTATGACATTGGCTTGCCTGACAGGAGCTTATACACAATGTGAAAATGCCGAATCCGCAGCATTTTCGAAGCGCTTTGGGGATAGCATTACACGCCGTCCATTACCCGCTATAAAAATCATTTTGTTTCTTGAGGGGGATTTTGGTACACCCAGCAGGAGCAAAGAAATGATCATGCACAGCTTGACTATGAGTATAAAGAATAAACTCTCATGGCTGGCTTGCCAAGTGATAGTGGAGGATTCTGCAACCTGCAAGAGGAAATATTACTCTGCCTCCGAAATTAAAGTAACCGCAAAATAATATGATGTATTTAAAAGAAGAGGCCCGGCCAGGCACCACTCTCACGAGCGATGCCTGGCCGGGCCTTTGCGTTATGAACTTATTTGACGTAGTACTCCCTATACCACTGGGCGAATTTCCTCAGCCCTTCCCTTATCCCGATTTTCGGCGTGAAGCCGTAGTCCCTTTCCAGAGCGCTGGCGTCGGCGTAGGTGACAGGCACGTCCCCTGGCTGCATGCCTACCAGTTGCCTGTGGGCTGCGAAGTCGTAGTCTGGGGGGAGGACGCCGGCGCTTACCAGTTCCTCCTGCAGGGTGCTGATGAAGTCCAGGAGGTTTTCCGGCTGGCCGCCGCCGATGTTGTAGACAGCGTAAGGTGGGATGGGCAGGCCGTCCTCGCCCTGCTTTTTCTCAGGAGCTCCCTGCATGACCCGGTAGACGCCTTCCACGATATCGTCGATATAGGTGAAGTCCCGGCGCATTTTGCCGTAGTTGAAAATCTTGATTTTTTCCCCCGCAGCCAGCTTATTGGTGGCGGAGAAGTAGAACATATCCGGGCGGCCGGCGGGGCCGTAGACCGTGAAGAAGCGCAGGCCCGTGGAGGGAATGTTGTAGAGCTTGCTATAGGCGTGGGCCAGGAGCTCGTTGCTCTTCTTGGTGGCGGCGTAGAGGGACACGGGATGATCCACTTTGTCCTCCGTGGCGAAGGGCACCTTCTTGTTGCCCCCGTAGACAGAGGAGCTGGAGGCGTAGACCAGATGCTCCACGGGATAGTGGCGGCAGGCCTCCAGGATGTTGTAGAAGCCCATGACGTTTGACTCCATATACACATCAGGATGGTCTATGGAGTAGCGCACCCCCGCCTGGGCGGCCAGATTCACCACCACGTCGAAATGGTATTTCTCAAAAAGGCTCTCCACCAGCCTCTTGTCGCCGATGGAGCCTTTGACAAAAATATGCTCTGCCCCGGCACTGCTGGCGGCCTTTTCTATCAGCTGCAGCCGGTATTCCTTCAAGGCAGGGTCGTAGTAAGCGTTCATATTGTCCAGGCTGACGACCCTGCCACCTGCCAAGTCCTGCAGCAGCCGCAGCACCAGGTTGGCTCCTACGAAGCCGGGGGAGCCGGTGACTAGGATGTTTTTGCCGTTCAAATCTATTTTCTGCATATCTCAATCTCTCCTGAACAGATCCCGGGTATATACCTTGCCTGCCACATCATCCAGCACCGCATCGTAGCGGTTGGCGATGATGCAGCCGCACATCTGCTTGAATTTCTTCAGATCATTCACCACCAGGGAGCCAAAGAAGGTGGAGCCGTCCTCCATGGCCGGCTCGTAGATCACCACGGTAGCGCCCTTGGCCTTGATGCGCTTCATGACACCCTGGATAGAGGACTGGCGGAAATTGTCGCTGCCCTTCTTCATGGTCAGGCGGTAGACTCCTACGATGCGCTCCCTCTGGCGGGCTTCCTGAGCTTTGTCATACTTGGAAGAGGCCGTGTAGGTACCGGCTATTTCCAGCACCCTGTCAGCGATGAAATCCTTGCGGGTGCGGTTGGACTCCACGATGGCCTGGATGAGGTTCTCCGGCACATCCCGATAGTTGGCCAGCAGTTGCTTGGTGTCCTTGGGCAAGCAGTAGCCGCCATAGCCAAAGGAGGGGTTGTTGTAATAGTCGCCCACCCGGGGATCCAGGCAGACCCCCTTGATGATGTGGTCAGTTTGCAAGCCCTTCACCTCGGCATAGGTGTCCAGCTCATTGAAGTAGGAAACACGCAGGGCCAGATAGGTATTGACGAAAAGCTTCGTGGCCTCAGCCTCGGTGCTTTCCATGAAAAGGGTGGGAATGCCCTGCTTGATAGCTCCCTGCTGCAGCAGAGCGGCAAAGACCTGAGCGGCCTCCTGGTTCCTTTCATCCGTGCCCACAATGATGCGGCTGGGATAGAGATTGTCATAGAGCGCCTTGGATTCACGCAAAAACTCGGGGCTGAAGATGATATTTTCCATGCCCATCTTCTCCCGCACATGACGGGTGTAGCCTACGGGCACCGTGGATTTGATGACCACTGTGGGAGGGACTTTCCGCTTGGCTGTGACTTCCTTTACCAGTGCCAGCACAGACTCCACGGCGCTGCAGTCAAAGAAATTTGTCTTGGGGTCATAGTTGGTGGGAGCAGCCACGATGATGAAATCCGCCCCGGCATAGGCCTCTGCACCTTCGGTAGTGGCCTTGAGGGAAAGCTGCCTTTCCTCATGTTCGGCCAGGTATTTCTCGATGTACTCATCCTGGATGGGACTCTGCCAGCTGTTCAGCTTCGCCACCTTCTCCGGCAGGATGTCCACTGCCGTCACTTCGTGATGCTGGGAAAGGAGCACCGCCAGGGAAAGGCCTACATAGCCCGTCCCTGCCACAGCAATCTTCTTCCTCTCCACGGCAGTCTCCGGCACCGCATCCTCCAGCAGCACCTCTGCCACCTTGAATCCCAGCACCTCAGACAGTGTGAGCAGCTGATCCACCGAAGGACTGTAGTCCTCCATTTCCAGACGGGAAAGAATGGAACGGTTGATGCCGGTCTTTTCGGACAAAGCCGCCTGAGACATGCCCAGGGTCTTCCGCCTGCCAGCCACCAGCTCTGCCAGCAGCTTCTTTGACAAATGCTTCATAGTGTATTTCTCCTTGACGCTATTAGCAACAAAAATCTGATATTTGCCTGTAACCAGTATAGCAACGCCAGGGAAAAGAAGCAAGGAAATCTTATGAATCCAGCAAAGATAAATATGCGTATAAAAAAGTCCCGCCTTTTTGACGCTAACAGCAACAAAAGACGGGGCTTTTCCTTGCGCAAGGGCATATCGCAGGCTGACATCATCTGCACAGAAAGGAACAGTGAGCACAGGGTCTTGCCTTTGAAGGAATCTGTAATGGATTGATTTTGCATGGGTATTTGCCTCCTTGGATTTGAACACGACAAATAAGCCCAAGAGCGCATCGCAGGGGATGTCTCTTGGGCTTATGGAATTTTAGCTTGTGTGGCAGCCTTTGTGGTAGCCTGTGTGGTAGCCTGTTTTGCTTACCGCTTTTGGTACTTTTGTTTTGGGCTTGATGGTTTGTCTGGAATTGTCATAAGCAACCGTTCAGATTCAAGTAACGGCTTCAAATAATGCGCCCAGAAATGCCTTCTATTTGTCAGCTCCATAAAGTCCATCATTTCAATACGGCTTCTGGGGACTGAGCAGAAGTCAAGCAGTTTGTCATAATCGCCAATCTCAACTTGGAGGGTATCATGGGGGTGACTTGGGGGGCATCCCCCCATGATGCCCAGGATATTGGTCTTCACCGCCTCAATGGGGAAAAACTCGCAGCTGGGCACCTCTTTCAGGGCAGCGCTATGGAACACAAAGTCCGCCTTGTGCATCACATCCCGCACAGACTCCAGATTCCGCACATCCCCGATAAAGAACTTCACCTTCCCACAATGCTCCGGATAACGAGCCTGCAGGATATGCCGCATAGTATCCTGCTTCTTCTCATCCCGGCTGAAGATGCGGATCTCGGCAAGGTCGCTGGTGATGAAATGCTTCAGCACGGAATTAGAAAAAGACCCCGTGCCACCAGTAAGCACCAGGGTCTTGCCCTTGAAAGAATCTGTGATATTTTGATTTTGCATGGATATTTGCCTCCTTGAATTCGAACACGACAAATAAGCCCAAGAGAGCATCGCAGGGGATGTCCTCTTGGGCTTATGGAGTTTCAGCTTGTGTGGCAGCTTGTGTGGCAGCCTGTGTGGTAACCTGTGTGGTTCGATGTAGAAATGTAAAGATAAATCTTTACGTTGTATATATAAACTATGTATAATTAAGGTGGAGGTGTTGAGTATGGCACAAGCAACAATCAATCTGCGCATGGATGCTGCTTTGAAGCACGAGATGGAAAACATTTGCAAGGCAATGGGCATGAACCTGACCACGGCTTTCACTATCTTTGCCAAGAAAGTAATCTATGAGCGCCGCATACCCTTTGATGTATCAGCACCAGCTGATCCGTTTTACAGCGAAGCAAACCAAACCAGGCTCAAAAAATCCATCGCCCAGCTGGAAGCAGGGCAGGGAACTGTCCATGATGAGGCAGACCTATGATAAAGTCATGGTCCGATGAGGCATGGGAAGACTTCTAAAAACCTTGTTGTAATTTTCACTCTATTGAAAACACCTCCTCGAAGCGATATAATATAGGCATAGATAAAAGGGAGGGGACAGGATTTGAAGAAGATACAGAAGAACAACCTGCCTAGCAGCACCATCTTCGATGATGTGTACCGTACCATGATACAGAAGATTCCTGCCACCATAATCCCAGCCATCAACGAAGCATATAACACCCACTACGATGAGAATACTCAATTGCAACAACTTCGCAACGAATACCTGGAAATCGGTGGCAAGATTATCACCGATTCTCTTATCTGCATAGGTGATTCACTATATCACCTGGAGTGTCAGAGCTGGCCCGACGGAACAATGGCGATTCGTATGTTCGAATATGACATCGCTATAGCGCTGGAAGGTGCCCGCAAGCAAAAAGATTATTCCCATATCAAATTCCCACAATCTGGTGTGATTTATCTGCGTCACAACAATTCCACACCTGACGTATTGTCCCTGACTGTAGAATTCTCGGATGGACAAGAAGTTGTCTACAACGTACCTGTTATCAAGGTCAAGGAATACTCATTAGAAGATATTTTCCATAAGCACCTTTGGCTCTTTATTCCATACTATATCATGAGATATGAAGATCAATTTGATACCATGGAAATAGACACAGCACAACGCTCTGCCATGTTAGCCGATTTACAAGAAATGGTTGCCACGTTCGAATCATATGCAAGAAACACCAAACAAACCGATATCTACACCGATATTATGCAACTTGCCAAGCGAATCTCGGAATACATGCTCCGTGATAAGAAAATCACTAAAAAGGAGGTTAATCGCATCATGGGCGGCAAAATACTCGAACTTCATTCAGAAAAAATGTTAAAAAAAGGACGAAAAGAAGGAGAAAAAAAAGGACGTGCTAGCGGGCGTCTGGAAATGCTGACAGAACTTGTCATAAGCAATATCAAGAAAAACAAACCACTTGCGGAAATCGCAGATTCTTTCAACATATCCATCGATGAAGTCATACAAATAGGGAAAAAACATGGCATTACCATTGCTCACTGATTTATAAAAGACAGCCTATTGAGGCTGTCTTTTACGTTTGGTATATGCCATATAGTTATTTGAGATTCTCACTTCTTAACGATTTAAACAATCTGCTACCAAAATCCGTTTGAAAGTATGTCTTCATATTAATAATCAAATCTTTTTTATTAGAATCATTCCCTGTTATTTCCATATAGAACGCAACATCATAGAGCTAAATCAGTCTTTCAACGATGGCGCTCACATCATTTATGTCAATGTAGAGTACAATTTGGGAAGCTTATCACCCTTAACGAACTATTAGGAGTGAGTTTAAATGGAAAACGGAACACCTCCAATTTTGTATCATTATTGCAGTGTTGAGACTTTCTACAACATAATTATTAATAAGACATTGTGGCTGACAGATTCTTTTAGGGCGTGTTGAAAAACTCGATGGTTTAATTTACATGTATTTTCGAAAATAAGAATTTACCCGTTTACAGAAAAAACATGGGCACCACCCCTTATA
>CACZHK010000033.1:35443-35810 GCA_902780915.1 Pseudoselenomonas ruminantium | reverse complement strand
TGTGATGATAGGACCGCATACGCTTATTGCCACAGTGGGGCACCCGTTGTCCCCGGCAAAGCGTCGTATGCACTGTGCCATAGCAAAGCCTATTCGTATAGGCAATGATGTGTGGATTGGCGGTAATGTGACGATTATGCCGGGGCTTACTATTGGGAATAACGTGGTTATCGCGGCTGGGGCTGTCGTCACTAAAGATGTGCCGAATAATTCATTGGTGGCTGGAGTCCCAGCCAAAAAAATCCGTGACTTGGAAAATGACGTTTAGATGAGAATCGGCCATGCCCTGGAACATATCTAGGGCATGGCCGCGTTTTTCAAAAGATTTCTTCTGTGCGTTATTTTTTTCCGTTCTCGTATACACTGT
>CACZHK010000033.1:0-35396 GCA_902780915.1 Pseudoselenomonas ruminantium | reverse complement strand
TGCCTCTTTCCCATCACCATCACGGATGCTTTTCATCAGATGAAGCGCGATTTGATCCGCCTCGGCAATCCGCTCCATCTGCTGCAGCTGCGGACGGCAAGCCAATATCCTCAGTCTCGCTGGAAGGATGCTTCCTGGAAACGGCCTGGGCATTGAATTCCCCCGGCTGCAGGATGCCATTGGGCAGGGCCTTCTCTCCGTAGGAGCCAAAGAAAGCATCCCAGCTCTCGCAGCTGATGATTCTCTTGGCCGCATCGAGCTTGGCGGTGATGCCATTGCGCGCCACCTTGAGGACCTGCCCTCCTTCCTCCAATTCAAAGGACTCCTCACCTTCATACAGCAAGGAGAAGTACTGCTGGGCAGAAACATAGGACACGCTGTCTTCCCCTGCCACATTGTAGACCCGCATGGTGGCGTATGTATCGAGCCGGCTTTGATACACCCGGGAGGTCAAAGGTGCCGGTCACCTTTGCAGCCTCGCCAGGGGCCGGGCCCCGGACAAGAGCAGCCAGCCTGTCAGCAGGCCGCAAAGCAATCTTTTCGTCAGTTTTTCCTGTGCATCATTCGTTCCTCCAACCTTCAGCCTTCACACCGTCAAAGCGGCAGAGAATTATCCCAGGGAAAATCCACCTGTTTTCAATTTTCTCCCTGCAATTTTCCCTTGGTATCCTGCTCTGCGCTTCTGATGTCTTCCTTCATGTCCTTGGCCAGATTGAGTTCATGGAACTTTTTGTCATCATGCAGGATCAGGGTGAACTTGTCCGTCTGGTCAAGATATGCCGTGGCGTTTTGCAGAGAAAGCTCCAGGATATGTCCGCCCTTCTTTTTGTCAGCCGAAAGAAAATGGAAATGCCAGCCGACAGAGTTGAGTTCTCCCATATAGCTGGGGCAGTACAGGCCCACCAAGGTGCCCTTGATGTTTTGCTCGGTAAACTCCGTCTGCTTGCCTTTCAGCGCCTCTACCAGGGTGGGATAAGGTTCCTGGCTGCCGTATTCGCTGCGAAACAGGATAGAGGAGAATTCGGCGGGGAGTTTCACCATGTAAAAGCTGTTGGCGCCGTGCTGCCGAACAGCCTCGTTCAAGGCGTTCTCCAAAGCCACCTTATCCTTGACATTTTCCAGCTTGACGGCAATATCCTTATCAAAAAAAGTCACATTGGAAAAGGGGATAATCGTTTCGTCGGGGCACACAATCACGCGCCCATCCCCCAAGGCCTGATAAACAGTGCCGTCCAGCACGATCATCTCGCCGTTTAGCCCCTCGAAAGTTCCAATCCCCGTATCGCCAAAGGTGCGGAGCTGCCCGGCCGTAACCGTGCCGCCGAAGTACCCCTGCGCCAGAGACTGCAAGAGCGCCACCTGGGCAATGCTCTCCCGGTCTGCCCTAGCAGCATAAGCAGACGAGGCCCCCATCCCTGCGCCGATTGCCACCGTACCGGCCAAAACAGCTGCCATAAGTTTCTTTTTGAAGTCAAATTTCATGTCTATCATTCTCCTTTCATAGCAAACCTCAAAAGCTGTATCACGCCCACATATTCGACTTTGATGAAGTAAAATCCTCCTTGCATAGCAAACTTCAAAAGCTGTATCATGCCCACATATTCGACTTTGATGAAGTAAAATCCTGTCTGCGCCCCATTTCCCTGCCGCCATGCAGTTTGTTCATGGCATCATAAAATAACACCACTTTACAACTTTTCTGATTGAAAAAAATATCGCGCAAATCACTCCTTTAGTGTAAGATGAAATTACCACACCCCATCTACGCAAAGGAGGTTCGCGCGATGAAGTCATTATACAGCAATCTCAACCTGATGTCTATGGTATCTGCCTTGAATGAGCATTTTGCGGCATACTTCCATGAAGCTACCCGCCCCATGCGTAGCCTGCTTTGTGGCATCGTACTTGCCATGCTTGCATTTGAATCCATCCCCTCGATACGCTGGATGCATAGAAGGTTCCATCTTTCGCTGATGCCAGGTTCTCTGAACAGCTACTATCGAGCCTTAAAGACATGCACGGTTGATGACTCTTCCTGGGTCAGTCATACTATCCGCATGGCTCTGTCAGCCATACCTTCCGACTTGGCAGAGGCACCGCTGTTCCTGAGCGTTGACGATACCATCGTTGCCAAAGCTGGGCAGTGCTTTGATTTTGTCTCAAAGTTGTTCGACCATGCCATGCAGACAGGCAGTGCCTACGTCAATGGCCATTGCTTCGTAAGTCTTATGCTCAGTGTTCCGGTAGACAAAGATATGAAGGGTGGATGCTCCGGCGGCATACGTTATCTTCATGTGCCTGTCGTCTACTGTCTGTGGACAAAGGAGAAGACCAAGCTTGAAATGGCTGCCGATGCCATAGATGCAGTCTACGAACGCAAGACGTTCTGGTCATTGGGGCGGTACATGCTGCGCCGCAGATGTGGCATTGAGCGCCTGCTGAATTTGATTTGTATGGCTCATGCCTCCATGCGGCTGCTGCCGTATGTAGACACTCGATTTACAAGGTTCAAGGAATGCAGTCCGCAAGAGGTACGAATGGCCATCAGCAAACAAATTCAGGATGAGCTATTTTTGAGCAGGTTAGCTGATGAGGCATCAAATACCATAAATTCAGCCGATATTCTTAGCGTATTGCGTGATATGGTCAAGCATTGGAATAATGCGGCTTAAAGTTGTAAACTGGTGTAATATCTAGTGATGAGCTCTCGTCTTTGACGGGAGCTTTTTTTGTACATTGCAGGAAATTCCATAAACATGGAGAAATAAACCAAGACAAAGAAATATACTATACATGGATAGGTATTTGCTTTTTCAGGAAAGGATGTAAAGACCATGAATATGAAGCTGAACATGAAAAAGATTGTTTCTCTACTTTTGGGATGTGCCTTGGCGGGAACCATGCTGGCAGGGTGCGGCCCTACTGATGATCCCCATAAGAGCTCCGGAGGCAAGCCTTTGAAGCTGGGCATGCTGACGAACATGAACATCAGCGAGCAGCAGCAGGCGGAGCTGATGAAGGAAGCAGGGAAGAGAGGCAGCTTCCCTGTTAATATGGTGTATGACATCACTTACTATGACAATCTTAACTCCATGCAGATGGGGCTGGAATCCAAGAGCATTGATGAGATGAGCACCTATCAGTGTGTGTCGGACTATCTCCTGGCCAGGAATGATAAGTTTGCCCAGACTGATTTCAAACAGGTTAAACTGGAAGATGGCTTTTGCTGTGCAGTGCGGGAAGAGGATAAAGAACTGCTGGAGGAAATGAACAAGGCTATCAGCGCCATGAAGGATGATGGCACATTGGACAAACTGGTCCAGGAATATATCAAGGATGTGAAGGCAGGTGAGGAACCACATGCTGTGGAACTGGAAAAGGCAGAGGGACGCCGCATTCTCAAGGTAGCAGTCACTGGCGACCTTCCTCCTATTGACCTGGTACTGGCAGATGGTAAGCCTGCAGGCTTCAATACGGCAGTGCTCTCAGAGGTGGGCAAGCGGTTGCAAAGGAATATAGAAATCGTACAGGTGGATAGCGGCGCAAGGGCTGCTGCTCTTTCTGGCAAGACTGTGGATGTAATCTTCTGGGCTGTGATTCCTGAGGATAAGTTCAATGTTCGTCCTAAGGATTTTGATCTTCCCAAAGGGGCAGCAACTACCGTGCCTTACTATAAGGATGAGATTGTCCACCTGGCAGTGAAGAAGTAAGAAGCTGTTATCGAAAGCACCGAACATTTTTGAGGATTTATATCGAGAATGTTCGGTGTTTTGTTTGTTGCGGCAACCGTTTATGCATGGGAGGATGGAAGATGGAGAAGCTTTATCAGATTTTTATTGCCAATGATGCCTGGATAACTATATGCAAGGGCATTGGGGTGACTGTGGAGATTTCTCTGGTATCCCTGCTGGCAGGGACGCTCCTGGGAGCGTTGATTTGCTTCTTCCGCATGGGGAAAAGCCGCCTCCTGCGGCTATTGGCCACGGGCTACATTGCTCTGGTGCGGGGGTGTCCTGTGCTGATGCTTTTGATGCTGCTCTTTTATGGAGTCTTGGCTCAGAGCGGATTGTCCTCTGTGGTGGTGGCTATCATGGCGTTTTCTTTTCATACAGCGGCTCATGTGGCAGAGCTTTTGCGTTCCGCTATCCAGGCTACAGATTACGGGCAGGTAGAGGCGGCGCGCACGCTGGGGTTCTCAAGAGTGCAGACCTTTCGCCTGGTGACATTGCCGCAGATGGTGCAGATTGCCCGGCCTGTCTACCAGTCTACCATCGTGAACCTGATTCAGTGGACCAGCGTAGTGGGCTATGTGACCATCACAGACCTTACCCGTGTCATATACAACACGGCCTCCCGCACCATGCAGCCCATGATTACTATGCTGGGCGGCATGGCCATCTATATCGTCATGTCTTATTGCGTATATGGGGTGTTTGCCTGGCTGGAATGGCGCGAGAGAAGAGAGGTGGAGGAATAAATGGGAATCCTTGAAGTACAGGGGCTTTCCAAAGCCTTTGGGGATTTGCAGGTGCTGAGCAAGGTGGATTTAAGCGTCAGGGAAGGTGAGCGCATCGCCATTATCGGTGGCTCTGGCTGTGGCAAGAGCGTCTTCCTGCGTTGCCTGAATCTGCTGGAGGTGCCTGATGCAGGCAGCATCACTATTGGCGGGCAGGAAATCACAGCCCCAGGGGCGGATGTGGACACCATCCGTCGTCAGATGGGCATGGTTTTCCAGAAATTCCACCTGTTTTCCCATTACAATGTGCTGGACAATCTCTGCCTGGCTCCCACCATGCTTTTGGGCATGGAGCGCAAGGAGGCGGAGGAGAAGGCCATGGGGCTGCTCAATCAGGTGGGCCTTGCCGCTAAGGCCAGGGTCTTACCGGGGGTCCTTTCCGGCGGGCAGCAGCAGCGTATCGCCATATGCCGTTCCCTCATGATGGATCCCAAAGTTCTGCTGCTGGATGAGCCGACCAGCGCTTTGGACCCTACGATGGTGGCCGAGGTGCTGGCGGTTATCCGCATGCTGGCCAAGCAGGGGCTGACTATGCTCATCGTCACCCATGAGATGAAGTTTGCCCAGGAAGTGTCAGACCGCATCCTGTTCTTTGCGGACCGGGGCATCTATGAACAGGGGACACCAAAGGAAATTTTTGAGCAACCCAGGAGAGATAAGACGATTGCCTTTATCCGCAAGCATACGTTCTTCAACTATGAGATTACCAGGCGGTCAGAGTTCGACTTGATGCAGCTGCAGGGCGGTATCTGGAATTTCGCAGAGAAATATGGCATAGGCGCGTCTATGGCCTATCAGTTGCAACTTTCTGGTGAGGAACTTATATATGAGTTTTGGCGAGGGAGCTTCAATGACGGGGAAGTGGTGGAACTCAGGTTGGACATTACCTATGCCCAAGCCATGGACCGCATCGTGGTGGAGGTCGTCAGCGGTGGCGCAGCCTACGATCCCTTCATAGCGGAGAGCGAAGATGATTCGGAGGGAATGGAGCACATGGGGATTACCCTGCTGAAAAAGAGAGCAGCCGGTTTTTCCTATGCCTATAAAGAAGGAAAAAATCGGGTACGGGTGGAATTCATAGAAAATAGGTAAGCGATCTTTGTTTGTCTAAAAGTTGTAAAGTGCTGATTTTATACAAAAATTTCATAGCCCCATTTGTGTGAACGCTTTTCTGAAGGGACTGGACGAAAACGGCATTTCCTATGATTTTCAAGATGGGGTATTGGAGGAACCTTCGAATATGAGGGATATATCATCGTTATGCTGAAAGGAGGAATTTTGCTTGCAAGACAAACAACAACCCAAATATAGTTTATCTACCAAAATTTTGCTTTCGTTACTACTGGCCTTGATATTGGGCTTTATAGCGGATCCCGCTTGTCTGCCTTTCGTAAATCAGTGGATCGCTCCTTTGGGAATTATGTTTATAAATCTCATCAAAATGATGATTGTTCCCTTGATATTTTCATCTATCATAGCCGCTGTGACCAGTTTGCATGAGCCGCAAAAATTAAAACGCATAGGACTCTCCACAATCGGTCTTTACCTTCTTACAACACTCGCAGCCATCGCTATAGGTCTATTCGTGGCAAATATCATAAAACCGGGAATCGGCGTTTCACTCCCGGGAGATGCGCAAATATCCGAAAAATCAGCGCCTGCCCTTATGGATACATTGGTAGGTCTTATCCCGGCAAATCCGGTGGCGGCTATGGCAAACGGGGAAATATTGCCACTCATCGTTTTTTCGTTGTTTTTAGGTATGAGTATCTTAAAAATGGGAGGCGAGAAGGGGAAGCTCCTTGCAAATTTCTTTGCGGCTTGCGCCGAAACATCCTATACATTGGTAGGGATTATAATGAAATTTACACCTATAGGAGTTTTCGCTCTGCTTTTTCCCATCATTGTGCAAAGCGGCGTTGACATTGTCCTGCCGCTTATATCGCTTATCGGCTCCGTAGCGCTTGGCTGTCTTTTGCATGGACTCGTTACTTACGGAGCGTTGCTCAAATTTTTGGGTAAAATGAGTCCGCTTAGATTTTTCAGAAACATATTTGAAGCCATGACGGTTGCCTTTACCACCGTGTCCAGTGCAGCCACGCTTCCAATCAATATGAAAAACTGTCAGGACAATTTGAAGCTTCGTCCCGAAATCGTCAGCTTCGTTTTGCCTCTGGGCGCCAATATCAATATGGACGGCACAGCGATATACATCGGAGTAAGTACGATTTTTGCGGCAAACTTATATGGAGTGGATTTTTCTTGGGGGCAAATGCTTGCCTTAATATAACAGGCGACGCTACCGTAGCCGCCGTCATAAACGAAAATGAGAACAGGCGGGAGATTATGCCATGAATTTATGGTAAACGACAGTAAATTACGAGGAGTGGCGATTAGCTTGGCACTACGACAGGGATACGAGTCCTAATGGCGGAAGGCGGGATTTGCTGGTCAGTGAAAGCATACGGCTTATAAGACACTTCCCAATCAAAAGGATTCGCAGATAGTGATTGTGAACGGAGCAGCTCATGCAATGCTGATGGAACGACCTTCTTACAGGATATTTTAGAGAGCAGATATTGAAATTCTTCACCGAATCTTCTCGAAGTCAGGTTCGAATTTATCCTGCAAATTCACAGCCACCAGGTCCGCAGACCATGCCATTTAGGGATCCCGTTGCTGTTTTTTCTTCCGCAAGGATTTTCTCGATGGCTTCCTTCAGTATGGCTGTCGGCTGCGCTCCTGAAGCCGTATATTTCTCGTTGATAAGGAAATCAGAACCACCCGTTGGACGGGTGGTTCTGATTCTTTGTCGCCTTGCAGTATCGACAGGACGACCTTGGTCTTGAATTCGGCTGTGTATTTTTTTCTTGGCATGAATATGACCTCCATTTTGTTCGGTTGATTATTTAATCATTATTCATTATTAATTATTTATAAAACATGAATAATGATTCAATATTCGTTATTAATGAATCATTATTCATAAATCATTAATCATGATTAATTATCTTTAGTTTGTCTTTGTTTGAATAGTTATTTTCACGAGACATTCGTATTATTTCACAGGACAGTAGTTATTTCACGAGACATTTGTGTTTTTCATAGGACAGTGACTATTGCATGAATACATCAATACTACAATCTGAGTTTGCTACAGCAAAACACGGGACTTCTATATGCAGTAAGGTTCCCAGGCCTTCCTCTTTTGAAAAGACAACATCCCGACTCGCATAGCTGTCATAGTTTGAAACATCCCATCTTTGTACGGATAGTTATTTCCACAGGACATTTGTATTATTTCACGGGACGATAGTTATTTCCACAGGACACTTGTATTATTTCACGGGACGATAGTTATTTCAGGAGACATCTGTATTATTTCACAAGACAGTAGTTATTTCACGAGACTTCTGTCTTTATGAGGTGGATATATTGTAAAACAACTGCAAGAACGTAGTTCTGAGGCGAATTTAAGGTCTTGATTCCCCGAAAAAAGCCAGCTGTTCTTCTTGTTTGTGTCCTCTGGAAATAACTATATAGTTATTTCTGGTAGACGTTTGAGTTGAAAATAACCCTGATATGGTAACGTAACGGAGAATGCAGGGCTGTAAATAACCCAAAAATACCCCAGAATAACCCAAAAACGCCCCTGAAAAAACTATTTAGGGGTTTTTTTCAACCCAAAAACAGCAATAATCGTCAATAAAGGGCATGTGCAATTTCCGCCCCCACCAGCCCCGTTCCGCCCAATTTTCTTCCCCGACGTCTCCTCTCGCTGTCTCTTTTTGCCTCTCACTGCCGACGAACAGGCTGCCCCAACCCGCCATATAAGGCCACCCTACTGACACATTACAAACATGTTTATCAGCACGGGGCAGGCTCCGCCAATGCCCCCGCCAGGGATGGGGGAGGAAGAGATGGTATAGGGATGGCATCCGCCCCCCCCAGCGAAGTAGCCGCCCGCAGGGCTGCATGGTGGCAGGAGAGAGGAAGGAGGGAAGAGAGGGAGCAGGGGCATGTATATCAGACAGAGACTGGGCGGCTGGCAGGACTGGTTCTTGACGAGAGGCAGGGGGGAAGAGAAGGGAAGGAAAAAAGGGGGGGGCGGAGCATGAAGGTTGGGGCAAGGCTCGTTTTCCGCCTCCCCGATCCCCCCACGGACGGCAGCCCATCTGCCTGCTGTTAATCGCATATAATCGCAGAAGCCTGTGCCAGAACTGCGCGCAGCGGCATGAGTGCGCTTTCCGTGTGCGGAATCGGGCAAGGTCATAGATATAAGCGTGAAGCTGGAGAGGACGGAATACCAGCAGATGGAAGCACTCTGCCAATACAGGAACAATGAGCTGCTAATCGGAGAATTTCCGGCAGATGTTATTGGCTCCAAGCAATACGGCTACAAAATTAAGGCTCTGGGAGCAGCCATGGTTACGGAATGCGCTGTCAGCTTCAAGAAAGCCAGTCAACTGCTTCGTGAGATGACATCATGCTCCGTCAGTGCTTCTCTGGTCAACTTCCTCAACATGTGCAAGTCAAAGATGGAAGAACATCTAGAGTACATCCGCAGGGAAGTGCTCAGCCTCCACGCCTGATGCCACCTACCAGTCGGTGGATGAAAGCCGTGGCAAGACCGGCATGGACAATGCTGGCATTCTTCCATATTTCACCGGCATTGCCATACATGACTGCTGGGGGCCGTACTGGAAGTATGCAAATCTTGGGGGACATGGGGTATGCTGCGCCCGTTCCTGTCATTATCTGTGAGGAAGTTCTCTGCGTGATAGCAACAGACAAAAATCAAACAGCAGCGATTGATGATTCTGTTCTCACACACCTCATACTGTGCCTTTGATAGTTATTTCCACGAGACACTTGTATTATTTCACGAGACAATAGTTATTTCAGGAGACACCTGTATTATTTCACAGGACAGTAGTTATTTCACGAGATATTTGTTCTTGCAGGGTAGACTTATTGCAAAACAGCCGCAAAAAACATTATCTGTGAAGAATTCTTGGCGTGGGAGACCATCTTTTCATCGTGTCTGTGTCCTCTGGAAATAACTATATAGTTATTTCTGGTGGACATTTGAGTTGAAAATAACCCTGATATGGTAACGTAACGGAGAATGCAGGGCTTGAAATAACCCAAGAATAGCCCTAAATAACCCAAAAACACCCCTGAAAAAACTATTTAGGAGTTTTTACCTGCGATTTTTTTCAAATAAACACTTCTAAACGGCTTTCGCCAAAACCACCCTTCCGCCCCCATTCCTGCTGCTTGCTGCCTGCTGATTTCCTCAATGCGAGCGAGAATCCCGCCCCAATCCGACATATAAGGCCACCCCAACGACACATCGCAGTCATTTTTATCGGCACGGAGCAGGCTCCGCCAATGGTCCCGCCAGGGATGAAAAGAAGAAGGGAAGATATGGTGTATGCTTGGCATCCGTCCCCGCCCCTGGACACGGAAGAAGGAGAAGAGAAGAGGAAGATAAGCCAGTTCTTTGCCGCAGGCATGCTTGCACCTGCCAGCCCGCCAGAATACAGGCATGGCAGGCTTTGGGCAGTGGGGGCGGGCGGCAGTCCCGCCCCCGAGCGAAGCACAGCCGCCCGCAGGGCTGCATGGTGGCAGGAGAGCGGAAGGAGAGGAGAGAGGGGGCAGAAGAGAAGTGCGGGTCAGAAAAATTGTGTCTCTGCCATCTGGGCGGCTGGCAAGCAGGACTGGTTCTTGGTGAGAGACAGGGGGGGGCGGAGCATGAAGGTTGGGGCAAGGCTCGTTTCCCGCTCCCGGCTCCGCCCACGGACGGCAGTCCATCTGCCTGCCGATAATCGCTTATAATCTCAAATAATCGCATATATTTGCATTTCTGTCGATTTCTTGACGGATGAGCCTCTGTGATTTGTATGTATGGAGCAGAGGAAGGAGAGGAACTTCATAGGCTGGGCGGTCATCAGCACCATCAATACAGACTGCGGGAGAAGGGGCAGTGGCTAGAGAGAAAAGGGAACAGGAAGGAACCAGAAGGGGAAAGAAAGACCGCCTTCTGCGTTCTTATCGTTGGGGGTAGGCGGAGATGAGAAACATCTAAGCAAATAGCCTGATATTCCCCGCAAACCTCAAATAGTCACTTCTTCTGGCCTTCTGTGTCGCCCGCCCCCGCCAGCCTTGCTTCCGGCTTGGTCTTGTACTTCTCATGGTGAACATTTTGGGAAGAAATGCCAAAAATCACGAGGTTGTACTTTAGCCTGTTAAAGGATTGTGCGTGAGAGAAAGACATTGGCAAGACAACCCGATGCCTGCGCAGCATCCGCCCCCATGGCAGGCGGGAACATGGCCATGGAGGTTCGGGATGAGCAAAAGGAGGAGGAAGAGAAAAAGGGCGGGGGGCGGAAGGACAGCGAATCCGTCAGGCTTTGCTCTCGCTTGCGGAAGGAGAGCTGAAGAGAACAAAAAAGAAAGAAGGAGGACTGGCTGATGCAATCATGCCCGCACTGCACCGCAAGGGACTGCTTTTGCCCGCCAGATTCAGTGTTTTCCAGCAAGGAACCACGGGATGCGACGACCGAAGGGAGGAGTCCCCGTGAGGAATTGCTGTCTCTTTTTTTCTAATTCTCCCTAAAATCAAGAATATCTGATCATTTTATGTTATCATTTTCTAGAGAGGAGGTGAAAATGAGCGAAGCTTTAAAGAGCATACGGCTTTACGGCGCACCTAATGCACAAAAGAGAAATGCTTTGTTGGAATTACAGAAAAATTATACTGATGGCATCAACACCTTCATTGGTTTGCTGTGGGACGAGGATTCCCTTTGGAAAGATATCTTTTGGGGAACATCCACTTCCCCATCGATGAGAGCATACGAAAAGGCACACCGTATCAGTTCGCTGGGTTGCGCCCTTTCCCAGACTGCCATGGATGAAGCTACCGAAAAACTATCCCAAACTTATCAGGATATTCGTACCGAAATGCTGAATATCATCGATTCTGGTGATGATGAATACATTTTCGTATTATCAAAAGCATTGTTTGACTGTTCTCTGGCGGGGAAAAGTCTTTCGGAAACCAAGGAATTGCTGTATCCGCATGTAACGGAAGAAAATTGAGAATAAAGTATCGTTATCAACAAGATGCTACACTAGGAATGATGAGGGGGCTTTGACTATGAAATTAGATCTGTCACTTTTGGTGCAGTTGCAAAGCGCGGCTGAATATTTGCAGCATTGTTATGAGATTCCGCAAACTTTGCCGCAGCTTCCTCTGTCCGATGAGTCTTTCGTTACTCAGTGGCAGGAGGCCAGGGGAAAGGCAGTGCTTGATTTTATGGGGGAAATTTTTTCTCTGCCGGTTGCTGCTTTCCCGTGGGAGCAGGAGGATTTTCTCAAGATTTCCTTTGTCCAGACATTGGGAGGGAGATTGCCAGTGATTGCCACGGGAAGTCATGAGGATTTCCGCGTGATGGAGGCCTTGTTGAATGGTCGGGAGGAGAGGAGCAATCTGCCCCTGACAGTCAATGCTTTTACCATCAAAGCGAAGGCGGAGAAGATTTCCCGTCAATGTGTCCTGCTCCTGAATCGTGCTCCCTACAGCAATATTCCTGCCACCCGATTGGGTCTTGGGGAGGAGGAATGGCTGGATCGCTCCTATCGTCTGCGTGCTGCCCATGAATGTGCCCATTATGAAACTTTGCGCCTTTTTGGCAGCATGAAGAACAATGCTCTGGATGAAATTCTGGCAGATGCCATGGGGCAGTTGGCCGCATTTGGTGATTTTAGTGCCGACCGACAGAGGCTTTTCTTTGGCCTGACCAAGGGAGAGGAAAGCTGCACGGGACGGCTTTCTTTCTACACGAAAAAGGTCCTGCCAGAGGAGCGGGGACAGGTATACCAGGCCGTGGATCAGGTGCTGGATATCATAGAAGCTGATGTGAAGGAGTTGCTTTCCAAAAAGGCTGGCAATTGGGAACTGCTGACAGGAATAGCTGGAAAGAGCATCGCGTCAAGGCTGGCAACTGCAGGCAGTCATTGAAACAAAAATCAAGCGGACGCAGGCCACCTGCCGGTAGTGGAGGTCTGCTGAGATGAGGGGGTCAATTCGGACGAAGGATTAAGGAGGTCAATCCTAACGGTTTCAATTTCATGCTGGACGAGCAGGGAAGAGTGATTTTTTGCCATCACATCGAGTCCGATGATGACAAGGTTTTAACTGATGGCCGCCATGAGACGGGGCAGCCTGTATACTGAAAATATTTCCAGGATCAAGCGGAAGGATGTAAGCGCCTATTTCGGTGAGGCAGAACAATCCGACGACATCACCATGCTGGGACTGAAGTTTTTTGGGGTCCCATTGGCTGAACTGAATGAATAGAGTTGGCATAAAGCCTAAATGTTGTAAATTACTGTTACATTATGTTGCTGGCAGCAAACCACCAATAGCATCAAGCAGGTCAATGCTGCATAGATATGGAGAATCAATATGGCGATGCAAAGCTTCAAGGAAGCACAAGAAGGAGATTTTATGCCGTTTGCTGTTTTTGTCGGCAAGCGGGAGTACGAAGGATATTTTTCCAACATTCGTGTAGACAGGCAAACATTGCCTGATGGCTGGCATGCGTATAACATTCGTGAGGATGGCAGCGATGGAGAAGCTTGTCAGATTGTCAATGGCTATAAAAATTTGTGGCTGAGAACGCCTGGCTTGCCTGTGGGAGCTGTCAGTCCTACTGACCGGGAAATAAAAAAGACGGCGTTCTCACGCCGCTGATTCTTTCTTCATCTAACCGAAACCTGATGGGACGCATTTCCCGTAACGGCATCCGCTCCATTATGAATAAGGTGCTGACTGCCTGCGATTTGAAGCATCCTGGCTACTCCTGCCATGTCTTCCAGCGCAGCTGCGACACCAATCTTTACCATGAGACCAAAGATTTGCGTCTGGTGCAGGATGTGCTACGCCACCGGGATCCAAAGATAACAGCCCGGTATGCTCATGCTGCTGACCGGCTGACTAAAAGATATACCTCCAAGAAGGAAAATCTGTCATTATCTTCGATGAGGTACAACTTTTCCCCTTGTCACGACAGGCCATCCTACGAGTTTTCTGTTGCAAATTTTATACCCAAAGAAAAGTCGATGCCGAATCTAGCACCGACTTTTCTTTGGGTATTTTTGATTCAATTCTTCTTTAGAAATAAGGGTTACGACACCATATTCATCTTGCTATTTCAAATTAAAAGGTGGCTCTCAACATTGGATTATTTGGTCCTCTATGGTAGGTATATTTATTGGGGGAGATGAATTATTCCAGTCAGCGAGGAACTCTTTGATGCAGGCAAGTCATGGAAGAAAGCACGCTCCAGGACAAGAAAGTCATGCAGTCCAGAGTTGATATCTGTGAAGATATAGATGTTATAGCCGTATTAGAAGAATTTTTAGAACCATGTACCCTAATTTTCGGCAAACTTTATCTACAGGTGTTAGAATAAAAATGAAATCAGACAAGTACAATTTTGAAGCAAGGAAACAAACAGGCAAGGATGCCCTGGTTTTTAGCGTTTTTAGGTTTCGTTATGCTACAATACAAATATAAAATGAATTAATGATAAATGTCCAAAGGAGGTTATTGCATTGCATCTGTCCTACCATGTAAAACTAAAAAAAACCATAGCAGCTCATTTTGATAATACTGTCTATTGGTATCGGAGAGCTCTTGATTTTTACATTGATTTCTGTCTGGAAAAATGGGATTTAATCAGCGGTATTAGAGGGATAAAGTATCAAATTAAATTTATCGAGGAGCAAACTATAGCTGTCAATGCGCGAGTTTTGACTGTACCAGACGAGTCTAACTTTAAGCAACAATTCCCTGACTTTCCACCTTACTTACGCAGAGTTGCAATGAGACAAGCTAGAGGATTGGTTTCTGCCTATTTTAAACGTCTAAACAAATGGAATACAATGTCTGATAATAATAGGAGTAAACGTCCTGGACGCCCTTCTGCTGGAAAAGCTTATCCATATCTTTACCGCAAATATATGTTCCAGCGCATAGATTTATATCGAGTTAAAATCAAAGTATACAATAACGGAAAATGGGAATGGTGCGAAGTAGATTTATGCAGATCTGACGTTAACTATATAGAAAAAAATTGCAGTGATGGCAAAGAAAAAATGCCTAAATTGTTTAGAAAAGGAGCCAAATGGTTTTTGAAATTTCCGTTTGAGTTTGACAGCAAAGTTATGTCTGTCCCGCTAGATAAGCAGATTGCGATAGGTGTCGATTTAGGCGTAACTAATATATGCACCTGCGTTGCGATGGATGCAAAAGGTAACATCATAGCTAGAAGATTCCTACATAGAGGCTACGCAAATGAGATAATGGCCTCTATAGGTAGCAAGAAACGCAGAAATCCGCAAATAAGTATTGGTAATATGATAAAACGTGGAAGACATCAAATCTGTAAAAGAGCCGGTAAATTTATTCTCGATTTTGCGTTAGAATATGGCGGAAATGTTGTAGTGTTCGAAAAATTAGATAACAGGGAAAGGAGTAATAAAGTTTTCTTTACAATGTCAAAAAAAATACAAAAAATGGTGGAAAGAAAATGTGAAATAAAAGGCATAAAGACAGAATATGTATGTGCTTGGAACACATCACGTTATGCATACGATGGATCTGGAACAGTCAAACGAGATAAGGACAATCCAAGTATTTGTACATTCAAATCAGGTAAAGTATACAATTGTGATTTGTCTGCTGCATATAACATCGCAGCAAGATATTTCATTAGAGAAATTTACAATACGTTGACAGAGGAAGACAGGCGTAGCATTGCGGCAAAAGTACCTAAATGTGTGCATCGAGCCAGCAGTACCTTAAATACATTGCTCCTGATGCAAGCAGCGCTGGCTGACGGAGCATCATCGCATTGAGCTCGTGCGATAACCAAGGCTCACATCTTTTGCAGGGCATTAATGTGTCCTGTACGCCGTTTTCCTTTGACATACATATGGGGCTGTTGCAATGGTGCAGCAGCCTCTTTTTGGTGCGCCAGGCAGACAGGAATCGCTTAGAGGCTAATATTGAGGATAAGGCCGCCTAACAGGTCGAAGTCTAATAGCTATGCATATACCGCCTAAAGGTCTCTTCCGCTATAATCCGTAACAGCCTTACGAAGTAAATATCATAACTATGCAACTGGGCACGCGTAATTTGTCAACGAGTACAGTCACACCATAGACGGTTTTGTGCGGAAGAACCATTTATGCCGGATTGATGGGGAATCTTGGCCTGGAATCAAAGGTAGTAAATGCGGCAGGTAGATGGAGAGAAAGAAATGTGTGGTACCTAAATTTTTTTTTGAACTGAGAAAAAAAAGGGGGGGCATTTTGCTATGTTTTGATAAGTCAGGCTCGCAGTCATGCGAGCGGTATTTTCTCCTACGAGAAACAATATGGCGATATAGGAAAATTCAGATAGCTCAATATGGCATTGCCTTTGGGTTGAGAATTGTTCTGTGAGAGGTTCTTCGTGCTACGCAAGTCACCCAATCTTTGAAGTGGCAGATGTGATTGCTGCAAGCGTACTGCAGGATTTGGTTGGTCATAGTACCACGCAAGTCATCCGGTCCTGATACGACAGCAGTGCTGCGGATGTCGACATTCATATGGATTTGGTTGGACAGAATCTGGAAAAGATATCCTTTCCATTGAATACGGGAACCTTGACTTAGATTTTTGCCGCTCCTGTCATCATACAGGAATTCGTTTGAGAGCAGCCTGGTTTTGTGCGTTTTGGCGTCTGTTATGCCAGATAATTGAATACCCCCTTCTCTGGGGAACCGTGCTGAGGCGGAAATCACGGTATACAAGCAACAACGCGTCCGGTTAGCAGCCGGGGCGACGACCGTCAGAGGGTCCTGCCCACAGCTCCCAGACCGAGGGGGAGTGACTTCTCCCCCAAAGCCCTTGCAGGTTTCATCGCTGCGAGGGGATACAGACCGTCCTGTGATGCCCGTTGATGGCGGGCAGTTGAGGCACGGAATCCAAGCATTTGCTGGCGTGGTAAAGGCAGACCTGGGCACGTTCATTTTTTGTGACAAGGATTCCGGACAGCTTATGCTGTGGGTGACAGCGATAGCGATAGCGAAGCGAGCGACGGCGGCTCTGCCTGTGTAAGCGTTTCTTCCTTGAACTGTTGTGCCCGCTCCCCTTCCACAGGGGGGCGGGTTCTGCTCCGCTCCGCTCGCTTCACTCAAACGGCTTCTATCCCCTCAACTACCACAGACTCCCTTCGATGTTGCAAAACTAGCTGGCGGAGCATGAACCCAAAAAGGGCGGGACGGCGGGGATAAAAAGCTGATCTGTAACTTAGAGGTAGTATCATAGACTGCTTTAGCTGTAGCAAGACAAAAAGGTATCTTTTTGCTATTTTTGTTATAAGGAGGAATGTTCATGATCAAAGAATTTCAGAGCAAACAAGAAAGGGACATCATTGGCAGGTATATCAAAAAGCTGGCACAAGGGCTGTCAGAGCAGGATGCGCTTATCCTGAAATATCTGTATGATGTCGCAAAGCAAAACGAATCAAAAAGTAGCACGGTTTTTGCGAAAATATCAGGGGACACAGTAAATTCTATTTCGAATGTGACAAACACAGAATCATTTGCTGTTCGGCTGTCATTGATGAAACTGGAAGACAAATGCTTCATCAGCAAGAGAAGAAAAGGGCATTTCCTGAAATATGAAATCACGGATGATGGTGCTTACGCCCTGAACTATTTGATGAACAGCACCAATTTCCCCGGACGCAAGGAGAAATTTGATGCTTTGCTTTCGGATAACAACAAAGGAGGTTACATAAAATGTTAAATTTTGTACATATTGGCATAGGACAGTGCGGAAATCGTTTCGCAGAACAGTTTGGCAGCCGCAACCGTACGGCTCTTGCTATCAACACAGCAAGAGTTGATATGTCCAGCTTGGACAGCAAGGCCATCAGCCCGAAAAATCAGCTTCATATCGCTCTGGACGGACTGAAGGATGGTGCTGGACGAGATCCTGAGATCGGCTGCAAGTCGATGGAAGCAAATCTTGATATGATCTGCGAGGCTGTGAGGCGTGCTACCAGAGAGAAGCCTGCCGACCGTATTGTCTTGTGGGCAGGTCTTGGCGGAGGCACCGGCACTGGAGGAGTTCTTCCGCTCATGAAGAGACTGGCTGACGAAGGATATAAGGTTGTGCTGGGACTCACTCTTCCCAAGAAAAAAGAAGGATGGGTCGTTCGCATGAACGCTATAAAGGCATTGACAAATATCATCAATGAGTTCGAAGCGAATCCGAAAGTCATTGTGCCTTATATTGTCATCGACAACGAGAAAATCATGGGAGGGCTTGATTCTCAGAACGGAGCTATTGCCTATGACCTCACAAGATTCGTCAATGCAACCACGAATGTCCCTGCTGCCTCTGCTTTTGATGATACGGATTTCAGCAGGATGCTCAATTATCGTGGCATGCTTACTGTCGTACGAGCAAAAGTGCCCCTGGAAGCAGTGAAGGGCGGCGATGCGTTTGCCGATGCAGTAAAAGAAGCGTGGTCAAAGTCCTTGTATGCCAAGTTCTCTGCAGGGGAAGCAACAGGAGCAGCCCTGCTTGTCATCGTGCCAGACAAATTCCTTGCAGCCAAGGGGAACAAGGAACTCATCGAAGGGAATATCGAAGGCGTTGAGGCTCTTTATCCGCATGCCAACCCCTATTCCTGCATTTATGCAGCAAAGAATGAGGACATGAATGGCATTTACATATATTCATTGCTGACAGGGCTGCCCGCTCCCGATGAGAATCTCAACGAAATCTACGATGATGTGAGAGAGCGCATCTCAGAAGACAAGGAACGCCGTCGGGAGAGAAAGAAGGCCGAGCGTCAGTCTCGTGCAAAGCGCCGCCTGTTTGATTACGACCCAAATGCTATTGATGATGATGACGACGATGGGCTTACTGCATTAGGAGAAGAGTCTTATAATATTTGAGAAGATGTTTAATTGCAATTGACTGGAAAAGCCCGCCAAATAGCGGGCTTTTTCATTTTCCAAACAAATCACTATGTTCCGGTTCTCTGAGCAATGAGTACAAGCTCATCTTGGTCGATTTTACTACACATTCTGAATGGGCTAAGTGCCGAGGAATCAGTACGTTGCATTGGACATCACCTCAATATCCTCTTATTCCGAGCTTATAGAAAGCTGCGAGTCGGGCTGCAACCGTGACTATGAGGATTTGCCGCAGATAAACCTTTGCATGTTGTTTGGCGAAGATGTACGGCTTCCCCTATACCAGGCCAGCTACAGCGGAAGCATTTCCGATGTCATGACATTGAAGACTACTTTGAAGGAGGTCACCATCCTCCTGCCTGACCGTGAACTTCGCGTGGTCATGGACAAGGGCTTCTACAGCCAGAAGCATGCTGCTGCCATGCTGGATCTGGAAAGCCCGGTGCATTTCCTGATCTCCGTGCCCTTCAGCAGCAGCTTCGCCAAAAAGCTGGTAGAAAGCGAGCGCAAGGACATTGACAGGATAGAAAACACCATACTTACCGGCGGTACGGCCATACGGGGCATCCGCTTTTTTCTCGTGGCAAACTCGGGTGGGCAACATGGGATGCACCCCGATTTTGCTCCTTGTTGTGTCCGTGCGTGTTATACTAGAGACATAGCGCTGGAAGGCGCAAGTATATCGTTATTAAGGGAAATTATGCGAGGTGAAAAACTCATGGGAACATTTGCTGATTTTTACGCTGCTCCAGGAGCGGAAATCCCTGATGAAAAATTACCCGAGTTTGAAGAGAAGCTGAAACTTTTCTGCCGCAAATCCGGCTTGATGGCTGTAGATACCGTCAGCATGTTCGGCAAGAAAATGGCTGTGCTCAGGTGGCCCGAGGTAAACAACGAAGGCGTGATGGAGTTTTGGTTCAATTATTATGAAGACGACAGCTGGGAATCTGCTGGTTACAGCAGGAAACGCAAACGCATTTGGAGCAACAAAATTGGCTGGCGCGAGTTCAATCATGCTATCATTGGTGCTTATTCCCTAGCCAAGGTCTATACGGCAGGTCTGAGCGAAGTTTTCGTAGACGGTCGATCTGCAGGCAACGCTTATATTAGTTGGCTGAATCACATACTGCAGGCAAAGTTTCAAAGCGCCCCTATGGATCCTTGGCCTCTTTACGTTTCCATGCATTATGATGAAGAAGCCAACCCTGACCATATAGATTGGGGCAGCTACCTGGACAATCGTCAGGGGACTCGGGGAGTTTTCGATATTGAGGCCGTAGAAAAGGGCAGTGCAAGCGCACTGCAGAATGTGGGAAGGCTTACTCCGGATGGCACCGACTGCAAAGAAGGAGTTGATTCTTCCAGGGAAGGTGTTTTTAATATATTCCACTATGCCCGTGAATTACGAAAATCTATGATGGATTATCATCGGCACAGCCATGATTCCGCTGAGCGGCAGTTGGGAATCATGCTGGATGTGATAAAGGATATTTATAATACGGAAGCCGGAGAAGAGAAAAGAAAAAAATGGGATATTTACAAAGCATCAGGGCTGGAGGATATATTCATGGGCGTATATATTGCCGATCAAGGTGCCTTTGCCGTGCAGGTGCTGGCGGAAATCTATGATAAGGATTTCTGGGAATTGTGGGAACAGGTAAAAGATGTTATTCACCGTTTCGACCGAACCGGCCTGGAAGATGACGAGGGACATCCTCTGCCTCCGCGCACCCTCGCCACGGAAAAAGTGTTCCAGATCACTTGGGATGATATGCTGGCCTCTTGGACAGTGGACGATGGAGATTGCTTCTCTGCAGACATGGAGCACCAGTTCTGTGACTGGCGCCGTCGCGTGGATGCTGCTGTATCGGCAGGCCCGCAGCAGCTCCAACTGAGGAAGATGATAGAGACTGCTAGCTTCGCAGATGAAAAATACAGGCGTATATTTCTTTTCGAAAACTTTATCGAAGAACTGATGGATGGTGCCAACGATGACAGGTTGAGAGCGGCCTGGCAGGTCTGGGAAGAAATGGTGCATGACGAAAATCTGTTAGCCCAATCGGCTGCCGTTTGGGAAGATCCTGAAGAGAAGATTGGCTCGCGAAGTTGGACGCTTGCATCTTCATTCGTTCGCAGAAATCCAGCCCGTATGCAAATCAAGCGCTTTGCAGCGCTTCTGGGAAATAAAGCATTGCGGCAACGTGTGCTGGGCGTATAAATGACTGGTTCTCATGAATCTTGCTATGGCGTAACTAAACGAGAATTCACGCCTTAATACACGCGGAGAGCTAAGAGATATAATATCCAACCATTGCGTTTCCTTCTTTCTGTGTTCGTTGTGCAAAACATCAGTTTAAAGGAAACGGGATGGCTTTTTCAAGTCTATACAGTCACCTGCTCATCTACCCAGGGTGCAGATGACTCGAAAAAGATGTATCAGGAGCCGACTAATCCGTTGTTCAAGGTGTTTCACATCAATATCAAGAAGATACGGACGTTCAGCTATGCTGAAGGGCCGAAGGAGTATAGTTTGGAATGAGCTGTTTTTTAGGCAAGATAGAGGCTGTCCCAAATTCTGTGTAAACTCCATATCGTGATGTAAAATTGTTATTAAAACAAGAGGTTTAAGCCCTTGTCACTAATACCAACCATATTTCTCTCTGCACGTCAAGAAATCCTTGAACGTGCAGATTTTTTATTCCGGAAGCCTGTCTTCAAAATAGACGGCCAGCTGGGCATGGATAATGCTCCAATCCTGGCGGCGGCCTGTCCATTTCTTCGTTATGTCCATCATGGCAAGGTAGAGCATTTTCAGCAAGCTGTCATCTGTCGGAAATACGGACTTGGATTTCGTCACCTTGCGGAGCTGGCGGTTGAAGCCTTCTATGGTATTGGTGGTATAGATAAGTCGCCTGAGTTCAGGCGGGTACTTGAAATAGGTGCTGAGATTAGCCCAGTTGTCGCGCCAAGACTGGGAAATCTTTGGGTATTTCTTGTCCCACCTGTCGGAGAAACGCTCCAGAGCTACTGTGGCAGAGCCTTCATCAGGAGCGGCGTAAACCTCTTTCAGGTCAGCCATAAGTTCCTTCAAATCCTTGTAGCTCACGTACTTGCTGGAATTGCGGAGCTGGTGGATTATGCAGTTCTGTATCTCTGTCTTGGGAAACACTGCCTCTATTGCAGCGGAAAAGCCCGTGAGGTTGTCGGTACAGGCAATGAGGATGTCTTCTACGCCACGGTTCCTCATGCTGTTCAGAACACTGGCCCAGAATTTGGCACTCTCGTTTTCGCCTACCCACATGCCCAATACGTCCTTGTGGCCCTCAAGGTTGATGCCAATGGCAATGTAGACGGCTTTCTTGACGATCTGGCCTTCACTACGCACATGGTAATGGATAGCATCCATAAATACCACGGCATACAGGCTTTCCAGAGGCCGCTGCTGCCATTCCCTGGCGAGAGGAAGCACCTTGTCCGTTATGCGGCTGATGGTCGTATCTGAAACAGAAAGGCCATAGATATCCTGAATGTGGCTTTCTATATCGCTGGTAGACATGCCCTTGGCATACATGGAAACTATCTTATCCTCAATGTCCTGGCTGATGCTGGTCTGGTTCTTCTTGACGAGCTGCGGCTCAAATTCGCCTTTACGATCACGGGGGACTGAAATCTCCACATCGCCAAAGCTGGTGCGGAGATTCTTGCGGCTGTGGCCGTTACGGCTGTTGTCCGTATCCTTGTTCTTGTAGTCATACTTACCATAGCCCAGGGAGTCATCCAGCTCTGCTTCAAGGCCATTCTCCATGAACTCTGCTATAGTTTCCTTAAATAAGTTCTGAATGTCCTCCATGCTGGTGACGTTGCTTTCTTGCAGCAGTGCCCGAATCTTCTCCCGGCGGGCTTGCTCTTCTGGGGTGCGTGATTTTCTGCTCATAAAAATACCTCCCAAGTGATGTTCCCATTTTACATCACTTGGGAGGTTTACACAAAATCCGGGGTAGACTCGCAAGATAAGTTTTTAACATCCGTTGAACAGCTATTTCCAGCTTCATCTTGCCCTCGCTGAGACACCACTCGAAGATACAGCCCTTTACAATCGTGCAGATATCCGCGCTCATTTGGTGGATATCTGCTTTTTTTGGTATGCCGCCCCCCGCTTGTGCCGTGACAAGTTCCCGCTCACATCTGGCCATGACCGTTCCAGCGGCAAACTTCCCGTCTTTTTCTCCCATATAGGTGTGGAGTGCCTGATTGTCCGGCGTGTAAAAACTACGCATAAAAGCTATGCCAAGGTTCATGTACTTCCGGATAAGGAGCATATATAATTCTGCTATGCGTTCGGCAATATCGGAGGGTGGAGCCGTAAGCTCGACTGTCTCGAAGGAGAGCCCTCGCACAAAGTGCATCATCAGGTCATCCTTATTACGGAAGTGATAATAGAATGTTCCCGTGGCAATATCCGCTTTCTCGCAGACACGCCGCACCGTGATGGAGTCCGCGCCATGTTCCTCGATGAGGGCTATGGCCGCAGCTATGACTTTTTCTCTGTTTTCCTCCGGATTGTCTTTCTTGGGTGGACGCCCGCATTTTTTCATATGGCTTGCTCCCTTCGTTGAAAAGATTTTTAGAACACGCTCTATTTCTATTGACATTATATAATGCTCTGTGTATAATTGCAATATCGAACAGGTTCTATATATTGTTATGGAGGAAATGGGAGATGAAAATCGAATTGTGGTCGGACTACGCCTGTCCCTTTTGCTATATTGGCGATAAACGGCTGGAAAAAGCCTTGGCAGAGATTGACGGCGGAGATAAAGTGGAAATCGAATTCAAGAGTTTTGAACTTGACCCTTATGCCAGCCGGGAGGTCGTTTCCTCTACGGTGGATCGTTTTGCCGCGAAGTATCATCTGAGCAAAGAGGAGGCAGCAGAGCGTATTGAAGCCATCTCCCGCATGGGCAGGAGTGAGGGAATCGACTTTCGCTACGTCTCTACACGTTACACCAACACCTTTGACTCCCTGCGTCTCACGAAATATGCCCAGGAAAAAGGGAAAACAGGAATTATCACGAAGTTATTTGATGCTTACTTCACCAAGAATCTGAAACTCAGCGACCATAATGTGCTGACACAAATCGCAGGCGAATGTGGCTTGGACAAGGACGAAGTGACTGCAGTGTTGTCCGGCGACCGATACGCCGATGAGGTACGCGCCGATGAGCAGGAAGCAATGGAGCACGGCATTCACGGCGTACCCTATTTCCTTATCAACGGCAAGTACACGGCATCAGGTGCACAACCGACGGCCATGCTGAAAGAAGCCATCGAAAAGATACTGGCTGAGGAAATGTCAGCGGCAACATCATTAGATGGCATGGTCTGCGGGGCGGATGGCTGCCATTTTGTGCAGTAAGGCGGGGGAGCATCGTGATTTTATCGTTGCCCGTGACAGGCGTTTTTAACACCAATGCCTACTTTTATATTGATGATGCCACAGGACACGGCTTTTTGCTCGACCCCGGCGCAGAAGCAGATACTCTTTTAGCCGTTATTCGACAAAGAGGATTCGTCATCGAAAAAATTCTGCTCACCCATGGACATTTCGACCACATGGGTGCCGCAGCGCAAATCCAGGATGCACTGTCCATCCCTATCTGTATGCACGAGAGAGGGCGGGAATATACAGAGAATCCTCGTTGGAATCTCTCGGAAGGTTGCGGGCTATATATCAAACTGGATGATGTGAGCTATTTGCCGGACGGAAGCAGGATTGCCCTCGAAAGGAATCCTGTATTTTCTTTGACCATGCACTACGTTCCCGGTCATACTACGGACAGCGTATTCTATTATAGCGCCAAGGACAATGTGGCCTTCGTGGGTGATTCCATTTTCAAGAACAGTTTCGGGCTGACACATTTTCCCGGTGGGGATGAGCAAACATTGATGCAGAGTATCACACAGCGTATACTGAAACTGCAGCAGGAAACCGTCTTGTTGTCCGGACATACGGAACCGACTACGGTGGGGGCAGAACGGGAACGCTCGTGGTATGCACCATTTTTGAACTGATTTAGGGGAGAAAGACAGAGTGGAAGAAAAATACGAGCTGGCAATGAAACCTATGACTATAGGGAATTTGACATTAAAAAACCGTATCGTTATGCCGCCCATCGCAACCTATCAAAGTACAGAGGACGGAAAAGTAACGAGCAAAATGCTGGAGTACTACGGAATGCGGGCAACAGGCAGCAATCTCGCCATGATAATCACGGAACACAGCTACATCGATATTCGCGGCAAGGCGCGAAAGAACCAACTCTCCATCTCCTCCGATGAGGATATTGAGGGATTGAAGCGGCTGGTGGATACCATCCATCAAGGCGGTGCAAAAGCAATAGCGCAACTGAATCATACCGGCAGTGCCGCACCCTCTGATGTTACAGGAGAAAGGGCAGTAGCTCCGAGCAGCGTGATCCTCCCCGTCTCGCCGATGATGGGTGACGGAACTGCACCGGAAGAATTGACCGTATCGCAGATTGCTGAAATTGTGGAGCAATTCGCCTGCGCTGCTAAGAGAGCAAAGGCGGCGGGATATGATGGTGTTGAAATCCACTCTGCTCATGCTTATTTGCTGAACCAGTTTTATTCGCCGCTCACCAATCATCGAGAGGATGACTACGGCGGTGACATAGAAAGGAGGCTGCGGATTCATCGGGAGATCATTCAATCTGTTCGTAGTGCCGTCGGCAAAGAATTTATGCTTTCCCTTCGTTTAGGTGGCTGTGACTACGCTGAAGGCGGCAACACGATTGTAGACAGTGTATATGCCAGCAAGGCATTGGCCGATGCCGGAGTGGATATGCTTAACATCACCGGAGGAATGTGTCGCTACACACGGCAAGGGCATAACGAGCCGGGTTATTTTCAGGATATGTCGAGTGCTATAAAAAAAGCTGTCTCCATTCCCGTCATGCTGACGGGGGGAGTTAAGACCTTAGAAGATGCAGAAACTCTCCTAAAAAATAATGCTGCGGACTTGATTGGGGTTGGCAGAGAGATTTTGAAGAATCCGTACTGGCTAATGGAACAAATGGAAAAGTGACAGAACTTGTCCAATTTAGAGGGGGTGCAAATGCACCCCCTTCTCTTTTTCTCAAAGCCTTGTCCCGTGCGGCTTTACGGCATTGCAGGTATCATAGAACGCGCCAAGCATATAGGCGCTCAGATACAGATTACGCCCAAACTGGGGAAAGGGGTCAAAGTGCGTATCGTATTAAATAAAAATCAGCCTGTCATCAGCCAATGAATGTCATGGCACTCATGGCGATGAAGGCTGAAGGGATGCGTATCATGATGGGCGCTGGTAATGCCCGCTTTTGCCGCCGCTTTTTTCTTCCAGACGGATGTCCGTGATTTCCATGCTCTTGTCCAGGGCCTTGCACATATCGTAGATGGTGAGGAGCGCTGTGCTTACAGCGGTGAGGGCTTCCATTTCCACCCCGGTACGGCCGGTGATTTTGGCGGTGGCGGCAGCTTTCACGGCGCATTCCTCCGGCAGCAGGGTGAAGTCTACGCTGACGCCGGTAAGGGGCAGGGGGTGGCAGAGGGGGATGAGGTCGGAGGTCTTCTTGGCTCCCATGATGCCTGCCAGCCGGGCTGCCCCCAGCACATCGCCTTTCTTGGCAGTGCCGCTGGTGATGGCTTCGTAAACCTGGGGGCTGACCTTTATCTTGCCCGTGGCTGTGGCAATCCTGAGGGTTTCTGCCTTGGGGCTGACATCGACCATGTGGGCCTGGCCGCTGGCATCGAAGTGGTTGAGTTTTGGCTTCTCTATCGTCCCATCAGAAAGAGACATAATTCCACCGCCTTTTCTATGTCGTTCAGATTGTATTCGTAAATCGCAGCTGCTTCTGCATGTGGCTCAGAAGTGAATATTGCTGCCACATCTTCTCCTGCAAGGGGAGTGCCCTTGCCACGCCATAAGGAAAGGGCGGGCAGGGTGCCATGGCTGCGGCTCTCTGTGAGGAGCAGGTCAACGCCCTCCATCTTGTGGGCAACAGCTTCAAAGTCAGCCCGCTGCTCTGTCTTCTGGGTGATGAACCAGCCCTGGGGGGATATAACCGCTACGCTCTCTGCCCCTGCCTGCGAGAAGCGGCAGCTGTCCTTGCCCTCCATATCCAGATTGAAGCCGTGGCTGTCGCTTTTGATGACTCCTGCTCTTATGCCTCTTTCTCTGAGGCGGGGCAGGAGTTTTTCTATGAAAGTGGTCTTGCCGGTGCCGGAGGCGGGGGCGGTGATGGAGACAACAGGTACCTTGCGCCTGAGATTGGCAAACCTGCCTTGTGCCAGCCGCCAGTCGGCGGGGGTGTTGATATTGAAGAAATGAGAAGGGGAGTCTGCATATTCCCGCTGGCTGCAGGGGAAGGCTTCAAGCACCTGCCGGATTTTCCTTACGCCGCCATGGAGGGCTCTTTGGAAATAGGAGGCAGTTTTCTGGTGATAGAAAGCGGCCAAGGGCTGGAGCCTGTCCTTGGCTACGGGCAAAAGAGCAAGTTCGCTGGTGGGGATAGTGGCTCCGAAACGGCACAGTTCCTCCAGGTCCAGGAAAGGCATATCACCTGCGATGGCCAAAGCCCAAGAGTTGGTCAGGCAATCAAGTCCCCGGGCAAGGCCGGACACGGGACCAAGTCCCTGCGTCTCATCAAAGAGCAGGGTAGTCCCGTATTTTTCTGCCAGTTCCGTGAGAAAGGGGGAGGGGGCTTCGGCGCAGAGGAAGATTTCCTTGAAGCCGGCTTTCCTGCCCTTGGCCAGAGTGTGTTCCAGCAGGGATGATTCACCAAGTTTCAGTTGCCGCTTGTCAGTGCCCAGCCGGGAACTCTTGCCTCCGGCGATTATCAGGAGTGAGAGGTCATTTGTGTTCATACATTATTTCCTTGCACATTCTCCAGTCTCTCCCCGCAGGATTTCTATGCCGTGGGCAAGGCTGGGGAGAATGAATCCCAGGCATTCTTCCACGGCCTTGGGGCTGCCGGGGAGGTTGACTATCAGGCTTCTTTTATGGATGCCAGCGGCGGCGCGGCTCAGCATGGCCCGGGGGGTAATCTTCAGGGACAGGGCCCGCATGGCTTCAGGGATGCCGGGGGCCAGGCGTTCGCAGACCTCCAGGGTAGCTTCCGGGGTTACGTCCCGGGGAGAGAAGCCGGTGCCCCCTGTGGTGAGAATCAGGCCTACCCCCATATCTGCGTATTCCCGCAGCTGGGCAGCCAGTTCTTCCTGTTCGTCCGGCAGGATAACCCTGTGGACTTTGGTGTAGCCTGCTTCCTTCAGCATGGCTTCGGCCTTGTCGCCACTCTTGTCCTCCCGCTCCCCTTTGGCGCCTTGGTCGCTGGCGGTGATGACTGCGGCTTCCAGAGGAAGCTTTTCTTCGGTGATGGCAAGTGTATCTCCTGCTTTCAGTTTGCCCCCGTGCAGCACCCTGCCGAAGACTCCCTTGCGGGGCATGATGCAGTCGCCCACTCGCTTGAAGATCTCACAATGGCTGTGGCATTTCTTGCCTATCTGGGTAATCTCGAAGAAGACGTCTCCGGCCTTCAGCCGTGTGCCCACTGGCAGCTGGTCGAAGGCAATGCCCTCTGCTACGATATTTTCTCCAAAGTCTCCGAATTCCACCTCACCGCCCCGGCGGCGGAAGTCCTCTATTTCCTCGAGGGCCAGAAAGCTCACCTGTCGGTGCCAGTTGCCGGCGTGGGCATCGCCCTTGATACCGTGTTCCGTGATAAATAATGCTTCTGCTACAGGGCGCTTGATGGTGCCCTTCTTTTCGCTCATGCAGATTGCCTTGATATTGCCTGTGTTCATGTTAGCCTCCTACCTGATACATATAGCGGCTGTCCCGCTCCCTTTGTTCAATAGCTGAGAAAAGATGCTCTGCCGGCTTTTTCCTGGCTGCATTGGCAATGGCTTCAATCAAATCTTCATCAGTGATGCCATTGCGGAGAAGTGTCCGCAGATCCAGCCCTGCGGAACTGTGCAGGCAGAGCTTCAGGAAACCTTCGGCGGTGAGACGCAGGCGGTTGCAGGAAGAGCAGAATTTATGCTCCATAGCGTCTATGAAGCCAAGCTTGCCCTTGAAACCAGCAGGCCTGACATACTCGGCAGGACCCCAGAGGCTTTCCCGGGCCTTGGCTTCCTGCAATGTGCCGAAGGAGCTTTGCAGGATTTGCCGCACTTCTGCCATGGGGATGCGTTCCAGTCCTGCTTCATAGGCGCAGCCCACGGGCATCAGCTCTATGAAACGCACGTTGATTTCTTCGTTTCTTGCCATTTCTGCCAGTTTGGGGATATCTGCCTCGTTTATGCCACGCAGGGGGACGCAGTTGATCCTGGTATGGCGGAACCCCGCTTCTTTCAGTGCCTTCAAGCCTTCCCTGACAGCGGGCAGCTCCTGGCGGCGGGTGAGGCGGAAGAAGGCAGCTTCGTCCAGGGTGTCCAGGCTGATATTGATATAATCAAGGCTCGCTGCCTTGAGCTTTCCTGCCATCTGGGGCAGCAGCACTCCATTGGTGGTGAGGACCACAATCTCTATGCCGGGGATGCGCTTGATTTCTTTTATCAGGTCAAGGATGCCTGCCCGCACCAGTGGCTCGCCTCCTGTCAGGCGGATTTTCCTGGCGCCAAGTTTGGCAAAGCAGCGCACCAGCCGCAGGATTTCCTCGTAGGAGAGAATGTCCTCATGGCGCAGCTTGGGCACGCCTTCCTCCGGCATGCAGTAGCGGCAGCGAAGGTTGCAGAGGTCTGTGACGGAAATGCGCACATATTCGATACGCCTGCCTAAGTTATCGTACATAAGGTACCTCATAGCAATAGAATTTCAACCTTATCCCCCGCCTTGAGTTTCCCTGTCCCAGCCGGCAAATCAATGAGGGCATTGCAGCCCACGGCGGAGAACAGGGAGCCGGAGGAGTGCTGGCCGGGAATAGAGACGGTGCCTGTGGCTATCTCGTAGCGGGCGCGGATAAAGCGCCTGCCGTGGCTGGCTTTGGGGAAGGCGTCTTTCAGAGCAGCTTTGACACGGGGGAAGGGGCGAGGTGTGCGTCCTGCCAGCTTGTCAATCAGGGGGCGGGCAATCAGCTCGAAGGTGGTGTAGGCGGCGAAGGGATTGCCGGAGAGAGACACGCCTAAGGTTTTCTCTGCTGCATAGGCCAGCAGGGGATAGCCGGGCTTCATCTGCACTCCCCAGAAAAGCCGCTGGGCAGGGAGCAGTTTGATGACCTCGTGCATGATGTCCTTCTTGCCTACTGAGACCCCGCCGGTGGTCAGCAGCAGGCCGGCCCAGTCAAGCTGTGAACGCAGCTTTTCGGCAGCTTCTTCAGGGTTATCGGGGATAATGCCCAGGATTTTTGTCTCCGCCCCCAGTTCCTGCAGGCGGGCAGCCAGCAGGTAGAGATTGCTGTTGTAAATCTTGCCGGGGGAGAGAGGCTCCCCTGGCTGCAGCAATTCGTCCCCCGTGCCACCCAAGATAATGCGGGGGCGGCGGCAGACTTTTACTTTTGCTTTGCCCTGACTGGCCAGCACGCCGATGCGGGGGGCGTCCAGCACTTCACCCTGCCTGATGAGCAGGGTGCCCTGCTTGATATCCTCTCCTGCGAAGCAGTAATTCTCATGGTGTCTGAGGGGATAGGGCACTTCCAGCATGCCGTCTGCAACTGCCACATCTTCCTGTCGTATCACCGCATCAGTCCCCCGGGGCATGGCACCGCCGGTCATGATGCGCAAGGCTTCGCCGGAATTGATGGTACCAGCAAAGAAATCCCCGGCGCATTCCTCGCCCACAATGCGAAGGCGGGCAGGCTTTTCCCTAGTTGCCTCAGCTGTGTCAGCGGCGATAATGGCATAGCCGTCCAAGGGTGAACGGTCAAAGGGGGGATTGTCGAAATCTGCCCGCATATCCTCAGCCAGGGTGCGGCCCAGGGCTTCTGACAGGGCAACTTCCTCCGTTTCCTCGGGAAGATTGGCCCTTTCCAATAGCAGTTCCACGGCCTGTTCCAATTCGATTCCTTCCATGGCCCTTCCTCACTTTCCAAAGCCGCAGTTGGGATAGTGGCAGACCTGGCAATTCTGGCAAAGTCCTCCTGCACCCAGATGGCGGATATCTTTCCTGGTCACTTCTATTCCCGCTGCCAGTCGGGGCAGTACAATGTCAAAGATAGTGGTGGCGGCGTACATGACACAGCCGGGCAGGCCAAGGATGGGGATTTTCTTTCCTCCACTCTCGTAGTAGGAGAGCAGGAACATGGCACCGGGCAGCACCGGGGCGCCGTAGGTGATGATTTTGGCGCCAGTGGCTTTGATGGCGGCGGGTGTCTTGTCGTCCGGGTCAACGCTCATGCCGCCGGTGCAGATAATCATATCCATGCCCAGGTCAATAAGTTCCCGGATTTTCTCAAGGGTGCATTCTATCCCGTCATCGGACAGGCGGTGCTGGTCTATCTTGAGGCCAAATTTTTTCAGCTTGGCTTCGATGACAGGGGTGAAGGTGTCTTTGATAAGTCCGTTATAGACTTCGCTGCCAGTGGTGACTACGCCCACTTTCATTGGCTTGTATGGGTGAAGTTCCAGCAGGGGCGTATTGCCTGCGGCTGACTTGGCTTGCTCCATTTTCTCTTTGGCAATTACCAAAGGAATCACCCTCATGCCTGCCAGCTTCGTACCGGCTTTCATGGGCATATGCTGGGGAAGGGTGGCAATGGCGATGTCATCCAGGTCATTGAGGTTGTCCAGGCGTTCGACATCGACTTCCAGCACGCCGTCATATTCTGCCGTGAGTTCGATTTTGCCTTCCTTGGGGGCAGAGGCGTTCATGCCCTTGTTCTGTGCAAGGCTGCGGAGAATATCAGCGGCCTCGTCCTCATGGAGCATGGTACCGTCATTTTCCCAGACAAAGAGGTGTTCCTTGCCCATGGAAAGCAGCACGGGGATATCTTCCTCAGTGACGATATGCCCTTTGCGGAAGCGGGCGTCTTTTGTGACGCCCTTGATGATCTGGGTGAGGTCGTGGCAAAGGATATGGCCTACGGCTTCGGTGGTCTTGATTTCTTTCATCAGCAGGTTCTCCTAAACAGTTTTTTTGTTGAGCCACATATTCATAGCCAACACAAATATCAATGAAAACACTACCAGGCTCATAGCCCACTTCCCTGCCAAATCATAATCATTGGCCTGGACAGCGGCGTAGATGGCAGTGGACATGGTCTGGGTGCGGCCGGGGATATTGCCGGCGAACATGATGGTGGCGCCGAACTCTCCCAGGGCCCGGGTGAAGGCCAGCACCAGCCCTGCCAGGATGCCGTGGCGGGCATTGGGAATGAGGATATGCCAGAAGATGCGCCACTCGGATACCCCCAGGGTGCGGGCGGCGTAGATGATGTTCCTGTCCAGCTGCTCGAAAGCCCCCCGGGCTGTGCGGTACATGAGCGGCAGGGATACCACTACGGCGGCGATGACTGCTGCTTTCCAGGTGAACACCAGGGTGATGTCAAACTGCAGCAGGAGCTGACCGATGGCGCTGCGCTTGCCGAAGGCCAGCAGCAGGAAAAAGCCCACCACCGTGGGGGGCAGCACCATGGGCAGGGTGATCAATGCGTCCATCAGCCCCTGGCCCCGCTTCAGGCGCACTACACCATAAGCAAGGCCAATCCCCAGGAAGAAGGTGATGAAGGTGGCAGTGACAGCTGTTTCCAGTGTGACGATAAGGGGGCTCCATTCCATTATGTCCTGCCTCCTTAGCTTTCCAGCAGCATGATGGCTTCGGGGGGGAAGTAGATGAATAATTCCCTGCCTGAGAGCCGCTGCCAGTCTTTTTTCTCAAGTTCCCAACGAATAGGGGCGGCATCTTGGCCTGCAGGCCGTATCATGACTATGAAAGAGAAGGTGTCTTCTATCACCCGCACAACTTCCATGGAAAAGACATTCTCGCCTTCCGCCCCTTCCCTTGGCTCCAGGAAGTGGGCTCGTATGCCCGCGTATTTTGTCCCTGAGGGCGGTTCTGTTGAGGTCTTCAGGGACAGTTTCCAGTCTGCCGCGTAGATATGGCTCCCGTCCTCACGCTGGGCGGCGGAGATATTCTTGCAGCCTGTCAGCAGGGTGGCTGAGAGGGTTTTGGGGTGGCGGAAGAGTTCCTTCTTCTTCGCAGGAGGCTCCATCTGTCCCCGGTTGATGACGGCAATCTTGTCTGCCAGCCGGTAGACCTCTCCCCGGTCATGGGATACCAGCAGGGCTGTGCCGCCGTAGGCAGGCAGCATGTCCATCAGCTCCGTTTCCAGTTGCCATTTGAGATAGCTGTCCAAAGCTGAAAAGGGCTCGTCCAGCAACAGGAGCTTTGCCTCCGAAGCCAGGATGCGGGCGAAAGCCACCCGCTGCTGCTGCCCCCCGGAGAGGGCGGCAGGATAGGCGTTTTCCAGTCCTTCCAGCTGGAAGCGCTGCAATAGTTTTGGTACCTTATTCCCGCTATCTTCCTTCATGACAAAGCGCAGGTTTTCCGCTACGGTCATATTGGGGAAGAGGGCGTAGTTCTGGAAGAGGTAGCCCATTTGCCGCTTCTGCGGTGGCAGGTCTATGCCCTTCTCGCTGTCAAAGAGGACCTGCCCGTCCAGCATGATGCGGCCTTTGTCAGGCTTTTCAATGCCCGCGATGCACTTGAGGGTCATGCTCTTGCCGCAGCCCGAAGCCCCCAGCAGGGCAAAGACTTCATCCCTGACGGTGAAATCAGCCTGCAGGGTGAAGTCTCTGAGCTTTTTTTCTAGAAAAACTGTAAGTTCCATATGTTTCGCTCAAAATCACTTGCATACAAATCCGTACTTCTCAAAAATTGCCTTGGCCGTATCGGAACTGGTGAAGTCCAGGAAAGCCTTGGCCTCGTCGGGATGCTTCGTGCCCTTGATGACGGCGGCGGGGTAGATGACGGGCTTGTGGCTGCCCTCCGGGGCTTTGGCGGCCACCCTTACATTGGGGTCAATGGCTGCGTCCGTGGCGTAGACTATGCCGCAGTCAGCTTCCCCGGCAGCCACCCAGGAGAGCACCTGCCGCACATCGGAGCCGTAGACGGCCTTTTCCTTCACTTGGTCAAGGATGTCCAGCTTGGTGAGGATTTCTTCTGTATACTGTCCCACGGGCACCCCTTTGGGCTCACCCAGGGCGATATGCTTCAGTTCCGGTCTGGTGAGGTCTGCAAAGGAAGCCAGTTCGATTTTGCTGTCCCGGGGCACGATCAGCACCACGGAATTTTCCAGCAGGTCCTTGCGGGTGCCTGCGGCCAGGTTGTCCGACTTCTCCAGGGCGTTCATCTGCTTCTGGGCGGCGGAGAAGAAGAGGTCTGTCTCGCCGCCGTTCTCAATGGCCTGCTGCAGGGCGCCGCTGCTGCCGAAGTTGAAGGTGAGGGTCACTTCCGGGTGCTCTGCCTTGTAGGCTTCCGCCACTTCCTTCATGGCATCCGTCAGGCTGGCGGCTGCCGCCACATGGAGCTCAATGGCCTTGTTGTCCGGTACCCGCTCAGATTTTCCCGCCTGTTCACTGCCGCAGCCAAGGCTGAGCAGGGCAGCTGTTGCGAGCAAGGCGGCTGCAAGTTTTTTCATGTAGGATTCCTCCTTCTAAGAACACAAAAGGGACTATCCCTCCACTGAAACGCAGAGGGACAGTCCCTATTTTGCCCATAGGAAAGAAAGCCCCTTGCTCCTTTTCAATGCGGAAGGCGGCCGGGTTTCCCCTGCCACCCTGTGCAATCTTGCAAGCAATATTGCAGGCGCAGTGCCATGGCGGATTCGCTTTAGGCGCTTTTGCTCGGAGGGATTTATTATGTTTTGTTATTATTCTAGCATGAGTTGATATTGTTTACAATATCAGTATGACATACTATGTAATGAAACTGGAGGGCTGAAGGAAACGGTCTTGCATGCATAAATAGCTTGACAAGAAATCGTTAAAATGTAATATTTGAATATAAAGGGGCAGATTGCAGTTGAATTGTTTGTGGGCAGCCTGTAAGGAGTGACAGGGGATGGATAAGACAGTATCAAAGGGTGCGAAGCCTAAAAAGCATGCGGTGGCAGACCGTGAGCACTGCGCAGCCTGCGGGGCTTGCGAGGCAGTTTGCCCGCGGGGGGCCATCGTTGTTTGGAAAGGCAGTTTCTCCGTGGTAGATGATGATCTCTGTGTTGGCTGCGGGCGATGCAGCGCTGAATGCCCGGCTTCTGCCATCAGCATCGAGGTGAGAGCATGAAGCAGCATTGGTACAATTATTTGTGGATTTGGTCAGTCATATATTTTTCCCTGGGATTCTTCAATATACTCTTTGCCTGGCTGGGGCTGATCAGCTTTTTCCTGCCCCTGATTTTTGCCATCGGGTTTGGCAATAAGCATTTCTGCAACCGCTACTGCGACAGGGGGCAGCTGCTGAGGATGCTGGGAAGTCAGAAGGGCTTTTCCCGTAAGCGGGATATGCCAGACTGGATGAAGAGTCGTGGCTTTCGCTATGGCTTCCTGATCTTCTTCCTGCTGATGTTTGCCAATGTGATTTATGCAACTTATCTGGTGGCAGGAGGTGCCAGGGAAGTGGCGGAAGTGGTGACTCTTTTCTGGACTTTCGGCGTTCCCTGGGAATGGGCAGCCTCTGTGGCAGCAAGCCCCTGGGCCGTCCAGTTTGCCTATGGCTTTTACAGCCTGATGCTCACTTCGGCTCTGCTGGGCATCATCACCATGCTCTTCTATAAGCCTCGTTCCTGGTGCGTATACTGTCCCATGGGCACCATGACCCAGCTGATATGCAAGGCAAA
>CACZHK010000032.1 GCA_902780915.1 Pseudoselenomonas ruminantium | reverse complement strand
GCTGGCTCCCTTCTATAAGTAAGAATGAAGCCTAAGTGTAACACGACTTGGGACAATATCTCAAACAATACAATGAGACTTTATCATATCTCAATCACACTGATAACTTAACATGAGTTGACAAAGGTAGGAAATTTTTATATAATTTCATCACTTTCACGAGGAAAAATGCTGCACAAACGCTAAAAATAGACTTATAAAGGCAGGGAACATCATGATCAAAAAAGGCATAATCTTAGCAGGCGGTTCCGGTACCAGGCTGTATCCTCTGACGGAGGTGGTTTCCAAACAGCTGATGCCGGTGTATGACAAGCCTATGGTTTACTACCCCTTGAGCACCTTGCTCTTGGCAGGGATAAATGATATTCTCATTATAACGACACCCCAGGACCAGGAACTGTTCCGGCGGCTCTTGGGGGATGGCAGCCAGCTGGGCATCAGCATCAGCTATGCGGCCCAGCCCCGGCCGGAGGGCTTGGCCCAGGCTTTCCTCATCGGTGAGGAATTCATTGCCGGGGAGGCCTGCGCTTTGGTGCTGGGGGATAATATCTTCTATGGCTCGGATCTGGCCCAGGCCATGCAGAGGGCTGCGGCCTGTGATGAAGGGGCTACGGTCTTTGCCTACTACGTGTCCGACCCGGAGCGCTATGGCGTGGTTTCCTTCGATAAAGAAGGCCGTGCTACCAGTTTGGAGGAAAAGCCGGCAGAGCCTAAGTCCAACTATGCGGTGACGGGACTCTACTTCTATGACAAGGACATTGTGGATATCGCCAAGGAAGTGAAGCCCTCGCCCCGTGGGGAGCTGGAGATCACCGATGTGAACAAGGCCTATCTTGAGGTCGGCAAGCTGCGGGTGGAGAAGATGCGCCGTGGCTATGCCTGGCTGGATACGGGGACACATGAGTCCTTGCTGCAGGCAGCACAGTTTGTCCAGACCATCCAGGCCCGGCAGGGGTTGAAGGTTGCTTGCATCGAGGAGATTGCCTACCGCATGGGGTATATTGACAGTGAGCAGCTGCTGAGACTGGCAGAGCCTATGAAGAAGAATGCCTATGGGAAGTATTTGCAGGTGCTGGCCAAGGAGAAAGGTTGATATAGTAAAATGAAAGTTACGGAAACTAAATTAAAAGGGGTTTATGTGGTAGAGCCTAGGGTCTTTGGGGATGCCCGGGGATGGTTCATGGAGAGCTGGTCTAAGAAGAAACTGGAGGAGGCTGGGCTGTTTGTGGACTTTGTCCAGGACAACCAGTCTTTCTCTGCCCAGAAGGGCATCCTGCGGGGGCTGCATTACCAGCAGAACCCCATGAGCCAGGCCAAGATTGTCCGCTGCACCCGAGGGGCGATCTTCGATGTGGCAGTGGATATACGCCAGGGCTCTCCCCAGTATGCGCAGTGGGTGGGGGTGGAGCTTTCCGCTGAGAATAAGAAGCAGCTCTTTATCCCCCGGGGCTTTGCCCACGGCTTCATCACCCTCACGGACGACGTGGAAGTCCAGTACAAGGCTGACAACTACTACGCCCCTGAGTGTGATGGCAATGTGCGCTGGGATGACCCGGAGATTGGCATAGAGTGGCCGATAGAGCCCACCATTCTCTCCGACAAGGATGAGAAGGCCCCAACCCTGGCAGAGCGCAGGGCAAAGGGCGAAATCAACTTCGTCTACGAAGAAATGAAATGAGGAGCGAGAACATGAACATAGTTGTAACCGGTGGCGCCGGGTTTATCGGTGCCAATTTCGTCTACTATATGCTGGAGAAGCGTCCTGAGGACAAGATCATCTGCTATGACAAGCTCACCTATGCAGGCAACCTGGCTACCCTTGAGGAAGCCCAGAAGAACCAGAACTTCAAATTCATCAAGGGGGACATTGCCGACCGGGAGGCAGTATACAAGATGTTCGCGGAAGAGAAGCCCGACATCATCGTGAACTTTGCTGCGGAATCCCATGTGGATCGCTCCATCGAGAATCCCGAGATCTTCCTCCAGACCAACGTCATCGGCACCAGCGTCCTCATGGATGCCTGCCGCAAATACGGCATCAAGCGCTACCATCAGGTATCCACCGATGAGGTCTACGGGGATTTGCCCCTGGACAGGCCAGACCTCTTCTTCACTGAGAAGACACCCCTGCATACCAGCAGCCCCTACTCAGCCTCCAAGGCCTCTGCAGACCTGCTGGTGATGGCCTACCACCGCACCTATGGCCTGCCCGTGACCATCTCCCGCTGCTCCAACAACTATGGTCCCTTCCACTTCCCGGAAAAGCTCATCCCCCTCATGATCATCAACGCCATGCATGACAAGAAGCTGCCTGTCTACGGCGACGGCCTCAACGTCCGTGACTGGCTCTTCGTGAAAGACCACTGCGCCGCCATCGAGATCATCCTCCGCAAGGGCAAGGTGGGGGAAGTCTACAACATTGGTGGCCACAATGAGAGAGCCAACATCCAGGTAGTGAAAGCCATTCTCCAGGAACTGGGCAAGGGCGAGGAGCTCATCGAGCACGTCACCGACAGAAAGGGCCATGACCGCCGCTACGCCATCGACCCCACCAAGATCCGTGAAGAACTGGGCTGGGAACCCACCACCAGCCCCGAAGAAGGCATCAAGGCCACGGTGAAGTGGTACCAGGAGCACGAAGACTGGTGGCAGAGCATCGTGTCAGGGGAGTATCAGAACTACTACGCTGAGATGTATGGCAAAAAGGAAGTAATTGACCGATAAATTATTGTTGGTGCTTTATAGGGCCTGACCTGTCTGAGGTTGGGCCTTTTTCTTGACAGGGAAGCTCTCGGCAGGTAGTATACTGTCTATGACATTTAATAGTGCAGAGGTGGCAGGACGGCATGGATGATTTGAGATTTACGGAGTTCGAGCGTATTACGGAGGAGATTCTGGGATGTTCCGGGGGAGCTTGCGGCATTGAGGAGCAGATGAAGTTCCTGCAGCTGCCCAATAGGGAAAAAGTGGAGGACATGGTGGACAAGCTCTTTCAGCTGGTCTACCCGGGGTATTTCCGTGACCGTTCCCTGAAGTTCTATAATATCAGGCACTTCCTCACCACCTTGATGGAAGATGTGGCTTATCATGTGCAGCAGCAGGTGCAGCTAGCTCTGCGGTATCGGCATAGGGACATGACTGAAGAGGAGCGGCAAGAGAAGGCTGTGACGATAACCAGGGCTTTTATCAATGCTATCCCTTGTGTGAGGAATCATCTGTTGTTGGATATCAGAGCATTTTATGAGGGGGATCCTGCGGCGGAGAACACGGATGAAATCATCGTGTCCTATCCGGGACTCCGCGCGGTCACGGTCTACCGTTTTGCCCATGAGCTCTTTATCCTCGGCGTGCCGGTGCTGCCCCGCATCATGTCTGAGTATGCCCATGCCCAGACGGGGATAGATATCCATCCCGGGGCGCGGATTGGCAAGTATTTCTTCATAGATCATGGCACGGGCATCGTCATCGGGGAGACTACGGTGATTGGTGATCACGTGAAGATATATCAGGGGGTTACCCTGGGGGGGCTTTCCACTCGCGGAGGTCAGTCCTTGCGAGGGACGAAGCGGCATCCTACTATTGAAGACAATGTGACGATTTACAGCGGTGCTTCTATCTTAGGGGGAGAAACGGTGATAGGCCACGATTCCGTCATTGGCGGCAACGTGTTTTTGACTAAATCCGTGGCTCCCTTTACCAGGGTCAGCGTCCAGAACCAGGAACTGGCCATTACGGAGGCGCGCTTCCATGAATGAATAGATAGGAGAGGAAATGAAGAGGACTTACAGCAAATGGCAAAAACTGCGGCAGCTGTTCACAGTGCTGCTGCCTATCTGCGTGACCCAGCTGGCCATTGTTTCTACGGGCTTTTTCAACACGGTCATGGCAGGACAGGTCAGTGAGCAGGATCTGGCAGGAGTGGCGGCAGGGGTGAATCTTTTTTATCCTGTGTTCGTGGCTCTGCTGGGTATTGTGTCGGGACTTACTCCCACCATTTCCCAGCTTTATGGGGCGGATAAGGTGAAGAAGATCCCCAATATCGTCAGGCAGGCTTTTTACTGGTCTCTTTTGCTGTCCCTGCTGCTGATAGGAGCAGGATACCTCTTCGTGCCTTCTATCATCGAGCTTATGTCCCTGGAGCCAAAGGTGGCGCAGGTCATGGAAGGGTATCTGGTGGCGGTGTCTTTTGGCATCGTGCCAGTGTTCCTGACGGCGGTGCTGAGGAATTTCATAGATGCCCACGGCATGACCCGCCTCACCATGCTCATTACTTTGGTGACAGTGCCCTTGAATATCGGGCTGAACTATTTGCTGATGTACGGCATCTGGGGACTGCCTGCTTTGGGTGGCGTGGGGGCAGGCGTTGGCTCTGCCATCACCTGGACGGTTGGCTTGCTTCTGACTGTCACAGCGGTGTGCAAGATTGGCTCTTTTGACCATTATCACTTGTTCAGACATTTTCCGTCCCCGGATTTCCGGGAGTGGAAGATGCAGCTTTCCCTGGGGATTCCCATAGGGGCTACCATTTTTTGTGAAAGCAGTATTTTTGGACTGGTGGGGCTTCTGATGTCTGCCTATGGCACCAGCATCATGGCGGCTCACCAGGCGGCTTTCAATTATAGCAGCGTAGTTTATGTCATTCCCATGAGCATCAGCATGGCTCTGGCCATCCTGGTGAGCTTTGAGCTGGGGGCCAGGCGCCCCCGGGATGCCTGGCAGTACAGCAATCTGGGGCGGCTGGTGTCTCTGCTGGCAGTGGGGGTGATAGTGGCCCTGCTCTACACGGAGCGGGATATGGTAGCTTCGCTCTATACCCGTGATGCCGATGTGCATGAGCTGCTGCTGGTGTTCATCGTCTATGCCACTGCCATGCAGTATGCAGATTGCATCAATGCGCCCCTGCAGGGGACGCTGCGGGGCTGCAAGGATGTGCAGGCCACCTTTTTGATGGCGGTGGTGTCCTACTGGCTGGTGGGCCTGCCTGCGGGCTGGCTGCTGGCCCATCAAGGGGGAATGGGGCCTTATGGCTACTGGCTGGGGCTGATCATAGGCGTGCTGTTCGGTGCGGTGCTGCTGATGGTTCGCCTGGGAATGCTGAAAAAGAAATTGGCAGGCGCAGCTTGATTGGTTTGTTGCCTTGCAAGAGGAGGAGATTGGCATAGAGAAATTCGTACATGGGGGCAATGTATACGCTCCGTCTCCTTCAGGTGTCTGGCTGGATTTCTCGGCCAATATCAACCCGCTGGGACTGGCTCCTGCGGTGCGGGCAGCCATTGCGGAAAATATTGACGGGGTGGTGAACTACCCTGATCCGGAGGCCAGGGAGTTGAAAACTGCTCTGTCAGAGCATTATCAGGTGCCCAAGGAACGGCTGGTATTGGGCAACGGAGCTGCGGAGCTTTTCTACCTGTTTCTCAATACAGTACGCCCCAAGTCGGTGCTCCTGCCCGTGCCCTCCTTCAGCGAATATGAGCGCTCGGCTCTGGCGGCGGGGGCGGAGGTGGAGTATTTTCCCCTGAGTGCGGCATCCGGGCTGAGGCTGAATATGGAGATTTTGTCGCAGGCGGCCATGAGGTCAGGTGCTGAAGTGGTGATAGCCGGAAATCCCAACAATCCCACGGGGCAACTGCTAGAAACTTCTGATATCGAAGGCTTCCTCAGAGGGACTGCGGCCATGGCAAAGCCTCCCTGGCTGCTGGTGGATGAGTCATTCCTTGATTTCCGCCGGGATGGGGAGCTTTACCGTGCCAGGGGCTTGCTGGAGACTTATGGCAGGCTTTTCATCGTCCAGTCACTGACCAAGTTCTACGCCCTGCCCGGGCTGCGCCTGGGCTTTGGCATAGGCAGTCAGGAATTGGTGAGAAGGCTGGAACTGGGCAAGGATGTCTGGAATGTGAACTACCTGGCCCAGAAGGCTGGAACTATTGCTCTGATGCAGAGGGAGTATGCCTGTGAAACGGTGAAGCTGGTGGAGGAGGAGGGAAGGTTCCTCTTTGAGAGGTTTTCCGCCATCAGGGGAATCGTCCCTTATCCTCCCACGGTCAACTTTCTCCTGCTGAGGCTGGAGGTCAGGAGCAGCATGGATTTCACGGCGGCTATGCGGCAGCATGGCATTCTGGTGCGGGATTGCAGCAATTATTCCGGTTTTGACGAATACCATGTGCGGGTGGCAGTGAAGAGCCGCCAGGATAATGAGAAACTATTGGCAGCAGCAACAGAGGTGTGCAGTTAAGTGATAAGATTAGTGCTTATCCGTCATGGGCAGACGGAATGGAACAAGTCCGGCAGGTACCAGGGGCAGTCCGATGTGAAACTCTCAGAGGAAGGCCTGGCACAGGCCAGGTGCCTGGCAGAGCATTTCCCGGTGGCTCATTTGGATGCCGTCTATGCCAGCGATTTGTCACGCGCCATGATGACGGCGGAGATAGTGGCGGAGAAATTCAACCTGGAGGTCAGGCCGGAGCCGGCTTTCCGGGAACTGAGCTTCGGTGATTGGGAGGGCCTGACCTATGCACAGATCGTGTCGGGCTGGCCTGAAGCTATGGCTCACTTCCTGACCCGGCCTGACATCATGGTGATTCCGGGCGGAGAGACCTTTCCTCAGGTGCAGGCTCGGTCCATGAAGAGGCTCAGGGAAATCGTGGCAGAGCATGAGCCCCACGACCATATCGTGGGCATCTTTGCTCATGGGGCAGTGCTGAGAACCATGCTGACGGGAATCCTGCAGATGCCCCTGAGCATGGTATGGAGTCTCAGCCAGTACAATACGGCGGTGAACATGGTGCGCTTCGATGATGGCAGGCCTACAGTGGAAATTCTCAACAGCACGGCCCATCTGATGTTGGAAGGGCTGTCCGGCAGGGGGAAGATTTAGCCATTTCCAATTTTTATGCTTGCATTGAAAATGGTTTGAAAATGCGCTATTATAGGTAATGATTTTGTATCTGTGCGCCTGCGTGCGCAAATTTGGCATGGAAAAGAGATAAGGAGCATATGGGAATGTTTGAGCGAAAGAGTTGGCAGCGGTTGTGCGCCGGTGTTTTGGGTGCCCTGCTGATGGCAGGGGGAGCAGTTTCTGCAGCTGAATGCGCTGAGAGTGCGGGGGAGGCAGCTGCCATCGAGAAGCCCGGCGATGAGCGCAAGATTGTCATCAATCTGGCAGCCCGCAGCCTGGCACTTTTTGAGAAGGATAAGAAAATCAGGCTGTACCCCATCGGCCCGGGCAAGGAGTCTACTCCTACTCCCGTGGGTTACTATAGCATCAAGTCAAAGGATATCAATCCCACCTGGATTGACCCTGCCGACCCTGAGTTTTCCATTCCCTCTGGTGCTGCCAACCCTTTGGGCTACCGCTGGATGGAGATCAAGGGCAATTATGGTATCCATGGCACCAACAAGCCAGAGTCCATTGGCCATTATGTTTCCAATGGTTGCATCCGCATGCTGGAGCAGGACGTGGAAGCCCTCTTTGATTTGGTGGAGATCGGCACGCCTGTAGAAATCACCTACAATCGGATTGTGGTGGAAAAGGATGACAAGGGCACCATTGTTTACTATATTTACCCTGACGGCTATGATCGCCAGCCCCTGACTGTGGAAGATGTCAAAGGCTGGCTGGCTGGCTACGGGGTGGAGGCTTTCGAGCCTGACGTTGCTATCGAGAAGAAGATCAAGGCTTCTGATGGCCAGCCTACCTTCATTGCCAAGGCCTATCCTTTGACGGTGAATGGTGAGAGAGTCAAGGGAAAGGCCATTGTGAAGGATGACATTACCTACCTGCCGGCGGCAGATATTGCCCAGGCGCTGAAAATCTCCCTGGGCTGGAAGCCTTCAGAGGAAATCCTGGTGAGTTCCCTGGGGGAGGCAGTGGGCATTGAGAAGAAGGATAAACTCTACTGCAATGCCGACGATGTGGCAGCTCTTTTCAAGGTGGATGGCGGCATCAACAAGCAGGGCATCTATGCGCTGAAGTCCACAACGCAGGCTATCGTGCCTCTGGTGAAAGATGGCAGTCCCGTTGACCTCAATGCCAGCGTGGAGGAGCAGGCCCGCCAGGCAGAACTGAACGCCCAGCAGGAGGCAGCCCAGGAACTGGAAAAAGCTGAGGCCAGGGAAGCAGCCAGGAAGGAGGCTGCCGCCAAGAAAGCCGCAGCTGGCAAGACTGAGAATGTGACCAAGACCGAGAGAATTGTTGTCAGCAAGTAAGTGCTTTGATTGGTGTTTAGGAGGGTACCCCTGTGTCAAAGAAGTTCGTCATATTGGATGGAAGCAGCCTTATCTACAGGGCTTTTTATGCCATGCCGCCTCTGACGGATTCCAAGGGGGAGTCTACGGGTGCCATGGTGGGCTTTGACAATATGCTCACCAAGCTCCTGACGGAACTTGCCCCTGATCTCCTGGCCATTGCCTTTGATCGCAGCCGGCATACCTTCCGTACGGAGCGCTATGCCGATTACAAGGGCACCCGCAAGGAGACCCCCGCAGAGCTCAAGATGCAGATTCCTCTGCTGAAAGAGTATGCCAAGGCTTACGGCATTGCTTTTCTGGAAAAGGACAACTATGAGGCAGATGATATCATAGGCACTTTGGCCACCCAGGCAGCCTCCGCTGGCTTTGACACTATTGTGGTGACGGGAGACAGGGATGCCCTGCAGCTGGTGAGGCCGAACCTGCGGGTCATGCTCACCAAGAAAGGCATTTCCGAAATCAAGCTCTATGACGAGGCAGCATTTGAAGAAGAATACGGTTTCGAGCCTGTCAAGCTCATAGATCTCAAGGGCCTGATGGGGGATGCCTCAGACAATATACCCGGCGTACCGGGGGTAGGGCCAAAGACGGCTTCCAAGCTGCTGATCGAGTATGGCAGCCTGGAGGCTGTGCTGGAGAACGCTGGCCAGGTTTCCGGCAAGAAGTTGCAGGAAAAACTGCTGGAGAACAAGGAACAAGCCCTGCTTTCCAAGGAATTGGCCACGATAGAGCTGTCTGTGCCGGAATTGGCCTTCAAGGAAGAAGAATTTGCCATAGAGCCGGAGTTTGAGGCCATGGAGGCCTTCTGCAAAGCTCATGAGCTTAATAAAGTCTGGCAGAATTTCCAGCGGCTCAATGTGAGGGAAACCAGCCTGTTTGCAGAGGAGCAGGAGGCTGCCACGGCTGATCTCAGCTACAGGATAGCGGAAAAAGCCGAGGAGATTGAGGCTTGCTTGAAGAATGATGGGGCACTGGGGCTGGCCGGAGTTTTTTCCGGCAGACATCCCTTTGAAAAATTGGAGGGGACGGCTGCTGTCTGCGGCAGTGCGACACTTTTTGTATCCTTCGGCACGCCTGCCTGGGAAGCTTTGGTGAAAGCTCTTGAAGCGGGGCGCCAGCCTGTGGTGTTTGATGCCAAGCGCTATTATCAGGCAGGACTTGCCGGAGTGCAGTTCTTTGATGTTCAGCTGGTTGATTATCTGTTGCGCCCTGAGCTTTCAGACTATGAGCTGGGGCGGCTGGCCGGGGATTATTTTCCGCGGGAGGCGGTGCCTGAGACTTTTGCAGATGAACGGGAAGAAGCGGTCTGGCAGGCGTGGCTGCTCTCAAGGCTTCGTGAGCCGCTCCGGCGGGAACTGACGGAACGCAGGCAGGAAAAGCTCTACGCTGATATGGAGCTTCCTTTGGCATCAGTGCTGGCAGATATGGAGCAGCAGGGCATTTTCGTGAATCGACAGCGCTTGCTGGAGAAAGCCAAGGCGGTTGGCGAAAAGATTGAAGCTTTGCAAGCTGATATCTACGCCCTGGCCGGGGGAGAATTCAAGATCAATTCTCCCAAGCAGCTGGGAGAAGTGCTCTTTGATCGTCTGGGCTTGCCTCCGGTGAAGAAGACCAAGACCGGCTATTCCACCAATGCGGAAGTGCTGGAGACCTTGCGCTATCAGCACCCCATTGTGGAACTGGTGCTGGCTTTCCGCATGTGGAGCAAGCTGAAATCCACTTATCTGGATGGCATAGCTGACCTTATAGATCAAGAGACGGGCAGGGTGCATACTACCTTCAACCAGACGGTGACTGCCACGGGGCGCCTTTCCAGCTCAGATCCCAATCTCCAGAACATTCCCGTGCGCCGGGAAGAAGGCAAGACTATCCGTGCCCTCTTTGAGCCAGGAGAAGGATATGACTATCTGTTGTCAGCGGATTACTCCCAGATAGAGCTGAGGATTTTGGCGCACATGTCGGGAGACGAGAGCTTTCTGGAGGCTTTCCGGGAGGGGCAGGATATCCATGCCCGCACTGCTGCAGAGGTCTTTGGTGTGCCTCTGGCTGAGGTCACGGCAGATATGCGCCGCAAGGCCAAGGCAGTGAATTTCGGCATTGTCTATGGCATCAGCGATTATGGCTTGTCCCGTGACCTGCATATCTCCCGGCAGGAGGCCGCAGGTTATATCGGGAGCTATTTTGACCGCTATCCAGGGGTCAAGGCTTACCTTGACCGGATGGTGCAGGAGGCCAGGGACACTGGCAGCGTCAAGACTCTCTTCGGCAGGCGCAGGGAATTGCCTGCCATCAGCAGCCGCAATTTCAATCAGCGTTCCCTGGCGGAGCGCATGGCCATGAATACGCCCATTCAGGGCACAGCGGCAGATATCATCAAGCTGGCCATGATTGCTGCCCACAAGGCGCTGAAAAAAGCCAGGGTCAGGAGTCGGATTCTCCTGCAGGTACATGATGAACTGGTGCTGGAAGTACCTGCCGGGGAAGTGGAGCAGGTCAACAAGATCCTGAGGGAGGCTATGGAGCAGGTAGTAGAGCTTTCCGTGCCTCTGAGCATTGATGTAAATTACGGCCCCAACTGGGCGGAAGCGAAGTAAAGCGAGAGAAGGAGCATCCCCATGCCTGAAATGCCGGAAGTAGAAATCATCCGCCAGCATTTGGACAGCAAACTGGCGGGGAAAAAGATCAAGTCCCTGGATATACTGCTGCCGCGCCAGCTGAAGTGGCCCGAAAGCCCCGAGGCTCTGAGCCGCCTTTGCTGCGGTCTGGCCATTGAAGGCATGGAGCGAAAGGGCAAGTACCTGCTCATGCGGCTGGAAGGGGAGATAAGGATACTCTTCCATTTGCGCATGACCGGCAGCCTTGTCTATGTGGAAGCCGGGCAGGAGTATGAGAATGCCCATCTGAGGGCGGTTTTCTATCTGGATGACGGTTCCCGCCTTTGCTTTGCGGATATCCGCACTTTTGGCGTGATTTATGGCTTGAAGCCCGGGGAACTTGAGATGGTGAAGGGGCTCCGGGAAATGGGGCCGGAGCCGCTATCCAAGGAGTTTACGGCAGAGTACCTTGAAGATATCACCCGCAGGGTCAAGGCTCCCATCAAGAACCTGCTGCTAGATCAGCGGAAAATAGGTGGCATAGGCAATATCTATGCCGATGAGGCCCTGTTCCTGGCTCATGTGCATCCCCGGCGGCAGGCAGGCAGCCTGAGCCATGAGGAATGCCGGAGCCTATGGGCATCTGTCAATCAGGTGATTGAGGCTGGCATCAGGGACGGCGGCACCACCTTCAGGGATTATCGCAATGGTGCCGGAGGCAAGGGGAACCATCAGGATCATCTCTATGTTTATCACCGTCAGGGCGAGCCATGCCGCCAGTGTGGCGTGCTCATCGAGTATGCCAAGGTGGGGGGCAGGGGCACCCATTACTGTCCCCTGTGCCAGAGGATGGAGTCATGACCAGAGTCATAGGCCTTACAGGAGGCATAGCTTGTGGCAAGAGCACTGTATCCAAAATGCTGAGAAAGCTTGGAGCCTGCATCATAGATGCAGACCAGATAGCCCATGAGCTGTCTGAACCGGGACAGGCAATCTATCAAGCTTATGTGGAGCATTTTGGTTCTGGCATATTGAACGATGAAAGTTGCCTTGACCGCAAGGCCATAGCAGAGCGTGTCTTTGCCTGCCCCGAAGAAAAGCAGTGGCTGGACAGCACGGCCTTCCCCCTGATACTTGAGGAGCTCAAGAAGCAACTGGCCGAAGCCAAAAGGGCTAAGGCATCTGTGGCAGTGTTGGATGTGCCCCTGCTCTTTGAGGCAGGCTGGGACAAACTGGCAGAGGAAAGCTGGCTGGTCTATGTGCCGGAGGACGAGCAGCTCAGACGGCTCTGCCTGCGGGACAAATGCAACGCAGAACAGGCACTGCGCCGTATCAGGGCACAGATGCCCTTGGAAGAGAAAATGGCAAGGGCAGAGGTGACCATAGATAATAGCGGCACCATGGCAGTGACGAGAAGAATTGTGAAGGACTTATGGAAGGAAAGGATACATGAGCAGTTTGCCTGAAAAGGTGGAAAAGGCCCGTGAGGCCAGAAGGCGCGTAGGTTGTGCCTTCTGCCTGGGGCTGATGGTGTTCCTTTCCTGCTTCACCATCTACTTCCTGTCACAGAATTCCCAGGTACAGCGCAGCTACCTCTATCCTTTTCCTTATAGGGAGACGGTGGAGCGATATTCTAAACGCTATAAGGTGGACTGCTATCTGGTGGCGGCAGTCATCAAGGTGGAGAGCAAGTTTCAGCATGATGTCCACTCCCATCGGGGGGCGGTGGGACTTATGCAGCTGATGCCAGACACTGCTGACTGGATAGCCCAGCGGCTGGGGGAGAGAGACTATCAAGAACTTGAGCTTCATGATCCGGACAGGAATCTGCGGTACGGGATATGGTACCTGGCTGATCTGGAAGAGGAGTTCAAGGGCAATGATGTGCTGGCTCTGGCGGCCTATAATGCAGGACGTGGCAATGTGCGGGAGTGGATGGAGGATTATGGCTGGCAGGAGGATTTCTCAGATGTGCAGTCCATTCCTTTCAAGGAAACCAGGGCCTATGTGAAGCAGGTCCTTTCCCTGCAGGGCAAATATCGAAAACTTTACGCTGCTGAATGAATCCTGTTGGGGAGCATTCGGCGGCTTTTTTTGTGTAAAAACCGAATTTCAATTTTACGACTATTGTCTTTTTTCTTGACGATGGCCGTTTGCTTTGTTATAATTGGAACGTAATGAATCATAAACATGATTCATTATTCATAAAAGCCATTCCGCCGGGAAATTATGTGCCCGGCCATATCTCAAGGAGGCATTACATTATGAAGGTAACAGTTGTTGGTGCAGGTAACGTTGGTGCAACCGTAGCAAATGTGCTGGCTACGAAGAACATCTGCAGCGAGGTTGTGCTCATTGATATCAAGGAAGGCGTGTCCGAAGGCAAGGCCATGGACATCATGCAGACGGCCCATCTTCTGAACTTTGATACTACCGTGACTGGTGTGACCAATGATTATGCTGCAACGGCAGGTTCCCAGGTTGTGGTTGTGACTTCCGGTATTCCCCGCAAGCCGGGCATGAGCCGTGAAGACCTTATCGGCACCAATGCCAAGATTGTGAAGAGCGTGGTGGATCAGGCTTTGGAGTATTCTCCCGATGCCATCTTCATCATCATTTCCAACCCCATGGATGCAATGACCTACCTTACTTTCAAGGATTCCAAGCTGCCTCGCAACCGTGTCATCGGCCAGGGCGGCATGCTGGACAGCAGCCGTTTCCGCTATTTCCTGTCCAAGGCTCTCCAGAAGGCCGGCTATCCTGCCACCCCGACTGATGTGGATGGCACCGTTATCGGCGGCCACAGCGACAAGACCATGGTTCCTCTCGTAAGTCTGGCTACCTATCGCGGCATCCCCGTGAAGGAACTCCTCACCGAGGAACAGCTCACTGAGGCTGTTGAGGCTACCAAGGTCGGCGGCGCAACCCTCACCAAGCTCCTGGGCACATCTGCCTGGTATGCTCCCGGTGCAGCAGCTGCTGCCATGGTCGAGGCTATCGCCCTCGATGCCAAGAAGCTCATGCCCTGCTGCGTATATCTCGATGGCGAGTATGGCGAGAAAGACCTCTGCATCGGCGTGCCTGTCATCCTGGGCAAGGATGGCATGGAGAAGGTTGTGGAAGTCAAGCTGGAGGGCGAGGAGAAGGCTAAGTTCGATGAGAGCGTAGCTGCAGCCCGCGATACCAACTCCAAGATTGGCGACGCTTTGAAATAAGCGCTGACAATTCCATAAATACGTCAGATGGCACCGTGTGCTCTTTAGGGGCAGGCGGTGCCATTTTTCTCTTGCGCATTTATTCAGGTTATTTTTTACTGCCAGTGGGTATATCTTTCTGTTTGCATTATTGTGCTCGAAATGTTACAATGTAAAAGAATTGATTGAGCGGACAAAACTGAATAGGCTTATTTTTTGTATGCAAATCCAAGCTGTTGGGGCGGAGTGTACCTGCTGATTGGATTTTTTATGAGCGATTTATTTGGATATTGCCTTGTTTATTAATATAAAAAACACTTCGGAGGTGTGATTTTTTTGTCTAAAGGAGCACAAAAACTGCAAATTATTCCCCTGGGCGGACTTGGGGAAATCGGCAAGAACATGACTGTCATCCGCGTGGATGATGAGATTCTGGTCATAGATTCAGGACTCATGTTCCCCGAGGAGGATATGCTGGGCATAGATCTGGTTATCCCGGATATTTCTTATCTCATCGAGAACAGGGATATGATCAAGGCTGTGGTGCTGACTCATGGCCATGAGGATCATATTGGTGCCCTGCCGTATTTGCTGAAGCAGATCAACGTACCTGTCTATGGCACCCGTCTGACCCTGGGCATCTTGGAAGGACGCTTGCAGGAAAATGGGGTTGATTCCAGCAACCTGCATTCCGTCATGCAGGGGGATATAATCAACGTAGGCTGCTTCAGCGTGGGCTTCATCCGTGTCAATCATTCCATTCCTGATGCAGTGGGCCTTTCCATCAAGACCCCTGTGGGCATGATTGTCCACACCGGCGACTTCAAGCTGGACTACACACCTGTAGATGGGAAGATGACGGATTTCCGCCGCTTTGCCGAACTGGGCAACAAGGGTGTACTGGTGATGATGGCTGACAGTACCAACGCTGAGCGCGAAGGCCACACCATGAGCGAGAGCACTGTAGGGGCTGCCTTTGACAAGGCTTTCCACGGGGCACGGGGCCGCATTATTGTGGCCACCTTCTCTTCCAATGTCCATCGCATACAGCAGGTTATTGACACTGCTGTGCGTTATAAGCGCCGGGTGGCTATCCTGGGCCGCAGCATGGTGAATGTGGTGGGCATTTCCATGGAGCTGGGCTATATCCACGCTCCCGAGGGAACCATCATCGACATTGATGAAATCAATCGCTTCCGTCCGGAGCAGATTGTCATCTGCACCACGGGCAGCCAGGGCGAGCCTATGTCGGCTCTGACCCGCATGTCCATGTCCGACCACCGCAAGGTGACGGTGGTGCCGGGGGATACGGTGATTATTTCCGCAACCCCCATCCCGGGCAATGAGAAGCTGGTGACCAGAACCATTGACAATCTGATGAAGCTGGGAGCCAATGTCATCTATGGCCGCAATCAGGGCATCCATGTATCCGGTCATGCCAGCCGTGAGGAATTGAAGCTCATGCACAATCTGGTGCGTCCCAAGTTCTTCATTCCCGTACATGGCGAGTACCATATGCTGGTGCAGCATGCCCGCCTGGCCAGGGAGCTGGGCATGCCCAAGGAGAATATCTTCATTGGTGAGAATGGCCAGATTATGGAGTTCACCCGCGACAAAGGCACCCAGGCCGGCAAGGTCACTGCAGGCATGGTGATGGTGGATGGCCTTGGCGTGGGCGATGTGGGCAACATCGTCCTCAGGGACCGCCGCCAGCTGTCCCAGGACGGCATCCTCATCGTGGTGGTGACCATGGACAAGGCCAGCAACCGTGTGGTGGCAGGGCCGGATATCGTGTCCCGTGGCTTTGTCTATGTGCGTGAGTCAGAGGCGCTGATGGATGAGGCCAGAGCAAGAGTCCAGCAGGCCCTTGACCGTTGTGAGGACGAGGGCGTGAAGGAGTGGGCCGCTATCAAGGCCAATGTCCGCGATGCTTTGGGCAGGTATCTCTTCGATAAGACTCGTCGCAGGCCGATGATCTTGCCAATCATTATGGAAATCTGAGTATTTTCGGTAAAATATATGAATATCAGCCGGAGAAGTTAATTCTCCGGCTGATATTTTAATTGTATAGGAGATCTTCAAAATGCCTTTCACACATCTGCATTGCCATACTGAATTCAGCTTATTGGATGGGGCCAGCCGCATCGGAGATTTGATTGCTGCTGTAAAGAATTCGGGCATGGATTCTGTGGCTATCACTGATCACGGGGTTATGTATGGGGTTATTGACTTTTATAAAGAAGCGAAGAAACAGGGAGTAAAACCCATCATCGGCTGTGAGGTTTATCTATCTCCAGGTTCCCGTCATGCCAGGGAAGAAATAAATGGTGTCAAATACTATCACCTGATACTATTGGCAGAGAATCAGCAGGGATACAGGAATCTGGTGCAGCTGGTGTCCCTGGCCCATATTGAGGGCATGTATTACAAGCCTCGGGTGGACAAGGAGCTTCTGCGCAAGTACCATGAGGGCATTATCTGCCTGAGTGCCTGCGTGGCAGGGGAGATCCCCCAGGCTCTCATTGCAGGAAATAAAGAGAAGGCCGAGGCCTTGGTGCAGGAGTATGTGGATATTTTCGGCAAGGAAAATTTCTTTTTGGAAATACAGAACCATGGGCTGAGGGAGGAACAGATCACCAATGCAGGACTGTTGGAGTTTTCCCAGAAGTACGGCCTGGGGCTGGTGGCCACCAATGATTTGCATTACGTGCATAGGGAGGATAGCGAATTCCACGATGTGCTGCTTTGTGTGCAGATGAACAAGAACATCAATGATACTGACCGCATGCGCTTCAACAGCGATGATTATTATTTGAAGTCGCCGGTAGAGATGGAGGCTCTTTTCCGAGATTTCCCTGGAGCCATTGAAAATACGGAGAGGATTGCCAACCGCTGTCAGGTGGACTTTGAGTTTGGCAAGCTGCAGCTGCCCTTCTACCCTATTCCCGAGCCCTTTGCCGATGATGAAGCCTATCTTCGCCATCTCTGTGAGAAGGGACTGCCCAGCCATTACCCTGAGGTGACCAAAGAAGTGCGGGAACGGCTGGACTATGAGCTGGGCATTATACACCGCATGGGGTATGACAGCTATTTCCTCATTGTCTGGGACTTCATCAACCATTCCCGGGAAAATGGCATCGCCGTAGGGCCGGGGCGCGGTTCTGCGGCTGGCAGCATTGTGGCCTATATCTTGGGCATCACTAACCTTGACCCGCTGAAGCATGATTTGCTCTTTGAGCGTTTCCTGAATCCTGAGCGTGTCACCATGCCGGATATTGATGTGGACTTCTGCTATATCCGCCGCAAGGAAGTCATAGACTATGTGAAGGAACGCTACGGCTACGACCATGTGGCTCAGATTGCTACCTTTGGCACCATGGCAGCCAAGGGTGCCATACGCGATGTGGGACGGGCTTTGGGCATGTCCTATGCGGAAGTCTCGGAGATTGCCAAGCTGATCCCAAATGAAATGCATATCACCATCGACAAGGCACTGAATGGTGTGGCTGACCTGAAGGCCATGTATGAAACCAGGCCAGAGGTGAAGCGCCTTATTGACCTAGCCAGGAAATTGGAAGGATTGCCCCGCAATGCCTCAACTCATGCGGCTGGCGTGGTGATTGCCCGTCACCCCTTGACAGACTATGTGCCCGTGTCTATTTCCGACGGAACGCTGGTGACGGAGTTTGACAAGGACCATGTGGAAGAGCTGGGGCTCCTGAAGATGGACTTTTTGGGGCTCAGAACCCTGACGGTCATCGCCGATACATTGAAGAATATCAAGGAACAGCGGGGGGAAGTGGTGGATATCGACCATATTCCCTTAAAGGATGAACTGACAGCCAGGATGCTTTGCGAAGGACGCACCGGGGCTGTATTCCAGATGGAATCTGCGGGCATGACCAGGCTGGTGGTGGATCTGGCGCCCGAGGGGTTTGAGGATCTGATTCCCACAGTGGCCCTCTACCGTCCCGGTCCTTTGGGCAGCGGCATGGTGGAGGATTTCATCAACGGACGCCATGGCAGGAAGCAGCCGGAGTACATGCATCCCCTGTTGGAGCCTATTTTGAGAGAAACTTTCGGCGTGGTGCTCTACCAGGAGCAGGTCATGCAGATCGTGCAGGTGCTGGCAGGCTTCACCCTGGGGCAGGCAGACCTTCTGCGCCGGGCCATGGGCAAGAAGAAGCATGAGATCTTGATGGCTCAGAAGGAGAACTTCCTCAAGGGCTGTGCGGCCAATAAGATAGAGGCAAAGTTGGCAGAGCATATCTTTGACCTGCTGACCCATTTTGCGGACTACGGCTTCAACAAGTCCCACAGCGCTGCTTATGGGCTGGTGGCCTGGCAGACTGCTTATCTCAAGGCTCACTATCCCCAGGAATATATGGCGGCCATGCTTACCAGTATCATGGACGATTCCCAGAAGGTACCTTTCTATATAGACCTCTGCCGCCGCATGAAGCTGAAAATCCTGCCTCCCGATATCAATGCCAGCCATGGCACCTTCAGCGTGGACAAGGGCGCTATCCGCTTCGGCCTGGCGGCAGTGAAGAATGTGGGTGAGGGAGCCATTGCCAATGTGGTGGCAGAGAGGGAAAGGGGCGGCCCTTTCACCTCCCTGACAGACTTCTGCAGCCGGGTGGATGCCAAGATGCTCAACAAGAGGGTGCTGGAAAGTCTGATCAAATGCGGCGCCTTTGACAGCCTGGGCGCAAAGCGCAGCCAGCTCCTATTCATCCTTGACCGGGCAATCAGCGAGGCCAACTCCGCCCAGAAGGACAAGCTCAGCGGCCAGATTGGCCTCTTTGCAGAGGAAGGGGCAGGCATCCTGGAAATTCCTTTGCCGGAGATGGAGGAAGTGGCTGAAACGGAGAGGCTGAACTGGGAAAAAGAAATCACGGGCTTCTATATCACGGGGCACCCCTTGAACAGGTTTGCCAGAAAGCTCAATAACCTGCCCACAATCCAGTCACTGAAGGAAGGAGCCGCCAGAGACAAGCAGGTGGTGAGGATAGGTGGCCTGCTGGCAGAAGCCAAGCGTCATACCACCAAGCGGGGGGATACCATGTGCTTTGCGGTGCTGGAGGATTTCTCCGAAAAGATGGAGGTGACGGTCTTTTCCAGGACTTTCTACCAGTATGTGAACTTGTTGCTGCCGGATATGCCGGTAGTGGTGCAGGGCAGGCTGGATATTGATGAGGACAAGGTCTCCGTGCTGGCTGACAAGTTCTGGACGCTGGAAGAGTATGTCTCCGAGTATTATCTTGCCTTGCCGGCAGGCGAAGCCTATGAGGCGGCCAGAGAGGGCCTGAATAAGCTCCTGGCAGAGCATCCGGGCGAAGATATCGTCCACGTGCAGGTGGGCGGTCGCTGGCAGACTTTGCCTGAAGGACAGGGCTTGGCCGATGATGATGAAACCAGAGCCGCCCTCATAGCACTGCTGGGGGAAAATGCCGTGAAAAAACGTTGAATAATCTTGCTTTGGGGGCTGCTGCCCTGCTTGCAAGGATAGTGTGGTAATGATAAAATATTGCCAATGCGGTTTTGCCGTCTGGCAGGATTTTTGTTTGAATTGTAAGGAGTTGCTCTCCGTTTTGTGGAAGAAATTTTTATCCGGGGCTTTGGCGGCGGGATTTTCTGTCAGCCTGCTTTGCAGCTTCGGAGCGGTCAATGCTGCGCCCAGCCGTGCTCTGTATGATGTGAAACCTTTGGCGCGCCCGGAGGTGGAGGGACTGGTGGTAAGCCCTGATGACAAGCTGCAGAATCTTACTGCCAGGTCTGCGGTGGTGCTGGACGCTGCCACCGGGCTGGTCATCTATCAGCGGGATATGGATACCAGGCGCTATCCTGCCAGCACCACCAAGATCATGACTCTGATCGTGGCGCTGGAGCAGGGCAATCTGGAGGATACAGTCACCGTCAGCAGGAATGCGGCGGGCATGGAAGGCTCTACTCTCTGGCTGGAGCCGGGAGACAGGGTGCCCCTGAGGGAACTGCTCTGTGGCATGATGATGGCCTCCGGCAACGATGCCACCATTGCGGTGGCAGAGCATATCGCTGGTTCCGTGTCAGCCTTTGCCAAACTGATGAACGACAAGGCCAGGGAGATTGGCGCGAAGGATACCCATTTCGTCAATCCCAATGGCCTGCCAAACGAGAATCACTATACCACAGCCCACGACATGGCCCTGATTGCCGCCTATGGCTATAGGCTGCCGGAGTTTGAGGAGATTGTGAGCACCAGGGAGATCACTTTCCCCTGGGTCAAGGACGATACACACCGCCTGCGCAATGAGAACCAGATGCTTTGGCTCTACGAGGGCGGCAACGGGGTCAAGACCGGCTACACGGATGCGGCGGGGCGCTGCCTGGTGTCCGGGGCCAAGGACGATGGACTGCAGCTGGTGGCGGTGGTCTTGGACAGTGTCTATATGTGGAATGATTCCATCGCCCTGCTGGATTACGGTTTTGAGCAGGTGGAGCCAGAGCGGATCTTCCGCAAGGGTCAGGTAGTTGGCTCCGTCTCCGTTGGTCTGCTTGAAGGGGAACTGGAGGTCAAGGCCGCCAAGGACCTTTCCGTTGCTCAACTGAAGCAGGGCACAAAGGTGAAGTATGACCAGAAGCTGGAAGTGCCCGAAACGCTTACAGCTCCCATCAAGGAGGGAGAGAAGGTGGGCAGGCTGGTGATCCTGCAGGACGGCAGGGAACTGGGAGCGGTTGATGTTTTGGCTGCCAAGAGCGTGAGGCCTGAAGAGCAGGGCTTTTTGGCCAGGCTTATGGCCTGGTTAAACTCATTGTGGAAAGGACTTTTCTGATGGAAGCCAGATTGCAGAAAATCATCAGCCAGGCAGGCCTGGCTTCGCGCCGAGCTGCTGAGGCCATGATCCTTGAGGGCCGGGTGGAAGTCAATGGTGCCGTAGTCAGGGAACTGGGAGGCAAATTTGACCCTGCGCAGGTGGAAATCAAGGTGGACGGCAAAGCCATACGCGCAGCTGAGGCTCATGCGTACTACCTGCTGAACAAGCCCAAGGGCTATGTATCTACAGCCAGGGATGAGCGGGGACGGCGCACGGTATTGGATCTCCTGCCGGAGGCAAAGGAGCGTATCTATCCCATTGGACGGCTGGACATGAATACGGAAGGGCTCCTGCTGCTCACCAATGACGGTGAGCTGATGAACGGCCTCCTGCATCCTCGCTATGAGGTGCAGAAGACATATGTGGCAAGGATAGCCGCAAGCTTGTCCGCAGATGAAATAAGAGCCCTGCAGGAAGGCGTGCAGCTGGAAGACGGAGTTACGGCTCCGGCCAGCGTTCGTGTCCTCGATGAAATGCCGGGGCGGGCGAGGGTGGAAATCACCATCCATGAGGGACGCAACCGTCAGGTACGCCGCATGTTCAAGGCCGTTGGCCATGAAGTGCTGGCTCTCAAGCGCACAGCTTTTGCCGGGCTGACGCTTGAGGGGGTAAAGCGTGGGAAATACCGTCCCTTGACGGAAGCTGAGATTGGAATGTTGTATGAAAAGGCAGGAGGCAGCCGGGATGAGCAAGCATAGGGTCATCGTTATAGGTGCCGGACCTGCGGGGATGATGGCCGCCATCAAAGCAGCCGAGACCAGCGAAAGCATGGGGGGGACTGCCGAGGTCCTGCTGCTGGAGAAGATGAAAAAGCCTGGCCGCAAGATGATGATTACAGGCAAGGGCCGCTGCAATATCACCAATGCCGCCGATGTGCCGGAGATAATCAAAAATATTCAGGGCAATGGGCGCTTCCTTTTCAGTTCTATGAAAGCCTTTGACAATCGGGCGGTCATAGACTTTTTCGAGGAGCAGGGGGTAGCTACCAAAGTGGAGCGGGGACAGCGTGTTTTCCCCGTATCTGACAAGGCGCAGGATGTGGTGGATGCCATGGTCAGCCGCCTGCATGAACTGGGTGTGAAGCTTGAGACAGATGCCGCTGTCAAGGACATATTGACGGAGGAGGGCAAAGTCCGGGGTGTGCGCCTGAAGTCCGGGGCCATCTACAAGGCAGAAGCCGTGATCCTGGCAGTGGGAGGCGCTTCCTATCCCGGCACCGGCTCTTCCGGTGATGGCTATGCCATGGCAGAGGCATTGGGGCATGATGTCGTGCCTGTGCGTCCTTCCCTGGTCCCCCTTACTGTCGAGGAAGAGTGGGTCAAGGATGTGCAAGGGCTGTCGCTGAGGAATGTGCGGGCAGAGCTCCTGGTGGATGGCAAGGCAGAGCTTTCCCTTTTCGGGGAGATGATGTTCACCCATTACGGGGTTACAGGCCCGGTGATACTTTCCATGAGCCGTACTGCTTCGGGGTATTTGATGGAAGGCAGCCATTTCCTTGAGCTTAGCTTGAACTTGAAGCCTGCGCTTTCCGAAGAGAAACTGGAGGCCAGGCTGCAGCGGGACTTTGAGAAATATCAGAGGAAAGAACTCAAGAACGGGCTGGTGGATCTCTTGCCCCACAAGCTGATCGAGCCGGTGCTGGATGCGGCTTATCTGCCATCAGACAAACCTGTGCATCAAGTGACGGTGGAGGAACGCAGGCGGCTGGTGCATACTTTGCAGCATCTGGTGCTTACCATCACCGGTACCCGGCCTTTGGCCGAGGCCATTGTGACTGTGGGAGGAGTTTCCGTCAAGGAAATCGAGCCCCGCACCATGGAATCAAAGCTGGTGAAGGGGCTGTATCTGGCAGGAGAAGTGGTGGATGTGGATGCCTTTACAGGCGGCTATAACCTTCAGGCTGCTTTTTCCATGGGAGCAGCCGCTGGCTGTTGGAGCATATGGAATTTGGAGTAGGGTTAATTGACTTGATGTCGAAAGGGGATTGGGCATGGCAGAAATTATGACAATAGACAAGGTGTGCCGGGGTCTGCAGGGAGAAGTGGCAATCCCCGGGGATAAATCCATCTCCCATCGCAGCGTGATGCTGTCAGGACTAGGCAGCACTCCGGTGCATATAACCAATTTCCTCCATGCCCAGGACTGCCTTTCCACGGTGGCCTGCCTGCGGGCTTTGGGAGCCGAGATCGAGTTTCAGAGCGATACGGAGCTCACGGTGAAGGGCAACGGCTTTCACGGCTTGCAAGAGCCGGGCACCGTCATTGATGCGGGCAATTCAGGCACTACCCTGCGGCTGATGATGGGGCTCCTTTCTGCTCAGCCCTTTTTTTCAGCCTTTACCGGCGATGCGTCCTTGCATCGCCGTCCTATGGGGCGGGTGGCAAAGCCACTTTCCCTGATGGGGGCGCGGATTTACGGCCGTGAAGGCAACTCAAAGCTGCCGCTGGCGGTGGTGCCTGCAGAGGGAGGGCTCAAGGGCATCAGTTATGAAAGCCCCGTGGCCAGCGCCCAGGTGAAGTCTGCCCTGCTTCTGGCGGGGATGTACGCTGATGGCCCCACTACGGTAAGTGAACCTTTTGTTTCCCGTGACCACACAGAGCGCATGCTGGCTGCTTTCGGCGTGCCTGTGAGGCGTGAAGGCACGGCTGTGACCATCGATTCAGTCATGGCAGAGGCTTACAAGGCCCCGGCAGCTATCGAGGTGCCGGGGGATATCAGTTCTGCTGCCTATTGGCTGGTGGCAGGTTCTGTGCTGCCGGGGAGCAAACTGCTTCTGAAGAATGTGGGCGTCAATGAGACACGCACCGGCATCTTGGAAGTGCTGGAGCAGATGGGAGCGAAGCTGGAACTCGTAAATGAGCGAGTTTCCGGCGGCGAAGCTGCGGCAGACATCTGCGTGGAAGCAGGGCCTCTCAAGGGGACGGAGTTTGGGGCAGAGATCATGCCTCGGCTTATTGACGAGATTCCCATCATTGCCGTGGCGGCCCTGCTGGCTGAGGGGGATACCATCATCACCGGGGCAGGCGAGCTCAGGGTCAAGGAAACTGACAGGCTGGCTGCTATTGAGCAGGAATTCAACAAGCTTTCTCCCGGGGCAGTGGAGACTATCGAGGACGGCTTGGTCATTCATGGGGGGAGGCCCATCCAAAAGGCCAGATGCTTCACTTATGACGACCACCGCATTGCCATGTCCCTGGCCATCCTGGGGGCGGCAGGCGACGGTGTGGTGCTGGAGCGCCCTGACTGCGTGAATATTTCCTATCCTGCTTTTTATGGGGATTTGGAGAGACTTAGAGGTTGACAAAATTTCATAAAATGGAGGGATTCCTTTGCAGGATTCAAAGAAAAAACTTGTAGTGGCCATTGACGGCCCTGCCGGTGCCGGCAAGAGCACCGTGGCCCAGCTGGCTGCCAAAGCCCTTGGCTACACTTATATCGATACGGGAGCTATGTACCGTGCTGTGGCCTGGAAGACCTTGCAGCAGAAAAAAGAAGTCACTGACGAGCTGATCGTTTCCCTGATGCCGGAAATCGATGTGAACCTTCGCTATGCCGATGGCAAGACCGTAGTGAAGGTGGATGGCAGGGATGTGACGGGGGAGATCCGTACGCCTGAAATCAATGCCATAGTCTCCCAGGTGGCCCGTCTCGGCCCCGTCAGGGAGAAGATGGTTGACCTCCAGAGGAAGATGGCAGATGAGGGAGGCGTCCTCATGGACGGCCGCGATATCGCCACCAATGTGCTGCCTGGGGCAGATGTGAAGATTTTCCTCACCGCTTCCATCGAGGAGCGGGCCAAGCGCCGCTATCTGGAAATGAAGGAAAAGGGCTATGATGTGAGCCTGGAGCAGTTGCAGAAGGATATCGCAGCCAGGGACAAGGCTGATTCCGAGCGGGAGATTTCTCCGCTGGTTCAGGCGGAGGATGCGACTTTGCTGGACACCACAGGGCTTTCTATAGAAGAAGTGGTGCAGCGCATCCTGGGAATGTGCAGGTGATGAAATGCTCTACTCACTGTTGAAAGTTATTTTCTGCCTGTTTTTCAAGCTGCTTTTCCGGGCGGAGATCAAGAATGCTGACAGGCTGCCCAAGGAGGGGGCTTTTATCCTGGCCGCCAACCACATGAGCAACTGGGATCCGCCTCTGCTGGCCTGCTTTGCCACCCGCCCCGTGGGCTACATGGCCAAGGAGGAGCTCTTCGAGCCGCCTGTTTTCGGTACGGCTATCCGCCATTGCCACGCTTTTCCCGTGAAGCGGGGGGCGGCAGACCGCGGCGCTATCAAGACGGCGGTGCAGGTGCTGAAGGGCGGCCATTGCCTGGGGCTGTTCCCTGAGGGTACCCGCAGCAAGGATGGCAAACTCCACAAGGCCGAAGCCGGCGTGGGCCTTATCGCCGCCATGACCGGAGCACCGGTGGTGCCAGGCGCCCTTATCGGCACGGACAAGATCTTCAAGAACGGCAGCTTTTTCCCGAAGCTCAAGGTCATTTACGGCGAGCCCATGAGCTTCACCGGTGACCGCAAGGACAAGGAACAGCTGGCAGCCTTTTCCCAGTCCATCATGGACAGGATAGGGGAATTGAAAGCTGAAAACGAATAGAAACTGTGCTGATGCCTCATTTCTTCCGCAGAAAGAGATGGGGCATTAAGTCTACCATCTTATAAAAGTGAATAAACAATGAAAAAAAAATAAAAAACCAGTGAAAAACTATTTGCTTAGCCCTCTTACTCATGTTATACTATGTCTTAGATTGCATAGAAACAGTGTTTTGTGTTTCGTGCATGACTAATAGATATGGTGGTAGATGTATGGAAGTAATCTTGGCAGATTACCTGGGCTTCTGTTATGGCGTGAAGCGCGCCATCAAGATAGCCAGGGAAAATGCTTCCGCAGATGGCACATCCTGCACCTTAGGACCAATCATCCATAACCCTCAGATGGTAGAACGCTTGAAAGATGAGGGTGTGGGCACGGTTGACAGGTTGGATGAATTGCCAACGGGTACCATCATCATCCGTTCTCATGGGGTAGGCCCGGAGGTCTATCGTGAGGCTGAGGAACGGGGACTGAATGTGGTGGATGCCACTTGTCCTCATGTGAAGAAAGCTCAGCTTTCTGCCAAGGAATTGGCTGATGAGGGGTATAATGTAGTCATTATTGGAGAAAAGCAGCATCCTGAAGTCAAGAGCATCTTTGAATGGTCGGGCCGCAAGGCTGTGGTGCTGGAGACTGAAGCTGAGGCGAGGGAACTTGATTCCTGTGCCAGGCTGGGCATAGTGTGCCAGACCACTTTTTCTGGGGCGAAGTTTAGGCAGATTGCTTTGCACCTGCTGGAAAAGTCCAGGGATGTGAGGATTCTCCGCACTATATGCACTGCGACAGACCAGAGACAGGCGGCGGCCATTGAGCTGGCTCAGAGAGTTGACCTGATGTTGGTCATAGGCGGCAAGAACAGCGCGAATACCACGCGGCTGGCCCAGCTGTGCAATGAGTATTGTCTGACTTATCACATCGAGACGGCAGCAGAGCTCCGTGACGAGTGGTTTGACAAAATAGAAAAAATTGGTATTACAGCGGGTGCTTCTACACCTGACTGGATTATCAAGGAGGTATAT
>CACZHK010000031.1 GCA_902780915.1 Pseudoselenomonas ruminantium | reverse complement strand
AGCAAAAAGCAACACCCTCCTGTGCGGCATAAAATGCCGTTGAGTTTTCGCTTTTGTGTGCGAAATTTATGCAACTTGTTCCGCCATGTCTTTGTCCCAGAATCCATATTCCTCCAGCAGGTCAATGAATTCTGGCCACGGCTTGCCTGTGAGCAGTTCCAGCGGGCTGTGGCCCTTTCTTGACTCAACCCTTGACCTACGGTACTTCTTCGCATTCATGTGGAGTTGAACCAGGCTATAAAAGTTTGATGAAACATGCCTCTTTATGTTCATGTAGGCACGAAGTCTGCCATTGACATTTTCGACCATGCTGCTGGCCCTCTTGATACCGGTGACTATTTCATCATGCACTTTTTCAACATTGGCTAACTTCCCTGCCGGGTAAGTTCCGCATAGGCTTCTGACTCTTTGTTTACTGATAATCTGCTATAGAGAAGGCGGAACACCTCCTCAGGCAGTCCCATCGCGTCAGCTTTCATGCTGAAGTCACGGAACAGTCTGCTTATGCTTGGCCCGTTGGCTCCATGGTTTTTCCTTTTGCTACGGCACTTTCAAGCTTGTAGCATTCCGCAAGCTCCTTGAAGGTATGCTCTTTGGCAAGGCGGTTGATATTTCCATAGACAGCCTGAGGGGTAACACCAAATGCTTCAGAGATCACAGCTACAGGCAAATTCAAATGGTCAGCCCACTTTCCGATAAGTCCCATAAAAAAAGGAGCGAGAGTTAAAACCACCGGGTAACGAAGCGGGAACTCCAGATAAGAGACTTTTCAATATCTCTTTTGGGTAGTACAATGATGTTAGCATACGGTACACCTCCTATGTTTAACTGGATTTTGGTTACTCTCAGTATAAGGCATTTGATGTGAACGTATGCTTTTATTTTATTTGAACAGCAGTTGAGATAATTCAAGGTGAAGTCAACAGATTTTTTTCAGGCTGGTTTTAAAGCTGATTTTGATGTTTTTGAAATACGCCACTTAAGTCTAACGAGTTGACAATCCTCAACTCACCTCCCCGTGCTTTGTAGGGTATCTTCCCCCTAAGAAGATTATACCAAACAAGGGAGAGTCGTACCCCTTGTTTTCATTCCTATTTGTGCCGCCAGCGACAGCGGCGGAATGGAGTTTAATATGTATTGTGTCATGAAAAGTATACGTATCGTGTGATGATAATGGATGTTTATATCTGTGTATGTAAACAGAGGATTTTTGTGGAAGGATGAATAAATATGGATGCATTTGTTATGGCAATCATATATGCGATAATTGCGATTGTTTTAGCCATTTTGGTAAGGGTGTCTAATGATAATATAGTAATCTTCATAGAGAAAATGTGTAAAAAGGTAAATATAAAATTTACGCATGGTTCGAAGCTGAAGAAATGGCTTGATAAGAATATATCTAAGGAAAAGACGTGCGCTGATATACTGTTTGGAGTGATGGCGATATCATTTCTGATTATGCCATATTTTCCTAAATTTGCTGGATTAGGATTTCTTGTATTTTTTGTGATGTTTGTTTTTCTTATGATGAAGGAAATAGATGAATTTAAATTGCCTTCACTTATATGTGTTATCTTTTTTTCTGTTTACGTTTGGTTTATAAATATAGCTTTTGCTGCATTTAGTGAACCTGAAATTTGGATGAGAATTGTACTGAATATGGCAATAACTGCTTATATGTTATGGAAATTTAAAGAAAAATTATCAGGACATAAGTATGCAATATCATGGCTTTTTATGTTTTTCGTGAGTGCAGGTATGGTGTTGTATGTTTGTGGATTAGAAATCTTATTATTGGAACAAAATGAAAAAGCTTTGGCTTTGATAACTGAATCTATGCAAATAGATATGTGTGACGCCATATTGAAAATTTTGTTTACAGGGATATTTTATGCCTTAAATACTAGTAACTTTCTTCCTGATGGGGTATCTTTGCTAAATTGGTTGGAAAATTTCAATTATGATATAGTTCGTTCGTTGATGATATGGGGTATTTATGCGTCAGATTTTGCCTTGTTTTCGTTTTTCAAGCCTGATGCACCTAAATACATAAGTAATGAAATAAACTTGATAAACAGGTAGGACAGCACTTTACAACATTTAGGCGGCAGACCATAGCTCTTTGACCAGTTGGGTAAGCGTATCGAAAAATCCCTGGGATTTTTCAATAGTTTCGGCCTTCTTCCTTAAAGCGGTCAAAAATACCTGCTTGCGTATCTGCTCACTGATGGCAAACCGCAGTTCCTGTGGACTCTTGTCCTGGAAATCCTTCCAGCATGCATACTGATGGGGATAGCACTGTGCGCAACGTTGACCAGGTTCAGTATACGCTCTATGCCAGTCTTGCTGCGCACCATGTAGCGGCTCAAACTCCAGAAGGTTTTTGCTCATAGTATCCCACTTCGATGTTCCACTACATAGCGTATAGGCGCAAGGGAAAATTGTGGGGGCACATTGAATAATGTGCCAAAGCTCGAGACAGGCAAATAGTCGGCTTTGAGTTTTCTAATTTACATTATTGATATTTATAGGCACGACTGAACAGTTACAAAAAAGTTATAAGAGAATCTGGCCTTAGCTTTGGACCCTTTGAGGATGAACAAATATTTCACATAGAGGAATCGAATATTTATATGCAGATAGGGCAAGAGGGACGATTGATATACGGCATCTCAAAAATTGTATTGTTCGGTTCTCGTGCCAGGGGGGACAACGGTGATAAGAGTGATGTGGATATTGCTGTGTATGGTTGCAGAGATTTTATGAATTTCAAGCTTGACGTTGAGGAAAAGGTATGGACGCTGCTGACTTTTGATATCGTCAATATGGATGAAAGCATATCAGGGGAACTGGCGGGAGAGATACGAAGAGACGGAGTCGTTAATTATGAAAAAATGCCATCGCTCAAGGTGGGTTAATAATCGGCGTTGAGTTTTCTGATTTACATGCTATAAGATTGTGGCGGTTAGGAGCAGTTTATGAAAAGATTTTATTTCAGTGAATTAACCTTATCTAATTTTAGGAGGTTTGACAAGAAAACATTTCATCTAAACAGGCAAATGAATGTGTTTATAGGAAAGAATGCATCTGGAAAAACATCGATTATTGAGGCCGCTACTATTCAATTGGGTGCGTATCTGTCATCGTTCAAAGAATATGTTCCAAGCAGGTATGTTATGAATATATCAGAAGGAAATGATGATGTACATTTGAAGAATAAACATACATCGTTATCGGATTTGTCACGTGTAGTAGCACCAGATAAAACTAGCCAATTTCCATGTGCAGTTAAATCTAAAATTGTATTGGACGATAGAGACGTTTATTGCAATCGCATCTTGGAGAAATCGGGAGGAAGAACAAAATTTCAAGGAGGTAACCCTTTTCGAAAAATGGTGTCCACGTGGGAAGAAGCAGTGAAAAAAAATGATGGATCAGATAGAACAATGATATTTCCGTTGGCTCTATATTTGAGTTCTGCACGTCTTTGGAATGAGAACAATATTAGCAAGGAGTTGACGGAAATCCCTGGTCGTTTTGAGGCATATCAGCGTTGTTTGGATAGAAAACATAGTGCCAACCTTGCTTTTGATTATTTGAAATTACTACAGAACATAGCCAATGAGGAGGCTGGCGGTAGACCTTATCCTGTATATAGCGTTGTTATGGAAGCTATAGGATATGCGTTGAAGGGGGAACTTGAGAAGGGGCAAAGGGTAATTATATCGTCAAGGTATAATAATCAACTTGTATTGCGTAATGAAGATGGAACTTTAATTAAATTTGATTCCTTAAGTGATGGGTATCGTAATGTTATAAAAATTATAGCGGATATTGCTGTGAGAATGTGCATATTAAATCCGTTCTTGGAAGAAAAAGTGCTATTGGAAACGCCGGGGGTAGTGGTCATAGATGAATTGGATTTGAGTTTGCATCCGACATGGCAGAGACGAATTGTTGATATTTTGAAAAAAACCTTTCCCAAAATACAATTTATTTGTGCGACACATTCACCATTTATTATACAGTCATTGAGTTCTGGTGAGTTGCAATCTCTAGATAGTGATATTCTTTATGATTATTCTGGTAAAAGCATTGAAGATATTGCTGAAATGGTGATGAATGTAACAATGCCAATGTACAGCGAAAAAAAGCTAGCAATGTTAGAAGCTGCAGAGAAGTATATGGAGGCGTTGGGAAGGGCGGCTAGCGAAGATGAACTAAAAGAATTAAAAAATAAGCTTGATAGTCTAGAAGCTGTTTACAGTGACAATCCAGCATATATTGCATTGCTTAAATTGGAGTATATGAACAGGAAGGCTGATATTTAATATGCGGCAGGTGAATAAAGGTTTTTCGCCTAGAAAGTTCAAGAAGTACAAAGAGGCAGAGCCATTTTTGGAGGAGCGTATAGGAAGATATTGCTCTTATTGTGAGATGAAGTTAGATAATGTACCTGCAGTAGAACATAAAGTTTCCAAATCTGAAGGCGGTGATGAGTTAGCATGGAGCAATTTGTTGTTGTCGTGCTTTTATTGCAATAGCCACAAAGGACATAGGGTTACTGCCATAAATAAAGATGAATTTTTATGGCCTGATGAAGATGACACTTATCATGTATTTTCATATAAGCAGATGATGCCAATACTTGATGAGAAATATTTACGGACACAGTCGCAGGAAATTCGTCAAAAGGCAGAAAATACATATCATCTTTTTAGATTTGATATAGATTGTAAGTCTTGGATGAGGGATAGAAGGATTATTTGTCGTAATGAGGCTCGCAATTTAGCAATTAAATATTTGAAAAGCTTGAATGAGCATGTGGATGACAGGACTGAGTATATTGCGTGTATAGTAGATTTGGCAAAGGGATATGGTTTTTTTTCAACATGGATGGCTGTTTTTTATAATGAGAAGGATGTGAAAGAAGCGTTGGTATATGCATTTCCGGGAACCGACATAGTGTCTTATTAGATTAGCACTTTGCAACGTTTAGGCAGGATGCTAAAACTCTTCGGCCGGTTGAGCCAGCGTATTGAAAAGTCTATAGATTTTGTAAAGTGCTGAGATTTTTATAGCAACTCATGAAAACAGAAAATTAGATTGATATACGGCATCTCAAAAATTGTATTGTTCGGTTCTCGTGCCAGGGGGGACAACGGTGATAAGAGTGATGTGGATATTGCTGTGTATGGTTGCAGTGATTTTGTGAATTTCAAGCTTGACGTTGAGGAAAAGGTATGGACGCTGCTGACTTTTGATATCGTCAATATGGATGAAAGCATATCAGGGGAACTGGCAGGAGAGATACGAAGAGACGGAGTCGTTATTTATGAAAAAATATGATAATTTCTGTAGCAATCTGGCTGTTTTATCACAAGCTTCAGCGCAGGACATGAATAATGAGTTTATCATCAGCGGCATCATAGACAAATTTTTTGTGCAGTTTGAGTTGGGATGGAAACTTATTAAAGAATTGCTGAAGTATGAAGGCAGTTCTGTATCTGCTTCAGGCTCACCGAGAGCCATTATCAAGGAAGCTTATAAAATGTATGACTTCTTCGATGAAGATGCTTGGCTGGAGATGCTGGGGCAGAGAAATGATCTTACACATATTTATGATGGTGAAAAAGCGAGAAAATTGGCTGCTTTGGTTGTAGAAAGATATATTCCGGAATTCGAAAAGACAAAAAGATACATAGATGATGTGTACGGAGACACTATAGAAAGTTTGTGAGTAGAAGAGAAAGCCTGATGGAGGTTTTGATGTTACGTACGTTTACTTGATTGTCGGCAGCGGTCTTATTTAATATGCATCGCCAGACATGATACTGCGGCTGCGATTACTACAAAGATTTGAGCGATACTCATTTGCGACAGCTTTTGCAACAAATTGTGGGGCAAATTGAATAACGTGCCATGGCTCAAGGCAGACAAATGGACAGCTTTGAGTTTCCTAATTTTTATTTAGATATAAGGAGAGAGCGTTTTGGAACAGAAAATAGACTTGTTTATTCGTAAATTTATGGTGTTTTTTTTGATATTGGCAGTTTCGGCTGCGGGATATTCAGGTTTTTTTACAAATTGGGCTTTTCGTGACGGAGCGGCTTCTATGGGGTTTACAGCTATGGTTGAGGAAACAGCTTCACGTCCTTTTGTACATAGGCAGTTGTTGCCGCAGACGGTCAAGCACCTTACTGCTGCATTGCCAGAGCAGATACATGAAAAGATTGAGGCAAAGCTTATTAAGAGCAGTTCCATTGAAAAACTATTTGGGCAGTCATCCATACCAAAGAATTACATCATCGAATATAACATGATGTATCTCTTTTGCTTTATAGCTTTTTTTGCTTCCATCTGGATACTTCGTTCATTGCTTTCTGAGATAACCGAAGATAAGGTGACAGGCACTTTGGGAGCTATGTTTTTTGCATTGATATTTCCGTTTTTTGAAGTTTTGGGAGGTTACTATTATGATATTTTTGAAATTTTGTTTATGTTTCTAGCAGCGCGTATGGCTCTGCATGGAAACTGGGTGGGAGTGTTGATTTTGGCTCCAGTGGCTGAGTCTAACAAGGAATCGTTTTTGTTCTTTTTGATTGCCTTATACCCTTTGGCACGGATGTATTTTTCTGCCCCTAAAGCAGCTGCTGTTACATTGGGTGCAATTTTCCTGGCAGGGATTACTTATCTGTATATACGTTCGCTTTACGTTGGCAATCCTGGCGATATGGCTGACTGGCGCATCAAGGATCATATGTATAGCATCTTCCACATTAGTGGATATTTCAATACCACGACTATCTATGGTTTGCCACTTGGGCAGGGAATGTTTCTTCCGCACATGATCTGTGTGTACTGGATAGTAAAAAAATCCTGGCATCATTTGACGGATGCATGGAAGGATCATGCAAAGATTGCGCTAGTAATAAATGGAATTCTTTACTTCATGTTTGTCCTGCCAAATGAAATAAGAGATTTGAGCCTGCTTTATGTCTCCTTTATGATTATGACAGCTTTCTTTATACGCGACGCATTGCAAAGTAACTGCAAAAAATTCACGGACAGTGGAAGATGAAAGGAGAGGTATTAATGGCATCGTTTATTAGTATATCGGAGGGGGGAGCTGATGTTTATTAATTTTTGGTATGGTGTGCAACAGGATTTGAAGATTTTTTTGCTGGCTCCTGTCTTCTGTGCCATTTTTCGTCTGCTTTTTATTTGGGGTTATGGTCTTGAGAAAGTCCCTTCAGCAAAAAGCTGGAAGAAATGGATGTACTGTTTTCGCTATGGTTTTTGGTGGGGACTTGACTGGAATGCGTATGTGTTTTTGGTGTCTATGGTGCTGGTGAGCTTGCCAGGCGTATTTATCCCTGCTTATTATGAGATAGGAGATGATTTGCGGGTAGGGGGGATTGCTGCGTATTTGGTTGTGGTTTATACGGCTTTTGTAGGCAAATGTATATTTTATCACCATTTTCATGATACGTTTAACCAGACTTTGCGCTTGGGTCGCAATGCTGACAAGAAAAACCTTATAGATATTTTTTTGCATCAACATAATGGTATATTTATCTTATTGAGCTATATTCCTTATGTCCTAATGATTTTGAGTTTGTCTAAGGAACTTATGTTGTTGCCGCCGTTGCCATATGTTTCTTTTGATAATGTGTTCTTGCAGTATGCAGTTAATGCATTTGTGTTTATTGGCTGTGTAGTTCTTTTCTATTGGCTACGCTATGGAGGACATATTTCTCATAGGAAAAAACCTGAGTGGGATGAAGAGCCGGAGGTGCTGAAAAAGGATAAGTTTTTTTCTAAGGCAGCCATGGATGATTTGATTGCTTTGGAGTTGGCTATCAAGACCCCGTTGATTGATGTGTTGTCCCATGATGACGCAAAAGGGGCTGAGATAATGCAGCCTTTGTTGGGGAAAAGGTTGGGGAAAGGCGAGGCACCGTGGAAATTTTTTAAGCGCAAGACAGCAGGAAAAAGATTGAAAAATCCTCCCAAGCATATTTTTCTGCTTTTAGGTGAGAGTCACATGCAGGCTGCTTTCGATCCCATAGCGAAGCCGCTGCATCTGATGGAGGGAAGCGAGGCTTTCAGAGCGGAGCCAGGGACATTAGCCTTTGATAATTTCCTGCCTGGGGGGATGCGTTCCCGCCCATCTTTGGTGAGTTTGTTGTTGGGGGTATATGATGGTGATTTAGAAATTAATGAGAGAATCCCTTTTTGGGAGGGTAGCATACCTTTGGCCTGGCCACAGCAGTTCAAGCGGTTGGGGTATGAATCAGATTTTTGGTATGGAGGTGGATTAGGACACGGAAGTTTGGAACATTTTTTGCCACCACTGGGGTTTGAAAGGATGGAAAGTGGTTTAGATATTTGTGGCAGTAAAGCAAGGCGTACCTGGTTAGGGGTGTTTGATCATCTTTTCTTGGAAAAGGCAGCAAAAATAATATGTGAAAGGGACAAGGGGCAGAAGCAGCTGCATGTGCTCTATACCACGTCGTTTCATGGCCCATTTCGTTTGCCGGTAGCAGAACTGGGGTTTGACATAGATCGTTTGATGCCGGAAATACCTGAGAAAATTAGACGTGACAGAGGTCTTCTGTATCGTCAGTGGGGAACAGCTTGGTATGCAGATCAGGCCTTGATGAATTTTATAAAAGAAATGAAAGCAGTTTTTCCTGATAGTCTGTTTATAGTCACCGGAGACCATTCGGCGGGAATTCTTCCCTATGGAACCTGGCCGAAGAGGGATGCTAATCTGAGAGAAGGTTTGCTTACATCTTTTGCTATCAGCCATCCGGAGTTGAAATGGGAGATGTTGGCCAATAATACTATTGGTTGCCACATGAATATCATGCCTACGCTGATGGAATTGGTTGCTCCTGAGGGGGTTGAGTATTATTCACTGGCTGCGCCGCTTACTGAGAAGATAGATCATATAGTGACACCGTACTGCTGGATGACTGAGGAGATGTTGGGTGACTACAGGTGCAACACGGCGCAGCAATTGCGACCAGATGTGCAATCATTAGAATTGAAACAAGAAGTTGATAAATTCCGTAATGAGCGGGATGCATTGGTGGAACTGACTGGTTGGCTGGTCAGGCACCCGGAGCTCCTGGATAAGGCATCTTCGTAAGTGACATGTATTTTCATATGCAAATAAAAAAAATGATGAAATATGAAAGATTACAAAGCCTAATGGAGGTTTTGATGCCATGTACGATTATATTATTGTCGGCAGCGGTCTTTTTGGCTCTGTCTTTGCCCATGAGATGAAAAAGCAGGGCAAGTCCTGTCTGGTGCTGGAGCGCAGGAGCCATGCGGGAGGGAATGTTTACTGCGAGGAGAAGGACGGCATCAATATTCATCGCTACGGGGCACATATTTTCCATACTTCCTACAAGGATGTATGGGAGTATGTCAACAGTTTTGTGGAATTCAACAACTATGTGAATTCACCTGTGGCTAATTTCCGCGGGGAACTCTATAATCTGCCCTTCAATATGAATACCTTCACCAAGCTTTGGCCAGAGGTGCATACCCCGGCTGAGGTGAAAGCCAAGCTTGAGGCCGAAAGGCGTGAGGCGGGCATAGAGGAGCCGCAGAATCTTGAGGAGCAGGCCATTTCCCTGATTGGCCGTACGGTCTATGAAAAGCTCATCAAGGGGTATACGGAAAAGCAGTGGGGGCGTGCCTGCACTGAACTGCCAGCCTTCATCATCAAGCGGCTGCCTGTGCGGCTGACCTTTGACAACAACTATTTCAATGACCGCTATCAGGGCATTCCCGTGGGGGGATACAACAAGCTTATAGATGCGCTCTTGGAAGGCATTGAGGTGCGGCTGGATACCGACTATCTGAAGGATAGGGAGACCTACGATAAAATGGGCAGGAAAATCGTCTATACCGGCCCTATTGACGAATACTTCGCTTATAAGCTGGGTCGCCTGGAGTACCGTGGCCTGAGGTTTGAGACCGAGCGACTGGCAGAGGAAAATCACCAGGGGGTAGCGGTGATGAACTACACCGCCAGGGAGGTGCCTTACACCCGCATCATCGAGCACAAGCACTTCGAGTTCGGCACTCAGCCTGTGACTTATGTTACCCGTGAATACCCTGCTGACTGGCAGCCTGGCGAGGAGGCTTATTATCCAGTGAATAATGACAGGAACCAGGCCCTTTACCGTCAGTACGCAGAGCTTGCTGCCAAGGAAAGCAAGGTCATCTTTGGCGGGCGGCTGGCTGAGTACAAGTATTACGATATGGACGACGTGATCAAGAGCGCCTTGGAACGGGTGGCTAAAGCATAGTTTCCCAGGCATGACTGCAAGATAAGCAAAGAGAGAGCCTTCTTGACGGCGGCTCTCTCTTTTAGCGTGTCAAAATAATTTCTCGATTTTTTCCATCACCTGATCTGGAGATATGGCCTCCAGGCAGTCCAGGCTCTTGGGGCAGGCTCTCTGCCAGCAGTAGCGGCAGGGGCGGTCTGCTTCGAGGGCGTTTTCCAGCTGGCCGTAGGGGCCGTTGCGGTTGGCATCGGTGGGGCCCATGGTCATGATGGTGTGGGTGCCAAGGCCGGAGGCCAGGTGTACGGGGCCGGTGTCGCCTCCCAGGCAGAGTTTGGCCTGCTGGAGGATGCAGGTGAGCTGCTTGAAGTTTGTCCTTCCCACCAGATTCACGGGCGGGACTTCTGTATAGCTGCAGATTTCGGCGGCTCGCTGTTCATCTACCGGTCCACCGCCCACCAGGACGGGGATGACCTGCTTGTCGTAGAGCCGGTCCGAAAGTTGGGCGAAGTATTTGGCGGGCCAGCGCTTGTTGGGCCAGTTGGCGCCGATGGCAAATACGGCATAGGCATTGTCCATGCTGGCGCCTGCCTGGGCAAAGATCCGCCGGGCAAGGTCTGCCTCCCGCTGGGGCACTTCAAGGGTCAGGCGCACTTCTTCTACCCGGCAGCCCAGGGCGCGGGCCACATCCAGATAGCGCTCCACGATATGGCCGCTGGCATGGGGGCCGATGACGGGGCGGGAGATGCGGTCGCTGAGCTCACGCATATTGCACATGCCCAGCTTCACGGGAGCCTTGCCCAGGCGGGCGATGGCGGCGGATTTGAATAGGCCCTGCAGATCAAGCACTGCATCGTAGCTGCGTGCCTGGATTTTCCGCTTCAGGGGGCCGTACTCCCGCAGGAAGCCGCGGAAGGATTTGAATTTCTTTTTTTCAAAGAGGATTATCTCATCAATGTAAGGGCACATCTTCACCAGATCGTAGGCGGGGGGCTCAACCACCCAGGTGATATGAGAGTCAGGGTATGTTTCCTTGAGGGCGTAGGCCACAGGCAGGGCGTGGATCACATCGCCGATGGCGCTCAGCTTTACAATGAGAAAGTTTTTCATAATGGTACCTTTTTAGGTTTCTCCCTTCTTTTCAGATGTGTGCTGCAGTTGGTTTTATTATAACGCCGGGCAGTTGTTTTTGTCGATGAAAACTATGCAAAAGAAGTATAACTGAGCCCCAAAATGCTGATAATATTCATACAACTCGCAAATAATTTGCATTTTCTGCTGAAGTGTAGTATACTGTCACTATGGCGTTCGAGAATCGTTAACAGATATGGGACGCAGGTTAACTATATTTTTCAGTAAGGGGATTATCGTATGGCTTTCGAAGACAAGACTTTAGTATGCAAAGAGTGTGGCAAGGAGTTCACTTTCACCGCCGGTGAGCAGGAATTCTACGCCGAGAAGGGTTTCGAGAACGAGCCGGCACGCTGCCGCGACTGCCGCGACAAGCGCCGTGCGCAGACTGCGGCAAGGAGACCGAGGTGCCCTTCGAGCCGAAGAATGACCGTCCGGTTTATTGCCGTGACTGCTTCAACAAGCATCGCGCTGAGGCGTAAAGGCATATTTGCATAGAGTGTAACATTGTTATATATTATATATAGTGTTGCGTGAAGGTGAAGCCCGGCAGCGTGTCCGGGCTTCTCTTATTGTCAAGGGGGACTAATTATGTTCAAATTCAAGAAATTATTGGCAGTAGCTGCTGCCTGCGCGCTGAGCGTAGCAGCTTTCACCGGTTGCGGCGGTGGCCAGCAGGCAACTTCCGGCAGCGGTGCGGCTTCCGGGGCCAAGGTGCTGCGGGTTGGCTGCTCGGCAGATTTTGCACCCTTCGAGTTCCAGGATGAGACCAAGAAGGATTTCCAGGGCTTCGATATGGACCTTATCCGTGCCGTGGCCAAGGAGATGGGCCGCGAGATTGAGATTCAGGACATGGGCTTTGACGGCCTGATTCCTGCTCTCCAGGCCAAGAACATAGATGCCATCATTTCCGGCATGACTATCAATGAGGAACGCCAGAAGAATGTGAACTTCTCTGACCCCTACTATGAAGCCGGCCTCACCATGATCGTCAAGGACAGCGAGGAGAGCATCAAGAGCTTCCAGGATCTCAAAGGCAAGAAGGTAGCTGTGCAGATCGGCACCACCAGCGCTGAGGAAGTCAAGAAGCTGGACGGCGTGGAGATCAAGGAACTGAACACTCCGGCTGACTGCTTCATGGAGCTGAAGGCTGGCGGCGTAGATGCAGTGGTCAACGACAAGCCGGTGAATGAGTACTACATCACCAAGAGTGGCGCTACCGGCGTGAAGGAGCTGACTGAAAAGCTCACCGCTGAGAATTACGGCATTGCCATGAGCAAGGACAACGCTGACCTCCAGAAGGAAATCAACGCTGCCCTCAAGAAGCTTAAGGACAACGGCGAGTATCAGAAGATTTACGACAAGTGGTTCGGCGGCGCCAAGAAGTAAGCTGGGCTTATGCTGAGGCAATGATGAACGCCATGCTCCAATACTTATGGAGCATGGCGTTTGTTTGTATGCATGCGTTGACAGGACAATTTTCAAAGTGTATAATTCACATGGTTATTCAAGATTGATGTATAATTATTCGTGAAGAGGTGGGCTCATGTCCTTTAATTTCGATTTGGTTGTCAACTCGTTCCCTCTGCTCCTATTGGGGGCGGGGGTCACTATCAAGATCACGGCCATGTCCGTGGCGGTGGGTGTCATCATCGGCCTGTTTGTGGGCATTGCCCGTATCTGCCGGGTGAAACCCCTGGAGTGGCTGGCGGCGGTGTATGTGGATTTTTTCCGTGGCACGCCGCTTTTGGTGCAGATTTTTTTGGTGTATTTCGCCCTGCCTGTCATCACGGGGCAGCGCATTGACCCCTATATCGCTGCCATCGGCGCCTGCGGCATCAACTCCGGCGCTTATGTGGCTGAGATTTTCCGCGCGGGCATCCAGTCCATCGACGAGGGGCAGATGGAGGCAGGCCGTTCCCTGGGCATGACCTGGGGACAGACCATGCGCTACATCATCGTGCCCCAGGCTTTCAAGCGGGTCATCCCGCCGCTGGGCAATGAGTTCATCGCCCTGCTGAAAGACTCGTCACTGGTGTCTGTCATCGGCTTTGAGGAACTGACCCGCCGTGGTCAGCTGATCATTGCCAAGACTTATGGCTCTTTGGAGATATGGATCAGCGTGGCTATCGTATATCTCGTTATGACCCTGACGATTTCCCGCTTCGTGGCTTATTTGGAAAAGAGGTTTGCGACTGATGATAGACATTAAGGGACTGAAAAAAGCCTTCGGTGAAAATGAGGTACTGAAGGGCATAGACCTTTCCATAGAGGCCAAGGAAGTGGTGGTCATCATCGGCCCCTCAGGCTCCGGCAAGTCCACCCTGCTGCGCTGCATGAATTACCTGGAGCAGCCTACGGCAGGGTTGGTGACGGTGGATGGCATTCCCCTGGACGGGGAGGCGCACATCAACAAGGTGCGGGAAGAAGTGGGCATGGTGTTCCAGCGCTTCAATCTCTTCCCTCATATGACGGTGCTGGAAAATATCATGCTGGCTCCCATGAAGGTGAAGAAGATTGCCAGGGCAGAAGCGGAAAAGACTGCCAGGGAACTGCTCTCTCGTGTAGGCCTGGCGGAAAAGGCTGACAGCTACCCGCCCCAGCTTTCCGGCGGCCAGCAGCAGCGCGTGGCTATCGCCCGGGCCCTGGCCATGCACCCCAAGGTGATGCTCTTTGACGAGCCTACCTCAGCCCTCGATCCTGAGATGGTGGGCGAGGTGCTGGATGTCATGCGGTCGCTGGCTAAAGAGGGCATGACCATGGTCATTGTCACCCATGAGATGGGCTTTGCCCGTGAGGTGGGGGACAGGCTGCTGTTTGTGGATGAGGGCCGCATCATCGAGCAGGGAGTGCCCAAGGAAGTCTTTGAGCATCCCAAGGAGGAGCGCACGAAGCTTTTCCTGTCGAAAGTCTTGTAACCTGCGGGGGCGGCTCATCCTTGAGATGCCGGGAGCACGCGGGAACAGGATTGAATCTGTGTTATACAATACTAAAACATAACGCAAGGTTGACAAGTCTATAAATATTCTTTATAATGATGATTCGTGAGGGCAATTGGCCTTCATAAGTAAGTTGCCGCTGGGATGCGGTTTGGAGGTAATGCCACGCTTGGGGGCATTGCCGGTTTTTTAGGAGGAATCTCTATGGTAGGCAAAGTGAAATGGTTCAGTGCAGAAAAAGGCTACGGCTTCATCGCTCGTGAGGACGGCGACGACGTGTTCGTGCACTTCTCCGCTATCCAGGATGAAGGCTTCAAGACTCTCGTTGAGGGCCAGGACGTGGAATTCGAGATCGTGGAAGGTGCTCGTGGTCCTCAGGCTGCCAACGTGGTCAAGACTGCTTGATCGGCAGGGCTTCACAATAGCATAACCAATGATAGCCCCGTGCTTTTTTGTGAGCATGGGGTTATTTTTTTTATTTGCAGGAGGGATTTTCCTTTCCGTGTAGAATAGCTATATCATAAACTAGAAAGGGGATGTGGCGTATGGCAACATTCACTGTAAGAGGCAAGAACATCGAGATCACTCCCTCCCTCCGCGAATATGTGGAGAAGAGAGTCGGCAAGGTCACGAAGTACTTCGGTGAGGAAGCCACCATGGATATGTACACCTCTATCGACTTGGTGGTAGAGAAACTGGAACGCCAGATCCACAAGCAGAAGACCAAGCTCTCCAGGCGTTTCCGCCAGGGCGGTCTCAAGGCCGAGGCTTTCAAGGATGCCACCATCACGGCTCCCCGCGATGAGGGCGAGGAGTACGCTGTGGTCAAGAAGAAGAAGTTCATGGTGCGTCCCATGGATGTGCAGGAAGCCATCATGCAGATGAACCTCCTGAATCACAACTTCTTTGTCTACCGTGATGCTGACACCGAGGAAGTCAATGTGGTCTATCGCCGTGATGACGGGGACTACGGACTGATTGAGTCCGGTGAATGAGATAATTTGGTGTTGAGTATATAAGCTCCCTTGTCATAAGGGAGCTTTTTATTTTGCTAATCCATGAAAGTTTGCTAAATGATTCGTTTTGCGTTAAACTATGACTAAAAATGTGATATGGAACGAGTTGGAGGGGTGTTTGGTGAAAGTAAGTGCAATGAGGGCTCTGGGGGTATATTTGGTTTTGACGCTAGTGATTACGGTTACAATGCAGGATTTTAGCCCTAGGCATACGTTGTTTTTGTTGGTGGATGCCATTTTGCTGACAGCGATGGAAAAATTGTTTGACAGGCCGAGGGAATACTATAAAGTTTTAGGATATGGCATGTCTGTATGCTGCTCCCTGTTTATCATACGCTTTTTGACACCGGCAGTTATGAAGGCTTGGGAGGTAGACACCTATTTCAGCTTTGCCTTTTCCGTTATGAACCTCTTTGTTTTGGCCTGCGCACTTGTGCCAAGAGGCTTGTGCAGAGGAATTGTTGTCCTCCTGGGGGGGGATAGTCGTTGCTATTCCAGTGTTCCTGTGCTGGGGGTTCTTCGCATCCGAATATTCTTGGCTTAATGCAGAAGCCGTTATGGCAGTGATGCAGACTAATCCTGCTGAAGCCATGAGTTATGTGGTGGACAGAACGGGAGTTGCAGCAGCCTTGCTGTTAGTGTTTGTGCTGGCAATCATGCTGGTTTTGTGGGTCAGGGTGACAGAAAATCTGCGATTGAAGCCCTTGTCCAAGGGACTGGCAGCAGGTTTTGTCATGCTGGTGGTGTTCAATGGCGTTTTGATGGTTCGTACACACGATAATTTTTTGGTAAGCATTTATAAGGAAACCAATAATTTCCAAGCACAGTATGATGAATTTGCCAAGCAGTGTCAAAAACGGCAGGAGAGATTGTCAAATGCTATACAACTCAGCGACAGAGGAGAAGATGGCATATTTGTGTTGGTGATAGGTGAGTCACAGAATCGCACACGCATGTCGGCTTACGGCTATGGTTTGAAAACGACACCTTGGCTTGATTCGATGCGGAGTGATCCCAATATGTTGCTTTTTGATAAAGCATATTCCTGCCATGTGCAGACTGTTCCTGCGCTTACCTATGCATTGACGGCCAAGAATCAATATAATGACATACCTTTGGAGGAGGCGGTGTCACTTATAGAAGTAGCCAAGGCGGCAGGCTATGAAACTGTGTGGCTCAGCAATCAGGTGCGCTATGGCAGCTGGGGAACGCCAATCACTGTCATTGCTGAAGCGGCTGACCAGAAAGTTTGGGTCAATTCGCACCAGGGGGATACCTTGGACACAGACTATTATGACGGTGAGCTGGTTAGCCGGCTGGATAGTCTCAAAAAGTCAGGCAGGATGCTTATTGTGGTTCATTTGATGGGGAGCCATACTTCATATCATAGCCGTTATCCGGCAGAATTCGAGGAATTCCGTGCTGATGGCAAGGCCAGCGAGTATGACAACAGTTTACTCTATAATGATTATGTGATGGAGAATATGTTGGAAAAGCTCAGGGAATGGCCTGATTTCAAAGGATTGGTATATTTTTCTGATCACAGCGAGGGTGTCAATTATGGAATGGGGCACAATCATAGTACATTTATTTATGATATGGCTTACATCCCCTTGTATATGTACTTCACCCCTGCTTGGCAGCAGACAAACGCTGACAAAATGCAGAACCTGAGGCGGGAAACGAATGCTGTATTTACCAATGACCTGATATTCAATACGTTGCTGGGGGTCATGGGCATCAGCAGCAAAGCCCTTGATGAGGAGCAGAATGATTTGACTTCAGCTGGGTATGATGCCAGGGTGGAGCGTTTCAAAACTCTTTATGGCGATCGGTCGGTTATCGAAGACGAGAAAGCAACTGAATAGTTTGAGGCTGCCGGGAAGAAAATATACCCGGCAGTTTTTGTGCTTGCTGACGGAAATTGACTTATGCTAGGCAGTCTGCTAATATTGTAGGGTAGCGAACCTATAGAAGGAGTGATTTGATTGCTGGGATTCTTGAAGAGATTCTTGGGTGACAATAATGATAAAGAAATAGCACGGTATCGCAAGGTTGTGGAGAAAATCAACAGCCTGGAGCCTGCTATGCAGAATCTGACTGATGACAAGCTGACCGGGTATACCGCGAAGTTCAAGGAAAGGCTGGCAAGTGGCGAGACTCTGGATGATATCCTGCCTGAGGCCTTTGCCGTGACCCGTGAGGCATCCCGCAGGGTGCTGGGCATGCGCCACTTCGATGTGCAGCTCATCGGCGGCATGTGCCTCCACGAGGGCCGCATCGCTGAGATGCGTACCGGCGAAGGCAAGACTTTGGTGGCTACGCTGGCTGTTTATTTGAATGCCCTTACCGGCAAGGGTGTCCACATGGTCACGGTCAATGATTATCTGGCCCGCCGCGACAGCGAGTGGATGGGTCACCTCTATAAGTTCCTGGGCCTCACGGTGGGCCTCATTGCCCATGACATGGATTTCCCCGAGAGAAAGTATGCCTATAGCTGCGATGTAACCTTCGGTACCAACAATGAGTTCGGCTTCGACTATCTGCGCGATAACATGGTCATTCACGAAGACCAGATGGTGCAGCGTGAGCTGAATTTTGCCATCGTGGATGAGGTGGACTCCATCCTGGTGGACGAGGCTCGTACGCCGCTGATTATCTCAGGCCCCGGGCAGAAGTCCACGGATATGTACGCCGTCATGGCCCGCGCCGTGGCAGGGCTCAAGGAGGGCACTGACTACACGGTTGACGAGAAGCAGAAGACTGTGGCTGCTGCCGACAGCACGGTGCCGAAAATCGAGCAGATGCTGGGCATTTCCAATCTCTATGCCCCGGAGAATATCGAGCTGTCCCATTGCTTCAATGCTGCTCTCAGGGCGAAGGCGCTGATGAAGCGGGACCGCGACTATGTGGTGCGAAATGATGAAATCATCATCGTGGACGAGTTCACGGGGCGTCTGATGGAAGGCCGCCGCTATTCTGACGGTCTCCATCAGGCCATCGAGGCCAAGGAGGGCGTGAAGATCCAGCGTGAGTCCCAGACTCTTGCGACCATCACCTTCCAGAACTACTTCCGCATGTACAACAAGCTGGGCGGCATGACTGGTACTGCCAAGACCGAGGAAGACGAGTTCCTGAAGATTTACAATCTGCCCGTCATTGTGGTGCCCACCAACAAGCCGGTGCAGCGCATCGACCACCCTGACCTCATCTACAAGACCAAGAAGGCCAAGTACAAGGCCGTGGGTCAGAAGGTGGCAGAAATCCATGCCAAGGGGCAGCCGGTGCTCATCGGCACCACCTCCATCACCCAGTCTGAGGAATTGAGCGCGGTGCTGAAGAAGTACGGCATTCCCCATAATGTGCTGAACGCCAAGTTCCATGAGAAGGAAGCAGAGATCGTGGCTGATGCCGGCCAGAAGGGGGCTGTCACCATCGCTACCAACATGGCAGGCCGTGGTACGGATATCAAGCTGGGCGAGGGTGTGGAAGAATTGGGCGGTCTCTTTATCGTGGGCACCGAGCGCCATGAGTCCCGCCGCATCGACAACCAGCTCCGCGGCCGTGCAGGCCGCCAGGGTGACCCCGGCGAGTCCCGCTTCTTCCTCTCTCTGGAAGATGATCTGCTGCGCCTCTTTGCCGCTGACCGCATTGCGGGCATGATGGACAAGCTGGGCATGGATGAGGACGAGCCCATCGAGCACAGCCTGATCACCAGGTCTGTGGAGCACGCCCAGAAGAAAGTGGAAGCCAGGAACTTCGACATCCGCAAGCACGTGCTGGAATATGATGATGTCATGAATCAGCAGCGCGAGGTCATCTACGGGGAGCGTCGGAAAATCCTCAAGGGTGAAAATCTCCGTGAGAACATCATGGGCATGGTGAAGCACATCATCAAGGATGAGATGAACCAGTATGCCAATGAGAAGCTCTATCCCGAGGAATGGACTTTGGACGGGCTCATCGAAGATGCCGAGAAAATCTATGCTCCTGCAGGCCGCCTGAAGAAGGAAGAACTGGTGGAACTCAGCCGCGATGAGCTGAAGGAAACCTTGGAGGGCCTGGCGGAAGAATGCTACGAGCAGCGCGAGCTGCTCTTTGGCGAAGAGAATATGCGCGAGCTGGAGAAGGTAGTCATGCTCCGGGTGGTGGATCAGAAGTGGAAGGAACACCTGGATCATATGGATATGCTCCGCGAGGGCATCAACCTCCGCGCCTATGGCCAGCGCAATCCGCTGGTGGAGTACAAGATCGAGGCTCTCGATATGTTCGAGGAGATGGAAGGCTCCATCATGGATAAGATTGCCTCTCTCATGTACCATGTGAGCATCGTCATGCCCCAGCCCCAGGCAGAGGAGGCTGACGAGGAGGCGCAGGCCCGCGCTGCTGAGGCTCAGAAAGCTCAGATGCAGCGCACTATCGAAGCAGAGCGTTCCAAGCTCACGGACAGCCTGAAGGAGGCCCAGGCCGCCCACGGCGATGATGTAAGCGCGGCCGAAGCCAGAAAAAAGCCTGTCACCAATAAGGACGGCAGCAAAGTGGGACGCAATGACCCCTGCCCCTGCGGCAGCGGCAAGAAATACAAGAACTGCTGCGGAAAGAACGCATAAGTTGACGTTAGCGGGGCGCAGGGCCAATGGTCTTAGCTTCGCACGTTGCCTGGCTACTTAACGCTCCGCTAAGGCCAAAGGCCCTGCGCCATGGTCAGTGTTCATTCTAACTCAAAAAGAAAGGTTTATATAATGCTTGAAGATTTGAAGCCCCAGCTGGGCGAATTGAAGGAGAAACTCGACCACATGGCCGAGGCTCTGGAAATTCCTGTGAAGGAAGAGAAGATTGCCGAGCTGGAATACAAGATGGGTGAGCCTACCTTCTGGGATGATGCCGAGGCTGCCCAGAAAATCAATCAGGAACTGGCTGATTTGAAATCCGGGGTGGACAAGTACAAGGCGCTGCGCTCGAAGCACGAGGATGCTGAGACTTTGCTGGAAATGGGTCTGGAGGAAGATGACCCCTCCATGGAAGAGGATGTCAAGGCAGAGCTTGAGGAAGTGGCCGAGGGTCTGGAGGCCCTGCAGCTGGAAGTCTTGCTCTCCGGCCCCTACGATGCCAACAACGCCATCCTCACCCTCCATGCGGGCGCCGGCGGCACCGAGGCCCAGGACTGGACTCAGATGCTCCTGCGCATGTACGGCCGCTGGGCGGAGCGCCACGGCTTCACCGTGGAGACGGCAGATTTGCTGCCCGGTGACGAGGCAGGAGTCAAGAGCGCCACCCTTTTCATCAAGGGGCACAATGCCTACGGCTTCTTGAAGTCCGAGAAGGGCATCCACCGTCTGGTGCGCATTTCTCCCTTTGATGCCAACGCTCGCCGCCACACTTCTTTCTCCGCTTGCGATATCATGCCGGAGATTGACGATGCAGTGGAAGTGGATATCAATATGGCTGATGTGCGGGTGGATACCTACCGGGCCAGCGGCGCAGGTGGCCAGCACATCAACAAGACTTCCTCTGCTGTCCGCATGACCCATGAGCCTACGGGCATCGTGGTGCAGTGCCAGAACGAGCGTTCCCAGCTGCAGAACCGCGAGCAGTGCTTGAAGATGCTCCGTGCCAAGCTCTTCGAGCTGGAGATGGAGAAGAAGGAAGCAGAGCTGGCCAAGCTGGAAGGCGACCAGCAGAAGATAGAGTGGGGCAGCCAGATCCGTTCCTATGTGTTCCAGCCCTACACTATGGTCAAAGACCATCGCACCAGTGCCGAGACGGGCAACGTCCAGGCGGTGATGGATGGGGATCTTGATCCGTTCATCCGGGCTTTCCTTGCGGCTAAGGCTAATCACGAAATCTAATTTGCCGGGGGCTGCGCCCGTACTTTTCTCTGATACAGAGAAAAGTACCAAAAGAGATTGCAGACCTGGATCCCTTCACGGGAGTCCAAAGGTCTGCGGGAGCGGCCCGTCCTGGGCCGCCGGGGGTTCGTATATGCGTAAGATTCTTGTAGTGGGTAGCCTTTTGCTGGTTGTTTTGGCTGTGCTGGTTGAGGGCGTTTTGCCTGAAGTTGTTAGTTCTACCCTGGAGCGCCGCATAGGGGACAAGCTGGCTGCGCAGGATGCGCAAGTCAGCCTCAATTCCTCCCCCAGTATTGTGATGCTGCTGGGGCAGGTTGATACCTTGCATGCTGTCACCCATCAGGCCAGGATTGGGCAGGTCTATGTGAAGGAACTGGCGCTTGAGGGGAAGGATGTCCATATAGATATGGCTTCCCTCTTGGATGATGAAAAATTCACGGTTTCCAGAGCAGAAAAACTCACCCTGCAGGGCATCATCGATGAGGAGAACCTGCGGGAGGTGCTGTCCCGGCGGGTGGACAGATTGGAAAATGTGCAGGTGAAGATTAGCCCTGAGAGGGTATTGGTCACCGCCGAAGTCAAGGTCATGGGCAAAATGTCCCAGGCTGAGATGTCGGGGCAGGTAGTAGATGATGCGGGCTCCTTGTATTTTCGCATGGAGCATCTGTCCCTCAAGAACAGCCGCCTGGGGAAGCTGAAGCTGGACGGGCTTTTCGGTGATGTGTTCGGAGATGTGCTCCTGGCAGGCCCGGACAAGATTCCCTTGGGCATGAAAGTTGCGGAAGTCAGACAGATGGAAGGTTCCATTGCTGTGAGGGCGGAAATGCCTCCGGCAGCGGATTGATGAAGGTGGATAAAGCATGAAGGTTTGGAAGTACAATAAGCTGCTGCTGGGAGTGATCATCCTGGGGCTGATAGCGGCACTTGTCATCGGTGTCCAGAGGCATCAGGTGGAGCAGGCCAGCCGACAGGTGGACCTCGCCATAGACTACGAGGGCCTGCTGGAACTGGCTGAGCGCGAGGGCCTGCCTCCAGGGCAGGTGCTGAAGGAAGCCAGGGAGGCGGGGATTTCCAGCCTGGCAGTTTATGAGACTACCTTCAAGAAACTCAATGTCAACGGCAAGACTACGGCCACCAAGGGCAGCGATATCCTGAACCGCTACCACAGCGGCTCCCTGACTGACCCTGCCTGGCGGGCGCTTTGCGAGAGCGGTCAGGTCATAGGCACGGAGGTCTATGTGGTGGGGCATGACCCGCAGACTTACAAGGAGGTAAAGGAAGACCTCTTCCGCCGCCTTGGCTCTGAGCGGGTGAAAGTCCTGCAGGTGGGCACGGAGGAAGTGCTGGCCGTCAAGGCTCACTATGAGTCTTTTGAGAAAATGAACATCGGCATGCCCACGGATGAGATGAAGGCCGTGAATGCTGCCGGTTTCCATGTGCTGGCTCGTCCCAGCAACTATGAGAACTGCACCCCTGATGATGTGGCGGCGGTTTTCAAGCGCCTTGAGGGCATAGACGTTTCCGAAATCGTCTACAGCGGCCCCCAGTGCCTGGGGGCCAACAAGGCCCTGCAGGCCACCATTGACCAGATGAAGGCCAGGAATATCAACCTTGGCCTGATCGAGGGCGTCACCCAGCTTCAGTTCTATCCTCAGGATGGCATGAAGGAAATTGCCGCAGGCCTGGGCTATGACCATGTGGTCCGTCTCTACTCCATCGGCAAGGATGAACTGCCCAAGCTCAAGATTGATGCAGCTGTGGAGCGCTGGAGCAACACGGACGAGGAGCGCAATATCCGCATCGACCTGTTGCGCATCTATGAGAAGCCTGCTCCGGACAAGACACTCCTGGCAACCAATATGGAGTATTTCAAGGCTGTCCATGATAAGCTCACGGCGCAGGGATATGAAATCGACAAGGCGGGCACCTTTGCTTCTTACTATCCGAATAAGATGCTCCGCGCGCTGGTCATGGCAGGCGTAGCTGCTGCAGGCGTGCTTTACCTGTCGCTGGTGATTCCTGCCCTGAACAGGCGCAAGGGGCTGCAATATCTTCTCTTTGCTGTCTTTGCCTTGCTGGCCGCTGTGCCGGTGCTGATGGGCAGCGGCTCCAAGATTCGCGTGGTGGCGGCTCTGGCCAGCGCCAACCTGTTCCCGTCTTTGGCTCTCATTTATCTGCTGGACTTTGTGCGGGGACGGCATTTGCCGGAGAAAATTTCCCTGCCCCGCATGATTGTGACGGCGGCACTGGCACTCTGGGTCACCGGCGCCTGCTCCTATATCGGGGCGGCTTACCTGTCCGGCTCACTGGCTGATACGGAGTATTTCCTGGAATTCAACATTTTCCGTGGGATAAAGCTGACCTTTGTCCTGCCCATTGTTCTCGTAGCCATCGCTTTCATGCAGCGCTTCGATATCTTTGATGGGAAGATGGATGACTGCGACGGGGTCATGGCTCAGCTGAAGAAGATCCTGGACATGCCCGTGAAGATCAAGACCCTGGTGGGGCTGTTCTTCGTTTTGGTGGCGGGGGTTGTCTTCGTGGCTCGCAGCGGCCACACCTCGGGGATGCCTGTGTCCGGGCTGGAATTGAAGTTCCGCGCCTTCTTGGAGCAAGCCCTTTATGCCCGTCCCCGCACTAAGGAACTGATGATAGGCCATCCCGCCTTCATGCTGGCGGCTATGGCCTTTATGAGGAAATGGCCCACTATGGTGCTTTTTGCCCTGGTGCTGGTGGCTGCCATCGGACAGGGATCCATGGTGGAGACCTTTGCCCACATGCGCACGCCTGTCTTTATGTCCTTCGTGCGCGGGATTGGGGGCATCGTACTGGGAGCAGGCGTAGGAGCTGTCGCTATGGTCTTGGTAGAAATCTGGCAGGCTCTTATGGCCCGTGCCGCAAATTCTGATCAGGAGGGGAGCAAGAAAGACTGATGAGCAGGATTGTCATCTCAGGATACTATGGCTCTAAGAACGCCGGCGATGAAGCCATGCTGGCGGCCATGCTGGAAGTGCTAGGTGACCTGGAACCCGAACTTCATATCACCGTCATTTCGGCTGCCCCCCAGGATACCGCGAAGCGTCACGGCGTAGAGGCCATTTCCTGGCTGGACATGTCTGCCATCTGCAAGGCTCTGAAAAAGGCAGACCTTCTCATAAGCGGCGGCGGCAGCCTCTTGCAGAATGTCACCAGCCGCAGGAGCCTTTATTACTATCTCGCCATCATCAAGCTGGCGGAAATGCTGGGCACTAAGGTCATGCTCTACGCCCAGGGCATCGGCCCCATTCAGGGCCATTTGGCCCGCAAGGTCATGGGGCATATCGCCAATCGGGTTGACTTGATTACTGTGCGTGACAAGGGTTCATTGGCAGAGCTGAAGAGCCTTGGCATCACCCGGCCCCATATCGAGTGTACCGCTGATCCGGTGCTGGCCATCCACCCGGTGGACAAGGAAGCAGGACGGGCTATCTTCAAAAGGTATCAGGCCGAAGGAGCCAGCCCCGTGGTGGGCATCTCCGTCCGGGACTGGCAGGGCTGCCACCACTTCAAGGAGGAACTGGCCAAGGCCAGCGATGCCATTGTCAGGGATTTGAAGGCCAGGGTGGTCTTCCTGCCCATGCAGTTCCCGGAGGATGTGCGGGCGGCTCAGAGCATTGCCGAACTGACGAAGGAGCCCTGCACTGTCTTGGAGGACGAGTACACCACCAGCGAGTTCCTGTCCCTTGTAGGCAATATGGACTTGATGCTGGCTATCCGCCTCCATGCGCTGATTTTTGCCGGAGTCATGGGAGTGCCCATGATAGGCATTTCCTATGACCCGAAGATAGACAGGTTCCTGTCTTCCATCGGCGAGGAGCCTGTGGGGGATCTTGACAGCCTCACCGCCGAAGAAATCCTGCAGGAAATCCGCCGCAAGTGGAACGACAAAGCCACCTTCAAGCAGCGCAATGCCAAGCTGCTGTCCGAGCTGAGGGAAAAAGCAGCGCGGAATGCGGAACTGGCGTTGGAACTTTTGGGAAAAAACAGGTAAACGAAAAGCCGCCTTGCGGCGGCTTTCCTCCCTCCACGGCTGGTCGATGGCCCGAGGTGCTTGCTAGTGGCTGTGCTATTTCACCAGCACTGTGAACAGATAGTTTGCGATTATTCCTGCGATTACGGAAATCAGGAGGTCACGCAGTATAGCTGAAAAGGTCATATTTTTCCCTCCCTTCCGCTGAGAGGTGCACAGCAAATTTATTATAGCATTTTTATGTATATTGTGCTATAATGAGCCTAGCTGAGAGGTCATTTGGTGTTGCGGGTTGGTCGCTTGCGACACCACGGGGTCCGCATTGTGGACAAGGGGAGAGCCGTTCCTACGGGGGCGGCTCTTTTTCTGTTGTGTCAGCTGTCCTTTCGTGATATTATTAATTAGATATAGCCTCGGCAAACATATTGATATAAAGGAGATAATGTCATGTCAGATCTGAAAGTCAATGTCATCGACCACCCCCTTATCCAGCATAAGCTGACCCTCATGCGCCAGAAGGACACGGGAACCAAGGATTTCCGTGAGCTGCTGGAGGAAATCTCCATGTTCATGGCCTATGAGATCACCCGTGACTTTCCTCTGAAGGAAGTGGAGATCGAGACTCCCGTGGCCAAGTGCAAGTCTAAGGTGCTGGCTGGCAAGAAAGTTGGCGTGGTGCCCATCCTCCGCGCAGGCCTGGGCATGCTCAACGGCGTGGTGAACATGATTCCCGCTGCCCGTGTGGGCCATGTGGGCATGTATCGCGATCCGGAGACGCTGAAGCCGGTAGAATACTATTGCAAGATGCCCGGCGATGTGGCAGAACGCACCCTCATCGTGGTTGACCCCATGCTGGCTACCGGCGGCAGCGCTTCTGCAGCTCTTTCCCTCATCAAGGAGAAGGGCGCCCAGTCCATCATCCTCATGTGCCTGGTGGCTGCTCCCGAGGGCATCGAGGTCATCAACAAGGAGCACCCTGATGTGCCGGTGTATGTGGCTGCTGTGGACGAGAAGCTCAATGACCACGGCTACATCGTGCCCGGCCTGGGCGATGCCGGTGACAGGATTTTCGGTACTCTTTGATTATAGATAAGGTGATTTTTTAATGAGCAATTTAGAAGTAGGTATTGTGGGCCTGCCTAACGTAGGCAAGTCCACGTTGTTTAACGCTATTACCAAGGCTGGCGCCGAAGCTGCCAACTATCCTTTCTGCACCATCGAGCCTAATGTAGGCGTGGTGGCGGTGCCGGATAGCAGGCTGAATGTCCTCCATGAGATGTATAACTCCAAGAAGACCACTCCCGCCTCTGTCCGCTTCGTGGACATTGCCGGACTGGTGAAGGGGGCCAGCCAGGGCGAGGGCCTGGGCAACAAGTTCCTGGAGCATATCCGCCAGGTGGATGCGGTGGCTCATGTGGTGCGCTGCTTCGAGGATGGCAATATCACCCATGTGGAGGGGGGCGTGGATCCTCTCCGCGATATTGAAATCATCCAGACGGAGCTGTGCCTGGCTGACCTGGATGTAGTGGAAAAGCGCATCTCCCGCCTGGCGAAGCTGGCCAAGTCCGGCAATAAGGAAGCCAAGGCCGAGGACGAGCTGGTGCGCCGCATCAAGGCTTCTCTGGAGGAGGCCAGGCCTGCCCGCAGCATGGGACTATCTGAGGATGAGCTGGAGCTGATCAAGGAGATGAACCTGCTGACCTTGAAGCCTGTTCTCTATGTGGCCAATGTGTCTGAGGATGAGGTGGCTACGGCTGATACTGACAATGAGTATGTGAAGAAAGTCCGCGACTTTGCCGCCCAGCATGGCTCTGAGGTGGTCACCATCTCAGCCAAGGTGGAGAGCGAGATTGCAGAGCTGGACGAGGATGAGGCCAAGGAGTTCCTGGCTGACCTGGGCCTTGATGAATCCGGCCTGGATAAGCTCATCAAGGGCGCTTTCGACCTCCTGGGGCTTATGACCTTCCTCACTGCCGGCCCGGACGAATGCCGCGCCTGGACTATTACGAAAGGCACCACGGCACCCAAGGCTGCAGGCAAGATCCACACGGATTTCGAGCGCGGCTTCATCCGCGCCGAAATTGTAGGCTATGATGACCTCGTAGCCGCCGGTTCCGTAGCTGCCGCCCGTGAAAAGGGGCAGGTGCGCACTGAGGGCAAGGAGTACGTCATGCAGGACGGAGATGTGACGAATTTCCTGTTCAATGTTTAAGCTATGACAAACAGCATAAAAAGGACTGTGCAGGCAGGTTTGCCGGGCACAGTCCTTTTTTTATCAATCCATGCTTATTGTGCTGTCATGTTTCGGAGAATGCAGTCTTGCAAGTGTTCCCCGGCACCATCAGTGCCCGGGTGGCATTGAGGACGGCTATGACCGTGACACCTACGTCGGCGAAGATGGCGCCCCACATGCCGGAGAGGCCCAAGGCTCCCAGCAGCAGGAACAGCAGCTTGATGCCTATGGCGCCCCAGGTGTTTTCCCGGACGATAGCCAGGGTGCGGCGGGATAGCCGGATGGCCTGGGAAATCTTCAGCGGCTCATCGTCCATGAGCACCACATCTGCTGCCTCGATGGCGGCATCGGAGCCGAGGGCGCCCATGGCGATGCCGATATCGGCCCGGGAGAGCACGGGAGCATCGTTGATGCCGTCCCCTGTAAAAGCCACCTTGCCTTTTTGGTGGCTTTTTTTCTTGTTCTCAAGGATGGCTTCCACTTGCGCCACTTTGCCAGCGGGGAGAAGCTCGCTATAAACCCGGCTGATGCCCAATTCCCCTGCGACTTTCTCCGCCACCGCCTTGCTGTCGCCTGTGAGCATGACAGTTTCCTTGATGCCGCAAGCCTGGAGGGCTTTGATGGCTTCCTTGGCCGTGGGTTTGAGCACATCGGAGATGACTACATGGCCCTCATACTCGCCGTCAAGGGCCAGATGCAGAGTGGTGCCCGTCAGATGCTGGCTGCATTTGTGCCAGTCGGCGCCGATGGCGGCCATGAGCTTGCTGTTGCCCAGGTGCACCGTATGGCCGTTGACCTGAGCCTTGATGCCCTGCCCGGCAATCTCCTGGATGGCTTCCACCCGGCAATCGTCTGCCTCATGGGGGTAGGCGGCCCGCAGGGAGGCGGCGATGGGGTGTTTGGAGTAGCGCTCCACATGGGCAGCCAGATGCAGCAGTTCCTGCCTGTCCAGTGTTTGGGGATGGACGGCGGTGACTTCAAAGATACCTTTGGTCAGGGTGCCGGTTTTGTCAAAGACCACTGTATCTACTTCGGCCAGAGCCTCAAGATAGTTGGAACCTTTCACTAATATTCCCGCCCTGCTGGCACCGCCGAGGCCTGCAAAGAAGGTCAGGGGGATGCTGATGACCAGGGCACAGGGGCAGGAAATGACGAGGAACACCAAAGCGCGGTAGAGCCAGGTGCCCCAGTCCCCCGTTTCGCCCAGGCCCAAGTTAGCCAGAGGGGGGATAAGCGCCAGGACTGCGGCGGCGCTGACCACGGCGGGGGTGTAAGCCCTGGCAAAGCGGGTGATGAAGGCCTCGGACTTGGACTTGCGGGAACTGGCTTCGCTGACCAGTGCCAGAATCTTGGAGGCGGTGGATTCATCAAATTCCTTGGTAGTGCGGATCTTGAGCAGGCCCGTGAGATTGACGGAGCCGGAGATGACTTCCTCGCCCTCGCTGACTTCCCTGGGCAGGCTTTCGCCGGTCAGGGCGGCAGTGTTGAGAGTTGATTTTCCTGCAGTGATCACGCCGTCCAGGGGAATCTTCTCTCCCGGCTGCACTATGATGAGGCTGCCCGTCGTCACTTCCTCCGGGTCAACCTGCTCCAGCTGCCCGTCTGCGCCTTCGATATTGGCATAGTCCGGGCGGATGTCCATGAGGGCAGTGATATCCCGGCGGCTCTTGCTGACGGCGCAGCTTTGGAAAAGTTCGCCGATCTGGTAGAAGAGCATCACCGCGATGCCCTCGGTGTAGTCACCGTCCTCGTAAATGGCCAGGGACATGGCACCAAGGGTGGCAATGGCCATGAGGAGGTTTTCGTCCAGCGGCTGGCGGTTCAGGATGCCCTTCCATGCCTTATAGAGCACATCATAGCCTACAAGCAAATAAGGCACGGCGTAGGCAAAGAAGCGGGGCAGGCCCGTGAGGGGCAGCCAGGCGATGATGAGCAGCAGGAGGGCGGCGGCAATGATGCGCTGCAGATTCGTGCGCTGCTTCTTGCTCAGCCCTTCCAGCCATCTCATAAGAAGACCTCGCAGTCGTCCTCAACTTTCTTGCAGTTTTCCCTGACTTTCGGCATGATTGCGGCAGGGTCAGCCCATTCCTCGAACTCCACTTTCATCTTGAGCATCATGAAGTTCACGGAGGCATCCTTCACCCCCTTGGTCTTTTTGGCGGCCTGTTCCATCTTGTCCGCGCAGTTGGCGCAGTCCACTTCAATTTTATAGGTCTTTTTCATAGCCGAGAACCCCTTTCGCAAACAAACGATTAACATATGAATAATTGTTCATTTGTTAGTATTATAACTCTCAGAAGAACCATTTGGCAAGCAGAATTTGCCTTGCCGCTACCTAGTACCTGCTCTCAAGACAAGGGCCTCCTTTTTTGTTATAATGTTAGATACGTTTGAGAAGCGGCGGTTTTTCTGTCCTTCTAAAAATAGAAAAGGAGAAGAATATGGATTCACATAGAATAACTCCCCTGACAGAGGGGGGGCTGCTGGCGGCGCTGACGGTGGTGATTGCCATCGCTTCTGTCTACCTGCCCATCGTGGGGCCATTCATCGCCCTGCTATGGCCCCTACCTCTGGCGGTGCTGGTGCTCCGTCATGGCATGCGGCAGGGGATCATGGCCATGCTGGTGGCGGGGGCGGCTCTCGCCATGCTCATCGAGCCGGTCATTGCCCTGCGCCTGGTGGCAGCCTTCGGGCCTTTGGGGCTGATGCTGGGATTTGGCTATAGGAAGGGACTTTCCGGAGTGAAGCTCTTTCCCCTGGCCTTTCTCGCCGCCATGCTGGGAGAGCTGGCTGTCCTGGGGCTGATTTTTGCCTTTTTCGGCACGAACCCCTTTGCCATGCTCATGGATGGGCTGAAGTCGGCTTTTGACTCCACCTTCGCACTTTACGAGCAGGCGGGCATGCCTGCCGAGGAAATCGAGGCGGGGCGCTCCCAGATTGACACGGGCCTCGTGCTCATGTCCCAACTGGGGCCTTTGCTCATTGTGTTATTGAGCCTTCTGGATGCTGCCGTGGCCTTTTACTTCGGAGGCAAGATTCTCAGCCGCTTGGGCCATGAGGTGCCGCAGCTGCCGCCTTTCGCTGACTGGCGGCTGCCCAAGGCCTTTGCCTACCTTTTCGGCTTTGCCATGGTGGGGCTTTACTGGGGAGGCACCCGGCAGATTGACTGGCTCTATCAGGCGGCGCTCAATGCCGATATGCTGGCTCTCTTTGCAGGACTCATTCAGGGCCTGGCCCTCATGGCAACGGTGATGAATAAGTTCAAGGTCAGGGGCTTCTGGCGGTGGCTTTTCTACCTGCTGATTCTCATCAATGGCCTCTTTGCTCAGATCCTGGCGTTCACGGGGCTGTTTGACATGGTCTTTGACTATAGGCGGAGATTCAGCCGCCACAATGGGGATTGAAAATTCGGGAGGTGATGGTTATGCCGCGCAATCTGTCGGCCTGGATGGACCTGACGGTTCATCTGGTGGTAATGCTGGCATTGATTTCGGTGCTTTATTTTTATAATGAATATATAGCTGCCGGAGCGGCGGTGCTGTGGCTCTGCCTGGCTTCCTTTGCCAGGGAGCGCTGTGCCGATCGCTCCCGCCGCTTTGAGATTTATTTCAAGAACGTGCTCCGCAATTTGGGGCTGATGCTGAACTATGCGGTGGAGGGACTGCCCCAGGCCATTCTCATTGTCAATGAAGAAGGCCGCGTGCAGTGGACGAATTCCCGGGTCAAGGAACTGGTGGGCTTTGCTGTGGAGCAGGACACGGATATGGCTGATGTCTGGCCGGGGCTTATCGTGAAGCCGGTCTGGGGCACTGAGGGCGAGTATGTCTTCATGCATGAGGACAGGTACTTCCAGGTGTTCCACGAGCCTATCAAGTCCCCCCTGGCGGGGCAGCAGCCCCTCATGGCTCTCTATGTGCAGGATGTGTCGGGCTTCGAGCATCTGAGGAATGAGTATATGCGCAGCCGCACAGTGCTCTGCTTCATCCAGATCGACAACTACGATGAAGTGGTGCAGCGGCAGACGGAGGCAGAGCGCACGGCGCTGCTCCTGGCCGTCAACCAGCAGCTGGATAACTGGACCAAGGCTCATGGCGGCTTCATGCGCCGTGTGGCGGAGGATCGCTACATCGTGCTGCTGGAGCGCGAGGGCCTGGACATGGCCATGGGGGAGAAATTCGAGGTGCTGGACAAAGTCCGGCAGCTCACCAACACCAACCGCCTGCCGGTCACTCTGTCCATGGGCATTGCCGTGGCAGACAGCCAGACTATGGGGGATTTGGGCAGCCAGGCGCAGGCAGGGCTGGATCTGGCCCTGGGCCGCGGCGGCGATCAGGTGGCGGTGAATATCGGCGGCAAGACCCAGTTTTTCGGTGGCCGGGCCAAGGCTGTGGAGAAGCACACCCGCGTCAAGGCAAGGGTGGTGGCTCATGCACTCAGGGAAATCATGGAGGGCTCGGATGAAATCTACGTCATGGGCCACCACAACGAGGATTTCGACTGTTTCGGTGCCGCCATGGGGGTGGCCAAGATGGCGCGCCAGCTGGAAAAGACCGTGCATATAGTGCTGTCTGATATGAATGACGGCATAGACAAGTTCGCTGACCTCCTGCATGGCAAGGAGGAATACGAGAACCTCTTCGTGCGGGCGGAAGACCTCACTGATGCTGTGAAGCCCAATCCACTGGTCATCGTGGTGGATACTCACATCCCCCATCTGGTGGCTTGCCCGGACCTTTTGGACATGACCAATCAGGTGGTGGTCATAGATCATCATAGGCGCAGCGAGCATTTCATCAAGAACCCGCTTCTCGTCTACATCGAGCCGGCTTCCAGCTCCACTTCCGAGCTGGTGACGGAGCTTCTGATGTATTTCGAGGATAATATGATGCTCTCCAGGCTGGATGCCACGGCCCTTTACTCAGGCATCGTGGTGGACACCAAGAACTTCGCCGTGCAGACAGGGGTGCGCACCTTTGATGCGGCGGCGTATCTCAGGCGCAGCGGGGCTGACCCGGTCATGGTGCGGCACCTCTTCCGCACGGACTATGAGACTACCGTGGCTTTGGCGGAGGTCAAGGCCCGCTCCAAGCTGTACCCCGGGGGCTTCATCGTCAGCTCCAATCCGAAGCTCTGCCAGAACGGGTCGGTCATCGCTGCTCAGGCGGCTGATTCCTTCCTGCGGGTAGAGGGGGTGCGCATGAGCATCGTGGTCTTCCAGCTGGATGAGAATACCGTGGGGCTCTCTGCCCGTTCCACCGGTGAGCTCAATGTGCAGGTCATCATGGAATTCTTCGGCGGCGGCGGCCACCAGAATGTGGCAGGCGCCCAGGTGAAGGGCGAGAAGCTGGAGGAGATTCTTTCAAGAGTCGTAGATGTAAGTCAAGATTATATAAAGGAGTATGATTCCAATGAAAGTGATACTGAGTCAGGACGTAAAGAAGCTGGGCAAAAAGGGTGACATCGTAGAGGTGCAGGAAGGTTACGGACGCAATTTCCTGCTGCCCCGGAAACTGGCAGTGCTGGCCACTGCCCAGAGCGTGAACGTGGCCAAGCAGCAGGCCGGCTCAAAGGCCCGCAAGGAGGCTATGGCCACTGACGAGGCCAAGCTCATGGCTTCCCAACTGGAAAAGGTGGAGGTCACCATCCCTGTGCGCATCGGCGAGGGCGGCAAGCTCTTCGGCAGCGTCACGGGCAAGGATGTGTCTGAGGCTCTGAAGAAGCAGAACATAGACATAGACAAGAAGAAAATCTCCATCAAAGGCACCGTCACGGGTACCGGCGTTTACGAGGCAGTCATCAAGGTCCACCCTGCCATCACCAGCACCGTGAAGGTCAATATCGTGGCTGAGTAAGACCATGAGTTTTCTCTACGATATATTCAAGAAATTTGCCGGTGGGCAGCCTCAGGAAAGTCAGGCTGCCTCGCCGGCTTTTCCCGCTGTCACGGACCTTGACCGGGAAATAAATGCAGTCTATGCCCTGCTGGTGGATCTCTGGACTACGGAACGGCTGGTGGTGCAGGCAGGGAAGATGGATGCCCTGAAGCTGATGCGCTCTGATGACCCCGGCGAGCGGGTGCTGGCCCTGCAGCGCGTCCTGGAGCAGAATCCCCTGGCTGGGCCTGCCCCCAAGGGCAAGGAGATTGGCAAAGTCCTCGCCGTGCTGGAGGAACGGGTGGCCGACATGGTGGCTCGCAAGAGCGTGGAGGACAAGATCGAGAAGAAAGTCTCGGAGAAACTGGAACAGGACCACGCTGACTATGTGGAGGATATCCGCCGCCAGGTCATCAAGGAAGAGAAGCCAGGCATCGAAAGTCCTCATGACAAGGCCAAGCGGGAGGAACTGGAGAAGCTGGAGCAGGTGCACCTGACCCAGTCGGTGATGGAGCTTTTGCGTCCCCAATCCTTCGGAGAAATCGTGGGGCAGGAAAGAGCCGTGAAATCCCTCATGGCAAAATTAAGCTCTCCCTATCCCCAGCACCTGATTCTCTACGGCCCTCCCGGCGTGGGCAAGACCACGGCGGCCAGGCTGGTGCTGGAGGCCGCCAAGAAGAAGGAAAGCTCCCCCTTCAACGAGGAGGCTCCCTTCGTGGAAACGGACGGCACCACCTTGCGCTGGGATCCGCGGGATATCACCAACCCTCTCCTGGGGTCTGTCCATGATCCCATTTATCAGGGGGCTTCCAAGACCCTGGCAGACGCAGGGGTGCCGGAGCCGAAGCCGGGACTGGTCACCGATGCCCACGGCGGCATCCTCTTCATCGACGAAATCGGTGAGATGGATGAAATGCTCCAGAACAAATTGCTGAAGGTGCTGGAGGACAAGCGGGCTTTCTTTGAATCCGCTTACTACGACCCGGAAGATCCCCATGTGCCCTCCTATATCAGGAAGCTCTTTGAAGAGGGGGCGCCGGCGGACTTCGTGCTGATTGGCGCGACCACCAGGGATGCTGCCCATATCAACCCGGCCCTGCGTTCCCGCTGTGCCGAGATCTACTTCGAGCCTTTGACACCGAAGCATATCGTGCAGATTGTGGAGAATGCAGCCAAAAAGCTGGGGGCGGAGCTGCCGGAGGAACTGGCTGCTCTGATTTCCGAGTACACCATCGAGGGCCGCAAGGCCATCAACATCCTGGCTGATGCTTACAGCCTGGCCCTGGAACGCACCGGGGCGGCCAAGGGGGAACCTGTCACCATCACCAAAGAGGATATCTACGAAGTGGCCCAGGTCAGCCGCCTCTACCAGTTCGTCACCAAGAAAGCCTCAGGCAAGGCGGTCAGGGGCCATATCTTTGGTTTGGGCGTGTCTGGGTTCCTGGGTTCCGTCATCGAGATTGAGGCCGTGGCCTTCCCCGCCCATGAGAAGGGCAAGGGGACAGTGCGGTTCAATGAGACAGCCGGTTCCATGGCCAAGGACTCCGTGTTCAACGCGGCTTCCGTCTTGCGCAAAGTCACCGGTGAGGATCTGCATGATTATGATGTGCATATCAATGTCATCGGGGGCGGCAATATCGACGGGCCTTCGGCAGGCACGGCTATTCTGGCGGTGCTGGTGAGTGCTGTTACCGGGAAGAAGATCCGCCAGGATGTGGCGGTGACTGGGGAGATTTCCCTGGCAGGCCGGGTGCGGCCCGTGGGCGGCGTGTTCGAGAAGGCCTATGGAGCCAAGCAGGCGGGCATTAAGACCCTGGTGATCCCCAAGGAGAATGCGAAGGATATTCCCGAGGAGCACCTGGGGCTTTCGATACACCCTGTGGAGACGGCAGAGGAAGCCTTTGAGTTGATTTTTGAGCAGGAGGAGCGTTAATGGCAGAGAATCGTATGCCGCCCCAGAATATTGAGGCTGAGAAGGCTGTGCTGGGGGCTATGCTCATCAAGAAAGACGCCATCATCGAGGTGCAGGAAATCCTCAGGCCGGAGGATTTTTATCGTGAGGCTCACAAGGTGGCCTATGAGGCCATGCTGAAACTCACGGATAATGAAGAGGCTGTGGATATCGTCACCCTTACAGAGGAACTTCGCAAAGAGGAGCAGCTGGAGAGAGTGGGAGGTGTGCGCTTTGTCACGGACATTGCCAACACTGTGCCCACGGCAGCCAATATTTCCTATCATGCCAAAATCGTCAAGGAAAAAGCTGAGCTGCGCCGCCTGATAGATGCTGCCACTGCCATTGCGGCAGCGGCCTATGAGGACACGGACGAAGTGGCCAACATCATGGACGAGGCGGAAAAGCGCATCCTGGCCGTGGCGGCGGGGCAGAGCACCGATGGCTTTGAGCCTATGAAGGCCATACTTCTCCGCACTTTCGAGCACATCAACGACCTCTATGCTTCCAAGGGAAATATCACGGGCATTTCCACGGGCTTCAAGGATTTGGATCACATTACCAGCGGCCTGCAGCCCTCGGACCTGGTGCTGGTGGCGGCTCGTCCTTCCATGGGCAAGACCGCCTTTACCCTGAATATGGCCAGCTATATCGGCCTGCATAACTTGGGCACGGTAGCTTTCTTTTCCCTGGAAATGAGCAAGGAGCAGCTGATGCAGCGCATGCTCTGCTCTGAGGGGGGCATAGACGCCCAGCGCCTCCGCACGGGGCAGCTGGAAGATGAGGAGTGGACGCGGCTGGTGGAGACTGCCAACCGCCTGAACAGCGCCCCCATCTACATAGATGATACCGCAGGCATCACAGTGATGGAAATGCGCTCCAAGGCCCGCCGCCTGAAAGCAGAGCACGGCCTGTCCGTCATCTTCATCGACTACTTGCAGCTCATGCAGGGGCGGGCTTCCAAGAACAGCGACAACCGCCAGCAGGAAATCTCAGAGATTTCCCGTTCCTTGAAGGCCCTGGCCAGGGAACTGCACGTGCCTGTCATCGCCCTGTCCCAGCTGTCCCGTTCTGTGGAGAGCCGCCAGGTGAAGCGCCCCATGCTCTCCGACCTGAGAGAATCAGGCTCCCTGGAGCAGGATGCGGATATCGTCATGTTCCTCTATCGTGAGGATTACTACGACAAGGACACGGAGGCCAAGAACATCACAGAAGTCATCATCGCCAAGCACCGCAATGGCCCCGTGGACACCATCAAGCTGTTCTTCCAGAAGGAATTCACCAAGTTCAGGGATTTGCTGATTGAGTGAGAAAAAAATCATATAAGATTCATAAAACGCCCTTGACAAAAGTTCGAGGGCGTATTATGATGTATACAGTAAATGGAATTGGTTCCATAGACAATTGGAACTGTTTTCATAGGTATCCCGGCAGGAACCAGGGGACTTGTGTAGAATATAGTCCTGAGGATAAAGTTCCTGTGTTCTTATTCATATTACTATCTGCGCGTATTTAGGGTATCGTTTCCAGAGAGAGGAAAGAGGAGGAATCATTCATGTCAGATTTGCGTCTGGACAGCCCCCTGCAGGGCAGGCTGGTACCGCTTTCAGAAGTCAAGGATCAGGCTTTTGCCAGCGGGGCTATGGGCAAGGGTGCTGCTGTAACCGAGCCCCAGGGCAAGGTTTATGCGCCGGTTGATGGCGAGGTCACGGTTCTCTTCGAGACCAAGCATGCTGTCGGTATCCACGGGGAGAATGGCGCTGACATTCTCATCCATGTGGGCCTTGATACTGTGAACCTCAAGGGCGAGCACTTCACCGCCCATGTGGCACAGGGTGACAAGGTGAAGCGCGGCCAGCTGCTGCTGGAGTTCGATGTGGCTGCCATTGTGGCTGCCGGCTATGATGTGACTACTCCGGTGCTGGTCACCAACGCCGCTGACTTCGGCAAGATCACCGTGGCCCTGGGTGACCAGGAGATCACTGTGGAGGCTGAAGAGGCTGCTGCTGATGCTGCTCCCGCTGCCGCTTCCGGCCATGATGTGGCTGCTGATGAAAAGGCTCTGGCTGACCTCCCCGCTGAGGAGCGCGTGGCCAAGCTGATCGCCAAGTATGTAGGCGGCATGGACAATGTCCGCAGCGCCGAGCACTGCGCTACCCGCCTGCGCCTCATCGTCAATGACCGCAGCAAGATTGACGAGAAGGCCATCGAGAACATCGACGGTGTCAAGGGACAGTTCTTCGCTGCTGCCCAGTACCAGATCATCCTGGGCACCGGCTTTGTGGATAAGGTCTTTGATGTTTTCGTGGCAGGCACTTCTCTTGGCTCCACCAGCAACAACAAGGCTGAGGCCTATGAGCAGATGTCTACCATGCAGAAGATTTCCCGTACCCTGGGCGATGTCTTCGTGCCCATCATCCCCGTGCTGGTGGCAACAGGTCTTTTCATGGGCCTGCGCGGCGCTTCCCAGGCTCTGGGCGTTGAGTTCAGCGGCAATGTGCTGACCATGAGCCAGGTGCTCACGGATACCGCCTTCATCTTCCTGCCGGCTTTGGTGTGCTGGTCCACTATGAAGCGCTTCGGCGGCACCCCGGTCATCGGCCTGGTTCTGGGCCTGATGCTGGTTGCTCCCCAGCTGCCTAACGCCTGGGCTGCTATCCCCGGCGGCGCACAGGAGCCCCTCATGATGGATGTGCTGGGCTTCACCGTCCCCGTGGTTGGCTATCAGGGTTCCGTACTGCCCGCATTGGTGCTGGGCATCGTGGCTGCCAAGCTGCAGGCTTTCCTGAAGAAGTTCGTGCCTGACCTCATCGACCTCATCGTGACTCCGTTCCTGACTCTGTTCACCTGCATGATCCTCGGCTTGCTGGTTGTCGGCCCCATCATGCACACTCTTGAGAATGCTATCTTCGGCGCTGTGCAGGCCTTCCTGCAGCTGCCCTTCGGCATCGGCGGCATCGTAGTGGGCGGCCTCCAGCAGGTAGTGGTTGTCTTCGGTGTCCATCACATCTTCAACGCTCTGGAAGTCCAGCTCCTGGCTACCACCGGCGTAGATCCCTTCAATGCCATCATCACCGGCGCTATCGTGGCACAGGGCGGCGCTGCCGTGGCTGTGGCTGCCAAGACCAAGAACGCCAAGAAGCGCGCTCTCTACATCTCTTCCGCAGTTCCTGCCTTCCTGGGCATCACCGAGCCTGCTATCTTCGGTATCAACCTCCGCTTCATGAAGCCCTTCATCTACGGTCTGGTAGGCGGCGCCTGCGCAGGCGGCCTGGCAAGCTTCATGCAGCTGGCAGGTACCGGCATGGGCATCACGGTTATCCCCGGCACTCTCCTGTACCTTGACCATCTGCTTCCTTATATCATGGTCAATGTGGTGGGCTTCGCCGTAGCTTTCGCACTGACCTTCACCCTCTTCACTCCGGAAGAGTAATCTAAAAAAGAAACATATAAGAGGCGGCTTGTGACTTGGTTCATAAGCCGCTTTTTCATAAGGGAGGCTGAGCTTTATGGAAAATTTCAATAAGGCAGAAATTGATGCCAAAGTGCGGGAGGGGATGCCCTTTAAGCATCGCTGGCACAACCGTTTCCATCTGGAAATGCCCTTCGGGCTCATCAATGACCCCAACGGGCTGACTTATTACAAGGATGAGTACCATATCTTCTACCAGTGGAATCCTCTGGGGGTAGTACACAAGAACAAGTGCTGGGCGCACACCAAGACCCGCGATTTCGTGCGATACACTGTGCCGGAACTGTCTATGTGGCCCTCGGATGAGCACGACAAGGATGGCTGCTATTCCGGCTGCGGCACGGTGGAGAATGGCAAGCTGAGAGTGGCCTATACCTGCAATGCCAAGGACGAAAACGGCAAGCGTACCCCTGCCCAGCGTTTCGGCACCCTGCAGGCTGATGGTACCATCAAAAAAGAAGAAATTGCGGTGCCTGATGCGGCACCCGGCTACACGGGCCATTTCCGCGACCCATATATCTTCAGCCGCCATGGCAAGCGCTATTTCGTGCTGGGAGCACAGCGGGAGGATGAGAAGGGCACGGTGGTGGTCTATGAGGAGACGGAGCAGGGCTGGCAGCTCAAGGGGGAGCTGGCCCACCGTTTGGGAGATTTCGGCTATATGTGGGAATGCCCGAATCTCCTGCGCTTCGGCGACTATGAAGCGCTGATTTTCTGCCCCCAGGGCCTTGAAGCCCGCGAGTATGACCGCCAGAATATCTATCAGGCGGGGTATGTGGCAGGCCATGCCTCCCTGGATGCCATGACACTCTTGCATGGCAAGTTCCAGGAACTGGATCATGGCTTTGATTTTTACGCTCCCCAGATCTTCCAGCATGAGGGCAGGACTCTCATGCTGGGCTGGATGGGCATGCCGGACAAGGATTCCGACTATCCCACGGCAGAGCAGGGCTGGATGTACAGCCTGACCATGCCCCGTGAGCTGACCCTGCGTCAGGGCCATATCTACAGCAAGCCTGCCCGGGAAATGAAGGCTCTGCGCATTGAGGAAACGGCCATGTCTCTGGACAGCGACAGCACCGACGAACTCATTTGCGGCCTTTATGATACCTCGGAAATCATCCTGGATATCAGCCTGGGCGAGGCTCACAGGGTATCTGTGGAGCTGGTGTATGGACTGGAAAAGACTGTCATTGCCTACGATACTCAGGAGCAGGCCTGCACCATCGATCGCAGCGGCATGAAGCTGGGGGGCAAGGGCAAACGCAAATTCCGTCTCTATGCCGATGGCGTGCTGTCCCTGCACATCTTTGTGGACAGGACGGCAGTGGAGGCCTTCTTCCAGCACGGGGAGGAAGCCGCCAGCTTCTTCCTCTTCCCGGAGAAGAATATCCAGCCCGAGCTGCGTATCTACTCTGATGCGGATATGGAAAGTGTTTCAGGCCGCATCTGGGAACTGGACAGCTACAAATTCAGCTGAGGAACTGTGACGTTTGCTATAACCTTTTTGATGAGCAGTTCCCCAAGAATAGAAAAAGGGACACCGAGATGGCAGTCACATCTCGGTGTCCTCTTTTTATGGGCGCAAGCACTTCTTATCTTTCCTGACGGGGATTTTGCTTCTGGACTCCTGCAGGGCAGAAAAGTCCAGCTGTGCAGAGATGATTTCTTCGCCGCCGCCTGCCTGGGCGAGGATTTCTCCCCAAGGGTCATAGATGCCGGAACGGCCGGCCAGAGGGTGCTTGTCCCCGGGGGCGGCGCCGCCATTGGCAGCGATGACAAATACCTGATACTCTATGGCCCGGGCCCGGGTGAGAATTTCCCAGTGAGATTGCCGCAGGCGTGGCCAGGCGGCGGGCAGGAAGAGCAGGTCTATGTCTGACGTGAGATCCATCAGGAAACTGCCAAAGCGCAGGTCATAGCAAATTGCCAGGCCGCATTTATGCCCTTCCAAGGTGAAGGTGCAGAAGTTTTTTCCTGCTTCAAAGACCTGATCCTCCCTGCCGGGGGAGAAGAGATGCACCTTGTCATAGGAAGCAATCTCCTGCCCATGGCGATCAAATACATAGCAGGTGTTGTATATCTTCCCTGTGGCGGATTCCAGTCTGGCCACGGAGCCGCCTATGATATTGACCTGGCATTTTCTGGCCAGCTCCGACAGCATTGTGCGGGTATTTTCGCCGTCGATGTCTGCATGATTTTCTATAGGGCGGGGGAAGAAGCCGATAGGCCACATTTCTGGCATTATCAGCACATCGGGGTTGCCTGCCAGGGCTTTTTCGGTTAATCTTAGCAGAGAGGCCCGGTTAGTTTCTGCCTGGCCCAGGATGGTGTGCATTTGCAAAATGGATATTTTCATACAGACACCTCGCAAAAGGAAGGATAATGGATGGAAGCATTGGTTTATGCAGTCGGTGACCTGGTACAGGTCAAGAAGCCGCATCCCTGCGGCAGCAAGGTATGGGAAATCCTGCGGCTGGGGGCGGACGTGCGCCTGCGGTGCCAGGGATGCGGGCGGGAGGTCTTGCTGCCCAGAGCCAAATTCAATAAGATGGTGAAAAGCATATTGTGATGCCAAGCCAGCCTATGCTTATGATATCACAAATAGCATGAAAAGATGAGATAAGGGGGAGAAACGATTTTTTCAAAAAAAGTTGAAGAAAATGCAAAAAAGTGTTGACAGATGCTTCAAGTGCGTGTATCATAATACAAGTCGCTAACGGGAACGGCAAGCAACAAAACAGTTTCCTTCAATATAGAGAGCCTTGATTGGCCAGAGAGAATATTGAAAAAAGAAATTGAAAAAGTGCTTGACACTCCGAAAGAGACAAGATATAATAAACAAGTCGCTTCGATGAGGCGGCACTTGAGAAATCAAGTTGTTCCTTGAAAACTAAACAATGCAAAATGAATCATGCA
>CACZHK010000030.1 GCA_902780915.1 Pseudoselenomonas ruminantium | reverse complement strand
CTTCGTGAGCTACCACGACACAGCCCAGGCCGAAAGTTTTTACCACGGCCTGATGCTAGGCTTTTCCGTGCTCCTTGACGGAAAATACCAGGTAAAGTCCAACCGCGAAAGCGGCTATGGCCGCTTCGACCTGGCCTTCTTCCCCCTGCGCCCCGGCACTCCCGGTGTCGTCCTGGAACTGAAGGCCGCCGTGTCTGAGGAAGAACTGAAGGAAAAGGCAACCGAAGCCCTGCAGCAGATTGCAGAGAAGGAATACTGTGCCGAACTATCCCGTCAGGGCGCGTCAGATATCTGGAGCTATGGCATTGCCTTCCACGGCAAGAAAGTCTGCATGACAGGCACACAGAAATGAAAAAGGGAACGCCCGCGTCACAGCTGCGTGCGTTCCCTTTTTTTGTACCATCCGTTGTTCATCCCTCGGATTTTCCATCAACCTGCCTATGTTTCTTGCCATGGTCTGTTTTGGCTGCCTCACGACACCTTCACCTGCAGCCACAGCTTAGTATAGAGCTTGTCCAATTCCTCACCCAGGTAGCTGTAGGACTCCTGGTTTTTGTAGACTTTTTCCGGCGGAAAGGCCAATTCCACCATGTCCCCCAATTCTTCCTCCACCTGCGCCCTTACGGCTGTGTTGGGAGTAGAATAGCCCAGGGAACGGAAATTTTCCGCGGCTATGTCCGGGCGGCACATATAGTCTATGAACTTGTGGGCATTGTCCACATGGCGGGCGTTTTTCGGTATCACCCAGCCGTCAATCCAGACATTGGTGCCCTCCTCGGGGGCGGGCTGGAACTTCAGGTCAGGATTGGACTTCATGAGCCTGATGGCCTCGCCGGAATAGATGACCCCGAGAGCCGCCTCGCCGCTGCTGAGCTTATCCCGGATGTCATCCACGCCGTAGGCCTGCACCAGGGATTTCTGAGCCACCAGCATATCCCTGGCCGCCATCAGATACTCAGGCTTGGTGGTATTCATAGACCTGCCCATCAGCTTGAGGGGAATCATGATGGCATCACGGGCAGAATCCTGCATGAGGATATTGTCCCGGTACTTCTCCCGCCAGAGGATCGACCAGCTTTCCACCGGCTCATCCACCAGCTTCGTATTGTACATGATGCCCACAGTGCCCCAGCAGTAGGGCACTGTATACTTGCCATCCCAGTCAAAGGCCCTGGCCTGGAGGAAGAAATCCGGGTCGATGTTCTTCCTGGCCTCAGGCAGCTTGTCGAAATCCAAGGGCTGCAGCAGCCCCTTGCCTATGAGCCTGTCAATCATGTAGTCGGAGGGGCAGAGCACATCATAGGCCTCAGCTCCTTCGGCAATGCGGGGATACATGCTTTCGTTGGTATCATACTCATCCAGCACTACATGGATGCCCGTCTCCTCCTCGAACTGCTCCAGCACCTCCTCGCTGATGTAGTCGCCCCAGCTGTAGACATAGAGAATATCCTCCCCCTCGTCCTCCTCCTGGGCAAACATATCGCAGCCGGCCAGAGTGAAAGGCAGGAGCAAAACCAGCAAGGACAGAAAATATCTCAGCTCCATTTTCATGCTGCCGCCCCCCTTCTGCCCGCCTCGCGGTAGCGGCGGATGACCTTGTAATTGACCATGAGCAGCGCGGAGAAAACCAGCACCCCGCAGAAGAACAGGGCGCTGAGGGCATACATCTCTGGATGCACTCCCAGCTTCAGCTCAGAATAGATTTCCGTGGTGAGGGTCTCGATGCCTGCCCCCTTGGTGAAATAAGTGACGATGAAATCATCGGCGCTCATGGCAAAAGACAGGAGAAAGGCCGCCAGGATGCCCGGCAACAGCTCAGGCAAAATGACCTTGCGGAAAGCCGTGAAAGGCGTAGCCCCCAGATCTCTGGCCGCCTCGTAGCATACATCGTCCATGGTGAGCACCTGTGGCAGGATGCAGAGCATAGCATAGGGCAGGCTGATGACGATATGAGCCAAAAGGATAGTGTCATAACCCAGACGCAGCCCCAGCCCCAGGAAAAGCAGCATCAGAGAAATGCCTGTGACAATATCCGCATTGAGCAGGGGCACATTGGCAAGGCTCCGGAAGAGCATCCTGCCCCGGCTGCCCATCTGCCGCATGCCCAGGGCCGTCACCAAGGCCAGCATGGTGGCGAAAACCGCCGAAGTCACGCCTATGGTCAGGGTATTGGTGAAAGCGGCGATGATTTCCTCATTTTCCATGAGCCTTCCATACCATTCCCAGGTGAAGCCCGTCCACTGGCCGCGATAGCGGCTGGCATTGAAGGACTGGGCGATGAGCACCAGGATGGGCGCGTAGAGGAAGAGCACGATGGCTCCCAAATAACTTTGCTTGAGTTTTTCCATCACGGCCTCCCCTTCTTTCTCTGTTCCCCACTATCAGCAAAGGCCTCAAGGAGAATGTTCAGGATGATGAAGACCATGAGCACCATGGACAGGGCGCTGCCCAGCTGCCAGTCATAGGCAGCAGTGAACTCCTGCTCGATGATGTTGCCCACCAAAAGCACCTTGTTGCCCCCCAGAAGGGCGCTGATGACGAAGGTGGTGAGAGCAGGGATGAAGACCATGGTGCAGCCGCTGACAATCCCAGGCAGGGACAGAGGCAGCAGCACATGGCGCAAGGTCTGCCAGAAATTGGCCCCCAGGTCCCTGGCGGCCTCCACGATGCTCTCATCAATGCGGCTGAGGCTCACATAGAGGGGCAGCACCATATAGGGCAGGAAATTGTAGACCATGCCAATGATGATGGCAGCAGGAGTATTGATGAGATGCACCGCTGGCAGCCCCAGATAAGACAAGAACATATTGATGAGGCCGTGCTTTTCCAGGATAGTCTGCCAGGCCATGGTAGTGAGCAAAGAATTCATCCAGAGGGGCAGCAGGAACAGCAGGAACACCAGCAGCCCCCGGCTCTCCCTTTTCTCCCTGAGTATCAGGCAGAGAGGATAGGCCAGCAAAAGGCAGATGAAAGTGCTGGCGAGAGCCAGCTCCACAGAAAGGCCCAGTGCTCTCAGGTACTCGCTCTGGAGCACCGTCAGCAGATTGGCAAGAGTAACATCCCCCGCTTCATTCGTCAGCCCCGTGCCCAGCACGAAAAACAGGGGCAGCACAATAAAGAGCACCGCCCAGAGAGCGAAAGGCAGGGCCAGGAAGCGGTGGCTGGAAATCTGTGCCGTGATGCGCTCATTCATTGCTCACGGCCTCCTCATCCTCTGAGGCGGGCTTAGCCATGATCTGGATATTGGCAGGAGCCAGGCGCAGCCCCACCTCGCTGCCCTGCTCGTGGCCCGTGATAGTCTGCACCAGCCATTCAAAGCCCGCAGCCTGAACGGTGATGTCATACACTGTGCCTTTGAAGACCACCTGTTTGATGATGCCTTGGAATTGCCCCTGTGCCGGAGCGCAGATCTGAATGTCCTCCGGACGGATCTGCACATCCACAGGCACTTCCTCACCGAAGCCCGTGTTGATGCAGGGAATATCCCTGCCCAGGATATGCACCAGCTTGTCCTTGATCATGATGCCATCAATGATGTTGCTGTCGCCGATGAAATCAGCCACGAAAGCATTCTCCGGCTCATTGTACACATTCTCCGGGGTGCCGATCTGCTGGATCCAGCCCTGATTCATGACCACTACCGTATCGGACATGGAGAGAGCCTCCTCCTGGTCATGGGTGACAAAGACGAAGGTGATGCCCAATTCCCGCTTGATCTTCACCAATTCCCGCTGCATATTCTGTCTGAGCTTCAAGTCCAAAGCGGACAGAGGCTCGTCCAGGAGCAGCACTTTGGGCTCATTGACTATGGCCCTGGCGATGGCAATGCGCTGCTGCTGCCCCCCGGACATCTGGGTGACCTGGGCGTGTTCATAGCCGTCCAGGTTCACCAGTTTCAGGGCGTATTTTATCTTATCCCTGATGTAGTTCCTGCCCTTGCCCTTGAGCTTCAGGCCAAAGGCGATATTTTCCGCTACATCCATGTGGGAAAAGAGAGAATACTTCTGGAAAACCGTATTCACCTGACGCTTCTCAGGCTGCAGGCTCGTGATGTCCTGCCCGTCAAACCAGATTTTCCCGCTGTCCGGCCTCTCAAAGCCGCCTATCAGCCGCAGGATAGTGGTCTTGCCGCAGCCCGAGGGCCCCAGCAGGGTTACAAATTCATTCTCATGGATAGTGAGGTCCAAGTCCTCCAAAATCTTCCGTCCGTCATAGGATTTATTTATGCGCTCAAGGCGCAGAAGCTCTTTGTGCATTTATCGGCCCTTTCCTTCATCCATAGCTAATACTATCCTTGCTATGATACCATAAAACTCGCGGAAAAACGATATTTTAGATGCTTTTCGGAGGGAAATCTTGACAATAAAATAACCGCCCAGGCTTTCTCGTCACCTCAGGCGGTTACCATACGCTATGACTATTCATTTTGCATTTGCCCTATGGCCTGACTAGCCCATCGGACTCCCCTCCCAGTTAGATTTACATGTCGGCTGGCCAGCTGAGGTGGAACACCTCACCTCTTTCGGCTTACCTCTATGATACCTTTTTCCGGGAGAAAAGTCAAGGGAATTTTTTGAAACTTCAATGTATTATGTATGCAGGAAGGTTCCCCTTCCCGCATCTCTCAAAAACTCCGTTCAAACTCCGCCAATGACTGCTCAGTGCCGATGATGAAGAGATTGTCACCTTCGGCAAAGCAGTAGGAGGGCGAAGGGGTGACCATGGTCTCAGCCCCGTGACGTATAGCGATGACCACGATATTGTAGCGCTCCCGCAGGTTCGATTCGATGAGATTCTTGCCCACCAGGGCCTCGGGCACGATGATGCTGATGATTTTGATGCTGCCCGCCAGGTCGATGTAGTCCACTGCGTTCTTGCTCACCAGATGCATGACCGTGCGGCGGGCCATATCCCGCTCCGAGAAGACCACCTGGGTGGCGCCCAGTCTGCGGGCCATTTCTGCGTGGCGCTCATCAATGGCCTTCACCACGATTTCCGGGACATTGCGCTCCTTGCAGAGCATGGTGGCCATGAGGCTGGCTTCCAGATTTTTCAAGGCAATGATCACCGTATCAAAATGGTCTATGCCCACCTGGTCAAACCCTCTGGCATCGCGGATATCAAAGCTCACCACCTGGGACAGGGTGCCCGTCAGGCTCTCAGTCAGATTCACATCCATGTCCACCCCCAGGACCTCGACTCCCATCTCTTCCAAAGTCCTGGCGGCGCTGAGGCCAAAGCGGCCCAATCCCAGCACGGCAAACTGCTTCTTGCTTCCCATCTTCCATCACATCCTCTAACCAGTAAAACTCAGCCAAGCATGATATCTTCCTTGGGATACTTGACGACGGACTGCTTCTGCTGTATCAGGGACAGCAGGAAAGTCATGATGCCCACCCTGCCCAGCAGCATGGTGAGGCACAAGAGGCCCTTGCCCCATTCATCCCACTCCGGGGTGATGCCGATGCCCATGCCCACGGTACCGAAGGCGGACACGGTCTCGAAAATCACCCTGCCCAAATCATTGGTCTCCCCGTCAACTATCGCCAGCAAGACCCCCATGGTCACGACCCAGATGGTGCCCACCGTAAAAACAGCAAAGGCCTGGTTCCGCGCCCTGATGCCGATGCTCCTGCCAAAGACAGTGACCTCGTTCTCACCGCGGAAAATCGCCCACACAGAGCGCAGCAGGACAAAGATGGTAGTGCTCTTGATGCCGCCCCCCGTGGACAGGGGCGAAGCCCCGATGAACATGAGGATGATCATGGTGAACTTGGTGACCTGAGTGGCCGCAGCGATATCGAAGCTGTTGAACCCCGCTGTGCGGCAGGAAATGGACATAAAAGCAGCATTGGCCAGCTGCTCGATCAGAGGCATGCCCACCAATACGCCATTGTAGCTGCTTTCCACCCCGAAGATAAGCAAGGTTCCTCCGACAATCAGGACGCTGTTGACTGAGAGAACTATTTTTGTATGCAGGGAAAACCTGCGCCACTTCTTCCTGTGGATGACATCGTGCATGACCGTGAAGCCAATGCCTCCCAGGACAATGGGCAGGGCAATTCCCGTCAGCAGGAAAATATCGTCCTGGCGCTTGCACAGGCTGTCATAATTGCCAAAGAGGTCGAACCCCGCATTGCAAAAGGCAGACACCGCATGGAAGATGCCATAGCCTATGGCCTCGAAGCCGAACTCCGGGATGAAATGCACCGTCAGCAGCAGGGCAAAGAACCCCTCCACCACCAGAGTGTATTTTATCATGCGGCGTATCAGCTCAAACAGCCCCGCCCTGCCACTCTGGCCCAGGGATTCCTGCAAAGTAAGGCTTTCCTTCAGGCGGAAGCGGTAGCCCATGGCATGTACGGCCATGGTGCCCAGGGTCATGATCCCTAAGCCCCCCACCTGTATCAGCAAGATCATCACGCACTTGCCAAAAAAGCTCAGGTCGTTCTTCACATCCACCACCGTGAGCCCCGTGACGCAGGAAGCCGAGGTGGACACAAAGAGCGCATCCATAAAGGGCAGGCTTGTCCCCCTGGCAGAACTCACAGGCAGCATCAAAAGGAACGTACCTATGGCAATCATCATCATGAAGCTCAGCAAAATAGTCTGGGTGGGCTTCAGGCGGAATTCCTGCTGTGCCCTGACCCCCGTTGCTTTTTGCAAAGGCCGGAAGACTGCAGTGCCCTCCAGTTCCCTGTCTATCCTTTCCTCCCTCAAAGGCCATCCCCCCTAGGAAATTTTCTCAACGATCACGCTGCAAAACCATCTCTGCACGAAACCATGTTCTGCACCGATCCCTTGCAAGGATACTAAATTTCCGCTGCGCCGGCGTACTTCAGCGCCAGCATGGTAATGTCATCAGACTGCTCTGCCGCCCCGGCATGGCGCTTTACCTCCAGCAGCACATTTTCCAGGACTTCCCCCGGCTCTGCCCGGGAAGATAGCAGGGACAGCTTCTTTTCCAGACGTTCCTTGGTGAACATCTGTCCCTTTTCATCCATGGCTTCCGTCACGCCATCCGTATAAAGGAACAGGCGATCACCCTTGCCAAGGCAGATGCTTTTTTCTTCAAAGGGCAGGCCCTCCATCATGCCCAGGACAGTGCTTTTCTTGGTCAGGGGCAGGTAAGACAGGGTATCTCCCTGCAGCAGCAGGGGCGGATTGTGCCCCCCGTTGACATACTCAAAATTTCCCGTGCCCAGGTGCAGGAGACCTGCAAAGACCGTCACGAACAGGCCCTCCTCATTCTCTGCTGAAAGCTGGTCGTTGGCCAGGGCCACCGCCTCTGCCAGAGTGCCGCCCCCGGCTCCTGACAGAATCGAGTTTTTCAGCACAGTCTTGGCTGCTGCCATGAACAGGGCGGCAGACACGCCCTTGTCCGACACATCGGCGATGATCAGTGCCAGCCGCTTCTCATCCACATAGAAAAAGTCGTAGAAATCTCCCCCCACTTCCTTGGCAGGATACATGGCTGCCCCCATGCAAAATTCCTTCCGGGGAGGCAGCGGCAGCGGCAGGAGGCTGGCCTGGATATGGGCTGCCGCCGCCAGTTCTGCCTCCAGCCTGGAAGTCTCCCGGGCCGTGCCTGCTATCTCCTTTTCATAGCGCTCCAGCTCGTCTGTCATGCCATTGAAGGAAGCGGCCAGCTGCTCCAGTTCGTCCCCCGTCTGCACATCCACCTTGCAGGAAAAATTCCCCTGGGAGATTTCCCCTGCCGCCGCCATCAGCTTTCTCAAGGGGCGGCAGAAGAAATCCGACGCCCGGGCACTGCCATAGGAAACCAAGGCCACAGCCACAGCCAGCACAGCCAGCACAGCCAGCAGGAGGGCAGCGAAAAGCCGCTGGAAGGAGCTGCGCAGCTCGTCCAGCTGCCCCAGCATGCGGGACTGGGCCTCCCCTGCTTCCTTGGTCACTTTTTTCTTCTCCACCAAAGTGCCCACGCTCCAATTCAGCTTCGGCGCGGGGGCATAGGAAAGGTAGTATTCCTCATCCAGCAGCCTCACCTTCCGATAGCCCACGTTGCCCTGCACCATGCGGCGGGCGGCGAAGGCCAGGCTGGTGATGGAACTTTCCCTGAGGTCCTTCCCCTCCGGGATGTCGCCGGAAAGTTTCTGAGGCAGATTAGAGAGCAAGACTTCTCCTCCCCTGCCCAGCACAAAGCAATCCAGGCTGTCTTCCTGCTCAAGGGGCAGGAGATTCCCCGGCTCGCAGTCCACCCCCAGCACCCCTGCCACACCCTCGCCATCATAATAAGGCATGACACAGGAAATGACAGGATGGCCATCCGTCCCCTCATAGACACTGCTGAAGGCCGCAGTCTGCTGCTTCATCCCCCACTGATACCAGGCCCTGTCCCTGGCATCATAATATTTCTGCCAGCGCTCCCGGCTGAGATGTGAAATGGTTCCCGGCTCGCCCTTCTCATCCACGCGGATCATATAACCATGCTTTGAGCCTACAAACACACACTTATAATAATGGCTCAGGCTGACCATGGTGGTGGCCAGATTGGATACGGCGCGAATCTCCCGCTCAAGTTCCGGCGTCAGTCCCTTGCTTGCCAGTTCCGGGCTGAAATGGACATAAGCTGTTCCCGCAGGAACAGCTTCATAAGTAGCATTTGGTAAATTCAGAGAGGGATATTGCTCAGGAGAATCGAGGATTTCCTTCACTTCTTCGGCGAAATACGTCACATCCGACTGCACCTGCTCTGCCTCATAAGCCATGATGCCGGCATGGATCTCAGCTTCGCTCTCCATCTGCTCCTGGGCTTGTTCCTTGGCAAAGTCAGTGGTGTAGTAGGAAATTTCTCGCGAAATGGCCTCTTCCTTCTGACCCACGATGGTCTGCAGATCATAGATGCCATACAGGACAGGCAGCCCCAGAAACAGGAAGCTGAGGGCGCTGCCGGACAGCATGAGCAGGAACAGCCTTTTCCTTATGCCCGGCTTCATTTCTTGCCTCTGGAATCAAACGTGTGATTCTCCAGGGCCGGATTGCCTGCGGCAGCAGCCAGATCTAACTCATCGCACTCCATTTTCCTGCCTCCCCAGAGATCATCGCTGGCAGCGTTTTCCCTGCGATGCATATTGAGGAGCTGCTGATACAGTCTTTCCTTGATGCTGTGGCAACTGGAGAAATCGAACCTCCCCAGGTCTTGTTCAAGCTTGGTCTCTGTCATGCTCATTACATCCTTTCCCAGATGATGTCATTTGTCTTTGTCCTTTATATCCCCTCAACCGAAAAAGTGTTACAAATTTTTTCATCCTTGCCACTGCAGGGCCAATACGGTGATGTCCCTCTCCTGCCCCGCAGTTTTCAGCTGGTCAGTCAGGATGGCTGCAAGGCCCGAAAGAGAGTCAGCTGGGAGTTTTTCCTGCAATTCCTCTGCAGTGACGCAACCTGTATAGATGCAGAGCAGATCGCCCTCAGAGAGCCGGACCGATTGACGACAGATTTCCCCGTCGGGGCTTCCCGGCAGGCTCAGGAAACTTTCTCCGCGAATGAGCAGAGCAGGAGAGGCGGTGTTCACATACGCCAGCTCCCCGGTGCAGGTGTCCAGCACCCCCACGAAAGCCGTGAGGGAGAGTCCCTCCCTGCTTTCCTCTCCTATGCGCTGCCTTGCCCTGCGGCAGGCAGCGGCCAGATCAGCCTCACTTTCTGTGAGCAGGCAGTTCCTGAGCACCAGTCTGGCCATGGCCATGAAAAGGGCTGCAGGGATGCCCCGCCCCTTTTCTCTGGCGGCTCCGGCCACCGTCAGAGCCAGGTGGCTTTCATCCAGCCAGTAAAAATCGTAGAAATCCCCGCCCACCTCTCTGGCAGGTTCCATGCGCGCGTGAAGGGAGAACTTCTCGCTTTGGGGAATCTCCCTGGGCAGCAGGCCCTGCTGGATGGAGGCCGCCACGTCTAGCCCTGCCTCCACCTTGGCTTTTTCCGCCTGGGCTGCAGCGAGGTTTTGCATATATTCCTGCAGGTCATCGGTCATGAGGTTGAAGCTGTCAGCCAGTTCCTCCGTCTCGTCCCCTGTAGAGACCCTGAGCTTCTCCTCGAAGTGTCCCCCTGCCACCCGGCCCACTCCAGCAGACAGAGCCCGCAGGGGCTCCGTGAAGCGGACGGCCCAGCGCCAGCTCACATAGGCCAGCACCGGCAGCAGCAGGGCCAGGGAGCCGAGCAGCAGCCAGCGCAGCCTCGGGAACAGCGGTGCAGCTGCTCCCTGCAGTTCCTGCAGTTCACCCTGCACCTGCTGGCCAAGGGCATGGGCATCGGAGAGCACGTCTTCACTGTGTACCAGTTCGCCCAGGCTCCAGCCTGTCTCGCCGATGGGAGCATAAACCAGATAATAGTCCTCCCCCTCCACCTTCACCCTGCAGGAGCCACTCTTGCCCGAGAGCATTTCTGCAGCGGCAGAGGCCAGAGCCTCCTCCTCACACTTTCTCAGATCCTGGTCAGGGCGATTGGATGAAAGCACCCCTGCCCTGGCTGAGGAAAAGGCCACCTGGCCCTGGGGATTCAGGGCAAAGGCTATCTTGTCCCCGGACAGCACTTCCCCTTCGACTTCCTGATAAAGAGCCGCCGAGGGCATGGAAAGCCCCACCACCCCGGCAAAGCCCTGCTCATCCTCATAGGCCATAGCACAAGTGATGAGCGTAGCTCCCCCCATAGATAGATAGAGAGGGAGAAAAACAGCCTTATCATCTCCCAGCGTCTCCTGCCCGGCCCGATACCAATTCCTGCTGCGGGCATCATAGGCAGGGGTCATGGTCTCCGGCGGCAAGGATATCCGCTTCTCTCCCGAAGCCAGGAAATCCATGCGGAGGCTCCAGCCCTCCCGGGAACCCAGGTAAAAGAGCAGCGGCGTCACGCGGTAGCTCTCTGCGAGCCGCACCATGAATTCCCCGGCAGCGGCAGCCCGCAGGACAGACGGCCCGGGGCTGCCTCCGGCGGCTCCGGCCAGGAAATACAGCTGTCCCGAGCCAACTGTCTCATATCTGGGGTCATGCACCTGCATAGATGCCGAATTGCCCCCCTCCCGCATGATCCTGGTGACCTGATGGGACAGCAGGCGCACATCCCCCTGCAGCTCCTGCAGAAAAAGGTCTATGTAGGCAGCCTTTTGGCGCACCATTGCTTCCATGCGCTTTTGCACTTCTCCCTCGGCGAAGCGCTCCGCCTCCAGCGTGACAGCCTCCGAAAGTTCCACCGTCTTGCTGTCCAGCAGTTTTTCCGAGGCGGTCATGCCCCAGAGAAAAAGCCCCCCCAGCAGCAGGGAGGTACACACCCCCGCTGTGCCGATAAAGAGCAGGGCCTTGCCCCTGATCTTCAGTCCCACTGCCCTGCCCCCTTCCGCTTATGACAGAGATTCTGCACTGGGGTACATCTCCACCAGCACATCCAGATTGGCATCTTCCAAGACTTCCTTCACGAAGCCAGCAGCCCCGCAGATGCAAAAGCCTTTCCCTTCTGCCTTGGCCTGCTTGGCCAGGCGCAGAAAGATCCTGATGCCGGCGCTGGAAATATAGTCCAGGCCGGAACATTCCACCGCCAGCTTGCTGCTGTCCTTCAGCGTCTCACTGAGCTTTTCTCCCACTTCCCCGGCAGTGGTCCTGTCCAGCTGTCCCTCCAGGCCAAAGACAGTCCATGCTCCCTGCTGCTTGATGTCATGCTTGATTTCTCCCATGATGTCCTCCTAATCTTCACTCAAAACCTTGCGCAGGCTGTCCCGGGCCTGTTTCAGTGCCACCCGCACGGAGCTGGGGGCCATGCCCAGGACTTCTGCTACTTCATTGGATTTCATTTCCAGCCAGTAGGTCATTTCCAGTATCTTCTGCTGGCGTTCCGGCAATTTTTTGATAGCCCTGCGCAGCTCCTCGCTGCGCTCTGCCGAAAGGGCCTGCTGCTCCGGGGTTTCGCTGTCCGGCCCCGCCGGATCGAAGGTCTCGTCCCAGGCAGTCTCCGAAGTGAATTCCCGCGAGCCATAGCGCTTGTTCATGGCATTCTGGGCAATGCGGAACAGCCAGGTGGAAAAAGCTCCCCTCTCCGGGTCGTAATCCTTCAGATGCTGGAAGCAGCGCAGGAAGGTGTCGCTGACCAGCTCATCTGCCAGAGTGCTGTCGAGGGTCCTCTTCAGCAGGAACTTGTACACCCGCGGAAAGAAGTGCTCATAAAGCTCCGTGAAAGCCCTCTCATCCGTCACGGCAGCCCGGGCCACACGGCCCCAGTAGTCCGTGTCTTTTTTGATGGGGAATGACGTGATTATTGCCATTATCCTTCCTCCTCATGCTCCTCCTGCAAGTGATTTCCCGCCTGCTGCAAGGCCTCGTCAGCCGAAGCTCCCTGCTGTGCGGCCTCTGCATAAAGGGCCGCGTCAAAGCCCACAGGCATTCCCATGGCTTTTTCCAGCGCCGCGCGATGCAGGTTGTACTGATAGAGGGCCGTGTAGTAGTTGGACCTGGCCTGAGTGAGCCTTTCCTGGGCATCCGCCACCGTAAGCAGGATATCCACACCTTCTTCATAGCGCACCTGAGCTATCATATAGCTTTCCTCCGCCTTCTTCACGGCAGCGGCAGTGCCCTGGATGTTCTGCTCCGCTGCTTTCATCTCGATGTAGGCAGAATCGGTCTCCAGGCAGATGGCCTTCTTCACCCTGCGTTCCTCGGCCCGATACTGGTCAGCCGTGGCGGCGGCGCTGCCCACATTCGCCCGGGTGATGCCGTTGTCAAAGAGGCTCCAGGAAAGGTTTATGCCTGCCTCCCAGCTGTTGCTGCGCTCACTGCGGAAGGGGGCATTGGAAGCTATATTCTGTCCGGCCACGCCGGTTATAGTGGGGCGGTAACCGGCCTTGGCCACCTCCTGCTGTGCCTCCGCAACCTTCACCGCATACTCTGCCGCCAGCCCGTCCGGGCGGTTCTTCAGGGCAGCTTCCTCGCAGGCTTCCAGTCCCTTGGGATATGGTTCATAGGAGAAAACATCCGTCGCCTCCACCTCAGCATCTCTGGGCAGCCCCACCACGCTGGCCAGATTCCTGCGGGCTACCTTGGCCAGGCCCTGGGCATTCACCAGATTCTGCAGGGAGTTGGAGCGCCGCACCTCCATCAGCAGCACATCTGCCTTGGCCACTGCCCCCTCGCTGTACTGGTCGCCTATGAGCTTCAGCTGCACATCTGCCATAGCTACCGCTTCCCGGGCAATGCGTACCATGTTCTCACGGTGAAGCAGGTTGGCATAGGCTTCTGCCGCCCGATAGCGCGTCTGCTGCCGCTCATTTTCCAGCGCCAGATCAGCCCTGTTCAGATTGTAGCGGTTCGCCTCAATCTGCCCCTCCAGCTTTCCCCCTGTGTAAAGGGGAATTGAAAGGCTCCAGCTGTTGGCAAAGGTATTGTTGTAGGCGTAAGAACCTACACTCTGTTCGGCATAGACAGGATAGATGCCATAGACAGCGCCTACCATAACAATATCCTGATGCGGGTTGCCATAGAGAGAATGCGCCCGCTTGGCAGATCCGTAATTCCTGCCGCCGATGCGATAGGCCTGGGCATTCCAGCTGACATTTGGTCCCTTGGCGCGGCGGGCGGCAGAAGGATTCCACCGTGCCGCCTCCCGGCCCGCCTCTGCCGCCTCGATGCTCTCATCAGTATCCAGTGCCAGGCCGATGCACTCTGCCAGGCTCAGCCGCACCGTCCCTGTCCCCTCTCCTGCCGCAGTGTTCCCCACAGGCTCAGCGGCTGCAGCTGCACCCTGTCCGAGTTCGATTGCTGTCATATCCTCATAGGTCTCTGCTGCCGCCTCCCCCCATAGGCAACAGGAAAAGGCTGCCACTGCTAAAACTATTGCTTTTTTCATGCCTCGGTCACCTTCTGTGTATAAAGTCCGTCTATGAGCTTTTTCATGCCACCTGCTGGCGCTTCACCAATTCGGCGAAAAGGCCGCCCTGGTCCACCAGCTCCTGGAAAGTCCCCATTTCGGCTATGCGCCCTTCGTCCATGACGATGATGCGGTCGCAGCCCCTGATGGTGGAAAGCCGATGGGCCACGATGATGCGGGTGGCCCTGAGCTTTTCCAGGCTCCTGGTGACAATGGCCTGTGAACGATTGTCCAGGGCACTGGTGGCTTCATCAAAAATCAGCAGGGAGGGCCTCCCCACCAGGGCCCTGGCGATGAGCAGCCGCTGCCGCTGGCCGCCTGAGATATTGGAACTGCCCTCGCTGATGACGGTCTGCATGCCCATGGGCATTTCAGCGATATCCTCAGCTACGCCTGCCGCTTCCGCAGCCTCCCAGGCATCGTCCTGGGTGAGCATTTTCGTGCCTACGATGTTAGTGAAAATATCTCCCGTCATGAGCTGGCCGTTCTGCAGGACCACCCCCATCTGGGAACGCACCGAAGGCAGGGAAAGCTCCGACAGATCCTGCCCGTCAAAGGTGATGCTGCCCCGCTTGGGCACCTCGAAGCCCAGCAGCAGGCGCACCAGGGTGCTCTTGCCGCTGCCGGAGCGTCCCACGATGGCCACATTCTCCCCGGCGGCCACGGAAAAGCTCACATCCCGGAGCACCTCCTTGCCCTCCACCTCCGCGACGCCCCCCTTCTGGTCATTCACCACATGGCTGTAGGCAAAGGTGAGGCCGCTGACCTCAAAGGAACCGGAGAGCTTGCCTGCATCACGCTTTTCCTCGGTGGTCTCAGGCACAGCCTCCAGTATGGGCCGCAAATTCTCCAGCTGGGGCTGGATGGCAAAGTACTGGCTCACCAGCCCCAGGACACCGCCCACCACGCCATTGAAACTGGAGTAGGCAGCATTGAAGGCGATGAACTGGGCATAGCCGATGCCCTGCTTCACCGTCCTGCCATCGGGACTGACCTCATTCATGCCGTAGACGGCAATCCAGTAGAGAATCAGCGTGAGGACAAAGGGCTGGATGCTGGCGATGATGGAAGTGTAGTTGTTCTGCCAGCGCAGCTTCAGGCTCCAGTTCCAATGCTCCCCAAAGGTGCGGGACCAGAGGCTGTAAGCCTGTTCCTCCGCCCCCTGCACCCGGAACTTCTGCAGCCCTGCGAAAATCTGCTGCACAGTGCCGGCGGCTCTGTTCCCCGCATCGATGATCTTCCGCTGGAAAAACAGCACCCGCCTGAGGACCAGCCCCACGAAAATGCCGTAAACCACCCAGACAGCAATGGCTGCCGCCGTCAGCTTCAGGCTGTAGTAGCACATGAGGAAGATGCTCCAGAAAGAGAAGATGAAAGAGAGGATGGAGCTGATGAATTCCCCGGAGGCCAGGCTCTTGGCAATGCCGATGCCCCCCATGCGGCTGGCCAGCTCCCCTACTGTGAAGCGCCGGAAGAACTTGGTGGGCAACTGCATGAGCCGCCCCCACATAGCGGCTTCAGCGCTGATCTCGATGCGGGAAGAAATGCGCATCACCGCAATGGAACGCACGATTCCCAGGGCCGCCGTGGTGAAGCTGGTGACCATCAGGGCCTGGGTCACAGTGGCCAGCCCCTGCCGGTCAAGGATGGGTATGATATCCTGGAAGATGGTTTCCGTGATGATAGGCGTAGCCAAAGGAATAAGTCCGGCAAAGAAGCTGCAGATGATGATGGTGCGGTAATCTGCCATCCAGCACTGGCGGAACATGAACTTCACCAGATCAAGAAGCTTCAGCGCCCTGGCAGGAAAGCCTGCATAGCACTGGAAGGCATCGGGAGCCAAATTCCTGGCCTCCTCGTCTGTGAGAGGGATGCCCTCCGGCTTCTGTCTCAGCACGATGCGATATTTTTCCGGGGTCTCTGGTATGAGAGCTGCCAGCTCCTTCCTGCCGTCAGCCCCGGAGTAGAAACCTATCATGACGCCGGTATCCTTCTTGTACCAGCCCTCCGGCAGAGTCACCAGGCGCATCTGCATATTGCCCTTCTGGGTCATAGCCCTGAGCAGCCCCACGGTTTCCAGTTCTTTGGCCTTTTCCTCGGAAATGCCCAGATTGTCCGTGGGCATGGAGAGAGCCTTGGCCACCCGTGCCACCACGAAGGCAGCATCCATGATAGCGGGGCTGCCGCCCACGCCTTCACTTTCCCCCGCAAAGAGCTGCTCCTCTCCCAAAAGGCCCCTGATGCCGTTTTCCACCAGCATCTTCTTGGCCATTTTCCTGACGCGGATGCGGCGGGAAAGGCGCTTGTCCTCGGCACCGAACTGCATGCCCAGAAACATGGAGAGTATCTGCTGGTTCTCCCGGAACTCAGCCAGCAGGGCAGCAGGGCTGGTGAAATCTGCCAAAAGCCCCTCCTGCCGCCAGGCCTGCAGCATATCATCCCCCTTGTCGGCCTTCTGCCGCAGCCAGGAGATTTCCACCAGGCGGCGGAACCAGTGCTCCATCAGGGGGCGCAGCTCCTCCACCCTCATTTCATCCAGAGGGCAGAGGGAAAACTCCGTGTCCTCCTTGGCATAAATCTGGAAATACAGCTCATCGAACTCATCCATGGCAGGGAAGGCTGCCTCCCCCTCTCCCATGGGCAGGAGATAGCACTGCCGAAAGGAAAGCTCCTCCCCCGTGCGGGTCACGGCATATACTTCCACTGCTCCCGAGAGCACACGGATGGATTTATCCTCCTCCTGCAGAAGGAAGCGCTGCCCTGCCAGCAACGTATGGGTATTTTCCATGGGCTTTACCTCCTTCAATCCATGTTATCCATCTCTGCCTGCTCCTGCTCGGTGATGAGCTGCAGGTAAGGGCCATCATGGCCTATCATCTCCCGATGGGTGCCCCTCTCCACGATCTTGCCCCGGGAGAGGACGATGATTTCATCGCAGTCCCGGATGGTGGAGAGGCGATGAGCCACGATCAGGCAGGTGCAGCCACGATGGCGGATGTTTTCCAGCACCTGTTTCTCAGTGATGGGGTCCAGGGCGCTGGTAGCTTCGTCCAGCACCAGGATAGAGGGATTCACCGCCAGGGCACGGGCGATTTCCAGCCGCTGCCGCTGGCCCCCGGAGAAGTTCAGCCCGCCTTCTGCCACCTGGGCTTCGTAGCCTCCGTCCAATTTCATGATATCCTCGTGGATGCAGGCATCCTTGGCGGCGGCGATGATGTCGCTGCGGCGGACGGTGGTGTCAAAGAGGGCAATGTTCTCCGCTACAGTGCCGGTGATGAGGAAGATATCCTGATCCACAGCCGCCAGGGAACTCTGTATCACCTGCCTTGGCACCTGTCGCCGGGGCACCCCGTCAAAGGAAAGGGTGCCGCCCCATTCTTCATAGAGTCCCGTGACAATCTTGGCCAGGGTGGACTTGCCGCTGCCTGAAGCTCCCACTACCGCCACCCAGCTGCCCGGGGAAGCGTGGAGGTCGAAGTGCTCCAGCAGGGGCTTTTCCAGGGGACTGTAGCCGAAGCTCACATCCTCAAGGGCCAGTTCCCCCGAAAGCCTTTCCCCGGGGAAGGTTTTTTTCGCTTCTTCTGCCTCGGAGGGGAAGTTCAGACTGTCCACCTCGTAGCGGCGCACATCGTTCAGCCTCTGCATCTGCATTTCCGTGGTCTGCAAGGTGGAGCCCAGTCCCACCAGGGCATTGACAGGAGCTGCGAAGCTGCCCATGAGATGCTGGAAAGCCATGAACATACCTGCTGTCATGGCACCTTCCATGATGGAAAAGCCGCCGATGGTCATGATGAGGGCACCGTTGATGCCCGAAAGCAGGGTGGGCAGCATTTTCACGGACATGGCCCAGAGGGCTGTCTCCTGGGAGCCGGTGAGGACCTTCGTCTGATAGCCCGCCCACTTGGAGAAAAAGTCCGACTCATCCCCATTGGCCTTGATGGTCTCTATCATGCGCAGTCCGTTCATGGCCACGCCATAGGCCTTGCCTGCATCCTGCTGGATGCGCATATTGAGATCCGTCAGGTGGCGCCGCATGGCGAAGAACAGCACGATTTCCACGGAAGTGAACAAGAGGCCGATGATGGTCAGGGTCACGTTGTACTGCAAGAGCAGCAGCAGATAGAAAACAGCCACAAACAAGTCCAGCACTGCCGTGGCGGCAGGGCCGGAGAGCACCCCGGCAATGGACTCGTTGAAGCCCACGCGCCCTGCCACCTCCGCCGCATAGCGCTGGTGGAAGAACTGCATGGGCAGCTTCAGCAAATGCCAGAAATAACTGGAGGAATCAGCCAGGGTCAGCTTTCTCTGCCATTGGGTCAGCACCACGGCCCTGAGCCAGGTGATGATGCCGGAGATGACAAAGGAAACGGTCATGGCCAGGCAGAAATTCGTCATCCAATCGACATGCTTGCGGGTCAGGATATCATCCAGAAAAATCTGGCTCATGACCGGCGCGGCCAGGCCAGGGATGATGGCGCAGAACTCCAGCAGCAGGATGAAGAGGGCGGCCCAGCGGTCCTCAAGCAGTTTCTTCGCCATGTCCTTGAAGACGTTGTAGCGGTGGCCTTCTTTCTTGAAATCCTTGCCCGGCTTGATGTAGAGAGCCACGCCTGTATAGGAAGTGCGGAATTCGTCCAGGGGCACCGTGCGCCGCCCCATGGCGGGGTCATTGAGATAGGCGCGGCCATTCTTGATGCCCTCCAGCACCACGAAATGGTTGAATTCCCAGTGGATGATCAGGGGAAAAACATTCTGCGACAAGAGCTTCAGCAGATTGTCCACCGTCCAGCGGTAGCCGTCTGCCTCGCAGTTCCTGTTCCGTGCCGCCCGTATGACACAGCTGGCTTTCGAGCCGTCACGGTTCACCCCGCACTCAGCCCTGAGCTTTTCCAGAGGAATCCAGAGGCCGTAGTGAGCCAGTATCATGGCCAGGGCCGCCGCGCCGCACTCCGTGGCTTCCATCTGGAGCACGGTAGGCACCTTCACCCGCCTGATGTCCCCCACGAAGATACCCTTCACTTTTTCCGTCAAACTCATAGGCTCACCTGCTTCTGAGCCACTGGCTCAGCTTGTAGAAAACCTTCTCGATGGGAGGCCGCCGCTCGATGATGATAGAGCCGGTGCAGAAGCTGCCCGCCGTGATAGGCTTGTGCTCCCCCACGGAAGAAGTCCAGAGATAGCCGGATTCTGAGCCGGGATCCTTCACCAGGTCAAAGCTCACTTCCATCACTGCGCTCTGCTGGGTCTGGAGTATCCACTGAGCCAGCTGCTCATTGCCCAGGGTCTTCTGCATGGACTGGGGGGTGACGGGGTACTGGGACACGGAGCGCACCGTGCCCAGCAGGCTGCCCGTCTGGGAAACGTCCACCCCGTTGGGGACCAGCTGGATGGTCTGGCCGCTCTGCACCCGCTTGCCCTTGTCTACGGGGATGTAGAGGATGCCCTTCAGCTCCCCGCTGGTGCCCTCGGCCAGGCGCACGTTCAGGACGGGGGTGCCCCCGTTCACTACGCTGCCCTTCTCCACCAGCACGTCATCCACGATGCCGTCATAGGTAGAGTAGACGAACTCTGCCGCCTCCTTCTGATAGCGGCGGGAATCGAACTCATGCACCCGGCTCACAGCCTCCCGGCCGCTCGAAGCCAGCTCCGGGCCGAACTGGGCCATGCGGGCGGCAGCTGTCTCCTGGACCTGGTTCACATGTGCCACCAGTTCCCCCTTCTTCACCCGGCTGCCGGGATAGACATAGATTTCGTCCAGCAAACCCGAAGAAGTGGTGGAAATCCTGGCCACACCTGCGGCATCCATGATGAGTCCCATGCCGTCGGCCTTCACGGTGAAGGAGCCGAAAATAGACCAGATGACCACAGCCAGCAGCATCACCCCCACGGATACCAGACCCATCCAGCCCACAGGGGTAGTGATGGGCAGCACCGTGTCCAGTTTTTCCGGGGAACGCATCTTGTCCAAGGCTTCCTGGCTGAAAATCTGCCCGTTGCCGTGGCTCCACTTTTGGGCGGCGCTATTTTCCTGCTCTGCCATCATCTGTGCCTCCTTCCAGGGTGATCTCTGCTTTCATGCCTTCATGCAGGCCCGCCATATTGCCTGTCACCACCACTTCACCTTCTTGCAGGCCTTCGTATATCTCGATATAGCTGTCATCGTCTGTGCCTGTGCGCACCTGCCGCAGTCGGAGGATGCCGTCGCCGTCCACCACATAGACCTTGTCATAATTGCCATCCACCATGGCAGACAATGGCACCGTCAGGCAAGTATAGGCCTGGCCCGTCACCATCCTCACGCCGGTATAGGTCATAGGCTCCAGGATACGGGTGCGATTGTCCACCTCCCAGACGGTACGGCGTATTTCCGCAGGCTCTGAGAGAGGCGGCACAATATCTTTCAGGGTAGCCCGCACCTTCTGGCCAGAACCGAGGTTGCCCGTGGCATAGTCCGTGTCATAGACCTTGCCCAGATCCTGACCTGCCGGGAAGCTCATGACAGAATCCTCCCCCACCCGCAGATGCCTGGTATCCTCATCAGGCAGATTCATGGAAAAAGAAAGGCGCTCAAAGTTCCCCACCAACGCCACGGGAGTACCGGCCTGCACATAGGTGCCCTCCCGCTGATAGATGAGCAGCACCTCGCCGCTCACCGGGGCTTCCAACTGCAGCCAGTTCTGCTGCACCAGGCACTGCTGATACCGGGCCTCTGCTTCCTGCAGGGCTTCCTGAGCGGCCAGATACTGCGAATGGGCTTCCTCGTACTTCTCCTGGGCAGTGGCGTTCTTGGCTATGAGGCGGCTCTGCCGCTGGTAGGTGCTGTAGGCCTGAGCCAGTACGGCTTCCGCCTTGCGGACGGAACTGGCGGCCTGCTGGATCTTCAAGGGAATCTGCTCATTGGCCATGGTCAGCAGCAGATCTCCCTGCTGCACAGGGCTGTTCTTGTCCACCTGCCAGTGCATGATGCGCCCCTCCGTCAGTGCCACCGCATCTGCCATGTTCTCACTGGTGAACCTCACAGCGGGCAGGGTCAGGGTAGGATGCAGCTGCCGCTGGGCGGCTTTGGCACCGGAGAGCTGCACCGTGCGGCTGTCCATGCGCCTGGCAATCTGATGTTCATCGCTATAATTGAGCCAGGCACCGTACCCCACAATGGCCAGTGCCATTACGAGGATGATGGCGATGCCCAGGTAAAAATATTTCTTCATGATGACCTTCCCTTCCCCTTGATCTGCCACCTCTGCGTAAGTCTATCAGCATGATAAACTTCTCTTTTTATGCAAAATTTCCTGCTTTTTTCGCAAAATCCTCTTGTCTCGCCTTCCGACTGTGGGAGTTGAAACATAAAAAACAGCCGGGAAGATACCTCTCTCTGCCCGGCGGCTTTATGTATTTTTCATGTCAGATGGCCTGTGCCTTTCTGAGCTGTCTCCCGCGAGTGCGGAAGCCCTTGCTCCGTTCTCGGAATTCCTTTCTCTTCATTTTCCTTCCTCCTTCCCTTTCCTCTCCGCCATTTGCCTGCCTGTTTGGTGTTCTGTTCTTTATATCCGCCCCCGCGGGAAAGTGTTATGATTTTTTCAAAAAAAATATGCCCAGACAATTTGGGCATATTTCTTCCGGCCTTTTCAGCCATATTTACTTCTTTTTCTTCTCAGGCTTGTCCTCCTTGGCCCAGACAAAGGCCATGACATCGCCGTAGACAGCCTCCAGATGCTTCACCAGGATGGAGAGCATCAGCTGCACCATCTGGCTGTCGAAGCTCTCATCCACGAAGGGCAGGCAGATGTCCAGATAGACATTGCCATCCTCACGCAGGTAATACTTGAAAATCTTGAACTCGCGGTTCAGATCGTTCAGATAGCCCTTGAGCTTCTCTGCCTGCTTAGCCTCGATCCCCGTGACTATCTGGGTGCGGATGATGGTGAAGACGCTCTTATCGATAACGATGACCATGGGCAGCATCTGGCCCCGCACCTCGATGCGGGAACGGAAGAGCACTGTCTCATACTCATCTTCCAGGGACTCCGTGCTGAAGACATTGATGTTGTTGTCCACCAGGAAAGACTGGAATTTCAGAGCCTTCTCGTTGGATTCTACCCCTTTGGCCTCTTTTTCCTCGCTGTTTTTCTTGGGCATATATACTGCTCCTTTCTCTTGCTGTGGTATTCACGCCCGGAAACCGAAATAGCGCAGGGCATTGCCGTAGCAGATATCCCTGACCATCAGCCCCAGCCTGCCGGTATCCGCCAGATATTCCCCATTTTCCACCATATTGCCGATGAAATTGCAGAGGATGCGGCGGTAATATTCGTGGCGTGACAGGGAGAAGGGGGTGCGGGCATCTGCCAGCATGCCTATATCCTCTCCCAGCAGGGACAGGGAACTGACGGTGATGAGCTGACGCTCCAGCCCCCGCTTGGCATCATTGAACCAGCAGGCGGTGCCCTGCTGCAGGCGGCCACGGATGCCGCCCCCTTCCTGATTCTCTACGCTTTCCTGGAAGGCTCCCAGGATGGAGCCTATCACAGGCTGGTCGCCGGGATTCAGGGAATAGATGATCATGCGCGGCAGGGTGCCTCGCCTGTCCAGATCATTCAGGAAACCTGCCAGCATCGCTGCGCAGGAATAATCTCCCATGCCATCGCAGCCCGCCTCCAGGCCCAGCTTTTCTGCCAGAGTGGAATTCACGTTGCGCAGGGCAGAGAAGCGTATCTGCATGACCCAGCCCCGCTTGGTGCATTCCTTGGCCATGAACAAGAGGATATCCGTCTTGTACTGCTCAGCCTGATGGCTGTCGGGATTGCCCCTCTCGCCCAAAGTCCTGCCTACGATATCATCCAGCTCATATTCCTCGGAGGTGGCATAGTACATGCGGTCAAGGACTATGTCCGCCGCCCGGCAGCCCAGCTTCTCGAAGTAGTTGATGCGCTTCTTGAGGATTTCCCGGACTTCCTTCATGGTGGCTATATCTTCCATGCCTGCCGCAGGAGCCAGCTCATGCTGGATGTAGTTGCACCACTGGGGATGCTCGATGCGCAGCACATCGTCAAGGCGCATGGTGGGCACCACCTGCATGGAGAAATCCACATCCTCAGAGAGTTTCTGGTGCCAGATCAAATCCTCCGTAGGATCGTTGGTGGTGCAGAGCACCTCCACCCCCGCCTGGGTAAGCAGCCCCCGGGTGGAGAAGCCCGGCCCGGAGAGTTTCTCATTGCACATATCCCAGACTTTTTTGGCTGTCTCGGCAGACAGCAAGCCCTGGAAACCAAAGAACTTCCGCAGTTCCATGTGGGACCAGTGGAAAACCGGGTTTCCCGCCGCCCTGGGCAGGATTTCGGCAAACTTCAGGAACCGTTCATAGGGGTCAGTGTCCTTGCCCGTGATGTATTTCTCCTCGATGCCAGCCGTGCGCATGAGCCGCCACTTGTACGGGTCAGTATCCAGCCAGGCCTCCGTGAGGTTGTTGTACTGCCTGTCCTCGGCAATCTCCCTGGCTGACAGATGGCTGTGGTAATCCACGATAGGCAGCGGTTCCGCATATCTGTGATAGATAGATCTGGCTGTTTCCGTCTGCAGCAGGAAATCCTTGTCCATAAAGTTCCGCATAGTATCCCCCCTATTTCATAAAAAGCCCAGCCACCCGAAAATGGCTGGGCCTTGAGCGATCACTTCTCTTTATTTCTTCATCAATGTAGACTTGACAAACAGGAACACGCAGACCACTGCAAATACAATGCCTACGGGATAGGTGATGGAGGTTGCCAGCTGGAAGCCCTCCGGGGCCTGCAGGATGTAAGTGCAGGTCACCGCTGCCATGAAGGTGGCGGGGATGGCAGGCATGAGATAGGCCTTGCTGCCGGGCTTGGTGCGGTAGAGATACACAGCACCGGTCCAGAGGACGATCATAGCGAGAGTCTGGTTGGTCCAGGAGAAATAGCGCCAGATGATGTTGAAGTCCATCTGGGAGAGCACGCCGCCGATGGCGAGGATAGGAATGGCCAGCATAAGGCGCTTGGCGGGGAACTTCTGCTCCATGCCGATCCAGTCAGCCAAAGTCAGGCGGGCGCTGCGGAAAGCCGTATCGCCGGAGGTGATGGGGCAGGCAATGACACCAAGCATGGCGAGGGTTGCCCCCAGGCCGGTGCCCATGAAGCCCACGCAGATATCATAGACCACGGTGCCGGCGCCGCCATCCTTCATGGCTGCAGCCAGGCCCCCGGTGCTCTCATAGAAGGTGATGCCGGCCGTAGCCCAGATCAGGGCGATGATGCCCTCAGCCACCATGGCGCCGTAGAACACAGGGCGGCCCAGGCGCTCATCCTTCAGGCAGCGGGACATGATAGGAGACTGGGTAGAATGGAAGCCTGAGATAGCGCCGCAGGCCACAGTGATGAACATCAACGGCCAGATGGGCATTTTTTCTGCTCCCAGCGGATGCAGGTTTTCCAAAGTCAGCTCCGGCATATGATGGCCACCCACGCCCAGAAGCATGGCCAACATGATGCCCAGAGCCATGACGATCAGGCAGGCACCGAACAGAGGATAGAAGCGGGCGATGATCTTGTCCACCGGCAGAAGGGTGGCCAGGAAGTAATAGAGGAACACGCAGGGCAGCACATAGGTCACAGCCACGCCCGTGAGCTTGGAAAGGAGCCCGGCAGGGCCCGTGGCAAACACGGTGCCAACCAGCACCAGCAGCACCACGGCGAACACGCGCATGATCATCAGCATGGTGCCCCCCATGTGATGGCCTACCACCTCAGAGATACTCTTGCCATCCTCGCGCAAGGAAATCATGCCCGAGAGGTAGTCATGGACGCCGCCTGCAAAAATGGTACCGAACACAATCCAGAGATAAACGCTGGGCCCCCACATGGCACCGCCCAGGGCACCGAAGATAGGGCCAAGGCCTGCGATGTTCAGAAGCTGGATCATGAAGACCTTCCAGGTGGGAAGGGGAACGTAGTCCACGCCGTCATTGTGCACCACTGCAGGAGTTGGCTTGTCCGTCGGCCCGAAAAGGGTATCCACGATTTTGCCATAAATGAAAAAACCTAGTATTAGTGCCAGTAAAGCTACAAGGAAAGTTACCATACATTACACCCCAATCTAACTGGTTTCCATTTGTCCCCAATCCTCTCAATGGCCGCCTCCCCTCCGGATTTTAATTTCACAGGGTTTTCATAAGCTATATTATAGATTATTGAAAAAATTCCTGCCTGACAGCAAAGAAAAAACTTTTTTCTTGTGAATACATGCTTCACCGATAAAATCTTCCAGATACTCCCGAAAGATCTGCTGCTCCCGGCAAAGAGCAGCCAGCTCAGAAAGGCCTGCTTCGACCTCTATCCCATATTCCAGGCGGTGCAGCAGCCTTGAGATTTTCTTCCGCACCTCAGGACTGTAGAAGCTCTTGAGATTCGCCACGGTGGCAGTGGAGCGTCCCGCCTTCACCAGCCAGAGGGAAGCAGCCAGGTCACGGCTGAAATTATCAAAGCCCAGAGCCTCCCATTCCTCTTCCAAATGCTCCCCATCCTGCTCTCCCGGCATGAAGGAAACTTCTTTGAAGAGGGTATCATCCATCAGCCGCACCACCTCCGCCTTGGCCCAGAGGTGCTCGGCGCGGTAGCTGAACTCGCCCAGCTTCAGCGCCTCCAACACCGCCCGGTAACGGACATTGTAAAACTGAGTGAAAAGCTCCCCTGTGCCCTTTATGAGCTTTCCCAGAGCCATCAGCTCAAGGTACGGCTCATAGCAGGTAGTCAAGGCCTCCTCTGCCAGCACATAGTCAAAGGATTCCTCCTCAAATGGCAGTTTTTCCCTCCGTTGGTCAATGACATGCCACTCAATATCAAGATTCTGCAGGGCAGGCAGCTCCGGCACTTCCTCCAGCCGAGTTGCGGCTGTTATCCTGGCATAAGGGCACAAAGCGCGAAGCCTTGGCAGCAAACGGCTGCTATCAACCGCGAGAATGTCTGCCCGTTGCCGCAAGCCCCCTGCAGGGAGAAATTCCAAAATATCCTTCATAAACACACCTTCCTAAGCCTTCCTCAGAGGGGAAGGCTTTTATGCTCGTTAAATGTAAAGAAGCGATGGCATCCCCCCCACCACCGCTTCGCGGTCCCCCGCCCCCAAGGGGGCGGACAAGAACGCCTTTGGTGTTTGATAGGAACAATTTTTGTTTAGCGAGTATAACTACACCTCTTCCACAACTGCAAAAAGCCTTCCTCCACCTGTCTGACATAAGAAAACATATCCAGCAGTGCCGAGTCAGCAATGTCCCTAAACAAGCGTTCCCTTTCTTGTCTTAATCTTGCAGGTTCCCGCCCCAGCTCCACCGCCGATTTCACATACTCCCCCACGCTCCCGGCAATCCACTCTTCCCTGCCCGCTGCCTTGAGGATAGCTGCGCCAAACCGTGAGCCGTAGCTATCTCCCTGCAGGGTAACCACCGGCACGCCGAAATACAAGGCCAAGGCCGTCATATAACCTCCGGGATAGGGGAAGGTGTCCAGCACCAAGTCCACCTCCCGGTAAATATCCCAGAAACTCAGGCTGCCGCCCACAAGCTCAAGTCGCTCCAAAGGAAGGCCCAAGGCCGCCGCCCTCTGCCTAAGCCGCTCTATGCGTTCCGATTTCGGCAGTACGTCCTTGATAAGCAAACGGCTCCCCGGCACCTCCTGCAAGATCCTTCCCCAGGCCTTCAAGGCTGAATCCGTTATCTTCAGCACGTTCTGCACCACGCCGAAGACCACCTCACCTTGAACCTTCCTCCGGGACAGTCCACCCCGGAAATCCTTCATGGCAGCTGTGGGCTGAAAGGCCAAAGCCTGCGGCAGGCGGAAAAGCGGCTCAAGGAAATTTTCTTCCTCCCCCAAAGGCAGCAGAACCTCATCTGCCAGAAAGCCATCCACTAGGCCCTCAGGCAGACCCAAGGTGTCGAAATAGCCCAGCCCCGAAAGCTGCACAGGGGCAGGCTTCTTTGCCATTATCATCAAGGTCTGGCCGCCCTCGCTATGGCCGCCCAAATCAAAGAGGATATCTATTTCCTTCTCCCTGACCGCCAAGGCCCCCTCCTCAAGCGACAGGCCGTAAAAGCAGAAATAATGTTCTCCCGCCCCCTGCCTGTCAAGATTTTCCTTGAGCCTCACTGTGAAGCTGTCCTCTTCTTCCCCAACGGAAAAAGCAAACACCTCAAATTTATCCCTATCCAGGCCAAGCATAAGCGGCTCGGCAAACCTCATTGCAGAGCTCTCCACAAAGCGCGGCGCCAGATAGCCTATACGGATTTTCTCATGCTTATAGGCTACAACTGGCGGCAGCACTCCCTCATCCCTATAAAGCTCCCCATAAGCCAGATGAGCCGCCCGCAAATCGTCAGCCCCGATCCCTTCCAGATAATGCAAGGCGAAGAGATACCCCGAGTAATGCTGCCGCTGGCTGCGCAGATACCTGTCATGCACCGCCGCTTGATAAAGGGCCGCTGCCACCCCCTCGGCATCTCCTGCCAGCTTGAATTCTTCTGCCTTTTCCTCATAGTAATGGGCATCCCGTTCCATTTGATTCCCCCTCCCCAATGACCTGTCATTCCCTTTACTGCTGCAAAATTGCCTTCAAAAAAATAGCAGTGAGCCACCACCGGCTTCACTGCTATCAATATCAAAGTTGGTATATAGTTTCATCACCGCAGATATTGCGGATTTTCAAGCGCAGAGGCTTTTTCTCCGACGAAATCGTGCCATCCCAGAAGTCTGTTGTTTTAACACCATCTCGTATCACATAGCCGAGCTTGTCTATTTTTATTTCTGCATCGCTATGCCAAACAGCGCCCTTTTCAGATGCCGTACAATCAAGGCTCAGGGCTTCTATGGTTTCCAGGCCTTCCTCACTAAGAGCAATAGGTATATATTTTTTCTTGGCGTTGGCCAAAGCCTTTTGGTTATATTCACTTATCTTCTGCGCCAGCCTGTCACTTAGGAAAGATTTGATTCTCACGGTATAGGACAGTTCCTGCTCTCCGCCCTCCAGGGAAAAATCTGCCTTATCCTCCAGAACCATATCGTCCAAAAGTGCTTTCATATCCCGCAACTCGATTTCGATGTCACTGCTGTCATCCTCAGCGATAAATTTACGGATGGAATCCTCATCTTCGATGTCGATGTAATAAATAACCACCCGCTTCACATTATTTGGCAAATCAGGCAGGGCCTCACGCAGGATGCGGTTCATCAAATCCTTGGTAAGGAGCTTGGAGGTATCGTCCATCAGGTTTGGCACATAGACAGGCATCATGCCATAACGACTGTCCTCGATAACCCCCTCCCAGAACTCATCCACAGCATCTTCATTTTTGAGGCCAGGAATAAGCTGCTTGATTTTGTCCATGGTCTGTACAGGATTACGATAGAGCTGGACGCCGTCCTTGATTTCCAACACAGAGAAACCAGCCTTCGCCGCCCTTAGCCTGTCGCGAACAGTCTGCATGGAGTTGACACCTATATCAACATGGATAAACTTGCGCCCCAAACGATGTGCCACCGCCGCCGTCACGCCACTACCGCCGAAGAAATCAGCTACCATCATGCCCTCATTGGAAGAAGCGTTGATTATACGCTCCAGCAATGCTTCAGGTTTTTGTGTTGCATAGTCTACTCTCTCATCTGCCTGTGAGTTTACAGCATCTATATCAGTCCATACATCATCTAATGCTATCCCCGTCGCTTCATCAAGATAGTGCTTTATGCGTAACTTACCTGTTGAAGTTGTGTATAACTTTCCTTCCTTCTCCAACCTATCTATTGTAGATTGAGGCGTTGCTGTCCCTATCTTTTCATCCTTGAATCTTCGGCCATTCTCATCAACCTTAGAAAATCTTTCATCTATATATTTTTGACTATATGGAACAACAATAGGGTTATATGTATATTCATTAGAATTAGAATACCAGAAGATCGCATCATGACTATGACCAATATTATATTTCCCTTTAAATCCAGAAGGGGTCATTCTACGCCAAACTATTTCAGCCTGGAAATTATCTTCTCCAAAAATCTCATCCATCAAAACCTTCATATAATGCCCAATATGCCAGTCTAAATGCACATAAATGCTGGCATTACCACTCATGACGCTTTTAATGGCGGTGAGGTTCTCATACATCCAATTGAGATATTTCTCCTTATCCCACACATCCCCATACATTTTTTCCTCGAAGGACCTCAGTTCTTCGTCCTCCAGTTCCTGCTCGGCAGCCTTGATTTCTGAGGCAAGTTTTGGATTGCGACGAATATAGACCTGTTTGGCATAGTCTGCCCCACTGGCAAAAGGCGGGTCAATGTAGACAAGATCTACCTTCTTTCCCTGCTCCCGCAGGTAGGCGCAGGCAGAGATGCACTCGCCGCGAATGACAAGGTTGTCACCCGGGGTGCCCACATCTTCCTTTTTCTCCAACTCATACAAAGGCATGCCCCGCCGCAAATCGTCCTGCAGCTTGTCTGTGCCATGATAGCGCAGAGTGCGCTTGAAATTGTTCAGCACCGCCTGTCCCTCTATAGGCTCAGGGTAAAAAGGTATATAACGAATAGCCATCAATGTGCCTCCTGGAAAAACTTCTTTATTTTCTCATGGGTTATTTGCCGCCGCTCATAGGAGGGCATCGTATCTTCCAAATACAGATAATCAAAATTAGGGTTCAGCTTGCGGAAAGTTGTTTCCATAAAGGCCTTCCGCTTGGCAAAATTTGGGTCATTGGCATAAAGACTGCCCTTGGTTTCCACAATGACAGCCCTGGCTATCTTTCCCTTCACCCTCTGCAAGATAAGGAAATCCGGCGTATACATGCCCACATAGCGATAGTCCCGCCCCTGCTTTTCATAGCACTTGATACGGAACTCCGTCAGGCTACGGTCACCATTGTAATAAGCTTCCAAATTTCTTTGGGCCAAAATCTCGTCCGGCAACAGTTCCTTCAAGAATTCTATCTCAAAATTGCTATCCATGTGATAGGGCAAGTAATGATAGGAACGATCACTGCCAGAGGGCATCCCTTGCTCCCTTTTCAGTTCCTCGGCTTTCCTGGGGTCAATGTCCATCAGCAACTCAATCGCCTGCTGCAGCTTCTCGCTCAGCATAAACTCGCCCCTGTCATTACGGATGATTTTCTCGACCATTTCCGTTTCAGGATAATACTTTTGTGGCTCCGCCGTCAGCACTTCCGGCGTAAAATTCTCCACCCTCAGCAGGCTGGACTCCTGGGGAATCTTTTCCTGCCTAGTCTTGTAATGCCACTCTTCAGCAAATGCCTTGCGGATATTGCTGCGCACCACCGACTGGACAATCCCCCCCCGATAGTACAGCATGCCTTCTTCCTCTGCCGTTATCTCATCGAATACCTCACGCAGTGCTGGCTCATGTTCTTGCAAAACCTCCATAGCCAAGGTACCAAAACTTTCTTTGGCAATCTGTTGAAGGAAAAAAGCAAAAACCGCTGGTTCCTTCTTCGCTATCCCATAAGAAATTTGCGAGCGCTCACGGATTGCACCGGCAAAATCCTGCTCTATAAGCTCCAAGGACCTCTGTGCGGTCATAGCGTCTAATTATAGTCTTGCCCTTTTCATTGCCACGCTCAAACTCTGATACTGTCAGATGATGCTGTTTTTTCAGCTGCTTTTCCAGAAGGGCAGCATTATCCTCATTGAGATAGATAAGGGCCGATTCCGCACTTTCCTTAGCCACCTGACGCAAGCAACGGCAAGAAGTCTGCAAAACTTTGTTCAGAGGGCAAGCCCCCTTCTGAGAAAGAATCACTCCCGTCAGACTGCGGCAATCCCAGCCCTCCTTGCCAATCTCGGCCAGCAGGACTACACGCTTTTTCGATACATCCGTATCAAGGGAATCAAACTCCAGCTGCGCTCCTTCCGGGGCTTTGAATTCCTTATTACCGCGATGGAATTTCAAGATTGCCTCTTCAGGGTTCAGTCCCGCCTCTTCCACAATGGCGGCCACATCGCTGTAGATGCCCTCCAGATTCTTGATATTGCTGCAGAAGACGGCGATTTTGGCCAACGTTCCATCCTCATAACGCAAATCCTTGTAACGCCTAAAAAACTCCCGCAAACCTTCATTGACGATGGCCACGCTTTCCATCCCCTGCGCCGCTCTCTTTACAGTAGGACGTTTCAAGAAATTACCTATGCCATCCACCAAACGGTAATAGTAAACAATAGTGGGAATTTCCTCCGACTTAAAGCCCAATTTCTCCCCTAATTCAATCTTCATGGGCCTGGCCAGATAAGGAGTGCCAGAGAAGCCCACCACCGAGTTTATGTTGCCACCAGTCTGTGTCCAATTCGTCACCACGCCCCGAAGCTTGATATCGTCATCAGCTGCATGGTGTGCTTCATCTATGAATATAGCAAGGTAGGGCAGCTTGCCCAAACGATTGCGAAGCTCATTAGCCTGGCGGTCCTTCTCGTCCTTGGTATCATTAAATAGATCAATCTCTCCTGCTTTAAGTTTCAAGCGGTCCAAAATAACCTTCTCTGCGTTGGTAACCACTACCAATCCCGTCAAATCAGGGTCGGCCTGGTGAAGAACAATTTTCTGGACATTAGGATTCTTGACCTTATTAGACTTGGCTTGAGTTTTCTGGGCATCCAGCACCTCAAACTTCAGAATCTTTTTGACCTGAGATGCGGCAGGCTCAGCCAAAACCCAAGCAGGATTGAAGCGTTGAATGGTTTTCAAGCTGGGCACCACAGAGGATTTCAGCCCCGATGGCGCCAATATAAGGAAATTATGAGAAAAAGCAGGATTTTTCGGTTCAAGTATAGCATAATACAAGTCAAGATAGATAAAGGCCGCCATCAGAAAGGTCTTCCCCGCTCCCATAGGAAGACTATATAGATATTCCGTGTAATGCTTTCCAGCAAAAATCTGGCGCAACGCCTCCTTGCTGTCCACCACCAGAGGATTTTCCCTCATACGCTTGGCCAGTTGCGGCGAAAATTCATTGCCATTATCATCCTTAAAGGAGGCAAACTCATACAAAGCCACCGCCGCTGGGTTAGCCCTAAAAGCTTCCCTCGCTGAAACCGACAAGGGAAGTTCATCAATATCCAAGGTATTGAAAAAACCTTCCACGAACAAATCATACAATGGACGATTGCCCCCGGCAATCTTCAAAAAGAGGTATATTTTATTATATATTCTACAACCCCACCCACTGTGCAATCAGATGATTGATACCATTCTTCGCATTTATTCTTAATCAGATGATAAAACATGGCTGCTCCTTCAATGTTCTTCTGTATCGTTCATTGTCTTCCATAAGATTATAAGGCCTTGGAGACATACAGACTAGCCCCCTGCCGCGATTCAAATTTTGCAAAGGGTAGCACTTCATTAGCCTCTGGATACCAGCGTAAAAATCACAATCTCCGGGGGACAACCGATACGGCAAGGGAACCAGCTGCCGTTGCCGCTGTGGACATAGCCATAGCTGTTCCCGATTTTCACCAAACCTCGGTTATAACGAAAGAAGGGAAAGATAGGGAAACCGAAAATGCCAAACTGACCCCCGTGGGTATGTCCCGTCAAGGTCAGGGCCACCCCTGACTCTGCCCCGTCATCAATGCACTCCGGGTGATGGGCCAGGAGCACCGCCGTCACCCCCTCTGGCAATTCCGCCATAGCTTGACGATGCATTCTTCGCCTGTCCTCTTCAAAACTGTCGCGCCGCATGGGATAGTCCACCCCCGCGAACCACACCTTTTTGCCTGGCACCTGCCTGGCCTCATTTTCCAGCACATTGATGCCGGTACCTGCCAGATAGCCCTTGATCTGCCCCACACCCCGGAAATGCTCGTGATTGCCAAAGACATAGTAAATGCCATCGGGGAAGCTGGGCACGAAGCTGTCCAGGACCTGCACAGCCTCCTCATTCGCTCTCTCGTCATCAAAGAGGTCCCCTGTCACAGCCAGCACATCAGCACCTTGTTCGGCGGCCTGCTGCAGAAGCCTCCGCAGATCCTCCACGGAAAAGAACTGCCCCAGATGCACATCGCTCAGCTGCACAATGCGGTAGCCCTCGGGCGCCGTCAGTCCCTGCACAGGAATCTCCACCTCCCGCAGCACCTGCTCCCTGCTTTCCACGAAGCCGCCATAGGCAGATAAGCCAGTCGCCACCAGCGGATAGAAGAAGGATTTCTTCAGCAAATCACGCCGTTTGAAATCCACGGGCACCCTGCGCGCCCGCCGCAATACGAACCTGATAACGACAGCCATGGTCACCAGGCTGTTGAAGATAATCTGCACCACCAGGCACAGGACCATGCCCCAGAGCAAAGCCCTGTCCACGCCATACAAGCCCGGCATATGCCTAATGAGGAGCCACACCGTCCCCAGATCCAGCACAGAGAAAAACAAACAGGCCAGCCACAGCCGCCACCCCCGCCAGACCTTGCGCCCCGCAAAGAACGACCAGACCAGCTGCGCCGTGGCAAAGACCAGCGCCAACATTATGAAACCGCCCAAAGGGATTCCTCCTTGTCTGCTGCACATCTCCAGTTCCTAAATATTCTGCACCGGCCTCCCGCTTCCCTTTGCCCATGGTCAAAAAAAAGACCGGCGAACCGGTCTTGAAGCATGCCGCAACAAATAAATCCTTAAGCCAGGCCGCGCAAATGCGCATTCTCTGCCTGATTCTCCCGATAATACCAGCGGGTAGATTTGCCAATAGCACAGCGAACGGCATCAAGCTCTCCTGCCAGAGCCAGCTTCTTGAGGGAAGCCACGTCAAAGCCGCTGACGGACAGGTAGCTTGCTGACAGGAAACCTCCTCGTTTCAACATCTTGCGATAACTTGCACTGTCACGACGGTCCATTTCAATGTTCTTGATTGCCATACCGAATCCCCCCACAGTATGTTACCAACATTTACTTTTAGATGCTACTTCGCGGCGCTTTTATTATATCACAAAAGTGTAACTGTGTACAGATGTCAAATATTTATCTTAATATAAAAAGAATGAAAATTTATTTTTCACTATATATAGGGTCATCTCTGTCCAATAATCTATATACGCCCAGGCACGCTGTGAAATGTGTCAGAATTTATTTTCTTTTACGAAGCATATTGCATATCGGAGGAAATCGTGTATAATAAGAGTAAAGAAATCGTTTACTGTGATAAACACGAACGATTCAAGGAAAAATATATTTTTCACTCTGTAATTATGGTATGTTTGTCTTTATGAGGGGGATTTTTCCCCTTTATAATGGCAAGAAAATGAAAACGTTTACGAAATCAGGAGGTAGTATCATGAAGGAGAATCTTGTGCTCACCGTCAGCCGCCAGTATGGTGCAGGCGGCAGGGAGCTGGCGCAGATACTTGCGGATAAGCTCAGCGTAAAGCTCTACGACAGGCAGATTGTCCATATCGCCGCCGCCAAGCTGGGCATCAACGACCTCAGCGAGGAAGAACTGCTGCAGATGGAGAATCAGGTGAAGCCCCTGTCCATGAGCTTCGTCCCCTTCCACTCCTTCGGCACCCACATGGGGGAGAGCAGCCACGGCATGTTCCTCTCCGAGTCTTCCGCCATCAAGAAGCTGGCCAAGGATGGCTCCTGCGTGATCCTGGGCCGCTGCGGCGATTATGTGCTCCGCAATGATCCCAATCATTTCTCCATCTTCGTCTGCGCCGATGACGATTACCGCGAGAAGCGCGGCAAGGAAGTCTATGAGGGCAAGAGCCTCAAGGAGCTGAACAAGGAGAACGAGAAGCGCGCCCGCTACTACGATTACTACACAGGCCGCACCTGGGGCGATGGTGCCAACTACGATCTGGTGGTCAATACCAGCCACGAGCCGCTGGATAAGATTGCCGATGCAATCCTTGCCTACATTGAAAAAGTAAAACTTTGAGCATGGATAATACCGCAGTTTTGGAGGAATCAACCATGAACGAGAACAAAAGCAACTTCTGGCCCCGGGTGGCATACGCCTGCGGCACCTTCGGGCATGACGTGTTCTACGCCATGCTGGGAACCTACTTCATGATCTTTGTCACCAGCAACCTGTTCCACTCTGACAATCCCAGCCATGATGCCTATATGATCGGCATCGTCACCACCATCATCCTGGTGCTGCGCATCGGCGAGCTTTTCATTGACCCCTTCATCGGCAATATCATTGACAAGACGGAAACCCGCTGGGGCAAGTTCAAGCCCTGGGTTATCGTAGGCGCTTTCGTGGCAGCCATTACTCTGGCTTTCCTCTTCACCGACATGGGCGGCCTGGCTGTCAGCTCCCCCGTCACCTATCTGGTTCTCTTCGCCATCATCTACTTCATCATGGATGTGTTCTATTCCGCCAAGGATGTGGCTATCTGGTCCATGATCCCGGCTATCTCCTTCGACTCCCATGAGCGCGAGATCACCGCTACCTTTGCCCGTATCGGTTCTGTCTTCGGCGGCCAGCTGGTGACCATCATGGTCATCCCCGTGGTCATGTTCTTCTCCCATGATGCCAACGGCGGCGCCGGTGACCCCACCGGCTGGTTCGCCTTCGCCTGCATCGGCGGCGGCATCGCCACTTTGGGTGCCATCATCCTGGGCATCTTCACCAAGGAGCAGAAATCCAACCTCCGCGAGAACAAGACCCAGACTTCCTTCAAAGATGTTTTCAAGATTCTCCTGAAGAACGACCAGCTGCTGTGGGTGGCTATCGCCTACCTCATCTTCGGCCTGGGCCAGAACATCATCAACAACTTCAACCTCTATTACTTCACTTATGTTATCGGTGATAATTCCGAATTCTCCATTCTGGGTGTCATCAATGTAGTCATCGGCCTGGCTGCCGTGGCCCTGTTCCCCATCTTGACTACGAAGTTCAGCCGCCGCAAGCTGTTCTTCGCTTCCATTGCCATCATGCTGGCAGGTGTTGTCTGCTATGCCATGTCCGGCAAGAACGTGGCTATGGCTCTCGCCGGCGCCGGCATCTTCAGCCTGCCCCAGCCCCTGATCTTCCTGGTGGTGCTCATGACCATCACTGATACCGTTGAGTACGGCCAGCTGAAGCTGGGCCATCGCGATGAAGCCCTGGTGCTCTGCGTCCGTCCTCTGATAGACAAGCTCTCCGGCGCTATCACCAGCGGCATCGTAGGCCTCACCGCCGTCTGGGTAGGCATGACCGCAGGCGCTACCGCCGACAGCATCACTGCTGACGGCCTCAGGAACTTCCAGCTGGTAATGTTCGCCGCGCCTCTGGCTCTCATTGCCCTGGCTGCTTTCATCTACAGAGCCAAGGTCACCCTCACTGAGAAAGAGCACGCCCGCATCGTCCGCGAACTCGAAGAGAAGTGGGACGAGATGAGCAAGTAATAAAAGAGCCTTCCCCTCTGGGGAAGGGGGACCGCGAAGCGGTGGATGAGGTGGCACATGAACTAATTCAGCTACCATATCAAGTCAGTTCCCCACCTCATCCGTCAGCCTGCGGCTGACACCTTCCCCTCAAGGGGAAGGCTTTTTTATTGCCCGTAGCAGGAAATTATATTATCATGTGGAAATATTCTCATAATAATTCCAATACTACGGGGGGTGAGCGCTATGATTTCGGACTGGGAGCTCTGTTTCCGCCTTTTGCTATCCTGCATCATGGGCGGCGTCATCGGTTATGAGCGGCAGTCGCGGCGGAAGTCGGCTGGCCTCAGGACCAATATGCTGGTCTGCCTGGGTTCCTGCCTCATCATGGTGCTGTCCCAGGATATGTACCAGCAGGTAGAGGGCAAGACCAATGCCGACCCGGCCCGCCTGGCAGCCCAGGTGGTCAGCGGCATAGGCTTCCTGGGCGCGGGCGCCATCATGAAGGAGGGGCTCACCGTCACAGGACTCACCACCGCCGCCTGTCTCTGGGTGGTGGCAGGGGTGGGCCTGGCCATAGGCGGCGGTTTCTATGTGGGAGCCGTCTTTACAGGGCTGCTGGTCTTCATCGCCCTGGGCAGGCTCTCCCGGCTGGATGACTGGGTTGATCACGAGAAGCGGCTCTCCCTCATCATCCACACCATAGACAAGCCGGGGCAGCTCATGCACATCAGCAACTGCCTGGAAAAGATGGATTTCAAGGTCAAAGGCATGAAAGTCAAGGCAGACGAGGACGAAGCCGAGGATAAAGAAACCAAGCTGCTCTACATCGAGCTGGATGTTTTCAACCGCAAGAGCATGAAAAGCGCCGATATTATCGAATACCTGCGAAAAATCGAAGGCATCATCAGCGTGAATATCACATAGAAAAGGAGCGTCTGCATGAAGAGAAATCTCCATGCAGACGCTCCCTTTTACATTGCCAAAACTCCCGTTTTCAGAAAGTCCAGGTGGCTCCCAGCTGGGCGCTGAGGCCGCGCTGCTTGCCGATCCAGCCGTTCATGCCCAGGTCTACGGTGACATTGTCCTTCTTGTACTGCCACCCCAGTTCCATCATGCCGCTGGAGCCTTTGAGGCTGGGGCTGGGGACTGCACCGCCGCCTGCGAAGTGGGCGCGGGCTTCGCCGCCGAATTCGTACTGGTAGGCCAGTCCGCCGTAGAAGCTGTTCTGGTCATTGACCTTGTGGGTGAGCCTTGCGCCTACGCGGATGCGGTTGCTGTCCACGGAGTCGAAGCGGGCACTTACATCAGCCGCATTCTGGATATGGACGGTGGTGGTGTCCCCTGCCTGGTGGCTGTAGAAGTATTTCAGATAGCCGTCCAGCTTGTTATTGCTGCCAACAGAGAAGACCTTGCCTACACCCAGATGGGCTGCCCAGTAGGTGGAGGAGCTGTCATAGTTGACCTTGCCCAGCTGGTCAAGGGTGCTGTTGAAGTCAGCTTTCACCCGGCCGCCCCGGATGCTGCCTTCGTAGTACAGGCCATCGTGATTCACCTGCCGCGCCATGAGGCCCAGGCCGTAGTAATGGGCACCGCCGTCACCATGGGTGCCTGCGGCATCTTCCAGGTAGCTGTCATAGCTGCCCCCGCCGTACTCCACCACAGGGCCAAAGAGCAATTTGCCCTGGGAGTTGGCGATTTCACGGGCAAAGCCCACATTCAGCCCAAAGCCCTTGGTCTTGACATAGGAGCCGGTCTCCGCCCTCATGCCAGAACCCCCGATGGCGGCGAAGGGAGTAAAGGCATTGGCAGAGGGAGATGCCGCGCCGTCTTTCGCTTTTTCTGCCGCCTCCAGAGCCACGGCGTTAGCTGCCTGGCTAAAGCCCTGGGAAGCCAGCATATCCGCGCCGGAATTCACAAAGGTAGTGGCTGCCGCCCGGGTCTCAATGAGGGACTTGGCCTGCTCCGTGCGTTCCTCGTTCTGCTTTTCCTCTATATCCGTTACAGTGGCGACAATGGTGGTTTTGCCCTGCTTGGAAATGCCCAGCTTATAAGACTGGTCCGTGGTCAAGGTTTTTGCCGTTGGCTTCGTCTGGATAGTCACAGTCTCGTCTGTAATCTGCTTCATGGTCGTCGTCTCGTCCGTGAGCAGGCCGATGGGGTTTGTAATCAGATTCACGGTATCGCCTTTGTTGAACTTCGCCCCCGTCTGCACCGCCGCGCCGATAGCTACGCCTTTGAGGTCGGTGGCCATGCCGTTCGCGTTGACCGTCAGCATCGTCTTGCCCGCCGCGCCGTCCGGCAGGAAGAAGTTCATGTTCTGGAAGCCATTGATGCCATCGTCTCCGACCGTCACGCCTGTCGCATTGACGTTCAGCGTATTGCCATCTCCAGCACCCGAAGCGATGCCGCCGTAAAGTCCTTTCACGGAAATCTGTGTCAGGATGTTTATGGTGTTGTTTTTCGTGATAGGTGCGCCGCCCGTACCACCGTATATGTATGCGGAATCCAAAGCGTTGATTATCGCATCGCCCGAAATGGTTACGGTGTTGCCGCTGGCCTCGGTGCTACCCATGCCGCCGTATATATAGCCGTTGATTGTGCCGCCGGAAATTTCCACCGTGTTGTCATTGGCTGCCCCAGAATCGGATCGACCGCCGTAAATAGAAGTATTGCCATTTCCAAACGTGCTGTTGCCGCTGATGGTGACCGTGTTGCCTGTGGCGTTGCCATTTGTTGCAGTGTTATAGCCGCCGTAGATGGCCACATTATCACTTGCCCCCGTGTCAAAGGTGGCCCCCTTAATTTCGACCATGTTGCCTGTCACGTTTTTTCCGTCTCCCATATCCGTCGCGCCGCCCGCGACCGTGACCTCGAGATACGCGGAAGGAACTGCCGTGGCGAGTGTGCCGCTGATGGTCACCGTATTGGCATCCACGCCCCCCCCGCTTCCCGCTAATTCCATGCCGCCGCAAATTGCAACGCCATATCCTTTATATTTTATGGTACTGCCTTCGGCAATATTGACATGGTTCTTCGACACATTCGCCCCATTCACCCCGTCACCGCCGTAAATTTGCGACGCCGTAGTCGTTCCACCGAGAAAATTGACATGATTCCCCGTCACGCTGTAGTTCCCATTCGCCCATCCGCCTGCAATGGTGCCAACGGCTATATCCGTTCCCGTTCCGGTGATATTGACGGTTTTTCCAATGGCTCCTTCGTTATAGCCGCCATAAAATTTTATACCACCCAATCCGCTGGTGGTGGCATTGAAGGTGCCCGTGATATTCAAGACATTGGCGTTTTTGGGAAAAAATATCATGTGGTTTCCACTACTCCCCGGCGGAACATTCATTCCGTCGGCCGGGTCTGAAGTTACCGCATACCCCATCCCATCCACGATTGCACTCGTGACCGTGACCTCCTCTGCCGACGCCACAGACGGCGGACTAAAAAGCCCCCCTCCCGCGCACAGCAGTGCCGCAGTGACGAGCTTCGCCAACTGTTTTTGATGCTTCTTGCCAAACCTTCTCATAATCTTTCCTCCCTGGCTTTCGCTGTTTATATAGATTTTTCCCCTTATCTCATGTCACCTTGACCTTGAATCGGAATCGTGCCGCCGGTGATGGTCACAGAATGAGGATATGTCTCGGCTATTCAATGACGGCAGGAAAATTTCCTTTTGCCCTTCCGTACAGTTTTGCCTTATAAGCTGGGAGAAAGCGGAAAAAGCGACCTGTACCCGCGTACAGTATTGCAATTCTACCCGCTAATCGGTGCTTTCTTATTGCTAATGCAGAATTTTTTTCTTATAATATTCATATCCTATTGTTTTCCTTCACAAGAAATTATTTGCATTTTTTTCATTCAGATTGCCAATTTCTCGATTGCCACTGAATATAAAAGGACTTGATGAACGTGACACTTACATCTTTATTGCCGACATTGCGTTCCATTATCTTGCCAAAAAATATCGGCGCAGATATCTGCGCCGTGTCCTTGTTTGTGGCCAATCTTTTTCTGGGCCACCACGGTGTACATGGCGCTCCATTTTGCCGGCATCGACTGGCCACAAACCTTTTTCTCTTCCATTATCCCCGGTACGGAAATGTTGCCGGATCTTTGCATGATGTTGGCGATTTTCTCCGGCACCGTGTGCTACGGACTCCGGCCTTCAAGCTGGCAGCGGTATCTGCTTCCAGTGCTGGCGACGATCATGCTTTCCGTAATAGCGTTCCCCTTCGTGGCAACCGGCCCTCGCCTGTTGCTGCTTGCCTTCTTTATGGCACTTTCCGGGGGCGTGTTTGCGCTGATTTTCCATTTGATTTCCCTGCATGTGGCACCAGACGTGACTGGTCGCTTCTTCGGCTTTTCGACTGCCTTTTCCCTGCTGCTGCAGGCCGGTTTCCATGCTGCTTTTGATGCCTCGTTGGCCGGCATTCTGACTGCCTCGGTGCTGTGCATGGGCAGCCTTGCCATGCTATTGCCAAAATGCCTGGAACAACCTGCCCCGCCGGAAACGCCAGCGGCTGAACCACCTGCGGAACAACGTACCCATGACGCTTTTGATTGTCGTCCTGCTTTCCCTGCTCCATGGCATTGGGGACCTGTATATGGACGCTTATCACAATTTTAATGATTTGTTTGGCTTCTCTCGCCTGTCCTATGGCGCGGGTTCCATCGCAGCCGGTTATTTTGCCGACCGCAACCGGCTGTATCTGCCCTTGGCCGCACTGTTTGCCAAAGCACAGGACATTTGGGATATCTGGATCGGACAGGAACAGTTTTTATATTACCCACTCCATTATTTTGGCGATTTCATGAATGGCTTCTTTACCCTGTTCATCATTCTGGCCTTTGTAGACCTCGCCGCCCACCGGCCATCCCTGAAGCCTTGGGCCGTAATCGGCCGTTCCGTGCAGATGTTTACCGTCAGCGTGGCCACTGTTTTCGGCGCTTTTATACTGGATGCGGACAAACTGTTCTTTACATTGCTGTATGTATTAGCCATTGCCGGGTGCCTGGTCATTGTTCTTTACAGCAGTGCCCTGCGTTTCAACCTTGGTTCTGCCGCAGCAGAGGTGGCACCCCCGCCCCCTGCCCCGGATTACTGCGCCCGCTACGGGCTGACCCAGCGAGAGAACGAGGTGCTGGATGGCATCCTTTCTGGCCAAAGCATTGCCGAAATCAGCGAAGCGCTTTTCATCAGCCAGCGGACTGTCAAGTTTCACATCACCAGTCTGTTTCGCAAGACCGGCACCACCTCGCAAAAGGAATTGCTCCTGCTGCTGTACGAAAAGCAGGGAAAGTAAGCAAGCCGTCTTTTTTAGGAACGAAGCCTTGCAGAGACAGATTGACATACCTGTGGCATTTGCTAGAATGAAAGAAAATTCCCGGGAAGGAGTGAGAGCATGAAGCAGCATTATGTGATGCCCGTGGGGGTGGATGATTTCCGGCGGGTGCGGGAAGAGTATTATTATGTGGACAAGACGGAATTCATCAAGAAACTGCTTGACGGCCACGCCCAAGCCACCCTGATTACCAGGCCACGGCGCTTCGGCAAGACACTAGCTATGAGCATGCTGTATTATTTCTTCACCAATAAGGATGCGGAAGCCAACCGCGTTTTGTTCGAGGGCAGCAAGATAGAAGCGTCCGGGGAGAGGTATATGGCAGAGCAAGGCTCCCGGCCTGTGGTATTCTTGAGCCTGAAGGACATCAAACAGTCATGTATGGAAAACATGGTGGAGATGCTTGGGGCTGCCATGCAGTATGTTTATGATTCATTCTGTTATCTGCAGGAGGGAGAGATCCTCTCCGGGCAGGAAAAGCAATACTTCCGGAGAGTTTTGGAGGGGAAAGCATCAAATGTTGATTTGCAGCTTTCCCTAAAAAATCTGACAGAATTTTTGGCACGTTTTTATGGCAAGCCGACGCTGGTGCTGATAGATGAGTACGATGCCCCCATCCAGTACGCTTGGGACTATGGATATTACGATGAGGCCATTGTCTTTATGAGGAACTACCTCAGCTCGGTGCTGAAGTCGAATCCCCATCTGGATTTTGCCGTGCTCACAGGGGTGCTGCGCGTTGCCAAGGAAAGCATTTTCAGCTCCCTCAATAATCTCAAGGTTTCCAGCGTAGCAAGCGGAGGCTTTGCTGATGTAATGGGCTTTAGTGGTGAGGAGATAAGAAAGATTGCCGCAGATTTCGGTGTGCCGGATAAATATGAAGAGATAAAGACATGGTATGATGGGTATAATTTTTCGGGACAGAGTATATATAACCCTTGGTCGGTGATATCTTATTTTGATAATGAATGCAAGCCAAGGGCCTATTGGGTGAATACCTCAGGCAACAGCATCCTGCGGGAGATGCTGGCCCATGCGACTTCCTCCCAGACCATGGCTCTGACAGATTTGCTCCATGGCAGGAAAATATTTGCGACTCTCGATGAAGGGGTTATTTATGATGGCATATATAAGAACAGCAATGCGCACCCGGACTATGCCGAAGGGGAGACCCGTTCTACCATGCGGATTCCCAATAGGGAAATCAGCTACCTTTTCAAGGGCGAGATCATGGCATATCTGGAAAACAATGCTTCTGACAATACCCTGCTGCACAATTTGACAGACAGCCTCCTTGCCGGCCGGGCCGCAGACTTTGCCGAGGCCATGTCAAATTATCTGCGGCTGCTGGCCAGCTTCTACGATACGGCAGCCAGGGAGAGCTTTTATCATGGTCTCGTTCTGGGCTTGCTGGCAACCCTCATGCCCCGCTTTGAGGTGGTTTCTAACCGTGAAAGCGGCTACGGCAGATTCGACATTGCTATCTTCCCGGGGCCAAAACAAAGTGTGGGCGCCCTGCTGGAATTCAAGGTGGCGGAAAGTGAAGGGGATATGCCGGAGAGGGCAAAGGAGGCTCTGGCGCAGATCAAGGAGAACAAGTACCTCTCGGAATTCCAGCAGCGGGGCGTGAAGGAAGTCTGGCAGTATGGCATTGCCTTCTGCGGCAAGAAGTGCCATATCGAGGTGGGGGCTTGCAAGTCATGGTAGCATTATACTCGTTAAAGGAACAACAGTTCTAACCATTTCTGATACTCTATGTAACCCTGATCTTGAATCGGAACGATTCCCGATACTTCTCTGGGATGTATTCCGACAGGATTTTCTCACACAGGCCGCAGTTGCTGCACTCCCTGCACTGGCAGGTCAGCAGTCTGTCCGGCACTTTGTCGATGGTGATTTTTTTCAGGATCTCCTGCGGCAGCATACGGGTGGCGAAAAGCACGGTGCCTGAGAGCATCAGCTCTGACAGCGGCAGAGTGTCATTTTCCTCCAGATATGCGTCCAAGGTGCGGAAGGGGTAATCCCCTGCAGAATTCCGCCCCGCTATCTTGTAGATGTCCACCACCTCATCATAATGCTTCTGCCAGCGGGGCAAAATCCAATTGGCCCGGAACAAGTCCCCTATGCCATTCTGGCAACAGCTTAAGAGCAAGGGGCGTTCACCTCTGGCAATGGAAAGATTGTGATTGAAGGAATTGGGGCAGCCCATCAGGCAAGCCTCATTGACCAGGCACTTCAGCCGGAAGCCAGCCTGGTGCATTTCCTTCAGACTGTCCGGCGTGCGCAGGATTTCCCTTGGCGGGTTGAACACAGTCACGCCGCATTTCTCCCGCCAGATTTCCATCTGCCGCAGATTCCACTGATACGCATTGCAGGAAGTGTGAATCTCGACCTCCGGCATCAGCGCATGCAGGAGGGCTGCTACCCGGTAATCCGAGAGAATAAAGCCCTCCAGCTGCAATTCCTTGGCCGCCCGAGCCAGCATAATGACGAAATTCTTCACCGCATCCTCACTGGCAAACTGATAGCACATGGCATTGACAGGGCAGATGCGCCGCACCCTGCCCTTGGAGAGCCGCAGGAACTCGAAACAGTTCTTGAGGTAAAGCCCCCGCATGGCATCCACATCTTGGGGCTTCTCCCCCTCCGCCTTCCTGTTATCAAAGACAAACCGCACATGGGAAATCATTTCCTGAAAAGGCAGCTCACAGTAGACATGATCAATATGTCTTTTTCGCTTCTCCACTTCCTGCAAAAACCAATCCGGCTCCGCACCGTTATACGGCACAGAATAAACTCGGCATTTCTCGTTCATCTTTCACCCTTCCCCAGCTCGCCCGTTTCCCCGGGCGTTTTTTCTCTCAAAGCGTAAAATTCAGAAAATATTATACGACAAAACCTGCCGGAAATCTACTGTACCTTAGTACAGTTTTTGAAAAACAAGCCGTTTTACTATGAAATCTTAGGGAGTGCAAGCCGAAAATCAGCCTTTGCATTGAGTTGGAGATAAAGGTCAAAGAAGTGTTTGAAATCTAAGGCAAAAGAAAAACAGCCTCATGGAGTGCAAAATCTTCATGGGGCTGTTTATTTTTTTTGTAGCTAAATCATCAGAAAGTCCAAGTGGCTCCCCATTAGGGCGTGTTGATTAATTCACTGCCCGTAGCAGATCTGCCCTCTCACGAAAGTGGCATAGATATTCACATCGCTGTCAAACACCGCGATATTGGCCAGCCTCCCCGGTTCCAGCGTGCCCCGCTGGTCAAGGCAGCCCAGTTCCCGGGCGGGCACTCTGGTGGCCAGTTCCACCGTGCGCGGAAGGGACAGCCCCGTATTATGAGCGAAGTTTCTCACCACCATATCCATAGATGCAACACTGGCAGCGATGGTGCCGTCCGCCAGGGTGGCAAGGCCGCCCTCCACGAAAACCTGCTGTCCTCCCAGCTCGGAAACACCATCCCCCAAGCCGCAGGCCCGGCAAGAGTCAGTGATGAGCACCAGATTTTCGCCCTTCAGACGGTAAGCCAGCCGCTGGGCAGCAGGATGGCAATGGACATCATCGGTTATGAGTTCCGCTATGACCCCTTCCGCATCCAGGACCGCCCCCGTCACCCCCGGCTCACGGTGATGCACGGGACTCATGGCATTGTACAAATGGGTGGCATGGGTCATGCCATGCTGTATAGCGTCCAAGGCCTCCTCATAGATGGCACCGCTGTGTCCAAGGGAGACGATGATGCCCGCATTCCTGCATTTTTCTATGAAACTGTAATCTCCTCCCAGTTCCTCAGAAGCCACAGTGACATATTTCACCACATCGGCGTAGGGCTCCACGTAGGAAAAATCTGGCGGCAACACGTGCTTGACCTGATGGCAGCCCCTGTAATCGGGGCTGATGAAAGGCCCTTCCATATTGGCGCCCAAGACCTCTGCTCCGCAAGCCAGCCAGGGATTTTTCATGAACTCCCTCACCCTGCCCAAAGCCTCCTGTATATCCTCCATAGAGGCGGTGATAGTGGTGGGCAGGAAAGAGGTCACCCCGTGGACAGGAAGCTTCTGGCACATGGTCTTGATGGCCTCAGAATCCTTGTCCATGGTATCTGCCCCGAAGCAGCCATGGATATGGATATTGATGAATCCCGGGGAAACGAAGCGCCCCCCCGCATCCCAGACAGGGCAGCTGCTGTAGTCCGCCCGCAGCCGCACCTCCGGCATGACATCCTTGATGCGGCCGTCCTCTATCAGCAGAGCCAGGCCGGAGATAGCCTCAAAATGCCCCCCGGCCCTTTCATCCGGCAGGATCAGCCTGCCATTCACGATTGCCAACATTGCCATTCCTCCTGCCAATACATACACATTCAGTCATATATATCTTTTATTTATTCTTCAAGCGCCGCATTTCTCCTGCCAGAAATTCCACCCGGGTGCCAATCACCACTTGCAAATTCTTGCCGGCCCGGAAAACGCCCCTGGCACCCAAGGCCTTCAGCGCCTGCTCGTCCACCAGCAGAGGGTCAGCCACCTCCAGCCTGAGGCGGGTAGCGCAATTATCTATGCTGAGAAGATTGTCAACGCCCCCTAGGGCACAGGCCATCTGCCCGGCGCGGCGGCACTCCTCAGTCTCCGCTTCTGCCTCCCCGACAGCAGGCGCTTCTGCGATAGACTCCCCTTCCTCCTCCTCATAGCGTCCTATGGTGGGCAGGTCATAGTGCCTGATGGCCCAGCTGAAGGTGACATAATACAGCACCCCGAACACCAGTCCGAGAGGCAGGATGAAGAGTGGCTTGGTAGCCAGGCCATAATTCAAGGCATAATCTATGAAGCCCGCCGAAAAGCCAAAGCCATGCAGGATGCCAAAGCTATGAGCCGCTGCCAAGGCCAGCCCTGTCAGCACCGCATGGAGGCCGAAGAGCACCGGGGAAATGAACATGAACATGAATTCGATAGGCTCCGTGATGCCTGTAAGGAAGGAAGTGAAGGCCACGGAGGCCAGCATGCCCGCAATCCGTGGGCGCCTGTGGGCCGGAGCCGCATAGTACATGGCCAGGGCCACCGCAGGCAGGCCAAACATCATCATGATGAAGAAGCCCGCCATGAACATGCCTGCATGGGGATCGCCTGCAAAGAAACGATTCAGATCGCCTGTAGCCACCACGCCTGCAGGAGTGGTGTACTCACCGAAAATGAACCAGATAAAGCTGTTGAGGATGTGATGCAGCCCCATGGGAATCAGCAAGCGGTTCAGCACGCCATAGACAAAAGTGCCCATAGCTCCCGCACCGATGATCCACTCCCCTACCCCCTGTATCACAGCCTGGCAGGGACCCCAGATGACACCGAAAATCACGGCCAGCACGATGGAGGCAGCCGCTGTCACAATGGGCACGAAGCGGCTGCCGCCGAAAAAGCCCAGGAACTCTGGCAGCCTGATCCGATAGAACCGATTGTAGAGATAGCCTGCTTCAAGGCCGGAGAGGATGCCTGCCAGTACGCCCATATCGAGGCTGGCATCAATGGCACCCAAAGCCCCCACCAGCACCAGATAGCCGATGCCGCCTGCCAGTCCCGCCGCCCCGCTGCCATCTTTGGACAGGCCCACGGCAATGCCCATGGAGAAAATCAAAGGCAAGTTGTCAAAGACCGCCCCGCCGCCCTTCGCGATAAACGGTATATCCAGCACATCAGGAGCACCCAGGCGCAGCAGCAGAGCCGCCGCCGGCAGTACGGCAATGGGCAGCATGAGCGCCTTGCCGACCTTCTGGAGACTCTTGAACCAATTTTCCAAAAAACACTACCCCCTAGATTACTTTTGTCACTTCTACTTTACTAAGGCGTGTGACATCTGTCAAGCATCAAGACAATTTGACAATCTCGCTCCTACCTGCTAAAATAATGTGTATTGCGGAGAGGTGTCCGAGTGGTTTAAGGAGCCGGTCTTGAAAACCGGTGATGCCCTATGGCACCGTGGGTTCGAATCCCACCCTCTCCGCCATTTTTGTGCAAAAAAACCATTGGCCCTGAACTCATCTCCAAAGTTCAGGGCCAATTTTTATTTTACTTCTTCATGCGCTTGATGGTGAAACTGCCCGTTTCCACCTCTTTGCGGTGGCAATGGGGACACTCGTTCTCGATGATGCCCGTATAGCCGCAGACAGGATCGCGGTCAACGGGATGGTTGATGGAGAAATACCCCATGTCGTGGTCGTGCATGGCGCGGACTACCGCCTCAAAGGCTTTGACATTCTTGGTGGGGTCCCCGTCCATCTCGATGTAGGCGATATGGCCTGCATTCTCCAGAGCATGGTACGGAGCCTCGATCTTGATCTTGTCAATGGCTTTGATGGGATAGTAGACCGGCACATGGCTGGAGTTGGTCATGTAGGGCCTGTCGGTTACGCCCTTGATGACACCGTAGTTCTTGCGGTTGGAGCGCTGGAACTGGCCTGCGGTGGACTCAGCGGGAGTGCCGAAGCAGGTCCAGTTCATATGCTCGGCCTTGCTATAGGCATCGGTCTTTTCCCTGATATGGCCCACTATCCTGAGACCCAGTTCCTGTGCCTCGGCGCTCTCGCCGTGATGCTTGCCCATGAGAGCCACCAGGCACTCTGCCAGACCGCAGAAGCCGATGGAATAGGAGGCGTGCTTCAGCACATCCTTGATGCTGTCCTCGGGCCGCAGGTTCTCGCTGCCCATCCAGACCCCCTGCCCCATGAGGAACGGGTAGTTGTAGACATGCTTCTGCTGGATGACACTGAGGCGGGCCAGCAGGTAGTCATGGCTGACCTGGATGTAGTGATCCAGAAGTTCCCAGAATTTATCCATATCACCCTTGGCTGCCAGAGCCATCTTGGGCAGGTTGATGGTGGTGAAGGCAAAGTTGCCGCGGCTGCCGGATTCCTCCGGGCCGTTCACATTGCTCATGACGCGCGTCCTGCAACCCATCGTAGCGACATAAGAGTTGTAGTCGCCCTCCTTGTAATACTGGAGGTTGTAAGGCGCATCCAGATTCACGAAGTTGGGGAACAGGCGCTTGGCAGATACCTTGCAGGCCTTCATAAAGAGATCGTAGTTCCTGTCCTCCGGGTTGTAGTTGACTCCGGCTTTTAGCTGGAACACGGAAATGGGGAAAATCGGGGTCTCCCCATTGCCCAGGCCAGACCAGATGGCGTTCAGCACCTCCCTGGTCACCAGGCGACCCTCGGGGGTGGTGTCCATGCCGTAGTTGATGGAGGAGAAAGGCACCTGGGCACCGGCGCGGCTGTGGAGGGTGTTGAAGTTGTGGATCAGCGCCTCCATGGCCTGGTGGGTTTCCTCCACCACATCCTCGCAGGACAGCTGATAGATGATTTCCACATCCAGTTCCCCTGCAGGCAGGCTGACCATGGCAGAAACAGTCTCGTCCAGAGCGCGGGTAAGCTCCCTCACAGCTGCATCATAATGCCCTGCATTGGCCTCGCGGCTTTCCTCATAGGAGCAGATGGAGAAATCCAGCTTCTCCTTCAGGAGCTTCTTGAACTCCTTCTCCGTCTCCCTGCCCACCAGGCCGCAGCGATAGCGCAGGGCACGATAGGCCTCATCCAGGATGGCTTTCTTGAAGGACTTCTTCACCCCCTCGGCCATGGCATAGTCAAAGCAGTTGATGCTCTGGCCACCGAACATATCGTTCTGGTTGCTCTGGATGGCGATGCAGGCAAGGCTGGCATAGGCGCGGATGGAGTTAGGCTCCCGCAGGAAGCCGTGACCGGTGGAGAAGCCGCCCTTGAAAAGCTTCAGCAGGTCAATCTGGCAGCAGTTGAAGGTGATGAGGGAAAAATCCTTGTCGTGGATATGAATCCAATTCTCCTTGTCCGCCTCGCGGAATTCCTCATCCAGCACATAGTTGTCCACGAAGTGCTTGGCACCCTCCGCCCCCAATTTCAGCATGATGCCCATGGAAGCATCAGTGTTGATATTGGCATTGTCGCGCTTGAGGTCTGAGTCCACGGCATCGGCAAAGAAGATATCCCGGTAGCTTTCCATGAGGTGCTTCTGGGCCTTGCGGCGCTCGGTGTGCTTCTGACGGTAGGTGATGTACTTCTTGGCCACCTCGTAGAAGTCGAACTTCATGAGTTCCTGCTCTACTACGTCCTGGATCTCCTCCACGCCGATGGTATCGCGGGCCTCGATGGCACGCTCCACCTGCTCCGTCACAGCGTCGATGTCTTTTTCGCTCATCTGCTGGACAGAATCCTTGTTGGCACCTGCAATGGCATTGCGAATCTTGGCGCGGTCATAATCCACGGTGAATCCTGAACGCTTGGTCACTGTCTTTATCATGCTGCTGCGAAGGGCACGGCCTTTCAGCATGGGATCGCCCCATACTATATACGCACCCAATCTCCCTGCCTTTCACTATATATTGTATATTTATCGAATCTCGACAGGTATATATTCTAGCAGAGAACGCCCCTCTTAGCAATGCCCAATGTTACCAAAAAGCCTCCCCTTGACTTCTCTGGCTTTTACAGTACAATAAACTTTGGATTATTTGATAGCAGAAAAAAATCATCAAAAAGGAAGATATATCATGCAGATTACCACCACCGGCCAGGACAATCTCATCCGCTGGTCACTGGCCGCAGGCGCCTATTTCCTCTGCCTCATTGCCTTCTATATCGACATCGGCCAGGATATGGGCGCCCAGTACTTCATGCCCGTGCTAGTGCCCGTGATAGCAGCCCTGATCCTGATGCAGTACGGCAGCCGCATCCCCCTGTTCTCCAAGGCAGCCCTGCCGAACCTGCTGACAGGGCTTTTGTGGTGCTCGGCTTTCCCCCTGCTCTATACCTGGACTTACAATCAGGGCTGGTATATGTCCATGATCTGCTTCGACTTCCTGATTGGCACGGCCCTCTTCGTGGTGCTGACCTCTTTGGAGTCGGCCCTGTTCCGGCTGGGGTGGCACAAGACCATCGCCGTCATCATGTCCCTCTTGAATTTCGTGGGCATCGTAGTGCCGCTCATCCAGTATATCTACTACTGCACAGTCTGGCACTGCCTGTCCCCTGCCTCCCTGATGGCGCTCTACCTCACCAACTACCGCGAGAGCCTTGACTATATCCAGTCCAATATCGGCGTGCTTCCCGCCCTGGGTATCCTGGCCGCTCTCCTGGCTTTCCTTTATTTCTGCTACAAATGCCACCTGCGCCTGGCAAACGAGCTGGAAGAGGACACCACGGCGGGCCGTATGGGAGCGCTGGCCTTCCTGGTGATTTTTGCCATGTGGACCCTGTCCGTGTACCTGCCCCAATCCTCCATCGCCAGCCTCTGGTTCGATGTGGACACTTATGTGAAGCAGACCCAGGAATACGGCCTGGGCCACGACGAACGCCTTAACAGCCTTTCCATCGACCAGAGCATGACTCTGGCGGCCAAGGCTCCGGGCACAGTGATCTTCGTCATCGGCGAGTCCGCCTCCCGCAACTACATGAAGGCCTACACTCCGGATTTCCCCTACGAGGACACCCCCTGGCTTTCCTCCATGGCGGAAAATGACAACTTCCTCATCTTCCACCACGCCTATGCCTCCTGGTCCCAGACGGTGCCGGTGCTGCAGCGTGCTCTGACGGAGCAGAGCCAGTACAACGGCAAGGAGTTCTTCAATTCTGCCTCCATCATCGATGTAGCCAAGAAAGCCGGCTACGAGACCTGGTGGTTCAGCAACCAAGGCCGCTACGGGCAGTATGACAGTGCCATCACCCTGGTGGCCAAGACCGCCGACCACGCCGAGTGGACGGACGACTCCTACAACTTCACTGACAAGTACGATGAGGCGCTGCTGCCGTACCTTTCCCAGCTGGACCCCACCAAGAACAATTTCGTGGTGCTCCATGTCATGGGCAGCCACATCTACTACAACAACCGCTACCCCTCTGCCTTCAGCAAATTCAAGACTGCCGAAGGGGAGTCCACGGTTACTTCCAAAGAGTCCTATGCCAACAGCATCCTCTACACGGATTACATTCTCTCCCAGGTCTTCGCCTATGCCCAGAAGAACCTGAACCTGCAGGCCATGGTATACTTCTCCGACCACGGGGAAAATCTGGAGATTTCCCACAATCCCGATGTGTTCAGCTTCGATATGGTGCGCATCCCCATGTTCATCTACCTGTCCCCTGCCTACCAGCAGGCCCTGCCGGGCCGCACCCGCGCCCTCAGGGAGCACAGGGAGGAATACTTCACCAACGACATGCTCTACGACACCATCAGCGGCCTGCTGAACGCCCCCTCCGACCGCTACGAGCCCTACCAGGACTTCGCCAGCCGCAGCTACGCCTACAACAGGGAGAATCTCACCACCATGCTGGGGCAGAGGAAACTCACCGAGGACATGACCGACATGCCCCCCGCCCCGCCGGTGCCGACCCCCTAACCACATAAACATAAAAGACCTGTGAAGAGCTATGCTTGCTCTTCACAGGTCTTTTTTATCTGTCCTTCAGCTTTTCCTCATCCAGGAGTGGCCCATACTTGGGCCGATACCAGGATATGGCCCTGATGGCGTTGCAGTAGTCCTGCATGGCCTGGTCATCTATCTGGGGCTGAGTATCTACCAGTGGCTCCGGCACCAGGGGTACGGTATCGGCTTTGCCGATGGCGTTTCTGGTTATGAAGAAACCGTAGTTGACTCCCCTGTTATTAGTGGTGGTAAGGCTTGAGCCTAGCGCCATATACTCAAAGCCCGCCGGGGCAATCAGTTCATAGATGGTAGGCATGATATCTATCTGGCTGCCTGCGGAATCTTTCAGCAGAGTCCCCTTGTGTATGCCCTTGCCCGTCACAATGAAAGGAATGCCGTATCTTTCGTAGGTCTTGGGCTGCTTTTCCAGATTGTAGCGGTCGCCGTGGTCGCCTACGATGATGAAGAGGCTGTCCGGGAATTTCGCTCTGGCCTCCTTGACGAAGCTGGCCAGTTCCCGCTGGGCGTACCAGTAATGCCCCAGTTCCCGCAGCAGTTCCTCGTCCTGCCGCAATGCTTCAGGCAGGGATGCCCTGACTTTTTCCTTGGGAAAGCCCTTGGCCTCCACCTCCACATCGTAAGGAGAATGGTTGGAAGCATTGAGAATCACATGGAAACCCGGCTTATCTTCGTCTATCCCCTCCAGCACCTTCGCATACAGGCATTCGTCCTCACAGCCCCAGACGCTGCCCGGCACTTCGCCGAAATCCCCCCGGCTGTAGAAGTGACTGAAGCCCTGAGCCTTGGTGAACGCACCAATCCTTTCCCAGGTAGCGGGGCCGGCGTACCAGAAATGGGTCTCATAGCCCAGCTTTTCCATCTGAGGAGCCGCCGCCGTAGGATAGGGCGCGGCAAAGGACTCGGGCATGATGGTGAGGTACAGGTTGGCATCAGCAAAACCCGTCACCACCCCCGTCACAGCCGAAACAGTGCTGGCTCCATTGGGGAGGAAGGCGGGGCAGTAGTCCGAATCTTCCTGCTGCAGCAGCGCCCGCAGTTCAGGAGCCACAGACAGATAATCATACTCAGGCAGCAAAGGCCAGTTGGCCAGGCTCTCGGAAAGCACCACAAAGACCTGACGCGGCTTTTCGATGGCCGCCCCCTGCGCTTTCCGGCTGAGGTAATCGTCCAGATTGTCAGAATCCGCAGGCTGCCCGGAAATATAGGCCGCCAAGAGCCTTATATCTTCTGTAGTGAAATTCAGCCCATTGCAGGCCAGCATACGGCGGTTCAGCTCATAGGCCCGGTAAAGAGCCTGTGGGCTGTCCAGAATCGCTTCGTTGAGGAAATCGTCCTTAGTAACCCCGGCATTTTCCCAATCCACCGCCGTCTGCCACCCCAGGCTGCCGCCGAAGATGCCCAACAGGCTCACCAGATACAAAAGTCCCAAATAACCTGCACGCAGCAGATAACGCAAGGGCATAGGCCAGCTGGCTGGGTGGAAAAATTCCTCTTTGCTTTCCAGCAGCCACTTCAAAGCGCGGTAAAGCACATAGGCCAGCAGCAAGGCCCCCGCCAGCCGCACAGGCAGATTGTACTGCTGCACGAAAGTCCAGAACAAGGCCTCGATATCATCATTGGCCCCGTTGAAGACCATCTGATTGTAGTTGGCATGGAACAGGCGGTAGTAAGGGAACACCGCCACAAAGAGAATGGCAAGCACTGCAAGCAATACGCCGTTAAGCGACAGCCACAGGCAGCGCTCTGCTTTTTTCCAAAAGGGCAGCAGATAATGGGCAGCCAGAGCAGGCACCAGGCTGACCAGAGTCAGCGCTCCCGCCGTCTGCATGCTGAGCCTTGTGCCCCGCAACAAGGCCGCATAAATATCACTGGAGCCTGTCCCCTGCCCCAGATATTCATGCAGCCCTGCCATAAAGATAAGCCGAAAAAGGGAAAGGACTGCCAGGTAAAAGAAAAATACCTTCAGTCCCTTCATAGTAACGCTATGAAATTCCCTCCAGCTCAAGAAAGCTGGTATTTTCACGGCAAGATAATCTCCACTCCATAGGAATCGGCGGCATCCTGAACTTCCTTATCCGGCAGGGAATCGGTAATCAGGCCGGACAGTGTATCAAGGGTGGTGTAGTTGTAGTTGCCATCGGTGGAGAGCTTGCGGGCCTCTGCCACCACATAAGCCTTCTTGCTGTGGCGGATGATGGCGGCCTTGTTGATGCCGTCATCAATATCATAGGTGGAAACGCTGTTCTCCTTCACATCCACGCCTACAGCCCCCACAAAGGCAATATCCGGCTTCAGGCGGGAAATGAAGTCCAGCGTCATGCCGCCCCAGAAGCCATCCCGGCTCTTGTTGATCTTGCCACCGGCAAAGACCACACGGATCTTGGGATTGCGGGCCAGCACCACCAGAATGTCGATCATATTGGTCACTACAGTAATATCACGGTCTGACTTCACCAGTAGCTCCGCAATGGCCAGATTGCTGGTGGAAATATCCAGGAATACCATATCATGCTCATGGATCAGGCGCACTGCTGCCTGGGCAATGCGCTGCTTGGCCTCCACATCCGTATGGCGGTGCTTGCTCACCTCCACCATATGGCTGTTCTCGCGCAGCCTGACAGCACCGCCGTAGGTGCGCTTCAGCTTGCCCTGCTTCTCCAGAGAGCCCAGATCCTTGCGGATGCAGTCCTCAGTGACCTTGAATTTCTCGCTCAATTCCCTGACACGCACCTTGCCATCCTGGGCCAGCATCTGCAATATTATTTCCTGACGTTCTTCCAAAAACATGCCTGCACGCTCCTATTCCCTCAATAAATTATTTGTATTCTTATTTTATATTGTTGTACCATTATTGTACTAAATGTCAGTAATCTTCGCAAGTCCCAGCGGCAAATAAAACGCAATAAAGGGCCCCCTGACGGGAGCCCTCATCTAACATATGAAAAGTCTCAGCGCAGGAATACCACGCGGGCAGAATCAAGGAAACCGGTGGCACCGTTCTCAATCAGCACTCGGTTGGCATCTGCCACAGACAGGACAGGATTGCCATTGTGGTTATCCAGGCTCACAGCCTTGACTATCAGAGGATTGCTGCCTGCACGGGAGGCCCTGGAAACATCCGTGGTGTAGCCTGCCATGCCGTTCTCAATGACCTTGTCATAATCAAGATTCTTGTAGCCATAGATAGGAGTACCTTCAGCATTCTTGATGACCGGGCTCATGACAGGCTTGAGGCCCAGACCACGGCAGTCAACAATCAGGCCGGTATAGCCGCCAATGGCACGGCCGGCAGGAGCAGATGAAGCGGAGCTGCCCTTGCCATAAACGGGCTGGGTAGAAGAAGGGAAGCCATACTCAGAGGCAGGAAGCGGCACAGAAGGCTGCACCTTAGGCACCACAGGCGGGAAAGTTTCCTTCGCCTGGGGACGCTCAATAACAGCAGAAGCCAGAGAGTTGGACACGCCAAAAACAGGAATCTGCATGGTGACACTGTAGCCGCTTCCACCCAGATCCTTTTCCTCCACAATGCGGGCTCCCTGCACCAGAGCGCTCACATGCGTGCGAACGACATCACTGGTGACCATCATATTCTCCACAGTGGTGTCCGCATCCACATTGACACCCTTGATTTGCTCGGCCAGCTGGCGATATGCGTCCACAATAGCCGCCCTGCGGGCCAGCATACGGGCCTGAACAGAATTATACGCCGTGGCAGGAGCCACGCCGGTGCCCTCCGCCGTCACCATCACCGTCGCGCTATCCCAATTCGTGGCGGCGAAAGCCGATGCAGTCAACATCACCAGCATAAGTGCCATCATGCTCATCATGGCTATGATATGCCTAACCTTTTTCATACTTTTCAACCCCATTTCAATTAGTTGATAAAGTTAACGTAATTTCTTCTCATATATATTATCGCAGTTTTCTTTGAAAAAGTAAATTAAAATTTAATTAAATTTTAAAAAGTTGCAATTACCAACTGAATCAATGTCACTGCACCAAATAGAATAAAAATTCCCCCGGACAACAGCTGCAGTTTCTTCTCCGGCAAGCGCTTGTGCAGCAACGCCCCGCAGATGACTCCCATGAGATCAGCCAGCACCATGGCCAGCACTGCGCCAGTGAGCACCAGCTGCCAGCTGGGGTAAGCCGCCGCCACAGTCATGGCTGCGAACTGGGTCTTGTCCCCCATCTCCCCCACAAAGAAGGCCGTTGCCACGGTCCAGAAAGGGCTGCGAACAGAATCATGGGCTTCGTCCTCTTCCGCTTCCCCACGCAGTGTCCAGATACCAAAAGCAAGGAAAGCTGCTCCCGCTATCCCCTGCATCAGCTCAGGGTTCAAGTAGCTGCCAATGACATTTCCTGCCGCCACAGCCAAAGAGTGAACTGCCAGGATTCCCAGCAGCATGCCTCCCAGCACCGGCCGCCAATGATATCTAGCTGCAAAGGCCATCACCAGCAGCTGGGTCTTATCCCCCATCTCAGCCAGGAACACCACCCCAAATGAAGATAACAACGCTTCCACTCGTGCCCAACCTCTGCTTTCCTGAATACACATACAAAAAAATCCGCCGAAGCGGATTATCTTTCAAAATGGTGCCTCAGAGCGGAATCGAACCACTGACACGGGGATTTTCAGTCCCCTGCTCTACCAACTGAGCTACCGAGGCATAATGGCGACCCGAAGGGGACTTGAACCCCTGACCTCCGCCGTGACAGGGCGGCGTTCTAACCAACTAAACTACCGGGCCATCATGGTGGCTCACCCGGGGGTCGAACCCGGGACAACCTGATTAAAAGTCAGGTGCTCTACCAACTGAGCTAGTGAACCATGTGAGCTTACAAGAAAAGTTGGTAGATCTAAACTGAATCAGGTGTTGCATCACTCACAGGTTATAATTATAGAGGGTTTAGGGTACCGTGTCAACACCTTGGACACAAAAAATTAAGCCTTCCCCTGGAGAAATGACATAGAAAAAGCACCCCGCAGGGTGCTTCAGCTCAACCAGCAGCTTCCTATCCTCCCAGCCCGTCTCCAGGCAAGTACTTTCGGCCTCTTGGTGCTTAACTA